>NZ_JBFWVQ010000082.1:0-28072 GCF_050246655.1 Pseudonocardia sp.
CAGCCGGGCTCGCAGAGCAGGCTGTGCGTCAAGGGTCGCTACGGCTGGGACTACTCGGCCTCCCCGCAGCGGCTCACCGTGCCGCTCATCCGGATCGCCTCGTCCTACCCGAAGGGCCCGCTGTCGGCCGACGTGCGCGGCGACGGCCGTGGCGGCACCTACAACGACCGCACCGACAACGACCGGGGCCGGGGCGGGGACGGCGGCAACCGCAGCGGCGGCGGCCGCAAGGACGGCCGCCCGGGCAAGGACAGGGGCCGCAAGCCCGGCGGCCTCGTCGACTACGACGAGGTGATGCCGCACTTCCGCGAGGCCACCTGGGACGAGGCCCTCGACCTGATCGCGCGCAGGCTCACCGAGATCCACGCGGCCGGCGGACCGGATGCGATCGCCGGGTTCGGTTCGGCGAAGTGCTCCAACGAGGAAGCGTACCTCTTCCAGAAGCTCATCCGGACCGGGTTCGGCACCAACAACGTCGACCACTGCACGCGGCTGTGCCACGCATCGTCGGTCGCCGCGCTGTTCGAGGGCGTCGGCTCGGGCGCCGTGTCCACGACCTACGGCGACGTCGCCAACGCCGACGTCGTGATCATCACCGGCTCCAACCCGACCGCCAACCACCCGGTGGCCAGCTCGTTCTTCAAGCAGGCCCGCCGACGGGGCGCGAAGATCATCTACGTGGACCCGCGCGCGTCGACGGTCGCCGAGCACGCCGACATCTTCGTGCAGCTCAAGCCCGGCACCGACGTGGCCTTCTACAACTCGCTCATGTACGAGATCATCCGGCTCGGGCTGATCGACGCCGAGTTCGTGGCGAACCGCACGTCGAACTACGACGAGCTGGCGCGGACGGTGGCCGACTATCCACCCGAACGAGCCGCGCAGATCACCGATGTCGACGCCGACACGATCCGGGAGGTCGCGCGTACCTGGGGCGAGGCCGGCGCGGCCGTCGTCTACTGGGGGATGGGGATCTCCCAGCACACCACCGGTACCGACAACGCCCGCTGCCTCATCGCGCTGTGCTCGATCACCGGCAACGTCGGGCGACCGGGGACGGGCCTGCACCCGCTGCGCGGGCAGAACAACGTACAGGGCGCCTCGGACGCGGGCCTGATCCCGATGTTCTACCCCGACTACCAGGGGGTCGACCGCGACGCCGTGCAGCACCGCTTCGAGGAGGCGTGGGGCACCCCGCTGAACCCGAACCGGGGTCTCACCGTCACCGAGATCATCAAGTCGGTGCTGGAGCCCGAGGGCGTGCGCGGGATGTACATGCTCGGGGAGAACCCGTTCCTGTCCGACCCCAACATCAACAAGGTGCGCAGGGCGCTGTCGGCGCTGGACTTCCTGGTGGTGCAGGACATCTTCCTGACCGAGACCGCCGAGTTCGCCGACGTGATCCTGCCGGCCACCTCCTACCTGGAGAAGGACGGCACGTACACCAACACCGACCGGCGCGTGCAGCTCGGCCGCAAGGTGCTGGACCCGCCGGGGCAGGCCCGTGCCGACTGGGAGATCGTCCAGGACATCGCGCGGCGCATCGGGCTCGACTGGAACTACGGCGCACCCAACGACGTCTTCGACGAGATGGTCCCGCTGATGCCGAGCTACACCAACCTCTCCTACGCCAATCTCGGGCCGTCCGGGAAGCTCTATCCCAACGCCGACCCGGAGCATTCCGACGGCACGATCGTCATGTTCGACGAGAAGTTCAACACCGACGACGGGCTGGCCCACCTCGTCCCAGCGCAATGGCTCCCGCCCAGGGAGCTGCCCGACGCCGAGTACCCGTTGGTGCTCAACACCGGCCGGCTGCTCGAGCACTGGCACACCGGATCGATGACGCGCCGGTCGTTCGCGCTCGACACGATCGCCCCGGTCGCCGAGGTCTACATGCACCCGAAGGACGCCGCCGATCGCGGGCTGTCCCACGGGGAGATGGTGCGGGCCCGCTCACGGCGTGGGGCCATCGAGCTGCTCGTGCGCGTCAGCCACCGCGAGCAGCTGGGCAACTGCTTCATCCCGTTCCACTTCCGGGAGGCGGCCGCGAACCTGTTGACGATCGACGAGATCGACCCGTTCGGGAAGATCCCCGAGTTCAAGTTCTGCGCGGTCCAGGTGGAGCCGCTCGGCATGTCGTACTCGGGAACCGCCGGAGTCGACAAGACGCAGGGAGACCGCGCATGACCGAGGTGACCGACCACGCCGCCGAGGTCCGGTCGCGGCGGGTCCCGGGGGTCGAGGCGCGGGCCGGGAAGTTTCCCGGTCCCTCGCTGATCCCGGCGCTCAACGCGATCCAGGCCAGGGTCGGCTGGCTGCCCCGCGAGGAGCTGGAGGAGCTGGCACGCGACGCCCGGCGGCCACGCTACGAGATCGAGGGCCTGATCTCGTTCTACCCGCACTTCCGCACCTCGCCGCCGGCGAAGGTCGCGCTGCACGTCTGCCACGACCTCGCCTGCTTCCTGCGGGACGGGGACGCCCGGCTGGCGGAGCTGAAGGAGCGCTACGGCGACGACACCGACGTCGAACTGGTCGAGGTGTCGTGCCTGGGCCGCTGCGACATCGCACCGGCCGCGGCGGTGAACGAGCGTCCCGTCCAGATGAACGAGGTGGACGCGGTCGTCGAGGACGCCCGCGTGGACAGCGCCGGCCGGGCCACCGCGCAGACTCGCGACGAGCCGTGGCCCAACGACCCGTATCCCGCCGGCTCCGGCGTCGGCGAGCGCTACGCGACCCTGCGAGCGCTGCTCGACGGTGCACTCGACGCCGACGACATCGTCGCCACCCTGAAGGAGTCCGGCCTCCGCGGCATGGGCGGTGCCGGCTTCCCCACCGGCCAGAAGTGGGAGCTCGTCCGCCGCATGGCGGGCACCACGTACGCCGTCTGCAACGCCGACGAGTCCGAGCCCGGCACCTTCAAGGACCGCCAGATCCTGGCCACCCAGCCGCACCTCGTGCTGGAAGGGCTGCTCCTGGGCATGGCGGTGGTCGGCGCCGAGGAGGGCTGGGTCTTCATCCGGCACGAGTACGGCCCCGAGGAAGAGGTGCTGCGCACCGAGATCGAGGCACTCCGCGCGGCCGGGGTCGTCGGACCCGATGCGTGCGGCAGCGGCCGCCGGCTCGACGTCGACGTGTTCGTCTCCCCCGGCGGGTACATCCTCGGCGAGGAGACCGCGCTGCTGGAGTGCATGGAAGGCCACCGCGGCGAGCCCCGCAACAAGCCCCCGTTCCCCGGCAACTACGGCCTGCACGGCCGCCCCACCCTGATGAACTCGGTCGAGACGTTCGCCGACGTGCCGGTGATCGTGCAGCGTGGCGCGCAGTGGTGGGCCGATCAGGGCGTCGATGAGTCGGTCGGGTGGAAGTTCTTCGCCGTCTCCGGGCACGTCGAGCGGCCCGACGTGTACTGCGTCCCGATGGGTACGACGGTCCGCGAGCTGATCGACCTGGCCGGTGGGGTGACCGGCGGCGCCGCCGTCGGGGCCGTGCAGCCGGGCGGGGCGTCGTCGAACTTCATCGGGCCCGACCAGCTCGACATGCGGCTCGACTTCGGCGCGGCCGCCGAGGCCGGCACCATGCTCGGCTCCGGGGCCGTGGTCGTGCTGGCCCGGGGCACCGACCTGCTCGCGGCCTCGACGAACGTCCTCCGGTTCTTCCGCAACGAGTCCTGCGGCAAGTGCGTGCCGTGCCGGGTCGGCTCCACGAAGGCGCACGAGTTGCTACGCGGGGTCGTCGAGTCCGGCGCCACGCGGCTGGACGACGCGCAGCGCGGGCAGATCCTGCGGCTGGAGGAGGCCATGCGCAAGACCTCGATCTGCGGTCTCGGGCAGGTGGCGCTGGGACCGGTCGTCAGCGTGCTCGGCCTGGACAAGGGCGGTGCGGCGGCGCGCGACCAGCCCAGACCGGACGGGGCGTCGGAACAGCCGGAGCGGTGAGCGAGCCTCGGCGAGCGAACCATCGACACCGCGCGTCCGCGAAGCGGGCGACCGAGCGCAGCGAGGGAGCTCGATGAGCGACCTGACGATCCGGCCCGGACGGGAGTTCTTCACCGCCCGGACCGTCTCCGACGCGCTCGCCGGGTTCCGGCCCACGCGGCGGACGACGATCGAGTCCGTCCCGCTGGCCGCCGCGCTGCACCGGGTACCGGCCGCCGACGTCCTCGCTCCCGAGGCGCTGCCGGGCTTCCCACGCTCGACCGTCGACGGGTACGCGGTGCGTGCCGCCGACACCTACGGTGCCTCCGAGGGCCTGCCGACCTACCTCGACCTCGCCGGGGCCGTCCGGATGGGCGCGGCCCCGACCGTCACGGTGCCGCCCGGCGGATGCGTGGCCGTCCCGACCGGCGCCGTGCTCCCGGAAGGGGCCGACGCCGTCGTCATGGTCGAGTACACCGCCGCGACGATGCCGGGCTCGATCGAGGTCACCCGGCCCGTGGCGCCCGGCGCCGGGCTCGTCCGGGCCGACGAGGACGTCGCCTCCGGTGCCACGCTGATCACCGCCGGGCGGCCGCTGCGGTCCGCCGAGCTCGGGCTGCTCGCCGCCGCCGGGGTCGGCGCGGTGGACGTGCACGCCCGCCCGCGCGTGGCGATCATCTCCACCGGTGACGAGGTCGTGCCTTCGGCCACGCCGGTGCTAGCCGCCGGGCAGGTGCGCGACGCCACCGCTTCGGCACTCGCCGGGCTCGTCACGGAGGCCGGCGGTGAACCGGTCGTCGTCGGCATCGTCCCCGACGACCGCGTCGCCCTCGAGAGGGTCCTGCGCGACGCGTTGGGCAGCGCTTCGATCGGGGCCGACCTCGTCGTGGTCTCGGCCGGGTCGTCGGTCGGCGCGCGCGACGAGACCGCCGGGGCAGTGGCCGCACTCGGCACGATCTGGTGTCACGGCCTCGCACTCAAACCCGGGAAACCGACGCTCCTCGCCGAGTGCGGCGGTGTGCCGCTCATCGGCCTGCCCGGCAACCCGCTCTCAGCGCTCGTCGTCTTCCGCCTGGTCGGTGCCCCGCTGGTGTGGCGGCTGGGCGGCTGCGCCGCGCCACCACCGGAGCCGACGACGCGGGCCCGCCTGTCGCGCGACCTGGCATCGGCGGCGGGCCGGGTCGACATCGTCCAGGTGCGCGTCCGCGGCGAGGTGGCGGAACCGCTCTTCGGACCGTCGGCGCTGCTCTCGGTGCTCACCCGCGCCGACGGCTACGTCGTGGTCCCCGAACCGGCGACCGGTCTGGACGCCGACAGCGAGGTCGAGGTCGTCCTGTACCGCTGACCCGCGCGACCGGGGATACCGTCCGACCCATGAGACCGGCCAGCCCGTTCATCTCCGACGTCCCGGCGGCGCAGGCCGTCGCCGCCTGGCAGCACGCCTGCGCCGCGGACGGGTGCCCGGAGCGGGTGGGCACTGTCCGGGTCCCGGTCGGCGAGGCGGTCGGCCGCGTCACGGCCGAACCGGTCTGGGCGCGGCGGTCCTCACCGGCGTTCGACTCCGCGGCCATGGACGGCATCGCCGTGCTGGCCGCATCGACGACGCGGGCCACCGAGACCACCCCGCTCCTCCTGGCGGTCGGCGAGTTCGAGGTGGTCGACACCGGCGACCCGCTCCCCTCCGGCTACGACGCCGTCGTGATGCGCGAGCACGTGCACCGGACGGCGGACGGACTCGCCGAGCTCCGCGCTGCCGTCCCGCCCTACCAGCACGTCCGCTCGATCGGCGAGGACATCAGCGCGACCGAGCTGCTCCTTCCCGAGGGACACCGGCTGCGGCCGGTCGACGCGGCCGCCTGCGCGGCGGCCGGCGCCGTCGAGCTGGTGGTGCGTCGCAGGCCGCTGGTGATGATCGTCCCGACCGGCGACGAGATCCGCCCGATCGGCACCGAACCCGCTCCGGGCGAGATCCTCGACACGAACTCGTTGATGCTCGCCGCGCAGGCCCGCGAAATCGGGTGCGAGGCACAGGTGACCGACATCGTCGCCGACGATCCCGACCTGATCACCGCCGCGCTGCGCGAGGCCGCTGTGGCGGCCGACCTGGTGATCCTCGTCGCCGGTTCGAGTGCCGGACGCGACGACTACACCGCCCGGGTCGTCGCGGCGGCCGGCACGCTGGCCGTGCACGGCGTCGCCGTACGGCCGGGTCACCCCGTCGTGCTCGGCACCGTGGCGCCCGCCACGGGCGCGCAGGCCACACCGGTGCTCGGCGCGCCCGGCTATCCGGTGTCCGCGGCCCTGACCTTCGACATCTTCGCCGCTCCGATGCTCGCCGCCCTGGAGGGCGTTGCGCCACTGGAACGCCCGTCGACGTCCGCGCGGCTGGCCCGCAAGCTCGCCTCGACGATCGGCGCCGACGACTGGGTGCGGGTCCGGCTCGGCCGCGTCGGCGGCGGCCCAGGTAACGGCATAGTCGCCACGCCACTCCCCCGCGGAGCGGGCGTGCTCACCTCGCTCGTCCGGGCCGACGGTCTGCTCGTGGTTCCGGCAGGTCTCGAAGGCCACCATGCCGGCGAGGAGGTCCGCGTCGAGCTGCTCCGCGGACTCGGGGAGATCGGACGCACGATCGTCGCGATCGGCTCCCACGATCTCGTGCTCGACGTCGCGGCGTCCGCGCTGCGGGCAGCGGATCCGCTCGTCACGCTCGCGTCGTCGAACGTCGGGTCGCTCGGCGGCCTGGTCGCCCTGCGTGACGGGCTGTGTCACCTCGCCGGCTCGCACCTGCTCGATCCGGCCACCGGCGAGTACACGCTGCCGTACGTGGACCGCCTCCTCGCCGGAGCGGACATCGCCGTCATCCGGCTCGTCCATCGTGACCAGGGCCTGCTCGTCGCGCCCGGGAACCCGGCCGGGATCACCGGTATCGACGACCTGGTCCGTCCCGAGGTGCGGTACGTGAACCGCCAGCGCGGCGCCGGCACCCGCGTGCTCCTCGACCACGAGCTGTCCCGGCGCGGGCTCGATCCGGCGCAGGTCTCCGGGTACACCCGTGAGGAGCACACCCACCTCGCGGTGGCCGCGGCCGTCGCGGCCGGGCGAGCCGACGCCGGGATGGGCATCCTGGCCGCTGCTCGCGCCTTCGGCCTCGACTTCGTCCCCGTCGCGCGCGAGCCGTACGACCTCGTGCTCCGATCCGAGCTCGTCGACGACGAACTGCTCGCCCCGCTGTGGGCCCTTCTCGCGCGTGCCGACTTCCGGGCAGGCGTCGAGATGCTCGGGGGCTACTCGTGTCAGGAGACCGGACGCAGAGTTCGCTAGCCGGTGGCAACGCGGTTGGCCGGCCCACGGCAAGGGGCAGCACGTCGCGACTGAATGGACCGGTCAGGCGGGCACGGTCGCACATACGTGCCAGCGGTGGCACACACCCGTCGGTGTCTGCACACACCGCAGACCGTGTGTGCGAGCGCCACGGGATATGTGCGGGCGGACGCGAACCCGGGCCTCCACCGACGAGGCCACCTCGGCGATGACACGCTGCGCGCAGGTCGCGCCGTCATGGGAACGACCAGCCGTCAGGCAGCGCCTCGCCACGTTCGCCGCCGAACACCCCGACCTCGACCTCGCACCGCTGCACATCGCGTTCGACCGGCCCGAGGACGGCCCGCCGGACGCCTGGTAGTCGTCGGCGTAGAGCGCGACGAGGAGGTTGCGGGCGACGATCTTGTCTCAGGTCGGCTCGCTGTCGGGGTGGGTGCGGATCAGGTCGCCGTGCCTCACCCGACACCACAGGCGCGGCGAGGGCCTTGCGCGTGCGGAGGATCGGCTCGAGGCGTCGGGGGGCGTAGCGCAGCCCGGCCGGATCGAGCGTTCATGAGCGTCGCGTCCGGGTCGTGGTAGCTCCGCAAGCGCGCTCTGCGGGCGGACGCCTCTTCCTGAGAGGAGTTCGGTTCAGTTCAGGGTCGGACGAGCTCGGTCAGCGAGACGTCGGGGTTGCTGAGTCTGGCGGCGTCGACCCGCTCGCCGGAAACGATCAGTTCTCGGATCGGCTTGGTCACGTCCCACACGTTGACGTTCATCCCGGCCACGACGTGCCCGTGGTGCAGCCAGAACGCGATGAACTCCCGGGCGTCCAGGTCGCCGCGGATCACGACCTGGTCGTCGCCGTCGGGATCGGTGTAGCCGGTGTACTCCATGCCGAGGTCGTACTGGTCGGTGAAGAAGTAGGGCAGGCGGTCGTAGGTGGCGTTCTGCCCGAGCATGGTCTTGGCCGCGACGAGCGGTTGGTGCAGGGCGTTGGCCCAGTGTTCGACGCGCAGCCGACGGCCCAGCAGCGGGTGGTAGGCGTTGGCGACGTCACCGGCGGCGAGGATGTCGGCGTCGGAGGTTCGTAGGTGGCTGTCGACGAGGATGCCGTTGTCGACGCCCAGCCCGCAGGACCTGGCCAGCTCGATGTTCGGTTCGACGCCGATCCCGACGACGACCACGTCGGCGTCGAGTTCGCTGCCGTCGGCGAGCAGTACCGTGCCGACGGCCGATCGGTCGGCAGCGGCGGGCCGGATGCCCGACACCGTCACCCCGCACCGCAGATCCACCCCGTTGTCGGTGTGCAGGTCGGCGAAGACCCTCGCCACCTCTGGTCCCAGGACACGCAGCAGCGGCAGCTCGGCGCGCTCGAGCACGGTGACCTCGGCTCCGGCGGTTGCGGCGGCGGCCGCGGTCTCCAGGCCGATCCAGCCGGCGCCGATGATCACCACTCGGGTTCCCGGCCCGAACGCGGCCTTGAGGTGGTCGCTGTCGTCGAGGCTGCGCAGGTAGTGCACTCGTGCGAGGTCCGCGCCGGGTACCGGTAGCCGGCGCGGGGTGGCCCCGGTGGTGAGCAGCAGCTTGTCGTAGCGCAGCCGGCCGCCGTCGCCGGTGACGAGCTCGTGGCCGCGGCGGTCGAGCTCGGTGACGGGGTTGTCGAGCAGGAGCTCGATGCGGTGCTCGGCGTACCACGGCGCCAGATGGACATAGATCGACTCGCGGTCGGCGCCGCCCTGGAGGTAGCCCTTGGACAGCGGTGGCCGTTCGTAGGGCCGATGGGGTTCGGCGCCGAGCAGGACGACGCGTCCGTCGAAGCCCTCGGCCCGCAGCGCTTCGGCGGCCTTGGCGCCGGCCAGGCCGGCGCCGACGATGGCGAACGTGCGTGAGTCACTCATCGGGGCGTGTCCTCTCCGCCGCCGCGTCGCGCGGCGGCGAGCCGGTGCTGGACGGTTTCTGCGAGCGTGGCCCAGGACGCCTGGAAGGTGGCCAGGCCGTCGCGCTCGAGCGTGCGCATGGCGTCGTCGTAGTCGATGCCGAGGTCCGCGAGCGCGGTCATCACCCGGGCTGCGTCGTCGTAGCCGGGTCGGATCGTGTCGCCGCGGACGGTGCCGTGATCGGCCACGGCGCGCAGGGTCGCTTCGGGCATGGTGCTCACCACGCCGCTGGCGACCAGTTCGAGGACGTAGCGGGTGTCGGCGTAGGCCGGGTCCTTCACGCCCGTCGAGGCCCACAGGGGCCGCTGCGGCCGGGCGCCGGCCCGGGCGAGCGCATGCCAGCGGTCGGAGTCGAGCACCTCTTCGTAGGTCTGAAACGCCAGCCGGGCGTTGGCGATCGCGGCGGTGCCGCGGATCGCCTTGGCCTCGACGGAACCGAGAGCGTCCAGGCGTCGATCGATCTCGGTGTCCACACGGCTGACGAACAACGACGCGACCGATGCCAGCCCGGTGAGGTCGCGGCCTGCGGCGCGGGCCGCCTCGATGCCGTCGAGAAAGGCGTCCAGCACCTGGGCGTAGCGACGCTGTGAGAAGATCAGCGTCACGTTGATGCTGATGCCCTCGGCCAGGCACCGCGTGATGGCAGGCAGGCCGCCGGTCGTCGCGGGGATCTTGACGAACAGGTTGGGGCGGTCGACCATCCACCACAGCCGGCGGGCCTCGACGACCGTCTTCTCGGTGTCGTGGGCCAGCCGCGGGTCGACCTCGATCGACACCCGCCCGTCCACGCCCAGGGCCGCGTCGTAGGTCGGGCGCAGCAGGTCGCAGGCCCAGGCGACGTCCTGGACCGTGAGCGCGCGGACGGCCTTCTCGACGTCGACACGACGGGCCCCCAGGTCGCGGATCTGCCAGTCGTAGTGGTCGCTGCCGCTGATCGCCTTCTGGAAGATGGTCGGGTTGGTGGTGACGCCGACGACGTGGGATCCGCGGATCAGGTGGGCCAGGCTGCCGGTGGCCAGCCGGCCGCGGCTGAGGTCGTCGAGCCAGATCGCGACCCCGGCGCGGGTCAGGTCGCCGAGCGGGTCAGCCATGACGGCCTCCGGACGTCGCCGGGCTGGAGGTGGTGAGGGCGAGGAACTCCGCGCGGGAGCGGGGGTCCTCGCGCAGCGTCCCCAGCAGGCTCGACGTGGTGGTGTGCGCGCCGCCGGCCCGCACACCTCGCACCGTCATGCACAGGTGTTCGGCCTCGATCACCACACCGACGCCGCGCGGCTGCAGGTGGGCGTGCAGCCAGTCAGCGACCTGCTTGGTGAGCCGTTCCTGGACCTGGGGGCGGCGGGCGAACAGCTCGACCACCCGGGCGAGCTTGGACAGCCCGAGGATCCGCCGCCCCGGCAGGTACCCGACGTGGGCGACGCCGAGGAACGGGAGCATGTGGTGCTCACAGACCGACTGCACCGGGATGGCGCGGGCGAGCACCAGCTCGTCATAGTACTCGTCATTGGGAAACGTGGTCAGGTCGAACGAGCGCGGGGTGAGCATCTCGGCGTAGGCCCGGGCCATCCGCCGCGGCGTGTCGGCCGTGGCACCGGAGCTGGCCAGGCCGAGCGCCGCCAGGAACTCGGCGGCGGCACGTTCCGCGCCGGCAAGGTCGACCCCCTCCAGCGGGGGAACGACACGCAGGGGCGTGGCCTTCGCGATCGCGGCGGGCGAGGTCATGACGCCCGCGTCCGGTGGACGGGGAGGCTGATCGCGGGAGCGAGCCGCGCAAGCGCGAGTGCGCCCACGAGCAGCCCGAAGTCGCGCAGCGCCACGTCGTAGAACCCGCCGAGCAGCAGCAGGTTGACGATGATGCCGGCCAGCCAGGCGGCGACGACGAGGCCACCGATGCGGGGCGCCACCGCGACGAGCACGCCGGCGAGGATCTCCACGACCCCGACGGCGAGCATCGCCTGGTGCGCGGTGCCGGGGATGAGGGCGTCGATCTGCGGGGCCAGGTACTGCTCCCAGTCGGTGAGCAGCCCGACGAACTTGTCCAGGCCGAACAGGATCGGCGCGACCGTGAACACGGTGCGCAGCAGCAGGAATGCCTGGCGGCCTGCCGGGGAGCTGGTCCCGGCCGACGGGGCGGGCGTGCTCTGGTAGGTGGTCATCGTGTCTCCAACCTCTAAAGGACTGTACGGTTGACGTTAGAGCGGAAAATCTCTTACGTCAATACTGATGTCCTTTAGAAGGTGGTGGGCCGGTGGACGACCTGGTCGCGCAGGTCAGCGGCGTCAGCGCGCTGGCCGAGCCGGCGCGGCGGGCGCTGTACCTCTACGTCGTCGCCCAGCCCGAACCGGTGAGCCGGGACAAGGCCGCCGCCGGCGTCGACCTGCCCCGGCACGCCGCGAAGTTCCACCTGGACAAGCTGGTCGCCGAAGGGTTGCTCGACACCGAGTTCCGGCGGCTGTCCGGTCGCCGCGGGCCGGGGGCGGGCCGCCCGACGAAGCTCTACCGGCGCTCGGACCGGCAGGTCGCGGTCACGCTGCCCCCCCGCCGTTACGACCTGGCCGGGCAGATCCTGGCCGGCGCGGTTGATGAGGCGGCCCGCACCGGTGGTCCCGTTCTCGAGGCGGTGCAGCGCGCGGCCGCCGCCGCCGGGCATCGGCTCGGCGCCCCGCAAGGTCCGTCCGGCGCGCCCCGCGCCGCGGCCACGCTCGACTCCCTCTGCGCGGCGCTCGCCGCGCACGGGTACGAACCACGCGCCGAGGGCGCCGAGGTCGTGCTCGCGAACTGCCCGTTCCACGCGCTGGCGCGCGAGCACACGGCGCTCGTGTGCGGGATGAACCTGCACCTGATCACCGCGATGCTCGACGAGCTCGGACACCCCGGCGTGCAGGCCAGACTCGACCCGGCACCGGATCGCTGCTGCGTGCGGCTGACCGCCGACCCGGCGTAGATCGCCGTCTCGCCTCCCCGCGCAGGCCCGTCATCCAGGCGACCGGTCGTCGTCGCCGGTCGTCGAGGTGGCGGGCCCGTGCCCGTCGCGCCGGTAGGCCCTGATCGCGTGGCCCAGCACCGAGCGGTCCCGATCCCCGCGCTCGACCAGCTGCGCCAGCGCGCGGAGCACGATCGCGGGCGCGTCGACGCCGAAATGTCGGCGCAGCGCGGGGCGGGTGTCGGAGCGGCCGAACCCGTCGGTGCCCAGGCTGGACCACGTGTCGGGCACGAACGGTGCGATCTGGTCGGGTACCGCCCGCATCCAGTCCGACACCGCCACCACCGGGCCGGGGCGTTCACGCAGGCGGCGGGTGACGTAGGGGATCCGTGGGGGCAGGCGGGGATTGCGGTGGTTCCAGTCCTGCGCGGCGAGGGCGTCGCGGCGCAGCTGGGTCCAGGAGGTCACCGACCAGACGTCGGCGCGCACCCGCCAGTCCTGGTGCAGCAGCCGCTGCGCCGTCAACGCCGCCGGCACGGCGATGCCGGAGGCGAGGATCTGGACGGTCGGCCCGTCCCCGTCGGGCGCGGCGCTGTAGCGGTGCATCCCGGCGAGGATGCCGGCGGTGTCGACGCCGTCGGGCTGCGGTGGCTGGGGGATCGGCTCGTTGTAGAGGGTGAGGTAGTAGAAGACGTTCGGGTCCTCGCCCGGCCGTGGCTCCCCGTACATCCGGCGCAGCCCGTCGCGCACGATGAAGCCCAGCTCGAAGGCGTAGGCCGGGTCATAGGCCAGGCACGCCGGGTTGGTCGAGGCCAGCAGCAGCGAGTGCCCGTCCTGGTGCTGCAGGCCCTCCCCGTTGAGCGTGGTGCGCCCGGCGGTGGCGCCGAGCAGGAACCCGCGGGTCAGCTGGTCCGCGGCTGCCCACAACCCGTCGCCGGTGCGCTGGAAGCCGAACATCGAGTAGCAGATGTAGATCGGGATCATCGGTTGGCCGTGGGTTGCGTACGAGGTGCCGGCCGCGGTCCAGGAGGCGACCGACCCGGCCTCGGTGATGCCCTCGTGCAGCAGGACACCCGCGGTGTCCTCCTGGTAGCTCAGCAGCTGGTCGCGGTCCACCGACAGGTACCGCTGCCCGTGCGGGGAGTAGATCTTCTTGGACGGGAACAGGGCGTCCAGCCCGAAGGTGCGGGCCTCGTCTGGGATGATCGGCACGAACCGGTGCCCGATCTCCGGGTCCTTCATCAGGTCCTTGAGCAGCCGGACGAACGCGGTCGTGGTAGCCACGTCCTGCCGGCCCGATCCCCGGCGTGCCACGGCGTATACCGGGTCGCCCGGTAGCACCAGCGGCGTACTGCCGACGGTGCGGGCGGGCAGGTACCCGCCCAGGGCCTGGCGACGTTCGTGCAGGTAGGCCAGCTCGTCGGAGCCGCGGCGCAGCCGGTGGTACGGCGGCAGCGTCTCGTCCAGCGCGGCGTCGGGGATGTCGAGGAAGAGCCGATCGCGCAGGCCGCGCAGGTCCTCGCGGGTCAGCTTCTTCATCTGATGGGTGGCGTTGCGGCCCTCGAAGTGCGCGCCCAACGTCCACCCCTTGATGGTCTTGGCCAGGATCACCGTCGGCGCGCCGGTGTGTTCGGTCGCCGCCCGGTAGGCCGCGTAGAGCTTGCGGTAGTCGTGCCCGCCGCGCTTGAGGCCCCAGATCTGCGCATCGGACAGACCCTCGACCATCGCCGCGGTGCGCGGGTCGCGGCCGAAGAAGTGCTCCCGGACGAACGCGCCGGACTCGGCCTTGAAGCTCTGGTAGTCCCCGTCGACGGTGGCATTCATCAGCTCGACCAGGGCGCCGTCGGTGTCGGCGGCGAGTAGTGGGTCCCACTCCCGGCCCCAGATCACCTTGATCACGTTCCAGCCGGCGCCGCGGAACACGCCCTCCAGCTCCTGAATGATCTTTCCGTTGCCGCGGACCGGACCGTCGAGGCGTTGCAGGTTGCAGTTGACGACGAACGTGAGGTTGTCCAGCCCCTCGCGGGCGGCGACGCCGATCGCACCGAGGGCTTCCGGCTCGTCCATCTCGCCGTCGCCCAGGAACGCCCACACCCGCTGCCCGCTGGTGTCGGCGATGCCGCGGGCGTGCAGGTAGCGGTTGAACCGTGCCTGGTAGATGGCGTTGAGCCCGCCCAGGCCCATGGACACGGTGGGGAACTCCCAGAAGTCGGGCATCAGCCGCGGGTGCGGGTAGGACGGCAGTCCGCCGCCGGCGTGGGAGAGCTCCTGGCGGAACCCGTCGAGCCGGTGCTCGGACAGCCGGCCCTCCAGGAACGCGCGGGCGTAGACGCCCGGGCAGGCGTGGCCCTGGAAGTAGACCTGGTCGGCGCCGCCCACCGCGTCGTGGCCGCGGAAGAAGTGGTTGAACCCCACCTCGTAGAGCGACGCTGCCGACGCGTAGGTGGAGATGTGCCCGCCCACCCCGATCCCGGGCCGCTGTGCCCGGTGCACCATCATCGCGGCGTTCCACCGGATGTAGGCCCGGATCCGCCGTTCGATCCGCTCGTCGCCGGGGAACGCCGGCTCGGACTTCGGTGGGATTGTGTTGACGTAGTCGGTGTTGCGCAGGCCCGGGACGCCGACGTGCCGCTCTCGGGCCCGTTGCAGCACGCTGAGCATGAGATGGCGCGCGCGGTTGCGCCCGGCGTGGTCGACCACACCGTCCAGTGACTCCCGCCATTCCTGTGTCTCCGCAGGGTCGACGTCAGGACGCTGGCGAGGCCACCGTCCTCCGATCGCCGCCGGCCGTTCGGGTGCCGCAGTCATGGTCCCTCTCCTCCGTGCATGGTGTGGTGCGCACTACCGGTGCGCTGCGGGTTCGGCCGCGCCCTCACCCCCGGCATGCAGCGCCGACAGGGCATGCAGCGCCAATGTCGAATGGGCGTACGCGCCCCCGGCTCGCATCTCGGCGGCGACCCAGATCGCCTCCATGATCTCCTCGGGCCGTGCGCCCTTTCGGCGAGCGAGCCTGGTGTGCCCCTTGATGCAGTACGGGCATTGCGTCACGTGCGCGACCGCCACTGCGATCAGCTGTTTCGTCTTCTCCGGCAGGGCGCCCTCGGCGAAGACGGCACGGCTGAAGTTCTCGAAAGCCTCATTGATCTCCGGTGCCAGTTGTTTGCGGTGCGCGGCGAGCTGCGGTGTCGCCGCCGGGTACACGTCCTCGGCCATTGATCTTCCGATCTGTCGTAGGTGAAGAAACAGTTGTTGAATGGTCGACGGCAGCGCCGTCAACGTCGCGGACGAGATCTTCCGGCGGCGGGTGTGCTGACGACGACCAGGCGGGCGGTGACCACACGAACCGTCAGGCCCGCGCCGGTGGGGGTGGCCGTCAGCCGGTCCCCGTCTCGGCGGCGAGCAGGTCCGCGAGCACGGTGGCCGCGCTGATGTCGGCGTCCCGGGTGGCGGTGAGCAGGGTCAGCGTCTCCCGGCGGGCGATCTCATGCAGATGTCGTAGTGGTTCGGCTCGTTCGGCATCCTGAAGTTCGATCCGGTAGCGGCGTTCGAACTCGGCGAACCGGTCCGGGTCGTGGCCGTACCACCGACGCAGGGCCGCCGACGGGGCGATCTGCCGGCACCATTCGTCGAGATCGGCCTGGCTCTTGCGCAGGCCGCGCGGCCAGAGCCGATCGACCAGCACCCGCGTTCCGTCCTCGACGGTGCGCCGGTCGTAGACCCGCCCGACCCGGACGTAGCGCGGATCATGCATTCTCGGGCTCCTCGCGTTCTCAGCGGCGCAACGTGGCGGAGCCGAGCTCGCCACGGCCAGGTTGGGATCATCGGCGGCGACGTGGGGTGTGTCGGTGCGCTCCCCGCCGGCCGTGGATGTGCAGGGACGTGCCGGTCGTGCGGTCATCGCAGTGGTCCATGCGGCCGGGCGAGCCTGCTGCGGGCGCGGCGACGGGCTCGCAGGCCCTGCAACGCCTCGGCCAGCAGCGCCTCACACTCGGCTTCCGAGCGGCGTTCGAGCATGTGGTCCAGCGGGGACTTGTACGGCTTGGTGGGCGCCGGACCTGGAGGATGAGCGTCGTCCCGGCCTGCCGGGAGGCCGCAGTGTCGACATTCCCAACGCTCGGGCACCGCCGCGGCGGCGGACCATGCCCGCCGCGTCTGGTGGCCGTTCGCGCACCAGTACGACACCTCGCGACGCCGGGCCGTCGCGCTGGGCGCGCGGATCGCGCGATCACCGATCATCGGACCTGCCTCCTCGAAGCGTGGACGGGTCGGGCAAGCCCCCAGCCGCAGCAGCTCCAGACGCCGCGGATGGCCGCCCTCCCGCGCTCGGGGACCGGCCGACGGGCGAGTCCGCTTCCGGTGCGGACCCCCGGCCACGCGGAACCGTGGTCGCGGACATCCCGAGCCTCCGCTGCCCTCCGCGACGGGGCCGCGGCCCCGCGGATGGCGACCTCGGTGTCGGTCAGCGGGCGCGGACCCCTCCACAGTGCGACCCAGAGCGTCAACCCGGCGACGGTGGTGAGCACCCGGGCGCCTCGGCGGTGATCGGGCGCCCTGTGACGGCGCACCGCGTCGAAGGACCGGGCCAGCTCCGGGTACTCGATCAGTAGCCGGCGTTCGATCTCGACGAGCACGTCCCGCTCGCGGTCATCGAGCACCACGCACCTCCCTTTCGCGTCAGCCTGTCTCCGCAACTCGGGGGCGGGCGTCTACCTCACTTATATCGTATCACGATATATAGTGGCTGCCGGTCGCCTGGGAGTCGCTCGTGGCTGATCAGGGGCCGGCTGATCGGGTCAGGGGCGCGGCGACTCGACCACGGCACGGCCGTGGCCCCGTGGATCACGGCCGTCGCGCTCGCCGGACGTAGCGCCGTCGCGGGATCCCTCGAAGGCTCCCTCGGGCGGCGCAGCGCGCAGGCGCCCGCCCTCGTTCTCCCACACGAGCTCGGCCGCAGCGTCCAGGTCATCGAGCACGCGGACCGTCCTCGACGTCGTGGTGGAGGGCGTGGTCGGCGACCTCCGACGGCGCGGTCCGGGTGCGGCCCGAACCCCCGGTGGCGTGCGCCTCGGCGCGGTAGCGCTCCACCAGATGCGGGTAGTGCAGCTCGAACGCCGGGCGCTCGGAACGGATGCGGGGCAGCTCGGTGAAGTTGTGCCGCGGCGGCGGGCACGACGTCGCCCACTCCAGCGAGTTGCCGTAGCCCCACGGGTCGTCGACGGTGACCACGCGGCCGTACCGGTAGCTCTTGAGCACGTTCCAGAGGAACGGCAGCGTGGACGCGCCGAGGACGAATGCCCCGATCGACGAGACCATGTTCAGCGCCGTGAAGCCGTCCGAGGGCAGGTAGTCGATGTAGCGGCGCGGCATGCCCTCGTTGCCCAACCAGTGCTGCACGAGGAAGGTCAGGTGGAAGCCGACGAAGGTGGTCCAGAAGTGGAACTTGCCGAGCGTCTCGTCCAGCATCCGGCCGGTCATCTTCGGGAACCAGAAGTAGATGCCGGCGTAGGTGGCGAACACGATCGTGCCGAACAGCACGTAGTGGAAATGCGCGACGACGAAGTACGTGTCGGTGACGTGGAAGTCCAGCGGCGGCGAGGCCAGCAGCACCCCGGTCATGCCGCCGAACAGGAACGTGACCATGAAGCCGACCGAGAACAGCATGGGGGTCTCGAAGGTGATCTTTCCCTTCCACAGCGTGCCGATCCAGTTGACGAACTTGATCCCGGTCGGGATGGCGATGAGGAAGCTGGTGAGGGAGAAGAACGCCAGCAGGACCGCGCCGGTGGCGTACATGTGGTGCGCCCACACCGCCGCGGACAGCATGGTGATCGCGACCGTGGCGAACACCATCGTCTTGTAGCCGAACAGCGGCTTGCGGGAGAACACCGGGATGATCTCGGTGACGATGCCGAAGAACGGCAGCGCCACGATGTAGACCTCGGGATGGCCGAAGAACCAGAACATGTGCTGCCACAGGATGACGCCGCCGTTGGCGGGGTCGAACACGTGGCCGCCGAGCTTGCGGTCGACGAGTAGCCCGAACAGTGCGGCGGTGAGCACCGGGAACGCAATCAGGATGAGGATCGCGGTGAACAGGATGTTCCAGGTGAAGATCGGCATCCGGAACATCGTCATGCCGGGGGCGCGCATGCAGATGATCGTGGTGATGAAGTTGACCGCGCCGAGGATGGTGCCCAGCCCGGCGAGGATCAGACCGGTGATCCACAGATCGGCGCCGACTCCCGGCGAGTGGATCGCACCCGACAGCGGGGTGTAGGCGAACCAGCCGAAGTCCGGCGCACCGCCCGGGGTGAGGAAGCTCGAGAGCACCGTCAGCCCACCGAACAGGAACAGCCAGTAGGAGAACGCATTGAGCCGTGGGAACGCCACGTCCGGGGCGCCGATCTGCAGCGGCACGATGTAGTTGGCGAAGCCGAACAGGATCGGCGTCGCATACAGCAGCAGCATGATCGTGCCGTGCATCGTGAACAGCTGGTTGTACTGTTCGGGCGACAGGAACTGCGCCTGCGGCAGCGCCAGCTCCGCGCGCATCAGCAGCGCCATCGCCCCACCGGCCATGAAGAACCCGATGCAGGTCACCAGGTACAGGACCGCGATGTCCTTCGGGTCCGTGGTCGCCAACATCGTCAGCAGCCGCGATCCCTTGACCCTTCGGCCCGGCGGGTACCGGTGTGGGGTGATCGGTTTCGGTTCGACGGCGGTCACGCTGTGCCCCGGGCCTGGATGTCGTGTCTGGATGGTGACGAGATCGCCGGACTACGCATCGAGTATCCGGCGGCGGATCGAGCCGGCTATCCGGGTGGCCTGGGTCTTGGCCAGTTCCGCCCGTGCCCCCGCGTGTCGCTCGTCGACCGTTGCGGTCCACAGGTCCAGCCAGCGTGCGAAGTGCGTGTCGGTGAGCTCGACCTCGGCCGCGAGGGCGAGGTGGGGCCGGAGTGCGTTGCGGTGGTATCGCCCGGTGCGCAGCAACACCGTGTCCCAGAAGTCGCCCATCACCGGCAGATGCGTGAACAGGTCGACGCGGGCGACGTCGACGAAGATCGGGCCGAGGATCTCGTCGGCGAACGCCCGCCGGTAGAACTCGGCCACCAGCCCGGCGATGTCG
Source organism: Pseudonocardia sp. (assembly GCF_050246655.1). Taxonomy (GTDB): domain Bacteria; phylum Actinomycetota; class Actinomycetes; order Mycobacteriales; family Pseudonocardiaceae; genus Pseudonocardia. The sequence continues at coordinate 19,204 of NZ_JBFWVQ010000082.1, forward strand.
TCGCGGTCGGCGATGTCGCGGCGCGCGGCAGCCGCGCTCATGATGCGATCCCGGTGAGGAGGACGACCCCGAGGACGGGTAGCCGAGCCACCGTGGATGCGTCGAGCGCGAGGTAGGCCACGTCCAGGCGCGCGGTGGGCTCCAGCCGGCCACGACGAGGCGGGCGCTGGACCTGGCGCCGCGTCTTGCGTTGGCAGTCACTGAGCACGACGACTCTCCTTGATCCGGCCGCCCGACCCGCACCTCGCGTCGGCGGGAGACCCCCGGACCGCCGAGCGGGCGGCAGGGACTCGCGACCGGATCCTCCTGGCGACCTGCCGGGGGTTGCGCCCGGCCTGCTCCCACCATGACCGGAGCGTCGGTCCCACCGGTACCGGTGCGACCGGCCAACTTCACTCCGACCAGGTTGCCGGCGTCCGGCAGCCTCGGCAGCCGTCAGCGATTGGTGCGGCACCTTCCTCGGGCCCGATCGGTCAGCCGCGCCATGTCGTACACCGCGTCCCAACCCGATCGGCGCCGGCAGGTCGCCCGCCATCCCTGCAGATCCAGAGCCTGAAACACACGGGCGCCGGTATCGGTACTGCCGAGCGTCGGCAACGTGCACCCCGCCAAGTCCACCGAGGACGCCCGCTGACGCGAACATGCCGAAGAGGCAGGGTGGTGGTCAAGGAGCCGCACACGCGGCCCGCCCCGCCCCGGCCGGTCCGGGACACCGCGCCTCTCCCCGATCGCCGGCCCGACTGGCGGGGGGATCGACCACGCGCGCGGGCGCACCTGCACCGACCAGGCACCGACCAGGAGGCACCCCGATGATGTCGCACACTTGTCCGGACAGCGCCGGTCGAACGGAGGCCGACGCGTGCCGATCCGCTGCTCTGCTCCTTCGCGCGCGCCGGAAGGCGGGCGTGACCGCAGAAGACCTGGCACGCCCTGTGGACAGTCTCCTGTGCGCGATAGGCCTCGAGCTGGCGGCCGACCGTGGATCGGTACCGACGTCGGTGCGAAGCGCTGCCATGCGGCTCGCCGAGCACATCGTGCAACGGTGCTCGATCCCGGTTCCACGCGACGTGGTCGACGATGACGATCCGGTCGGGCGCACACGGTCCGACCGTCGCGATCTCGTCGAGGCCGGTCATCGGGTCCCGTTCATCCGGTCCGTCAGGCTCGGACGAATGGGCTGAACCTCGAGACGAGACCCCGACGTCCCCGCCCCCACAGCGACAGGAGGACCGACCGATGCCGGTCGACACGCAGCGAGTCTGGCTGACCGAACAGACCTTGGACCGGGTCCGGGTCGAGCTCGCGCGGCTACTGGTAGAACGCGCCACGGACGGGCATCGAGGACACACCGACCGGGAGTACCGCGCGCTCAGGATCCGACATCTCCAAGAACTCGTCAGCAACGCGGCCGTCGACCACGAGCCACCCGACGACGGCGTCGCCGAGCCGGGCATGGTGTTGACCGTGCACTACGAGGCGGCAGGGCTCACCGAGACCTTCCTGCTCGCCGACCGCGAGGAATCCACCGACAACGACGAGCTCCCGATCTTTTCGCCCAGCTCGCCGCTGGGCATGGCGCTGTCCGGCGCCCGGCCGGGGGAACGGCGTGAACACCGGATCCCGAGCGGCGAGACGATGACGGTGAGGTTGGTCAAGGCAGTCCCATACCGCCACGCTGCCGACGCTCACCCGCCGCCGCCTCGCTGTGATTGAGCCCGGTCCGCGGTGCTGGACGACACCGTCGTCACCGAGTCAGGTCACGCGCTCGACACCGGACAGTGCTCTGGGCAGTCGACCCGCAGCGTGGCCGGGACCAGCGGGGTCTCCAGCAACGCGCACCAGGCTTCACCGTCGGGTTCACCGCTGAAGAAGCGGCACGTCAGGCAGGTGCGTGCGGTGCTGATCAGCCCTCTGGCGTTGAGCGCGGCGATCGTCGTCAACAGCAACGAGAGCGCGCCGGCCTTCGCGCCGTCCCGCTGGTCGCCCAGCGCGGTCAGCAGCGGATCGCGCCAGCCACGCAGCCTGGCCGCGGCCTGCAGGCCGGCCGGCGTCGCGGACCACACGCGCCGTCGGGGCTCCGTGGCATCGGGCACTCGCTCGGCCAGCCCCTTGCGGGCCAGCGCCTGGACCGCGTCGCTGACGGTGGGCGCCGTCACCTCCAGCCAGCTGGCCAGCGTGCCGGTGCCCTGCGCGGGAGCCGTGTCCGACGTGATCCGCAGCAACAGCTGGGTCTGGGTCGGGGTGAGCCCCTCCGCGGCGGCTGCCCGGCGCAGCATGGCTCGCGCGGCATCGCCGACGCGCTCGATGGCATCGACGAGCCGCTGGTCCAGATCCGGCGGCTCGTCGGCCATGTGTGCTCCTCGTCCCTACCAGTCTCGAGCAGCGTAGGGCCGGGCCCAGAGCGCGACCTGCAGGGTGACCGCCTTGAACCACGCCTGGTGCATGCGCTCGACGTCGGCCTCGGAGTGCCCCTTCCTGGCCAGGAATGGCCGCATCGTGGCGGTGATCGGGTAGACGAACGCGATGAGGTAGCGCAGCGACACGGCGGGCGCCGAGTCGACCCGGTCGGTGCGGTTCTTCTTGTCCGGGGTGTGCCGCTGCGCGATCTCGTGCTGGTAGGCGAGCCACCGCTCGTCGTACGGACGCCGGCAGGTGTCCAGGATCCATAGCCCGAAGCGCTGGTAGACCGCGTCCAGGTAAGCCTTGATCGGCTCGCCGTCCGGGTCAGCGAAGTAGGCCACCAGGTGCGGGTGCGCGCCGACGAAGCCGTACCAGGTGTCGAGCACGTCGGTGATCTGGTCGGCCAGCACGTCCCCGGCCATGGCGAGCGCGGCGGCGTCGTCGTCGGTGAACAGCACGCTCGCCTTGAGTCGTTCCAGGTCCTCGACGCTGACCGGGGACGGCGGCAGCGCCGGGTCGTCGTAGGTGTATCCGGACGGCGCGGTGGTGGTCACGCAGACCTCCTTGACGAGTTAGGAGTCCTAAATCTCGTGCTAGCGTAGCCGCTCACGGAGAGCGGGGAAAGACCACATCCCATGACCGACGAGCCGGTGCTGGCGGCCGAACTGGACGTCACCGAGTGGCTGAACTCCGATCCGGTCACCCTCGCCGAGCTCCGCGGGCGGGTGGTCGTGCTGGAGGCGTTCCAGATGCTGTGCCCCAGCTGCGTGAGCCACTCACTTCCGCAGGCGCTGCGGGTCGCGGGCACGTTCCCCGCCGACGACGTCGTCGTGCTCGGGCTGCACACCGTCTTCGAGCACCACGAGGCGATGACCCCGGTCGCGTTGCGCGCGTTCGCCCACGAGAACCGGCTGCGCTTCCCCATCGCGATCGACCGCCACGACGGCGACGACCCCACACCGGTGACCTTCGCCCGCTACCGAATGGCAGGGCACCCCGACCACGATGCTGATCGACCGGGCCGGGCGGCTGCGCAGCCACGCCTTCGGGTCGGTGCCCGACCTCGCGCTCGGCGCACAGATCGCAACCCTGGTCACCGAGCGCTGAGGCCTCGGCCGTCGTCGCCGCCCTCCTCGGGTTCGCCGTGCCAGGTGGGAAGGGTGAGCGTGCCGTTCATGCGGCGGAGCTCGTCGCGGTGCAGCGCGCTGAGGCGGGCCAGGATCTGCTCGCCGTCCCGGGTCAGCAGCACCCGCACCGCGCGCGCATCGTCCGAATCCGGTGCGCGCTCCACGAGCCCCTGGCCCTGCGCCCGGTTGACCAGCTCGACCACACTGTGATGCCGCAGCTGGAGTCGCTCGGCCAGCTCGCGCACGGTCGCCCACTCACGGCCGGGGAAACCCTTCAAGGCCAGCAACAGCTGGTAGTGCTGCGGGGTCACCCCGTAGCTGCGCACCGTCTCCTCGCTGAAGCGCAGGTAGCGGCGGATCCCGAAGCGGAACCGGGCCAGCGCCTCGAAGTCCTGCTTCGTCAACGGCCCTGCGACCGGCTCGCCGTCCCCGACCGGCCCGGCATCTCGTTGCGCCATCGTCGAACTGTATCGTCTCACGATATATCGTGGTACGATACAAAGTGACCGAGGTTGGACCCGAACGGTTCGCGGAGGGTCGCTCCAGCAGGAGGTGCGTCATGCTCAGTGATCACGAGCGGAAGGCGTTGCGTGAGCTCGAACGCCAGCTCATCGCCGACGACAGCGAGTTCCCGCAGGCATTCGACGCTCGCGCGCAACGCCTGGACCGCCAGCCCCTCGGGGTTCCGGCCAAGACGGCGATCACGGTCGCGGTGGTGCTGATCGCGCTGATGTTGCTGGTCGGGTGGCTCGCAGGAGCGCTCGCGCTCGCCTGCGCGATCGGACTGATCTGGCTGATCTGCCGGCCTCCGCACGGCACCCGCCGTCGGTCCACCTGACGAATGCCGTGCGGATCACGACGGCCGACGACCGGAAGGCCAAGGTCAGCATGCAGATCATCATCCAGCCGGCTCCCGCCCAGGACGGCGCTGTCCGCGGCGTCGCCCCGGCCGCTCGGGCGCGTTCCACCGTGGCGACGACAGCGCGCGCGGTGGCAGAGCCATGAGTCCGGCGCGAGGGCGGGCTCCCGTCGTCGTCGGGATCGATGCGGCCGGTTCGGCCGGCGATGCGGTGGACTGGGCAAGCGCCGAGGCATCTGCCCGGGGGCGCCCGCTCCACGTCGTGCACGCCTTCCAGCTGCCGCTGCCCGTCGACCCGTACGGCGTCGTCCCGACGACGGACGGCGTCCTCATGGCGCGGGCGGCAGCCGAGCACGCGCTGGCCCGGGCAGTCGCCCGCGCCCGCTCGGTCGCATCCGACGTCGAGGTGTCGCCGCTGCTGCTGTGCGGGCCACCGGCCCGGGCCGTGCTCGGCGAAGCCACCGGCGCGTGCCTGGTCGTGCTGGGCCGCCGGCGTCGGTCCGGGCTGCGCGCCCTGCTGGCGAGGTCGTTGTCCGTGCAGGTCGCCGCGCATGCGTGCTGTCCCGTCGTCGTCGTCCCACCGCCCGACTGCGCCGACGATCTTCGGTGGTCACCACCCCGCGTCGTCGTCGGCGTCGATGCAGCCGCGACGCGCACCCCCGCGGTCGGGTTCGCGTTCCAGGCCGCGCGCCAGCGCGGCATCCCCCTGGTCGCCGTACACGCCTGGACCCCGGACCCACCCGCCGATCTCGAGGGGGTATCCGGTCCGTGCGCCCTGGCCCAGGCACTCGCGCGCAGAACGGTGGAGCGTGTACTCGACCGCTGGCGACCGGAGTTCACCGACGTGCCTGTCCACACCGTGCTCGTCCGCGGCGACCCTGCACGCGCGCTGGTCGCCCAGTCCCGCGGTGCCGCCCTGCTCGTCGTCGGGACCCGAGGCCGCGGTCGCGTCCTCGCAACGGTGCTCGGCTCGGTCAGCCAGGCCGTCCAGCACTACGGTGATCGCCCGGTTGCGATCATCCGCTACGACAACGCGTCGACCCCCACGCGCCCTGCTGGGCGCGTCGCGGATCCGGCCCCGGAACGTGATCACGGCTCGGGCCACCGCAAGGGCCCGAGCACCCCGAGGAACCGGCGATGGACGTCGTAGCCCACAGCCCAGGCACTGCCCGGCGAGCGTGGTGACATGGTTGCACCGACCCCACGCAGGCACGGAACGGCGACCATGACCGACCCAGGTGAGCATCGTCCACGCACGCCGGCCGAGTCGTCGACGGCCGACGGCTCCTGGCTGACCGAGGTGGCGCACGCCGCTGGTCGAGAGGCCGGCGGCGTGCCGGTGGAGCTTCTCGGCGACTACCTGACGCTGCTGGCCGACGCCGCCACGACCGGACGCAAGCCCCACCCGTCCGAACTCGCCGCGGTGGGCCTGCTCGGCCGGCGGGCGGCCGAGCTCGGCGTGTCGGCGAGCAGCGCCGTGCAGCTCTACCTCTGCGCGGCGCGGCGGCTGTGGGGAGAGCTCCCGATGGTGATCCGGTCGAGGGACAGCGCTGCCGTGCGGGCCGCCGCCGACGCGGTGCTGCACGTTGTCGACGCAGCGGTCGCCAGCCTGGCCGAGGGCTACACCGAGGCTCGCCGGCAGAAGGTGCGCTGGGAGGAGACGCTGCGCCGGGAGTTCATCGATGATCTGCTGCGCGGCGACGCGGACGTGGGCCGGCTGGTGGAACGGGCCGAGCCGTTCGGGCTGGACGTGGGTCGCCAGCACCAGGTGGCGTTGGCCGCACCGACCGGTCGGCTCGACGACGCCGAGGCGGCGATCAGCGCGCTGGAACGCGCGGTCGTGCACCGGGTCGGTGACCGCGACGTCCTCGTGGCCACCAAGGACGGCTGGATCGTCGTCGTCGCTCCGGCCGACGCGGATCTGCCGTCCCCGCCCGGACCGCCGGCGGCGCCGGCCAAGCTCGGCGACTTCATGCTCGACGAACTCAACCGTTCGCCCCGCGGCCGGCCATGGCGGGTCACGGTGGGACGCCCCTACCCCGGGGCGTACGGAATCCCCCGCTCCTACGAGGAGGCTCGCGAGGCCATGACCATGGCCGTGCGCCTGCATCTGGACACCCCGGTGATCCATGCCGAGCAGCTGCTCATCTACCGCGTGCTCCTGCGCGACCAGCCCGCCATCACCGACCTCGTTCAGTCGGTCCTCGGTGCACTTGATCAGGCGCGCGGCGGAGCCGCCCCTCTCCTGCGCACCCTCGATACCTACTTCGCCACCGGCGGCGTCACCACCGAAACTGCGCGGCGCCTGCACCTGTCCGTCCGCGCGGTCACCTACCGCCTCGACCGGATCAGGACGCTCACCGACAACGACCCCACCGACCCTGCCCAGCGGTTCACCATCCACGCTGCCGTGCTCGGCGCCAAGCTGCTCGGCTGGCCGGACCACGACCTGGCTTCGCCGCGCTGATCGACGTCCGCGCATGGGACGCGGGGGAGCCAGGACGTCTCGAAACGCCCTTCGCGCCGGGCCCGGCGGAGAGCCGCCGCCAGGCATGTTTCGGCAGGCCTGCGGTGCGCTCGTCGGCGCGCAGCAGCCCGGCCGCGGTGGGGATGCGGCGGTCGTACCCGATGGCCAGCACGTACCCGACCCGGCGGGACTCCAGCTCGGCGCGCAGGACGGGATCGGCGCCGTAGACCTCGTCCCCGGCCACCCACCGCGCCGGCACGCCGGCGTTCAGCGGCGCGAGTGAGCATCCCGGCGGCCAGCGCGGGCTTGGTCGCGAACTCGATGTCGTCGGGCACCCCGGCCTCGACGAGACGGTCGGGGTCGGTGGTCCACGACTTCGGCAGGTAGAGCTCGCGGTCGATCATCGCGTGACCGCGGTCGCCGGCGTAGGTGAGGTAGACCGCGACCTGGGCATTCTCGATCCGCCCGGCGGTGCCGGTGTACTGGCGTTGCACCCCGACCCAGTTCTTGCGTGGCAGGTCGGCGAGCAACCCGAGCACGAACCCGCGCGACCTACGGCGGGTTTCGACCCGGGCGAACCGTCCGGCCATCCGGTCGAGCAGCCTGTCGGCCTCGTCCTGCCAGCGCGCTGGCCCTACGCTGTGGCCCACGGCCACCGTTTGATCTTCAGATGTCGACACAACGGACGAGGATCACGCGGTGGCCGCCCTACGTCCGGGACCGCCACGCCGGAAGATAACGATCTACGGCTGGAGTACTAGGTACGGCCCGGGATCCCCGCGACGTACGGGTGATCGACGGCCGACGCACGCCCGTCATCCTTCGCCGGGCCGTACTCGGAGGACGTGAAGAAGTCGGCGTTGATCGCGGCGAAGTGGGCGAGATCGGACGGGAGCGCGTCGGCAAGGTGGATGGCGTCCTGCGGGCACTCCGGCTCGCAGGCACCGCAGTCGATGCAGTCGTCGGGATGGATGTACAGCATCCGCTCGCCCTCGTGGATGCAGTCCACGGGGCACTGGCTCACGCAGGTGCGGTCCATGACGTCGACGCAGGCGTCGGTGATGACGTAGGGCATGGCGGGTCCTTCACGGTCGGTGCGGCTCAGTGAGCGGCAGCGGCGGCACGCATCGTGATCCTTTCCTCGGCCGGCCGCCGAGAATGCTGTCCGGCCCGGCCCTCGTGGCCACACCTGCAAATGCAGATCAATTCCACGGACCGGCACGCGAGACGGTTCGACACGCCGGGAAGGTCATTTCGAGAATGCCCGCAACGTCGCCGCAACAGGCGTGAAACCTGGGTCCGTCGACCGACCTGCATCTGCAGGTACTTGCGCAGGCGTGGCCGCCCTACATTCGTCGATACGAGCGGGGCCGCCACGTCGACGGCGCCGCGGCGGCCCCGGCCGCCGATTCCGATCGAGGAGACCGCTGCCGTGACCACCACACCCGTCGAACGCCCCGTCGAGGAGGAGCCGGGCACGCGCGTCGTGCGCGCGGCCTGTGCCCACGACTGTCCGGACACCTGCGCCATCCTGGTGACCGTCGAGGACGACACCGTCACTGGTGTGCGCGGCGACCCCGACCACCCCTTCACCCGGGGCGGGCTCTGCGCGAAGGTCAACGACTACGAGAAGCACGCCTACCACCCCGACCGGGTCCTGCACCCGCTGCGCCGCTCGGGCCCGAAGGGCTCCGGGCAGTTCGAACGCATCTCCTGGGACGAGGCGGTACACGAGATCTGCAGCCGGTTCGCGGCCATCGCCGCCGAGTACGGCGGCGAGGCGATCAACCCGTTCATGCACCGCCTCGGCGCCACGATCACCGAGCGGACGTTCTGCACGTCGACGCGCGGTTCGGCCTTCCTGCGGACCGTCGGGCCGGCCGTCACGGACCCGGAGGGCATCGTCCACGCCCGCTACATCGTGGTCTGGGGCCACAACATGCTGTCCTCCCACCTGCACCTGTGGCCGTTCGTCAGCCAGGCCCGCAGGAACGGGGCGAAGCTGGTGGTGATCGA
>NZ_JBFWVQ010000083.1:0-27455 GCF_050246655.1 Pseudonocardia sp.
CCGTGACGAACCGCGAGCAGCTGGAGAAGGTCTCGAGCGGGGAGGGCTTCATCGCCGCGCTCGACCAGAGCGGCGGGAGCACGCCCAAGGCACTGAAGCTCTACGGCATCGGCGAGGACGCCTACTCGAACGACGAGGAGATGTTCACGCGCATGCACGAGATGCGCACCCGCATCATGACGAGCCCGGTGTTCACCGGCGAGCGGGTGCTCGGAGCGATCCTGTTCGAGAACACGATGGACCGCCGGGTCGAGGGCCGTCAGACCGGCGACTACCTGTGGTCGGTCAAGGGTGTCGTCCCGTTCATCAAGGTCGACAAAGGGCTCGCGGCGGAGGACAAGGGCGTGCAGCTCATGAAGGCCATCCCCGGCCTGGACGAGCTGCTCGCGCGCAGCGTCGAGCTGGGGATGTTCGGCACCAAGATGCGCTCGGTGATCAAGCAGGCGGACCGCGGCGGCGTGGACGCGATCGTCGACCAGCAGTTCGAGATCGGCCACCAGATCCTCGACGCCGGCCTCTGCCCGATCATCGAGCCCGAGGTCGACATCCACTCCCCGACGAAGGCGGAGGCCGAGGAGCTGCTCAAGGCGGCCATCACCAAGCACCTCGACCAGCTGCCGGCCCAGCGGCCCGTGATGCTCAAGCTGACGCTGCCCAGCGAGGACGGCTTCTACGCCGACCTGGTCGCCCACCCGCGCGTCGTCCGCGTCGTCGCGCTCTCCGGGGGGTACAGCCGCGAGGAGGCCAACGAGCTGCTGGCCCGCAACCACGGCGTCATCGCGAGCTTCTCCCGGGCGCTCACCGAGGGCCTGCACGCCGACCAGAGCGACGCCGATTTCAACTCCACACTGGACAGCACGATCGCCGGCATCTTCGCTGCGTCCCGGACCTGACGCACGGGCCCCGGGCCGGGGGTCATACGCTTTGCTCATGAGTGTCGGGCACGAGTCCCCTGTCGAGCAGACGCTCACGAAGCTGCGGCGCATCGACTCCCGGCCCCCGCCGGACCCCGGCGTCCCACGCACGCTGGCCGACCTGTACCGCGACCACCGCGCCCGGATGGTCCGTCTTGCGCTCCTGCTCGTGGACGATCCGGGTACGGCCGAGGACGTGGTCCAGGAGGCGTTCACGGGTCTGCACCGCCACTGGGCGACGCTGCGCGACGAGGCCGCGGCGATCGGCTACCTGCGCACCGCGGTGATCAACGGGTCGCGGTCGGTGCTGCGGCGGCGCCGCACCGCACGCGACTACGTGATGCCGCACGGGGTGAACTCGCGGTCCGCCGAGTCGCTCGCGATGCTCTCCGCGGAGCACCAGGCGGTCGTGGACGCGCTCGGCACGCTGCCGCCCCGTCAGCGCGAGGTGCTCGTCCTGCGCTACTACGGCGGGCTCTCCGAGCAGGAGATCGCCGACGCCACCGGAATCAGCAAGGGGACCGTCAAGTCGACGGCCAGCCGGGCGCTGGACGCCGTCAGCCGGGTGATGGCCGAACGCTCGCGGGGGGCGTGAGCGTGGACGGGCCGGGGGCCGCCGAACAGCGACTCGCCGACGCGCTGCGTGCGCGCGCCGTGAGCGGCGGGTACGCACCCCCGATGACCGCGCCGCCGGTCGTCATGCCGGTCGCGCCCGTCCGGCCCGCGGCAGCGACGGCCCGGACGATGCGGCGCCAGATCGTCGTCGGTCTGGCGGTGGCCCTGGCTGCCGGCGTCGCACTGGGCGTCGTCCTGGCTCTGATCTCGCTGTTCGCGCCGGGACTGCTCCCGATCGTCGGCTGAGCGCCCCCTGCGTACCGGAGCGTGCCGGACGCGGGCCCGGCCGGGACTCCCGGTTCGGTAACCTCGACGGGTGCCCCATCGCCTCGCGCTCGGCCCCGAGTGGCTCCAGCCGGACACCATCATCCAGTGGCTCGGCCCGTGGGCCCTGGTGGGGCTGGCGCTCATCGTATTCGCCGAGTGCGGCCTGCTGCTCGGGTTCTTCCTGCCAGGGGACTCGCTGCTGTTCACCGCGGGGCTCTTCGTCGCCAGCGGTGCGATCGAGAGCCCGCTGTGGCTGGTCTGCCTGGTGCTGGTGGTCGCAGCGCTGATCGGCAACATGGTGGGCTACTGGATCGGGCGCGCCGCCGGCCCTGCGGTGTTCGACAGGCCGCGGTCGCGGCTGTTCAAACCCGAGCACGTCGTCAGGACGCAGACGTTCTTCGACAGGTACGGCAACCGCGCCATCGTCCTGGGCCGGTTCGTGCCGATCGTGCGCACGTTCATCACCGTGATGGCGGGCGTCGGGCAGATGGACCCGCGCCGCTACTTCACCTACTCGCTCATCGGCGGCGTCGCCTGGGCCGCCGGCGTGACGGTGCTGGGCTACTTCCTCGGCCAGATCCCGTGGGTGCGGGAGAACATCGAGCTGATGCTCATCCTGATCGTCTTCGTGTCGATCCTGCCGATCATCGTCGAGGTCGTGAAGGCCCGCTGGGAGGCGCGGCGCGCCGTCTGACCCGGCCGCCCTCCCCGTCGAGAACGACGTTGCGCTTCCTTGAAGCGCGCGAAATTCGGAGCAATGTCGTTCTCGACGGCATCGGTGGCCGAATCCGAGGGATACCGGTCATTGACGCCATCCGGCCGCCGGCGCCACGGTAGGGGACGTGCACGACGTCCTCATCCCGCTCATCCCCGGCTTCCAGCCGCTCGACGTGGTCGGTCCGCACGAGGTCTTCCAGGCCGCGACGTACCTGCTCCGCCGACGAGGTGCCGGCGACGGGTACACCGTCACCCTCGCCGGGTCCACGCCCGGACCCGTCGCCGCCGACTCCGGCCTCGACCTCCTCGCCGCCGTCGCGCTGCCCGAACGCGGCCCCATCGGCACGCTCCTCGTCCCCGGTGGGCTCGGCGTGCGGCGGGTCGCGAAGGAACGGCCCGGCTTCGTCGCGTGGCTGAGCAGGGCCGCACCCCGCGCCGAGCGCGTGGCCTCCGTGTGCACCGGGGCGTTCCCGCTCGCCGCCGCGGGCCTGCTCGACGGCAGGCGCGCCACCACCCACTGGCGCTTCGCCCGTCGCCTGGCCGACGAGCACCCGTCCGTCGACGTCGCCTGCGAGGCCATCTGGCTGCGCGCAGGCAACGTGTGGACCTCCGGCGGCGTCACCGCGGGCATCGACCTCGCGCTCGCCCTCGTCGAGGCCGACCACGGCCCCGACCTCGCCCAGCACATCGCCCGCGAGCTCGTCGTCTTCACCCGCCGCCCCGGCGGCCAGAGCCAGTTCGCCGCACCGGTCTGGTCCGATCCGGCGCCGCGCCCGTCCGTGCGCGCCGCGCAGGACCACATCCACGCCGAACCGGCCGCCGACCTGCGCATTCCCGTGCTCGCCGCCCGCGTCGGCATGAGCGAGCGCCACTTCAGCCGCGAGTTCACCCGGCTGCTCGGCAGCACCCCTGCCGAGTACGTCGAGCAGGTCCGTGTCGAGGCCGCGCGGCGGCTGCTGGAGTCCGAACCGATCGCGGTCTCCCGCGTCGCCTCCCGTTGCGGCTTCGGCTCGCCGGAGACGATGCGCCGCGCGTTCCTGCGCAGGCTCGGTGTCCCACCCGACCAGTACCGCCGCAGCTTCGCCACCATCGACCGCTGAGGAGGCCCGAATGACCACCGCGCTGCGCTCACGCCCGTTCGTCGTCCACTACCTGCAGATGATCGCCGCGATGCTGGCCGGCATGCTCCTGCTCGGCCCGCTCGCGATGCTGGTGTTCGGCCATCCCGGCCCCGAGGCCCACGCGCTGCTCATGGCCACCGAGATGACCATCGGCATGACGGTGTGGATGGCCTGGAAACACCACTCGTGGATCGCGATCGCCGAGATGGGCCTCGCGATGTACCTGTCGTTCGTCGTCCTCTTCCCGCTGCTGTGGACCGGACTGCTCTCCGGCGGTGCGATGATGATCGTCGGGCACGTGCTGATGCTGCCCGCGATGGCACTGGTGATGCTCCGGCGCCGCGAGGAGTACAGCGGCCGCTGAACGGTTCCGGGCGCCCGTGGCCCGATAATGGCCCGATGTGGGTATGGCTCGCCGTCGCGATCGTCGCGGAGGTGACGGCCACGGTGTCGCTGCGCTACTCCGACGGGTTCAGCCGGCTCCTCCCGTCACTGATCGTCGCCGCCGGTTACGCGCTCGCGTTCTACTCACTGTCGAAGGCGCTGCAGCGCGGGATGGCCCTCGGCGTCGCGTACGGCGTGTGGGCGGCGCTCGGCGTCACGTTGGTCGCGCTGATCGGGGCCTTCTTCCTCGGGGAGTCGCTCACCTGGGTGCAGGTGGGCGGCATCGTGCTCGTCGTTGCGGGGGTTCTCGCGCTGGAGCTGGGCGCGGCGCACGCGTGACCGTCACCAGGCCCGGGAGAGGTCCGCGTGCCTGCGGATCCAGGCGTGCATGGCGACCCCCGCCGCCACGCCCGCGTTGATCGAGCGCGTCGAACCGAACTGGGCGATCGAGACGGCCAGATCCGCGGCCGCCCGCGCCTCTTCCGTGAGACCCGGGCCTTCCTGGCCGAACAGCAGCACGCAGGCACGCGGCAGGTCCGCTGTCTCCAGGCGCAGCGCGCCCGGGGTGTTGTCGACCGCCACGACCGCGAGGTGCTCGGCACGGGCGAACGCGACGAGGCCTGCGACGTCGGGATGGTGGTGGACGGCGAGATAGCGGTCGGTGACCATCGCGCCCCGACGGTTCCATCGGCGCCGCCCCACGATGTGCACCCCGGCCGCCGCGAACGCGTTCGCCGTGCGCACGACCGTGCCGATGTTGTGGTCATGGCCGAAGTTCTCGATCGCCACGTGGAACGGGTGCGCGCGGGCGGCCAGCTCCGCGGCGACGGCCTCGCGCCGCCAGTAGCGGTAGGCGTCCACGACGTTGCGGGTGTCGCCGTGCGCGAGCAGCTCCGGGTCGTACTCGGGGCCCTCCGGCCAGGACTCCCGACCGCCCGGCCACGGGCCCACCCCGACCTGGCCGGAAGCCGTCCACTCCGAGGGACCCAGCGGTTCGTCGGCGTCCCGGGCGTCGGTGCTCACGGCGCCGATGATGCCGCGGCGGGCGCCCGTACCCGGCCGGGGGCCGCTCGCGAGTTCCGCATTCTGTCAGCCCGACTTGCGCGATCCGCCGGGCCAGTGGCGCCGCGACGCCGGACGGGACGGCGAACATGGGCCGATGAAATGCGCAACTCGCGGCTGCCGGATGCGCAACTCGCGGGGATCTGTGCGCACGCGGGTGACCATCGCCGCGGCGGCCCGACGATCGCCGCCACCGGGCGAGGCGTCCAGGATCGGCCCCGCCACCAGCCCGAAGACCGCGAGGCGCGTCACGATCGCCGGTAGCCGGGGGCGGACCGGCCGCGTCCGGTCCGCCGGCCCCGCTCCCGCACCCGGTCCGGTAATGGTGGTGATCGCCCATTCTCTCGAGAATGATGCAAAGCGCGCGGTGGAGCATTTCGGCACCGGTGAGACCGGGCGGCCATCGCGATTCCCCGAGAGCGCGCGGCCCGTCGAGGAGAGCGGCCTGCGGGCGTCGTCGAGCGGCGCAGGGGGACCCGCCGACACCGCCGTCCTGCCGTCGGCGCGCCGACCCGCAGTGCCGTGACCCGTTCGTGATAGCTGCACCACGGAACGAACGGGCGTGGGGACGTTGCACCGAATAGCGTTGTCGGCGACCGGCGCACCGCTCCGGCCAGCAACGACGCGACGAATGACAGTGAGTGACCGAGATCTGACCGAAATCTGAGAGCTCGCTGGGCAGACGGCCTACTGGGTTAGGCTGAACAGCCTAACCCCTCGCCGCTCGTCGCGTCTCGATGGTTATCCGTCCCACTGGGGTTTCAGCTTCGCAACCTCGGCCCTGCCTGCTTCCCTAACGTCCCCGGCCATGGAACAGCGGATCGCCCGCACGGCGTGGCTCGTCACCTTCGGGGCCGTGCTCGTGCTCCCGGTGCTGCTGTACCTCGCGATCACACCCGCCGGGCCGATGTGGAGCCAGCTCTCGACCGTGACCGGACTGCTCGCGCTCTCGGCACTCGCGTGCGCCACCATCCTGCCCTCCCGGCTGCGCTCGCTCACGCGCGCCTTCGGCATCGAGAGCGTCCTGGACGTCCACCGGTTCCTCGGCTGCTCGGCCGCCATCCTCACGCTGCTGCACCTGGCCTGCGTGGTCGCAGCCGACCCGGCCAAGGTCGCGCTGCTCGACGTCACGCACGCCGGCCCCGCCCCGCTCTCCGCCACCGCGTCCACCGTCGCGATGCTCACGCTCATCGTCCTCGCGATGCTGCGCTCGCGGCTGCGGCTGGCCTACGAGGCGTTCCGTTGGAGCCATGTCGGCCTCGCGGCCGCCTCGCTGCTGTTCGCCGGGCTGCACGTGTGGTTCCTCAACAAGCTCGTCGCCCACCCCGTGATGGACGGCATGTTCGCCGCCATCGCCGCCCTGCTGATCGCGGTGCTCGGCTACCGCTGGATCTGGCGGACCATGCTCGACCCGACGGCCGAGTTCATCGTCCAGCAGGTCCGCGCCGAGACCCACACCGTCAGCACGCTGGTGCTCAAGGCGCGCACGCGCCACTCCGGCGAGGTGTTCGACTTCGAGCCCGGCCAGTTCGCCTGGATCCGCCTCGACCGCTCGCCCGCCGCGCAGGAGCACCCGTTCACGATCGCGTCGGCGGCACGGCGCGACCACACCGTCGAGTTCACGATCCGCCACGCGGGCGACTTCACGAAGGCCCTGCCCGGGTTGCACCCCGGCAGCCCCGTCTGGGTCGACGGTCCCCACGGCGCCTTCACGCCGGGCACGGGCCGCACGGGGGTCGTCATGATCGCCGGTGGCGTCGGTGTCACGCCGATGATGAGCATGCTGCGCACGGCCGCCCACCGCGGTGACCGGCGCCCCTACCGGCTCGTCGTCGTCGCGGGCCGCCGCGAGGAACTGCTCTTCCGCGACGAGCTCGCCGTCATGCGCACCCAGCTCGACCTCGAGGTCACCGAGGTGCTGCGCCGGCCCGTCCCCGACTGGAGCGGCCACACCGGCGACATCGGTGTCGGCCTGCTCACCGCCGTCCTCGCCGCCGAGGAACGGCTCGGCGACCTCGACTACTTCCTCTGCGGGCCCGCGGGGCTCGTCACCGACGCCCTGGACGCCCTGTCCGTCCTCGACGTACCGCTCGACCGAATCCACACCGAACAGTTCGACATGGTCTGACCGCTCCCCAGCAACGCCCGGTTCCCCAACCGGTCCCCCGGGTGCGCACGCTCCCCCTCGCGCGCACCAGTACCACCAAGGAAGGCCCTCATGCTGCGCCGCGTTCCCCGAAATCTCCGCCGCGCCGTCGTCGCCGCCGTGCTCCTCGCCGTGACGTTCTCGGTCTGGCAGTCCTGGTCGTCCGGGACGCCCGGCGTCGGCGGCTGGGTGCAGACCCCGTACGGCCCGCTCGGGCCCGCGGACCGGGACCTGCTCGTCAAGGTCCGGCTCGCCGGCCTCTGGGAGCAGCCCACCGGCCAGCAGGCCGAGCAGCAGGCGCTCGCCCCCGCCGTCAAGGTGGTGGGCGGTGACATCGCGGCCGAGCACGGCGACCTCGACCGCCGCGTCCGCGATGTGGCCGACAAGCTCGGCGTCCTGCTGCCCAGCGCACCCACGTCGCAGCAGATGGCGTGGATGGCCGAGATCTCGTCCAAGACGGGCTCGGACTACGACCGCGCCTTCACGCAGCGCCTGCGGGAGGCCCACGGCTCGGTCCTGCCGGTGATCGCCGAGGTGCGCGCGAGCACCCGCAACGATCTCGTGCGCCAGTTCGCCGCCGAGGCCGACACGTTCGTCAGCCGCCACATCCAGTACCTCGAGAGCACCGGCCTGGTCGACTACCAGGCGCTGCCCGCCGCGCCGTCGCCCGGCCTGCTCTCCGGCGGCCGCAACATCGGCGACCTCATCGTGCCCACCCTGGTCTTCGGCGCCGCCATGCTCGGTGCGGTCGGTCTCGCCGTCGCGCTGCGCAACCGGGACGCCGGTCGGCGCCCCGCCCCGGCCGCCCCCGCGCCGCCGCGCGCGACGCGGCGCCGCGATCCCGTCCCCCCGCTCATCCAGATACCCGCACCACGAGCGACCGACGCCCGGTCCCGCCACGCCCTGCGCAGCTAGCCCCCGGCTCCCCCTGCTGCGACCCGCGCCGGCCCGTCCTGGACCGCCGCTCCCCGACACACCGATCTGAGGCATCTCCCCATGGCAGCATCACCCCGAGCAGCCCGCGTACGGCGCGCCCTGGCGGTCTCGTCCACGGCCGTGGCCCTGGTCGTCGTCGCGGCCGCGTGCGGCACCGCCGCTGCGAGCACCGACTCCCAGGAGAGCGGCCGGAGCACCGAGGCCGGCCACTCGCAACACGGCGGCAACCCGGCCGACGCCCAGGACGACGGCGACCGTGACAACGCCCGCGACAACGCCCGCGACAACGACGGCGACAACGACGGCGACGGCGGGAACAACGGCGATCGTGGAAGCGGCCGTGACAACGGCCGCGAGGGTGACCGCGGCAACGGCGGCGGTCGCAACGGTGACCGGAACCAGGTGGAGAACGGGAACAACGGAAACAACGGAAACGGGAACAACGGCAACGGGAACAACGGCAACGGGAACGGGAACAACGGCAACAACAACGGAAACGGAAACGGGAACAACCCCCCCGCGTCGTCGCTCGACATCCTCGGCACGGACTGCTCGAACAGCGACCTCGAGCCCCACGACGGCTTCCAGAAGGCGCCGCGCTGCGTCGAGACGTCGTTCGGCGAGGTGACCTCGGCGGACAAGAGCCCGTCGCTGCTCATCACCGAGGCGCCCTCCGAGGTGGGCGTCGACCAGGACTTCGAGCTCGTCGTGAGCACCCGCAACCTCAAGCGCGACCGCTTCCTCGGCGCTGCCGTCGGCGGCTACTACGCCGAGGCCTCCTTCCTCGACGACAACGGCATCCAGCGCGGGCACTTCCACACCGCGTGCCGCTTCCTGCCCAGCGTCGACGCGGCGCCCGACGCCTCGCCCGAGCCGGCGTTCTTCCTCGCCACCCAGGACAACCAGGGCGGTGCGGGTGAGGACAAGGTCACCATCGACGTCCCCGGCCAGGACCAGGCGGGCACGCTGCAGTGCGCCGTGTGGGCCGGTGACGGGTCGCACCGCGTGCCGATGATGGAGCGTGCGAACCAGACCCCGGCGTTCGACGTGGTCCGGATCACCGTGCAGTAGAAGACGTGGCCCGTGGGGTCGGCTTCCCCTCCGTCTCGGCCGACCCCACGGATGCCCGGCCTCGGGCGTCGATGACACGGCGACGCCCTCGGCCCTGCAGGGAACGGAAGGCCGTGTCCGGCGAAGGTGGTGTCGCCGGACACGGCCTTCCGCCGTTCCCGCAAGCACCCTCGGGCGAGCTCAGCCCAGACCGAGATCGGCGAGGCCGAGCAGCGCGCGATACGGGGCTCCCTCCACCTCGATGGCCTCGCGTGCTCCCGTGTCCCGGTCCACGACGGTCACGACGCCGACCACCTCCGCCCCGGCGTCCCGCACCGCACGCACGGCGGTGAGCACCGACGACCCGGTGGTCGAGGTGTCCTCGACGACGAGGACGCGGCGACCCGCGACGTCCGGGCCCTCGATGAGCCGCTGCATCCCGTGCTGCTTGGTCGACTTGCGGACCACGAAGGCGTCCACGGCGACGCCGTCGGCTGCGGCCGCGTGCAGCACGGCTGTGGCGACCGGATCGGCGCCGAGGGTGAGCCCGCCGACCGCGTCGAAGGCCCAGTCCGCGGTGAGGACCCGCAGCAGCCGCCCGATCAGCGGGGCGGCCCGGTGGTGCAGCGTGACGCGACGCAGGTCGATGTAGTAGTCCGCCTGCGCACCCGAGGACAGCGTGACCCGGCCGTGGACGACCCCCAGTTCCCGGACCAGCGCGGCAAGCTCGTCGCGTTCGGCGTCGGCGGTGGTGGTCATCGCTCTCCTTCGGGAGGTCGGACGTCGCGGTCCGCGGGTCTACGGGCGGCGCGGCGGGCCGCGAACCCGCCGCTGATACGGCGCTGCACCGGGCGCGGCAGCAGGTCGAGGAGCGTGACGAGCGCCTTGTACTGCGGGCTCGGCACCGAGACGACGCGCCCGCGTGCGAGGTCGGTGAGGCAGTCGGCGACGACCCGGTCCGCCTCCAGCCACAGGGGCCCGACGCGGCGACCGGGATCGATCCCGGCGCGGGCGTGGAACTCGGTGCGCACGTAGCCCGGGCACAGGGCCATCGCGCGGACGCCGGTGCCGGCGAGGCTCGCCGCGAGCGCCTCGGTGAACGTGGTGACCCACGCCTTGTCCGCGCCGTAGAGCGAGCTGCCGGGGAGGAACCCGGCGACGCTGGAGACGTTGACGATCCCCCCGCGACCGCGGCTCACCATCCCGGGCGCCGCGGCGCGGCAGAGCAGCAGGACGGCGCGGACGTTGACGTCGAGCTGGCGTTCCAGGTCGGCGGGTTCGGCCCGGGTGACCGCCTCGTTCAGGCTGAACCCCGCGTTGTTGACGAGCAGGTCGACGGGCGCGGCGTCCGGGTCGGCGAGGCGGCGGGCCACCCGCTCCCGGTCCCGCTGCACCGACAGGTCCGCGGCCAGCACCTCCGCGGTGACGCCCGCCGCCCGGGCCTGCGTCGCGGCCTGCTGGAGGCGCTCCTCGTCGCGGGCCACGAGCACGACGTCGCGGCCGCCACGGACGAGCCTGCGGACGAACGCGGCCCCGATGCCGGAACTCGCCCCGGTGATCAGCGCTGTGGGCACCCGGCGAGGCTATGCCGTGCGGGCGGACCGCTCCAGCGGGCCCGGCTCACGCGATCGGGGTGGCCCAGGCGTCGTCCCACTGGACCTGGCCGCTGCAGTCGCGCTTCGCCACGGCGGCGGGGTCGAAGGCCATCTCGACGGTGACCGGGCTCTCGGGCGAGATCGACGGCAGCCCGGCGGGCATCTCCAGCGGGAACCCGGCCCCGACCAGCTTCTCGGCCCGGCCGGAGCCCGTGGTGACGACGACGCGCGCCGCGCAGTTCGCGACCAGCTCGATGCGCCCGCCCAGCGTGGCGTTCCCGATGCCGGCCGGGACGGTGAGCACGGAACGTGCGGTCGGGTTCTCGGCACGCAGGTTCCAGACGAAGCTGAACGTGTCGAACTGGTCGGTGCCGGAGAACGGCTCGTTCGGGCCGCCGTCGGCGAGGACGAGCTGCACCGGCCCGGAGGGCGCGGGCGCGGCGCCGGTGGTCGCCGTGGCGGTGCCCGTGGTCGCGGGGGTGTCCGTCACGGTCGTGGCGGTGGTGGTGCCGGCATCCGTGCCGGTGCCGCGGCCGAGCAGGGCCACCCCGCCCGCCACGGCCGCGACCGCGACCACCGCCGCCACCGCGGCGAGGGCGACCGGGCGGCGGCTCCGGGTGACGCGCCCGCTCGCTCGGGGCGCGGGCACCGGCGGCGGCCACGGGGGCGGCGGCCCGGGCCGGCGCGTACGGTCCGGATGCGGATCCGGCGCGAGCGCCGCCCGGGCCGCGGCAGCGAGCTCGCCCGCGCCCTGGTAGCGGTCCTCGGGCCGCTTCGCCATCCCGCGAGCCACCACCGGGTCCAGCGCCGCGGCGCCCGCCACCAGCGCGGACGGCCTCGGCGGGGGCTGGTTGAGGTGCGCGTTCAGCAGCGACGGCAGGGTGCGCCCGGGAAACGGCGGCTGCCCGGTCAGGCACTCGTGGAGCACGCACGCCAGCGCGTAGACGTCGGCGCGGGCGTCCACGGGACCGTCGGTGAACCGCTCCGGGGCCATGTACTCGAGCGTCCCGATGGTGGCGCCGGTGACGGTGAGCCGGGCGCTGGTGCGCGCCGCGACGGCCCGGGCGATGCCGAAGTCCGCGAGGTAGCCGAAGTCCGACGCCGTCAGCAGCACGTTCGACGGCTTGACGTCGCGGTGGACGAGCCCGTCCCCGTGCGCGGCATCCAGCGCGGCGGCCACCTGCTCGACGATCGCGACGGCCCGCGACGGTGGCATCGGGCCGGTGCGGGCGAGGACGGCGGCCAGATCCTCGCCGACGACCAGCCGCATGTCGAGGAAGAGCCTGCCGTCGATCTCGCCGTAGCTGTGGATCGGGATGACGTGCGGCTCGTTGAGCGTGGCGACCGTCTTCGCCTCGCGCCGGAACCGGGCCCGGTACTCCTCGTCCGAGGTGGCGGACTCGGGCAGCAGCTTCAGCGCGACCGTGCGCTCGTGGACGGTGTCGTAGGCCTCGTAGACCTCGCCCATCCCGCCGCGGCCCAGCAACCGGTCGAGCCGGTACGGCCCGAACATGGTCGCCACGAGCGAACGGTACAACCCGCCCGGGGGAGGGTCAGCCGTTGACCACCTGTCGCAGGCGCGGCCCGGCCTCGAGTGCGGTGGCGACCTCGGCGAGGTCGGCGAGGAGGTCCTGCACCCGGTCCGGCGACGAGCCGAGGGGAGCCGAGGCGAGGACCCAGGCGTCCTCGGCCCAGAGCAGCTCGACGTCCTCACCGATCGCGTCGCTCGCCGTGGCGAGCCGCGGGGTGAGCAGGGGACGCACCGCGTCGGCGTCCGTGACGAAGGCGTAGCGCTCGCCGACCGGCTCCAGCAGGTCCAGGCCGGCGTCGTCCGGCAGGGGTGCGGACGGCAGCCGCAGCTCGACGGCGGCGGGGAGCTGGCCCTGCACGGCCACGGCGGCGACGGTGGAGGTCAGCTTGCCGCCCTGGTCGTGGTCGAACACGTAGGCCTGCCGCGGCCCGCTCGGGGTGGGCACGTCCCCGGTGATGAGGTTCTTCGCGGCCCCCGGCCCGCCCTGGTGGAAGATGCCGTAGCGCCAGCGGCTCGGCAGGACGGGGTCGGAGTCGAGCCACTCCCAGTCCCGCAGCTCGGCCCAGCGGCGGCGGTCCCGGTTGCCCTTCCCGGAACGCGAGCTGTCGACGAACAGCAGGGCCGCCCCGAACAACAGCGCGATCACGGCGATGATGAACCACGTCGACGGATTTCCCACGACCGGAGAGTAGCCCCGGGTCGCGCTCCGGCCGGGACGCCACGCGGAGCCGAAACACGCGCGACACCCGGGTGGTCGATGATGCCCGGCATGCGGTTCGACCTCGTCCTGCGGGCGCCTCGGATGATCACCGCGCACGGCGAGGTGGCCCGCTGCGTGGGCGTGTGCGACGGCCGCGTCGCCGCGATCACCCCGCTGGCCGGCGCCCCGGACGCCGACGAGGTCGTCGAGCTCGGGCCGGACGAGGTGCTGCTGCCGGGCCTGGTCGACACGCACGTGCACGTCAACGAGCCGGGGCGCACCGAGTGGGAGGGCTTCGCCACGGCGACGCGGGCGGCCGCGCTGGGCGGGGTCACCACGATCGTCGACATGCCGCTCAACTCGATCCCGCCGACGGTCGACGTCGCGGCGTTGGCGTGCAAGCGCGCCGCGGCGCGCGACCAGGTGTTCGTCGACGTGGCGTTCTGGGGCGGGGCGGTGCCGGGCAACATCGGGGAGCTGCGCGGCCTGCACGACGCGGGCGTGCTGGGCTTCAAGTGCTTCCTGCTGCACTCGGGGGTGGACGAGTTCCCGCCGCTGCCACCGGACGAGCTCGAACCCGTGCTCGCCGAGATCGCCGCGTTCGGCAGCAGGCTCATCGTGCACGCCGAGGACTCCCACGCCATCGACCGCGCCCCCACCCCGCACGGGGACCGCTACGCGGACTTCCTCGCCTCGCGGCCTCGCGGCGCGGAGAACCTGGCCGTCGCCTGGCTGATCGAGCGGGCCCGCTGGACCGGTGCCCGGGTGCACGTCCTGCACCTGTCCAGCTCCGACGCCCTGCCGATGATCGCCTCGGCGCGCCGGGACGGCATCGCGGTGACCGCCGAGACCTGCCCGCACTACCTCACCTTTACCGCCGAGGAGGTCCCCGACGGCGCCACCGAGTTCAAGTGCTGCCCACCCGTGCGGGAGGCGTCGAACCGGGAGCTGCTCTGGCAGGGGCTGGCCGACGGGGTGATCGACATGATCGCCACCGACCACTCCCCGTGCCCTGCCGCGCTGAAGACCCCCGACACCGGGGACTTCGGCACCGCCTGGGGCGGCATCGCCTCCCTGCAGCTGGGACTCGCCGCGGTCTGGACGGGCGCGCGCGTACGCGGCCACACCCTCTCCGACGTGGTCTCCTGGATGGCCGATGTTCCCGCCCGCATCGCCGGGCTGGACCGCAAGGGCCGCATCGCGCTCGGCTTCGACGCCGACCTGACCGTCTTCGCCCCGGACGAGGCCTTCGTCGTGGACCGCCACCGCCTCGCCCACCGCCATCCCGTCTCGGCCTACGACGGCCGGGCCCTCTCCGGGGTGGTGCGGCAGGTCTGGCTGCGAGGGGCCAGACTCGACCTCGACGCCCGGCCCCGCGGGCAGCTGCTGACCAGAGGGGGATGAACCGTGCGCCTGCCGCACTCCACGAGCGGTCCCGACTCGGACGCCGAGTTCACCCACCTGCCGGACCTCGCGTCGCGCCGCCTCGGCGGGGCCGTGGTCGACGCCAACGACGACTTCTTCGCCGACCGGGCCGCCCTGGTCATGCCGGGCCCCGTGCAGCCGCGCACCGAGTTCGGCTACCGCGGCAAGGTCTACGACGGCTGGGAGACCCGCCGCCGCCGCGAACCCGGCTCGGACCACGCGATCGTCCGACTCGGCATCCCCGGGATCGTGCACGGCGTCGTCGTCGACACCGCCCACTTCCGCGGCAACTACCCGCCCGAGATCTCCGTGCAGGCCACGGCGTGCGAGGACTATCCGGGCCCCGCCGAGCTCGCCGCCGCCGAGTGGACGGAGCTGGTGGCGCGCTCGCCCGCCAAGGGCGACACCGCCAACGTCTACGACGTGAGCGACCGCCACCGCTACACCCACGTCCGGCTCACCATCCACCCGGACGGCGGGGTCGCCCGCTTCCACGTGCACGGCGAGGCCGTCGTCGATCCCCGACACCTGCACGGCACCGTCGATCTCGCCGCCCAGGGCAACGGCGGGCAGCTCGTCGGCTGCTCGGACATGTTCTTCTCGTCCCCGCAGAACCTGCTGCTGCCCGGGCCGGCGCGGTCGATGGGGGAGGGATGGGAGACGGCGCGGCGCCGCGACGGCGGCAACGACTGGGTCGTCGTCGCCCTCGCCGGGCCGTCCCGGCTGCGTGACATCGTGTTCGACACCGGCCACTTCCTCGGCAACGCGCCCGGCCAGGTGCAGGTCAGCGGCACGTTCATCGACCCGGCGGACGCCGCGGGGCTCGGTGAGCACCTCACCGACCACCTCGTGAAACGGCTGTGGTCACCGCTCGTGCCGCGCAGGCCCGTCCGGCCCGACACCCCGCACCGGTTCAACATCGGCCCCGCGGCGCCGACGGTCACGCACCTGCGGGTCGACATCTACCCCGACGGAGGGTTCGCCCGGCTCCGCGCGCACGGCGCGCTCACCCCGGCCGCGTACGACGCAGCCGTGCAGCGCTGGCTCGACGCGCTGCCGGCCGCCCATCTGGAGGACGTGCTCACGCGCGCCGGCCTCGAACGTCCCGTTGTGGTGGGTGCGCTGCGCGCGCGGGGGCGCCGTCGCGAGTGGCCGTCGGAGGTCCTGGCGGCGTTCGCGCCCGGCTGATCCCGGCCCGGGCGTATCCGGCCGAGCGTGCCGGGCGGATCACCGAGGTCCGCGATCGCCTCCCCGGGCCGGGCCGACCCGCCGACCCCGCGCCAGTCTCCACACCCGGTCGCGCGTCATCGGCAGCTCGTACGGCCGCGCGTCCAGCGCGTCCCGAACGGCGTTCGCGACCGCAGGCGCGACCGGGTTGTAGGGGGCCTCGCTCATCGACTTGGCGCCGCACGGGCCGAGCGCGTCGGTCGTGTCGGCGAACAGGACCTCGGTGCGGGGGACGTCCGCGAACTGAGGGACGTGGTAGTTGCGCAGCACCGCGGTGGTGACGCGGCCCGCGCCGTCCACGACGAGGTCCTCGTACAGCGCCGACCCGAGCGCCTGCGCCACGCCGCCCTCCACCTGCCCGCGCAGCTGTGCCGGGTTGAGCACGACGCCCGCGTCGACCGCTTGAACGGAACGCAGCACGCGCACCTCGCCCGTACCCGGGTCGACCGCGACCCGCACCGCGTGCACGTTGAACGCCACCGACCGCGGGCTCCCCGGGTGGGTGGCGTCCGCCGCGAGACCGGCGAACGCGGTGAGGGGGACCACCCGGTCCCCGCAGCGCACCCCGTCCGGGCCGAGCACGTGCCCGGCGCCACCGTGGCACCCCGCGTCGGTGGCGCGGCCCGTGTCGCGCGATCGGCACGTCGGGGAAGACCTATTTCCCGTACGTGCCGTTCGCTCGCGCCGCCCGGGGGCCGGCGGGTGGCAGCCGAGGTGCTCGGCCGCCGCCGCGCGGAGCCGGTCCGCGAGCGCCAGCGCGGCGTCCTGCACCGCGCGGCCCGCGACGACGGTCCCCGCCGAGCCGAACGCCCCGGTGTCGTGCTCGACGGCGTCGGTGTCGGACTGGTGCAGCCGCACCCGCCCCGGTTCCGTGCCGAGCGCCGCCGCGGCGAGCTGCACGTGCACGGTCGACGTCCCGTTGCCGAACTCGGCCGTCCCGACCCTGACGAGATAACCGCCGTCGGCCTCGACGGAGATCGACGCCTCCGCGTGGTGCCCGCGCGGCGGGATCGTGGCGATCATGGCGACGGCCATGCCCTCACCGCGCGGCCACATCGCGGGTGCGGTGGCGTCGTCCGGCGAGCGGAGTGCCTGTTCGGCCTGGTCGAGGCACTGATCGAGGCCGTAGCTGCCGAACTCGAGATCGTCGGGCGGGCCGTGGCCGAGCGCATCGCCGGGCCGGACGACGTTGCGGCGTCGCAGTTCGAACGGGTCCATGCCCAGCTCGCGGGCCAGCTCGTCCAGCGCCGACTCGATCGCGAACTGGACCTGCCCGAGGCCGTAGCCGCGAAACGCCCCGGAGGGCAGGTTGTTGGTGTAGACCGACCGGGCGTCCACCCGGGTGTTCGGGCAGCGGTAGAGGATCGTCGACTCGTGGCAGCCGTGGAACATCACGCCGGGTGAGTGGTTGCCGTACGCGCCCGCGTCGGCGAGGACGTCCACGGCGAACGCGGTGAGCACCCCGTCGGTGGTCGCGCCGACGCGGACGGACACGCGCATGGGGTGGCGGCAGGGCGTGGCGGTCATGGACTCGGTGCGGGTGGTCTCGTACTGGACGGGCCTGCCGGTGCGCAGCACGGCCAGCGCGACGAGGTCCTCGACGAGCATCTCCTGCTTGCCGCCGAACCCGCCGCCGACCCGCGCGGTGTGCACGCGCACCCGTTCGCGGGGCAGGTCGAGGACGCGCGCCAGCTCGTCGCGCACGAGGAACGGCACCTGGGTGCCGGAGCGCACCACGAGCCGCCCGTCCGCATCGAGGTGTCCGACCGCGGCGTGGGTCTCGAGGCTGACGTGGGCGGCGCGACCGGTACGCCAGGTGCCCTCGACGGTGGCGGCCGCGGCGGCGAGTCCCGCGTCGACGTCGCCGTGCGCGGTGTGCAGCTCGGCGAGGAGGTTGCGGTCCGGGTCGGCGATCCGGGCGGTGTGCTTGCCGGGGTGCAGCGGCGGCCCCTCGGCGGCGCGCTCGGGCTCGAGCACCGCCGGGAGCAGCTCGTAGTCCACGGCGATCGCCGCGCAGGCCCGCTGCGCGAGGGCCACGGACTCCGCGACGACGGCCGCGACCCGCTGCCCGGCGAACCGCACGACGGGATCCAGGATCAGGGTGTCGTCGGGATCGTCGTGGCGGTCGTGGTGGCGCGCCGTCGAGAACGCGACGGCCGGGACGTCGCGGTGGGTGAGAACGAGGTGCACGCCGGGCATCGCCTCGGCGGCGGTGGTGTCGATCCTGGTGATGCGGGCGTGGGCGTGCGGGCTGCGCAGCACTGCGACATGCAGCAGCCCCGGGGGAGCGGGCTCGTCCAGGGTGAAGGGCTCGCGGCCGGTGACGATCCGCGGCCCGGCGGGGGCAGGTAGCGACCCGCCGATCCCGAGCGAACGGCCCGTCGGGGAAGACCTAGTTCCCGTACGGGTCGTTCGCGCGGTCGGGGTGCCCAGCGCGTCGGCGATCGCCCGGTACCCGGTGCACCGGCAGAGGTTGCCCTTGAGCGCGCTGCCCAGCTCGGCATCGGCCGGCAGCGCGACGGCCGTCACGACCATCCCGGCCGTGCAGAACCCGCACTGGAACGCGCCCGCCGCGACGAACCGCTGCTGCACGGGGTGCAGGTCCTCCGGCGTGCCGAGCCCCGCGGCGGTGGTGACCTCCCGCCCGACCGCCCGGAACGCGGGCACCACGCACGAATGCACCGGCATGCCGTCGAGCAGCACGGTGCACGCGCCGCAGTCGCCGGAGTCGCAGCCCTTCTTCACCGCGGTGTGCCCGGCCGCGCGCAGGAACGTCCGCAGGCAGGCACCCGGCTCCGGCAGGCCCGCGACCTCGACCCCGTCCACCCTCACGCCAGCTCCTCGCGGATCTCCAGCGCCAGCACCTCCGTGACGGCCCGGCGCCAGTCCGGGGCCCCGTGCGGGTCCTCGAACCAGCGCTCCACCCCGTCCAGGGCCGCGACCAGCTCGGATGCGGTTGGGATGCCAGGGAACGCGACGCGGTGCGGCCGCTCGACGGCGGCGGTGACGGTGAGGACGAACGTGCCGTCGGGGTCCACCCGCCCGATGACGACGGACCCCGAGCGGCCCTCCGCCGAGAGCGCGGCCCGGCGGAAGGCCACCCGGGCCGACAGCGTGGCCGCGGGCAGCTCGATCGCGCGCAGCACCTCGCCGCGGGCGAGGGCGGTGCGCCGGTCACCGAGCACGAACCGCGCGACCGGCATCCGGCGTTCCCCGCCGTCCGCGGTCCAGATCACGGCGACACCGTCCAGCGCGGCCGCCAGCGCGATGACGGGCCCGGCCGGGAGCCCGAGGCAGACGTTGCCGCCCGCCGTGGCGGTGTTCCAGATCTTGAACGACCCGGCGAGCGCGCCGCAGCACTCGGTGGCGAGCGGGATCCCGGAGGCGGCGAGCTCGGCCAGCGTGCACGTGGCGCCGACCGTGATCCCGTCGGTGACGACGAGCGGCTCCCAACCCAGCCCGGTGAGGTCGACCAGGGTGTGCACGTGATCCTGCGGTTCGGAGTAGAGCCACGTACCGCCGGCCAGGACCGCCACCCCCGGCCCGAGCTCGCCCAGCTCGGCCCGCGACGAGGGCCTGCGCAGATCGGTGACGAACGCGAGGTCCACTAGTAGTCGATCCTGTCCGCGGCGGCGAGCCAGGCGTCGAAGGGCGCCGCGGCGCCCGGCAGCGGGAGCGGTTCGACGCGGGTGGCCCAGTCCGCCCGGTCCGTGGCGAACATCTCGTAGAAGACGCGGTCGTCGAAACCGCCCCGCGCGGCGTCGTGGCGGTCCGCTGCGTAGACGATCCGGTCCACGCGCGACCAGAGCGCCGCAGCCAGGCACATCGGGCACGGCTCGCACGAGGTGTAGAGCACGCACCCGGTGAGGGAGAAGTCACCGCGGGTCGCGCAGGCCGCCCGGATGGCGACCACCTCGGCGTGCGCGGTGGGGTCGCGGTCGCGGGTGACCCGGTTGACGCCCTTGC
This sequence comes from Pseudonocardia sp., assembly GCF_050246655.1. GTDB lineage: Bacteria > Actinomycetota > Actinomycetes > Mycobacteriales > Pseudonocardiaceae > Pseudonocardia. The sequence goes on from NZ_JBFWVQ010000083.1 coordinate 19,657, forward strand.
CGAGCACCACCCCCTCCGCGACGACCACGGACCCGAACGGGCCGCCGCCCGCGCCCACGTTCGCGGTGGCGAGGTCCACGGCATGGCGCAGCCACAGCTCGTCGGTCATTCAGCTCCCCCGGTAGGTCGAGTAGGCGTAGGGCGCGAGCAGGAGCGGGACATGGTAGTGATCACGCCCGGCCCGCACCTCGAAGACGATCAGCACCTCCGGGTGGAAGCCCTGCTGGCCGGTGGTGGCGAAGTAGCTGGCCGTGTCGAAACGCAGCACGTGCCGACCCGGGGTCAGGTCCGTCACCAGCGCGGCCACCCGCCCGTCCGCATCGGTGACCGCGGTGTGCTCCACGCCGTCGGGCGTCGTGAGGGTGACGGGGACGTCCGCGGCCGGGTTTCCGAGGGCGGCGTCCAGGACGTGGGTGGAGATCACGCGTCCTCCAGGAGGTGTTCCAGGCGCAGGCGGTTGATCCGCCGCAGCTCCTCGCGGAGTACCCGACGCTCGGCCGCCGGATCGTTGCTGAGCCGGGCGCGGAGCACGGCGAGCAGTTCCTCGGCGGGGCGGCCGTTCGCGCACACCAGGTAGACGTGCCCGAAGCGGTCCTCGTAGGCACGGTTGCCCTCGGCGAGGGCGGCGAGCACCTGCGGATCGGCGGCGGCCACGCCAGCCTGCTCCCGCCGCGACGACGCGTGCCCCGAGCGCTCGCCGATGCGGGGATGCCCGGCGAGGGCGCGGTCGATCTCGTCCTCGGGCAGGTCGGCGAGCGCGGCGTCGGACCGCGCGACGAGCGTGGCGCGGGTGGCGTGGGGACGCGAGAGGACGAGGCGGCGCACCCACTGCGGCGAGCTGCACACCTGCGCCAGGACGACCCGCACCTCGTCCTCGGGAAGGGTGTCGAAGGTGCTCACGAGCATGAGTGACGGTAGCGGGTGCGGGCCACCCCGGGATGAGACCGCAGCACCCGGACGGGCGGCAATCGGTACACCGAGATGTGACGGTGCGGGAGCACGATCGTCTGCTGATCACCTGACGGAGTGATCTGAGGGCCGATCACGGTAGCGAGCCCGTAACGACGAGGCAACCAGCGGTGACCTGCCGGTTCCTAGATTCGACCCACCCCTGCCGCGTCGATCCCGAGCCGATCAGGAGCCGCCCATGCACCGCCTGGGCTACCTGCTGGTCGGGTTGGTCGCCCGGCTGGTCGTCCCGGGCACCGGTGACGCGTCGAGCGCCGGAGGCGGTCCGTGACCGCGCCGCCGCACTCACCCCACACCGCAGTGGGGTGGCTTTACTTCAGCTGGGCCGGAGTAAAGCCACCCCACTGCAGGTCGCGCGGAGGTGCCCCGTGACCACCCTCGTCGAACCCGGGACCGGCGCTGCGCCGACCGGGTCGGCCACCGCGGCCCTGCGCCGCTTCGGCGCCGCAGCAGCCACCGTCGGCATCGCCTTCGTCGTGCTGCTGGCGCTGTGGCAGGTCCTGCTGTGGGTGTTCGACGTGTCACCGTTCGTCGGGAAGTCGCCGGCGGACGTGGGGCGCTACCTGTTCGACGACAACCCGCCCCGCGGGATCCGCCCCGCCTCGCTCACCGCCGAGGCCGCCCGGACGGAGAGCCTCGCGGCGCTGGGCACGACGCTGGTCGACGCCACGATCGGGTTCGTCGCCGGAATGGCGACCGCCATCGCTGTCGCGATCGGGTTCGTGCTGTTCAGGCCGTTCGAGTTCGCGTTCATGCCGATCGCGATGCTGCTGCGCTCGGTGCCGCTCGTCGCGATGGCCCCGCTGCTGCTGCTCATCTTCGGGCAGGGCCCGATGGGCGTGGCCGTGATCGCGGCGATCGTCGTGCTCTTCCCCGCGCTCGTGAACATCGTCGTGGGGCTGTCGTCGGCGTCGCCCCAGGCGCTGGACCTGATCCGGGTCAACGGCGGCGGGGCACTCCGGGCGCTCGTGACGGTGCGCCTACCGTCGGCACTGCCACACCTCTTCGCCTCCGTCCGGATCTCCGTGCCGGGCGCGATCGTCGGTGCGATGCTCGCCGAGTGGCTCGTCGGGTTCGAGGGCATGGGCGGGGTGCTCTCCGGCTACAAGGGCGCGGGCAACTACGGCGGCGTCTGGACGATCGTGGCACTCTCGGTGATCGTCTCGATCGTGCTCTACGCCGTCGCCACGGTGGTCGAGGCGGCCATGCTCGCGGCCTGGGGACCGGACGCGGGCCGCAGCACCTGAGCCCGCGTTGAGGAGGCCCGAATGGGGATCTCGCTCGGTTTCCACCAGTACGGAAAGGCCGAGGTCCGGCTGGTGCATGTCGACCGGTCGACCCCGGTCCACCGCATCAAGGACATCAACGTCACCAGCCAGCTGATCGGCGACTTCTCGGCCACCCACCTCACCGGGGACAACAGCGCCGTCATCCCCACCGACACCCAGAAGAACACCGCGTACGCCCTGGCGCGCCTCGGCGGCGTCGGCGCCATCGAGGACTTCGCCCTGCGCATGGCCCGCAACTTCGTCGACAGGTACGAGCAGGTGACCGGCGCCCGCCAGGAGGTCGAGGAGTACTCCTGGCAACGGATCGAGACCTCCACCGGCGGGCCGCACGACCACGCGTTCGTCCGCGCGGGGACGGAGGTGCGCACCACCGTCGTCCGCAAGGACGGCGCCGATCCGTCCGCGGAGACGGTCATCTCGGGGCTCACGGACCTCGTCGTCCTCAAGAGCACCGGAAGCGAGTTCCACGGCTTCCCCGAGGTCGAGTACACGACCCTGGTGGAGACCACGGACCGGATCCTCGCCACGGCGGTCTCCGCTCGCTGGCGCTACGTCGGCACGGACGTCGAGTGGGACAAGGCCTACAGCGACGTCCGCCAGATCCTGCTCGACCGCTTCGCGCTCACCCACAGCCTCTCGCTGCAGCAGACCCTCTACGCGATGGGCGAGGGCGTGCTCGCCACCCACCCGGAGATCGCCGAGATCCGCTTCTCGATGCCGAACAAGCACCACTTCCTCGTCGACATGGAGAGTTGGGGGCTGGAGAACCCCCACGAGGTCTGGTACGCCGCCGACCGCCCGTACGGGCTGATCGAGGCGTCCGTGATCCGGGACGACGCTCCGCCCGCCGGGAGCGTGTGGGAAGGCATCACGGGCTTCGTCTGAGCGACCCGGTGCGGCGGGCGAGTACGGCCAGCCCCGCCCGGTCCGCACCCGACCCGTCGGCGACCTCGGTGTCGTCCAGTGCCCCGCACTCCACCCCGCGCAGCAGGAACCCCGCCAGCGCGACGGCGGTGGCGGGTTCGTCCAGGAAGCCCCCGTCCCGGCGCTCCCGGTAGGCCCGCAGCCGCGCGGCCGCCGCGGGGAATCCCTCCCGGTAGAACGCCATGCAGGCGACGTGGCGGCTCGGCAGCTGCGCCGGGTGCAGGTCCCAGCCCTGGTAGAAGCCGCGTTCCAGGGAGCGGCGCACCAGCCGCCCGTGCAGCCGCCAGGCCGCGCGCACCGCGTCCCCTTCGCCGACGGGGAGCACGTTGGTCGAGCCGTCCGAGAGCCGCACACCGGTACCCGCGGTGGCCACCTGCATGACGGCCTTCGCGTGGTCGGCGACCGGGTGCTCCATGCTCTGGTACGCCGCGGCGATCCCGAGCGACGCCGAGTAGTCGTAGGTGCCGTAGTGCAGGCCGGTGCAGCGACCGCGGGCGGCGGCGATCATCCGCGGCAGCGGGGACGCACCGTCTCGGCCGAGGACGGACTGCGGCGTCTCCACCTGGACCTCGAACCGCAATGCCCCCGCCGCCAGCCCGTGCGCGCGTTCGAGCTCCGCCAGCACCGTGACCAGCGCCGCCACCTGCTCCACGGCGGTGACCTTCGGCAGCGTGAGCACGAACCCGTCCGGCAGCTCCGGGGCCAGCGCCTCGACGACCAGGGCGAGGGTCCGCAGCCCGCGCCGGCGAGTCGGTGCCTCGAACGACCGGAACCGCACGCCGCAGAACGGGGTGGCGCCGAGCGCCGCGACGGCCCGGACGGCGTCCGCGTCCTCCTCCGCGTCCGGACGGGCGCCGTAGCCGTCCTCCAGGTCGACGCGGACGTCCTCGACCGGTTCGGTGGCGAGCTTGCGCACCACCCGGTCCCGCACGGCCTCGGCGAGCGCGACGTGCAGCCCCCAGATGTCGGCCACCTCGGCAGCGGTGGGGGCGTGCTCGTCGAACGCCGCCTGCGCCGCCGCGCCCCACTCGGCGACCGTCCCGGCGTGGAAGCGGTCCGCCGGCACGTAGGCGGTGTGGACGGGCTGGCGCCCGGCCGGATCGCCCGGGTAGGCGGCGGCGAGCCGGGCGTCCGCCGCGGCCAGTGCGGTGTCGACCCGGTCGGCGAGCGCCGTCCATCTGTCGAGGGCGGGATCCATCGGCCGATCGTGCCGACGTCACCGGGCGGGCTGCCAGTCCGGCGCGGTGTGGTTCTTGCCGTACTCGACCACCGGCGCACCCGCGTCGACGGCCGTGTCCAGAGCGCGCACCTCCGGGGTGTCGAACCGCCGTGCCTGGCGCGCGATGTCGTCCAGCCGGGAGGCCGCCGTCGCGAGGCGGGTGGCGGAGGCACCCAGCCGGTCCAGCAGCTGCGCGACCGACCGGGCGATCCCCGCGGCCGTCTCCACCGCGCCGCGCACGACCCACAGGACGAAGCCGGCCACGGAACCGCCACCGCTGACGACCGCCGTGACGCCCGCGACCGCCGCGGCGACGAGGACGTCGGCGACGAACCCCGCGACCGCGTCCCGCACCAGCGCCCGGACGGTCGCGATGTCCGCGCCCGAGGAGAGGACCTCCGAAGCGGCCACGTCCGCGAGGTCGGCGCCGCGCTCCAGCCCGAACGTGAACGCCCCGGCCGTCTCCCGGTAGGCGTCGGCCGCCGCGCCCGTCCAGCCGGTGAGCGCGTCCAGGCTGCGGACGTGCTGCCCGGCGACCTCGACCATCCGGGTCGCGACCGCCGTCCACGTGCGCGCCTCGTCCTCGATCCGGATCGGGTCGCCCGCGAGCGCATCCAGCGGCTCGTGCAGGAAGGCCACGTGCTCGATCAGCCAGCCCACCCCGGCCGAGGCGAGCGCGTCGAGGGGGTCCATCGCGACGCCGAGGCTGTCCAGCGCGGCGCCGTTCATCGCCCAGGCGATCTCGCCGGGATCACCGCCCGCGACCGCCTCTCCGAGGTCGTACCAGCTCGACACGAACCCGGCGCCCTCGTACGCGGAGTCGGCGACGGTGTGGTCCCGCGGCGTGGGCAGGTCGGTCACGCTCACGTCGCGTCCCGCAGGCGCTCGACGACCCCGTCCTCGACCCGGCGATAGGCCGCCGCGGTGGCCCGCACGCCGCTCGGGTGGCTGGCCAGCCTGTCGCCGAGCGCGCCGACGGCCCGGTCCGCCCGCGCCGCCGCGGCCATCGCCCAGCCGGCGAAGGCCTGCCCGATCACCCCGTACGCGCCGGCGTCGAGCGGTCGGGCGGCGTCCGCGGTGGCGGCGAGCACGGACGCGAGCTCCGCCACCACGGCGGCGTGCGCATCGAGGGCCGCGGGGTCGACCGTGAATCCGGTCATCGCGGGTTCCCGGCCGCGAACGCCGCGAACGACGTCGCCTCCGGACCGAGCAGCGGCGCCACGGCGTCGGCCACCGCACGGCCCGCCGCGGCGTGGGCCGCCGCGGCCGTCTCCGTGATGGTCTCCGCGAGCTGGATGCGGGACAGGCGCTCCGCCGCCTCGTGCAGGACGAGATCCCGCAGCACCCCGCCGGGGACGACGGTGGCCGTCACCGCACCGTCCGGGCTGGTCACGGAGGCCTCGACCGCCCCGAGGCGCTCCTGCACCTCCCGGGCCCGCCTGCCGGCCTCGTCGATGCGTCGCTGGTAGCCGTCCAGCCATACCTGTGCGTCCATGATCGCGGACGGTACGGACCCGGCCATGACTACGGGCCGGAACGGAAGAATCCGTTCCGGCCCGCAGGGGAGATCAGCTCGCGGTGGCGGGAACCGCCCTGCCGACGACGAGGCCACCCGTTCCGCCCTCGGCGGTCGGGTCGAGGTCCACGCGGACGGTGTCGCCCTCGCGCACCTCGCCGGAGAGCAGCTCGCGGGCGAGCTGGTCGCCGATCGCGGACTGCACGAGCCTGCGCAGCGGCCGCGCCCCGTACACCGGGTCGAACCCGTTCATGGCGAGCCACTCGCGGGCGGCGTCGGTGACGTCCAGGGTGAGCCGGCGCTTCGCCAGCCGCCGCCCCAGCACGCCGAGCTGGATGTCCACGATGTGCGTGAGCTCCTCGGTCGAGAGCGCGTGGAAGACCACGACGTCATCGAGCCGGTTGAGGAACTCCGGCTTGAAGTGCGTGCGCACGATCGCCATCACGGCGTCGCGGCGGCCGCGGTCGTCCAGCGACGGATCGGCGATCGCCTGCGAGCCGAGGTTCGAGGTGAGCACGAGGATCGTGTTGCGGAAGTCCACCGTGCGGCCCTGGCCGTCGGTGAGCCGACCGTCGTCGAGCACCTGCAGCAGCGTGTCGAACACGTCCGAGTGCGCCTTCTCGACCTCGTCGAACAGCACCACCGAGTACGGGCGGCGCCGCACGGCCTCGGTGAGCTGCCCGCCCTGGTCGTAGCCGACGTAGCCGGGCGGGGCGCCGACGAGGCGGGCCACCGAGTGCTTCTCGGAGTACTCGCTCATGTCGATGCGCACCATCGCCCGCTCGTCGTCGAACAGGAACTCGGCGAGCGCCTTGGCCAGCTCCGTCTTGCCGACGCCGGTGGGGCCGAGGAAGAGGAACGAGCCGAGCGGGCGGTTCTCGTCCGAGATCCCGGCCCTGGCGCGGCGCACCGCGTCCGACACGGCGCGCACGGCCTCGGCCTGGCCGACGACGCGGCGGCCGAGCTCGTCCTCCATCCGCAGCAGCTTGGCCGTCTCGCCCTCGAGCATCTTGCCCGCGGGGATGCCGGTCCAGGCGGAGACGACGTCCGCGACGTCATCCGGGCCGACCTCCTCCTTGAGCATCTGGTCGCCCTCGGTGACGACCGTGGCCTCGGCCAGCTGCTTCTCCAGCGCGGGGATGCGGCCGTAGAGCAGCTCGGAAGCCCTGCCGAGGTCGCCGTCGCGGTCGGCCCGCTCGTACTCCCCGCGCAGCGTCTCCAGCTGCTCCTTCAGCTCGCGGACGGCCTCGATGGCGCCCTTCTCGTTCTGCCACCGCGCGGTGAGCGCCGACAGCTCCTCCTTGCGCTCGGCGAGCTCGGCGCGCAGCGCCGTCAGACGGTCCCGCGAGGCGTCGTCGGACTCCTTGTCCAGCGCCATCTCCTCGATCTCCAGCCGGCGCACCGCGCGCTCGACCGTGTCGATCTCGACGGGCCGCGAGTCGATCTCCATGCGGAGCCGCGAGGCCGCCTCGTCCACGAGGTCGATGGCCTTGTCCGGCAGGAACCGCGCGGTGATGTAGCGGTCCGAGAGGGTGGCGGCGGCGACCAGTGCGGCGTCGGTGATCCGGACGCCGTGATGCACCTCGTAGCGCTCCTTGAGCCCGCGCAGGATGCCGATCGTGTCCTCGACGGACGGCTCGCCGACCAGCACCTGCTGGAAGCGGCGCTCCAGGGCGGGGTCCTTCTCGATGTGCTTGCGGTACTCGTCGAGCGTGGTGGCGCCGACCATCCGCAGCTCGCCGCGGGCGAGCAGCGGCTTGATCATGTTCCCGGCGTCCATCGCACCCTCGCCGGTGGCCCCGGCGCCGACGATCGTGTGCAGCTCGTCGATGAAGGTGATGATCTCCCCGGCCGAGTCCGCGATCTCCTTGAGGACGGCCTT
>NZ_JBFWVQ010000084.1:0-27321 GCF_050246655.1 Pseudonocardia sp.
GCGTCACCGGCTGGGTGCTCGGGCACCCGTTCGGGCCGTGGACGCTGGACCTCGCCTTCGTCCGGGAGCGGGTGGCCGTGGAGGTCGACGGCTGGGCCTGGCACGTCGATCAGGCCCGGTTCCGCAACGACCGCCGCAAGGGCAACGCCGTGAACGGCGCCGGCTGGGTGCTGCTGCGGTTCACCTGGCACGACCTGAACGGGCGCCCCGCGGCGTGTCTCGCCGAGATCCGTGCGGCCCTCGACGCCGCCCGCCGCCCCGCGTGACCGGGACCATGATCCGCGCCTGCGGTCCGACGCGGCCATCGGTGGCCGCCTCCGACCGCGTTCGCGGATCATGCCCGGGGATCACGCCCCTCGGCGGAATGACCGGTGCCCTACTGGATCGGTAAGGTCCACGTGACCAGCCGCCCTGGGGAGGGATCGAGCGTGGACGATCACAATCCGCAGACCATCGCCTATCCCTCGCCGGACGCCCGTGCGCGCCGCCGCGGCCTCGAGCCGCTCGCGCCGCACGTCATCGTGCTGTTCGGTGCCACGGGCGACCTCGCCAAGCGCAAGCTGCTGCCCGGCCTGGCCTACCTGCAGCGCTCCGCGCTCGCCCCGGAGATCCGGGTGGTGGGCACGGCCATGGAGGACCTGTCCACGGAGGAGTTCCGCGACCTCGCCCGGGAGGCCGTGCAGAGCTTCGGGATGCACAAGCTGACCGACGAGGAGTGGGCCGAGTTCGACGACCGGCTCACCTACGTGCCGCAGGCCGCGGGCCCGGAGGGCCTGACCGCCGCGGTGAAGGCGTCGCAGGAGGCGCTCGGGCAGGACACGCGGCTGCTGCACTACCTCTCGGTGCCGCCGCGGGCCGCCCAGTCCGTGATCACGATGCTGCGCGAGGCCGCGCTCGCCGAGAACTCCCGCGTGGTCATGGAGAAGCCGTTCGGCGACGATCTCGACTCCGCCGTACGGCTCAACAACTTCGTGCACGAGACGTTCGACGAGGAGCAGATCTTCCGGATCGACCACTTCCTCGGCAAGGAAGCGGCCCAGAACATCCTCGCGTTCCGGTTCGCCAACGGGCTCTTCGAGCCGATCTGGAACCGCAACTTCATCGACCACGTCCAGATCGACATCCCCGAGACGCTCGGGCTGGACCAGCGCGTGGCGTTCTACGAGGCGACCGGCGCCTACAAGGACATGGTCGTCACCCACCTCATGCAGGTGATGGCGTTCGTGGCGATGGAGCCGCCGACGGCGCTGGAGCCGCGGGCGATCAGCGAGGAGAAGAACAAGGTCTTCCGCTCGATGCTGCCGATCCACCCGTCCGACGCCGTGCGCGGCCAGTACGGCGGCTACCGGGACGAGTCGGGGGTGGCGCAGGACTCGGACACCGAGACGTTCATCGCGCTGCGGGTCGGCCTGGACAACTGGCGGTGGGCGGGCACCCCGTTCTACCTGCGCACGGGCAAACGGATGGCGGAGGGGCAGCGGATCATCTCGATCGCGTTCAAGGAGGCCCCGCGCACGATGTTCCCGCAGGGGTCGGGGGTCGGCACCCAGGGCCCGGACCACCTGACGTTCGACCTCGCGGACAACTCGAAGGTGTCGCTGTCGTTCTACGGCAAGCGCCCGGGGCCGGGGATGCGGCTGGAGAAGCTCTCGATGCAGTTCTCCACCCACGAGACCGAACGCGCCGGCGACGTCCTGGAGGCCTACGAGCGGCTGATCCTGGACGCGATGCGCGGCGACCACACGCTGTTCACGACGGCGGAGGGCATCGAGTCGCTCTGGGAGCGCTCGCAGCCGCTCCTGGACGACCCGCCGCCGGTCAAGCACTACCCGCAGGGCACGTGGGGGCCGAACGCGATACACCAGCTGATCGCGCCGAACGCATGGCGGCTGCCGTTCGAGCGGGCCTGGCGGGAGAAGAAGTAGCCACCCGCCCCGACGCCCGGAAGGCCGCTCCCGCTGCGGGAGCGGCCTTCCGGCACGCGCGAGTCAGGAGGTCTTGGGCAACCAGGCCTGCCACTTCTCCTTGTTGGCGTCCACCCACTTCTGCGCGGCCTCCTCGGCCGGCAGCTTGTCCTGGGCGATCATCGTCGCGACGGCGTTCTGGTCCTCCGCCGTCCACTGGAAGTTCTTGATCAGCTGGTACCCGGGGCCGTTCGCCTCGGCGAACTTCGCGCTGATGATCTTGTCGAGGTCGTACGGCGGGTAGTCGCAGGCGACCTTGGCCGGGTCGGCGTCGCAGCCCTCGGTGTACGGGGGCAGGTTGACCTTCACGAGCTTCAGCTCGTTGAACAGCCACTGCGGCTCGTAGAAGTAGGCGAGCAGCGGCGTGCGCTGCGCCTCGGCCTGGCGGAAGGACTGGATGAGCGCCGCCTCGCTACCACCGGTGACGACCTTGAAGTTGAGGTTGAGGTTCTTGACCAGCGCCTCGTCGTTGGTGACGTAGGACGGGTCGCCGTCGAGCAGCTGGCCCTTGTCCCCGGACTCCGAGGTCCGGAACATCTCCGCGTACTTGTTCAGGTTGTTCCAGTCGGTGATGTCCGGGTACTGCTGGGCCATCCACGGCGGCACGTACCAGCCGATCACGCCCTTGACGCCGGTCGACCCGCCCTCGACTGCGGTCTTCTGCTGCTCGATGTACTTCTCCTTGAGGTCCGGGTGACCCCAGTTCTCCACGACGGCGTCCACCTCGCCGGACCCCATGCCCTGCCAGGCGACCTCCTCCTTGAGGTCCTTGTAGACGACGGTGCAGCCCAGCTCCTGCTTCGCGACGGTGCCGATGACGTAGGCGTTGGCCTCGTAGCCGACCCACGGGTTGACCGCGATGTTGACCGTGCCGCAGTTGCCGCCGCCCGCCGCGCCCGTACTGGGGCTCTCACCGATCTTCTCGCCCCCGCAGCCTGCGAGGACCAGCGCCGCGGAACACATCACCACGGCGAGGTGTCGAGTACGCACGTTCGGACCTCCGGATCTCAGTTCGGTGCGCCGAGACGGTCGGCTGCACTCTGCGTGATGCGGTCGAGCATGATCCCCAGCAGCACGATCGCGAAGCCGGCCGCGAGCCCCTTGCCCCACAGCTGGGCCTGCGAGAAACCGGCCACCACGTCGTAGCCGAGACCTCCGGCCCCGACGAGGCCTCCGACGACGACCATGGACAGCACGTAGATCAGGCCCTGGTTGGCCGCGAGGGCGACCCCGCGGCGGGCCATGGGCAGCTGGACCTTCGTGATGGTCTGCCAGCTCGTCGAACCCGCCGAGGTCGCGGCCTCGACCGCGGTCGGCGACACCCCGCGGACGCCGTCGCAGACGAGTTTGATCGCCACCGGCGCCCCGTAGACGACGGCGGCGACGATGGCGGTGAACCGGGTGCTGCCGAACAGGCCGAGGAACGGCACCAGGTAGACGAACGCGGGCATGGTCTGGCCGGCGTCGAGGGCCGGCCGGATGAACCGGTCGGCGCTGTCGCTGCGACCCATCCAGACCCCGAACGCCAGTGCCAGCACCATGACGACCACCGTCGCGACGAGCGTCGCGGCCAGGGTGACCATCGAGTCGCTCCACAGCCCGGTGACGATGATCAGCACGAGGCACACCGCAGCGACCACGAGGGCGCGCACGCCGGCGAGCAGGTAGGCCAGGGCGAGGACCGCCGCCCCGGTCAGGTAGAACGGCGAGTCGGCGAACAGCGACTGGAGCGGGTCGAGCACGAACAGGGTGAAGACGTCCTTGCACCAGACGGTGATGAAGTACAGGTTGAGCTGGGCCCACTCGGTCGCCGCCTGGACGCCGGCGGCGATCGACGAGCCGATGCTCACCTCGGAGGGGAACTCCGCGGCCCACAGGTAGGTGCGCGAGAGGTACACCGCGAACAGCGTGACGACACCCAGGCCGATGATCAGCATCCGCCGCCGCTTGGGGTGGGCCGGACCGCCGTGCTGCTCCTGCTCGACCCGCACGCTCGCCGCGGTCAGCGAGCGGTCCAACAGGATCGCCAGCACGACGATCGCGAGGCCGGCGTTGAAGGCCGTGCCGACGTCGAGCGACTGCAGCGCGCGCAGGACCACCTTGCCCAGGCCGGGAGCGTCGATCAGCGCGGCGATCGTGGCCATCGAGAGCGCGGCCATCATCGTCTGGTTGACCCCGAGCACGATCGTCCGCTTGGCCAGGGGCACCTGCACCTTGCCGAGCATCTGCCAGCGGGTCACGCCGAGTGAGGTCGAGGACTCCAGCGCCGACGCCGAGACGTTGCGGATGCCGTGGGCGGTGATCCGGATGACCGGCGGGATGGCGTAGATCAGCGTCGCGATCGTCGCCGAGGCCGGGCCGATCAGGAAGAACAGGGTGAGCGGGGCGAGGTAGACGAAGGTGGGCATCGTCTGCATGAAGTCGAGCACCGGGGTGATCGCCTGGTTGACCCGGTCGTTGAGGCCCGCCCAGATACCCAGCGGGACGCCGATGAGGATGCACAGCAGCACGGCCGCGAGCGTCAGCGCGAGAGTCTGCATGCTCTCGACCCACAGCCCCTGCAGGCCGAGGAACGTCAGCCCGAGGCCGACCAGCAGCGCGATCCGCCAGGTGCCGAACGTGTACCCGAGCCAGGTCCCGATCGCGACCACGCCCAGCCAGCCGATCTGCGGCACCGGCCGGCCGGCGGAGGGGTCGGCGATCAGCGCCAGGAAGGCGGTGACCAGCGTGTCGATGACCTGGCGGATGACGTCGAAGCCGTAGACGAAGATCGGACTGGTGTTGCGGTTGGCGTCGACGGTGTCGCGCAGGTCGTTGAGCGAGTCCTGCAGCGGGGTGGTGTCGGCCGGGGCGAGGTAGAGCGTGTGCTGGCCACGCAGGAGGAACCACAGCACGACCCAGGCCACCAGCACGCCGACGATCGCCATCGGCCGGGTGACGACCAACTTCGGCCGGGCGACGTCGGCCGTCGCAACGGCGGACATCAGGCCGGAGCCCGCTCGGTCGACTCCGCCGTCTCGTCCGGCGCGTCGGCCGCCTGCTGCGGTTCGGTGTCGGCCTGCCCGCTGGACTCCACCGGAGCGGGCGGGGTGTCCTCGGCGACGACGACGCGCAGGATCTCGTCGTCGTCGACCACACCGAGCAGCTTTCCGTCGCGAACCACCTTCACCGGTGAGGTGGACCGCAGCACGACGCGCACCGCGTCGCGCACGATCACCTCGGGGTCGAGCTCCGGGCCGTCCATCGGCTCGTCCGGGCGCGGGTCGCGCATCACCCAGCGCAACGTGAGCACGTGCGACTTGGGGACCTCGCTGACGAAGTCGCGCACGTAGTCGTCCGCGGGCGCGCCGACGACCTCGTCCGGCCGCCCGACCTGCACCAGCTCGCCGTCACGCATGATCAGGATGCGGTCGCCGAGCTTGAGCGCCTCCTGCAGGTCGTGGGTGATGAACACCATCGTCTTGCCGACCTCGCGGTGCAGCCGGATGACCTCGTTCTGCATGTCGCGGCGGATCAGCGGGTCCAGCGCGGAGAACGGCTCGTCGAACAGCAGCATCGTCGGGTCGACGGCGAGCGCCCTGGCGAGGCCGACGCGCTGCTGCATGCCGCCGGAGAGCTGGTTGGGGAAGGAGTTCTCGTAACCGGTGAGCCCGACGAGCTCGACCATCTCCATCGCGCGCTTGCGGCGCTCGTCCTTGCCCGCGCCGCGGATCTCCAGCCCGTACCCGACATTGTCGACGACGCGGCGGTGCGGCAGCAGGCCGAAGTGCTGGAACACCATGGCGAAGCGGTGGCGGCGCAGCTCGCGCAGGCGGGCCTGGCTCGCCCCGAGGATGTCCTCGCCGTCCAGCACGACCTCGCCGGACGTCGGCTCGATGAGCCGGGTGAGGCAGCGGACGAGCGTCGACTTCCCGGAACCCGACAGCCCCATCACGACGAACACCTCGCGCGGGGCGACCGTGAACGACACGTCCTTCACGGCGGCGACGCAGCCGGTGCGCTCCTTGAGCTCGGGACGCGACAGCTCGGCGTCCGGCGTTCCGACGATCGAGTCCGCGCGCGGGCCGAAGATCTTCCACAGGCCACGAACGGTCATGCCGGCGTCGTGGGCTTCGGTGTCGCGATCGGCATCGCTCGGCATCGCACTCTCCTCCGTGAGGACCGATCACGCCGAGCCGACCAGCGCTGTTGCACCCAGCGCAACACGACCTGGCGTGCGCAACAGCTTGCTCCTGCCCGTCACGGTCCGTCAAGGTCGCCGAGACCGTGCCCCGAATGAGTTATGCGCCCGAGATCCATCTCACCGACGTGCGCTGCACCGGCCGGGTACGAGCGACGGGCGCCGAGGCGCGGGCCGGGATCACGCGACGTGCGCGTGCCACCCCAGCCGCCGCGCCACCTCGTCCGCCGCGTCCCGGACCAGCGGGGCGATCTCCGCGAGGCGCGCGGCGGTGAGCCGGAAGCTCGGCCCGGACGCCGACAGCGACGCGACGGCCACCCCGTCCGGGTTGCGGATGGGCGCTGCGATCGCGGTGAGGCCGATCTCCAGCTCGTCCACGGCGACGCCGTGGCCCTCCGCGCGGATGGCGGCGAGCTCGTCGTCGAGGCGGTCGCGGCGGGTGATCGTGTGCTCGGTGAACGCGGGCAGCTCCAGCCCGACGAGCAGCTCCGGCGGCCCGAAGGCGAGCAGCACCTTGCCGTTGCTGGTGGCGTGCATGGGGATCCGCTGGCCGACCCAGTTGTGGGTCTGCACGGCCGAGGAACCCGCGACCTGGTCGACGTAGAGCGCGGCACCGTCCGAGGGCACGGTGATGTTGATGGTCTCGCCGGTCTCGGCGGCGAGCTTGCGGCAGACGGGGCGGCTCTCCTGCACGACGTCGAGCCGGGCGGCGGTGGCGCCGGCCAGCCGCAGGATGCCGAGGCCGAGGCGGTACTTGCCGCGATCGACGTTCTGTTCGACGAGGTTGCGCGCCTCCAGCGCCGCCACCAGGCGGAACGCCGTGGACTTGTGCACGCCCAGCTCCGCGGCGAGGCCGGTGACGCCGGCCTCCCCGTCCCGGGCGAGGATCTCCAGCACGGTGACGGCGCGGTCGACCGACTGGACCGTGCTCCCCTCGGCCCGGGCAGCAGACGCGCTGTTGCTCATAGCGGAACAGTATCGCAACTGATGCAACCTTGACGCCGAGTCGTCACCGGTTGCAGGCTGTGACGCCAACCGTCCCGTTCGGGGGAAGGAGCGCGCCGTGCCCAGCCTGTACGTCGACGGGGAGTGGATCGGCGCCGCGGCCGAACGGGAGGTCGTGAACCCGGCCGACCAGAGCGTCGTGGCCAAGGTGGACGAGGCAGGCGCCGCCGAGGTGCGCAGTGCGGTACGCGCCGCACGCCGGGCCTTCGACGACGGCCCCTGGCCCGCCACCCCCGTCGCCGAGCGGGCGGCGCTGCTGGACCGGGTCGCGGACCTGCTCCTGCGCGACAAGGAGGAGATCGCCCGCACCGAGACCCTCGACACCGGCAAGACGGTCAAGGAGTCCCGCATCGACATCGACGACGTCGTGGCGGTCTTCCGGTACTACGCCCGGCTCGTCACCGAGCAGCACGACCGCACCGTCGACACAGGCCGCCCCGAGATCGAGAGCCGGGTCGTCCACGAGCCGGTGGGCGTGTGCGTGCTGATCACGCCGTGGAACTACCCGCTGCTGCAGATCTCGTGGAAGGTGGCGCCCGCGCTCGCGGCCGGGAACACCGTGGTGATCAAGCCGAGCGAGGTCACACCGCTGACGACGATCGCGCTGGTGCGGCTGCTGGAGGAGGCCGGTGCGCCCCGCGGCGTGGTCAACCTCGTGCTCGGCGGCGGTCCCGCGGTCGGCTCGTCGCTGGTCGAGGACCCGGACGTGGACCTGGTGTCGTTCACCGGCGGCGCCGCGACGGGCCGGGCGATCCTGCGCGCGGCCGCGGACACCGTCAAGCGGGTGGCGGTAGAGCTCGGCGGGAAGAACCCGAACGTCGTCTTCGCCGACGCCGCGGACGGCGAGGGGTTCGAGACCGTCGTCGACAACGTCATGACGGCGGTGTTCCTGCACTCGGGCCAGGTCTGCTCGGCGGGCGCACGGCTCATCGTCGAGGACTCGCTGCACGACCGGCTCGTCGACGCGATCGCCGAGCGTGCCGAGCGGATCGTGCTCGGCGACGGCCTCGACCCGCGCTCCGAGGTGGGCCCGCTGGTGTCGGCGCAGCACCGGGACAAGGTCGAGGCCTACGTCGCGTCCGCGCTCGCCGAGGGGGCGACGCTGCGCGCGGGCGGGCGGCGCCCGGCGGATCCGCAGCTGCAGGCCGGGTTCTACTACCGTCCCACGCTGCTCACCGACGTGCGGGCGGACATGCGCGCCGTCCGCGAGGAGACGTTCGGCCCGATCCTCACCGTCGAGCGCTTCACCAGCGAGGCGGAGGCCTGCGCGCTGGCCAACGACACCGATCTCGGCCTCGCGGGCGCGGTCTGGACCGCCGACGCCGCCCGCGGTGAGCGGGTGGCGCGGGCGCTGCGCCAGGGCACGGTGTGGATCAACGACTACCACCCGTACGTGCCGCAGGCCGAGTGGGGCGGCTACAAGCGCTCCGGCAACGGGCGCGAACTCGGCCCGACCGGGCTGCACGAGTACCAGGAGCTCAAACACATCTGGCGCAACACGGCGCCCGCACCGACCGGATGGTTCGCGTCATGACCGCGCAGGGATCCGAGAGCTACGACTTCGTCATCGTCGGCGGCGGCTCGGCGGGCTGCGCCCTGGCGAACCGCCTCTCGGCGGACCCCCAGAACTCCGTCCTCGTGCTGGAGGCCGGGCGTCCCGACTACATCTGGGACGTCTTCATCCACATGCCCGCAGCGCTGCCGTTCCCGATCGGGTCGCGGTTCTACGACTGGAAGTACGAGTCCGAGCCCGAGCCCCACATGAACGGGCGGCGGATCTACCACGCCCGCGGCAAGGTCCTCGGCGGCTCCTCCAGCATCAACGGGATGATCTTCCAGCGGGGCAACCCGATGGACTACGAGCGCTGGGCCGCCGACAAGGGGATGCAGACCTGGGACTACGCCCACTGCCTGCCCTACTTCAAGCGGATGGAGAACTGCCTGGCCGACCCCGGCACGCCCTTCCGCGGCCACGACGGTCCCCTGGTCCTCGAACGCGGCCCGGCGACGAGCCCGCTGTTCCGCGCCTTCTTCGAGGCCGTGCAGCAGGCCGGGTGGCCGCTCACCGACGACGTCAACGGTCGGCAGCAGGAGGGGTTCGCCGCATTCGACCGCAACGTCCACCGCGGCAGGCGGCTCTCGGCGGCCCGCGCGTACCTGCACCCCGTCATGGACCGGCCGAACCTGCACGTCCGCACCCGGGCGCTCGCCACGAAGGTGCTGTTCGACCGCACCCGCGCGTTCGGTGTCCGCTACCGCCACCGCGGGCGGATGCACACCGCCCGCGCCGGCGAGGTCGTCCTCTGCGGAGGCGCCATCAACTCCCCGCAGCTGCTGCAGCTCTCCGGCGTGGGCAACGCCGACGAACTGCGCGCGCTGGGCCTTCCCGTCGTCGCGGACGTCCAGGGCGTCGGGGAGAACCTGCAGGACCACCTGGAGGTCTACATCCAGCACGCCTGCACCAAGCCGGTGTCGCTCGCGCCGATGACGAAGTGGCGCAACCGGCCGCTGATCGGCGCGCAGTGGCTCTTCCTGCGCTCGGGTCCGGGCGCGACCAACCACTTCGAGGGCGGCGGCTTCGTCCGTTCCAACGACGACGTCGACTACCCGAACCTCATGTACCACTTCCTGCCGATCGCGATCCGTTACGACGGCTCCTCCCCCGCCACCGGGCACGGCTATCAGGTGCACGTCGGGCCGATGTACGCCGACACCCGCGGCACGGTGAAGATCGTCTCCACGGACCCGGCGGTGCACCCGGCGCTGCGCTTCAACTACCTGTCCACGCCGAACGACCGCCGCGAGTGGGTGGAGGCGATCCGGGTCACCCGCGACATCCTGCGCCAGCCCGCGTTCTACGAGTTCGACGGCGGGGAGATCTCGCCCGGCCCGACCGTCGAGACCGACGATGAGATCCTGGACTGGGTCGCCCGCGACGCCGAGACCGCGCTGCACCCCTCGTGCACCACGCGGATGGGCGTGGACGACATGTCCGTGCTGGACCCGCTCACGATGCGCGTGCACGGCCTGGACGGGATCCGCGTCGTCGACGCGTCGTCCATGCCGTACGTCACCAACGGCAACATCTACGCGCCGGTGATGATGCTCGCCGAGAAGGCGGCCGACATCATCCTCGGCAACACCCCGCTCCCCCCGGAGGAGGTGGACTTCTACCGCCACCGGTCGTGATCCGCAGTTGTGGTGCAGGGCGGCCAACGGTGGCCGCCCTGTACCGCCGTTACGGATCATGCGCGCGCGAGCACCGCGTCGATCAGCCCGTACTCGACGGCCTGGGCGGGGGTGAACCAGCGGTCGCGGTCGAAGTCGGCCTCGATGCGCTCCACCGGCTGCCCGGTGCGCTCGGCGGTGATCCGCGCGATCTGCCCCTTCCACCGGCGCAGCGCCTCGGCGCGGATCCGGGCGTCGGTCTCCACCCCGCCGATGCCGCCGCCGGGCTGGTGCATCATCACCTCGGCGTGCGGCAGCGCGTAACGCTTCCCGGGCGCACCCGCGGTGAGGAGGAACTGCCCCATCGACGCCGCCCAGCCCGTGACGACCGTCGAGACGTCCGGCCGGACCGCCTGCATCGTGTCGTAGATCGCCATGCCCGCCGGGACGGAGCCGCCGGGTGAGTTGATGTAGAGGGTGATGTCGGCGGCCGGGTCCTCGGCGGCGAGCAGCAGGAGCTGGCCGACGATCCGGTTGCCGATCTCGTCGTCCACCTCCTTGCCGAGGACGACGATCCGCTCGGCGAGGAGCTTGTCGAACACCTGGTCGTCCAGGGTGACGGCACCGTTCGAACGGGACATCGGGAACACCTCCGGTGACGGGTCTCGACCCGGACGCTAGGAGCACGCCGCGGGCCACCGGCCCCACTTCCACCGCAGGTGAACGGATATCGCCGTGGGCGCACGGAACGGAGCCGACCGGATGACGCAGCGGCCACACCCGGACGGCGCAACCTTCCCGGATGATGGTTACGCCCGCCCTCCGTCGGTTATTTGACTCCAGACGTCGGCCGAGTTCCGCGGAGGCACGATGAGAATTCTCAGGATCGTCGTCGCGGTGCTGGTCTGGCTCCTCGCGTTCGTTCTCCTCGTGCTCGCCGTCGTCCTTTCCCTGACGGTGGTGCTGTTGCCGGTGGGAGTGGCTGTCGGATATCTGTCGTTGCGCCTTTTCCGCTTCGGTCTGCGTTGCACAGCGCCGCGCGCCAAGGACGTGCAGAAGGCATTGCGCAAGACGGGACGACAGTGGCGTCGCCGTACCCGTAAGGCGTTGCGCGACGCCGGGGCGACGCGATGACCCGACCGGCGACACCGGCGAGGCCAGGGCGTCCGGATCCGCTCGCGGACCTCCGGCGGGCTCTGCGGGACCTGCTGGCCACGCTGCTCGATCGGGCCGTCGGCGTGGCGCTGGACAAGGTCGAGGACATCGCGGGCCGCCTCGACGAGATGGCCGCCCGCGGCGGGCCGAACGTGGGCGCGCTGGTCGGCGGCGCCCGTTCGCTGATGTCCGGACGCAATCCGATCTGGGGCGCGTTCCGGGGCGCATTCTCGGCACTCAGCCCGGGCACGAAGGCCGCCATCGTCGCGGCGCTCGTCCTGGCCCTCGTGCTGCTCCCCGTCACCGTCGTGCTCGTGCTGCTCGCGCTCATCGTGCTGGCGGTCGTGGCCGCGGCGCGGTGGTCCGCCGTGCGCTGACCCGGACGGTTGCTCCGTCCGTGCCCATCGCCCCTCGCAGACGGGGCAACTTCGCGGCAAACGCCCGGAGGTGCGGCCCACCCCGATTACCGATCACCACCAGCGGGCACAGCCCGATGAAACCATTCGGACATCGCTCCGGTCGCACACCGGTGAACGCGACTCGAATCGAGGAGTTCTCAGATGAAATGTGGAGCCCGGGTGGCGCTCGGCGTCGCGGGCGGCTATTTCCTCGGCCGCACCAAGAAGATGAAGCTGGCTCTCATGCTGGGCGCGATGGCCGCGGGACGCCAGTCCGGCGGGCCCGCCGGACTGCTCGCGCAGGGCACCAAGCTGATCAGTGCCTCGCCCGAGTTGAGCAGGCTGACCGGCGAGATCCGCGGCCGGCTGCTCGAAGCGGGCAAGGGTGCCGCGCTCGCCGTCGCGGCCCGCCAGGTCGAGTCCCTGACCGACCGCGTCGGCAGGCGCGTCGAGTCGCTGGGGTCCGTCGGCGCCCCGTCGAGGCGGCGGTCGGACCGCCGTTCCGCCGAGACCGACGACGGCTACGTGGATGACGCCTACGACGAGCCCGACGACGAACTGGACGACGACGCAGACGACGAGACCGACCGGACCCGCGAGGACCGCGACGAGGAGCCCGCCGACGAGCCGGAGCCGGCCGACGAGCCGGAGCGGCCGCGCCGCAAGCGGCCGGCGGCGGCGGGGGCCGGGCGCAGGGCGACCGGCACGGCGCGCAAGGCGACCGGCACGGCGCGCCGCGCGGCGTCCGCCGGATCACGACGGAGCAGTGCTGATGGCTGACACGACGAAGGTCACGAACGCGGCGTCCGGCGCGAGCAGCGCGCTGCCCGCCGATGCGCTGAAGGATGCCGGTCAGCGGCTGCTGGCCCTGCTGGTGCAGCGCGCGGCGGACTCCGCGCTGGAGCGGGTCGAGAACATGTCGAGCCGGCTCACCGGCGTCGCGGAGAACGGGGGTCAGCTGCTGGGGTCACGCTCCGGCCGCGGCCGCTCCGACGAGGCTGACGAGGCCGACGAGAGTTCGGAGAACGGCGACGGTGGCGAGGGCAGGCAGGGCCTGCTCTCCCGCATCGGGTCGGCGGTCGGCGGCGTGAAGGACAAGGTCGCGGAGGCCGTCGGCGGCGGCGGTAGCGGTGGCCAGGGCAAGAAGCTGAAGGTCACCAACATCGTCGAGGAGCAGGACGTCGGGCTGCCGCTGCGCACCACGTACGACCTGTGGACGCAGTTCTCCGACTTCCCCGGGTTCATGAAGAAGCTGGAGACGGTCGAGCAGGCCTCGGACGAGAAGACGAACTGGACCGCGAAGGTCTTCTGGTCGCGCCGCACGTGGGAGGCGACGATCGTCGAGCAGGTGCCCGACTCGCACATCGTGTGGAAGTCCACCGGTGCCAAGGGCCATGTCGACGGAGCCGTCGCGTTCACCGCACTCGGTCCGAACCTCACCCGCGTGCTGCTCGTGCTCGAGTACTGGCCGAAGGGCTTCTTCGAGCAGACCGGCAACATCTGGCGGGCCCAGGGACGGCGCGCACGGCTGGAGTTCAAGCACTTCCGGCGCCATGCGATGACCAACGCGCTGCTGCGGCAGGACGAGATCGAGGGCTGGCGCGGCGAGATCCGCGACAGCGAGGTCGTGAAGACCCACGAGGAGGCCCTCGAGGAGGAGCAGCGGCAGGACTCCGAGGACCGGGACGCCGGCGCGCAGGGCGAGCCGGACACCGAGCCCGACGAGGCCGCACCGGACGAGGACGGGCCCGACGATGCGTCCGAGACCAACGCGGAGGAGGCCCGCGCGGACGACGAGGACGTCTACGACGACGCGGACGAGCCGGACGACGAGACCGACGACGTCTACGACGAGGCCGACGACGGCTATGACGACGAGGCCGACGACCAGGACTACGACGACGCCGACGACACAGACGAGAGCGACGACCGCTACGTCGACGACGAGGAGGACCTCGACGATGCCCGGCACGCCGACGAGGACGCCGAGGACCGCGAGGACGACGAGCGGACCGGCTCGGTGAACGGCCGGAGCAGGCGCCGTGAGCCCGCTGGGGCACGGTCGCGCCGAGGCGGTGGGCGATGACGGTCGCAACCCAGCGGCAGGGCGACGGTCACGTCGAACGGTCCGGCGGGGGCGGCTCGAGCAGCCTCGCCGACGTCGTCGAGCTGATCCTCGACAAGGGCCTGGTCATCGACGTGTTCGTCCGGGTCTCGCTGGTGGGGATCGAGATCCTCACGGTGGACGCCCGCATCGTCGTCGCCAGCGTCGACACGTACCTGCGGTTCGCCGAGGCGACCAACCGCCTGGACCTGTATGCCAAGGGCGGCAAGGACCTGCCCGGGCTCGTGCAGGGCATGACCGAGGGCGGCGCCAAGGGCAAGACCGCCGGGGTGCTGGACGCCGCCGCGGAGAAGGTCGACGAGCTGCTCACCCGGCACAGAGACGACGAGCCCGAGGACGAGCCCGAGCCGCGCAGGCGGCCGCGCCAGCGGCCCCGGGAGCGTGCGGAATGACCACACCCACCTACGTCTACGGCCTGGTCCCGGCGGGCGCCGAGGTGCCGACGGACCTGCGCGGCATGGGCCCGTCCGGCCGGATCTCGACCGTCCGGCACGGCAGGGTCGCCGCCCTCGTGAGCGACGTCCCCGAGGACCGGCCGCTGGGCACCCGCGACGACCTTGTCGCGCACGAGACCGTCGTGGACACCGTCGCCGCCCGCACGACGATCCTGCCCATGCGCTTCCCGGCGGTGGTGCGGGAGCAGGGCGTGGTCGAGGAGTTGCTGGCGCCGCACGAGGAGTACATCGCGCGGGCGTTGGAGACCCTCGAGGGCCTCCAGCAGTTCACGCTGAAGGGCACCTACGACGAGGCCACCGTCCTTCGCGAGGTGCTGGAGGCCGACGAGGAGATCGCGGAGCTGCGCGCGCGGGTGGCCGAGCTGCCCGAGGACGCCGCCTACTACGACCGGGTACGCCTCGGCGAACTCGTCGTTGCGGCGCTGGAGGCGAAGCGCGAGGTCGATGCCGGAGGCATCCTCGAGCGGCTGACGCCGTCGGTCGCCGATGTGGTGACGCACCCGCCCACCAGCCCCGAGCAGGTCCTCAGCGTGGCGCTGCTCGTGGACCGGGAGCGGACGGCGGATTTCGAGAACGCGGTCGAGGACCTCGGCCGGGGGCTCGCAGGCCGGATACATCTGCGGTTGCTGGGCCCGCTCGCGCCGTACGACTTCGTCCCCGAGGAGTGACGACGTGGGACTGATCACGGGTCTGCTCGCGCTGCCGGTCACCGGACCGGTCCGCGGGGTCCTCTGGCTGGCGGAGCAGATCCGTGAACAGGCCGAGGACCGCTACTACGACCCCGTGCGGATCCGGGCCGACCTCGAACGCGTCGACGAGGCCCGGCGCAGCGGAGAGCTGTCGGACCAGGAGGCCACCAATCGGGAGAACGAGCTGCTGCAACGACTGATGACCCGCCGGAGCTGACGGGGCGGGCGCAGCGACTGAGAACGGAGAACCGTGACACGCGAGGAAGCGGCCGGCGACACCGGCGCCCGCCGGGGGCGCGGTGCGAGCCGGCCACCGGAGCGCCGGCACAATGGGCGGCTCCCCACCGCCGAGGCGGCCCGCGCGGCCGCGGCGGCGGTCTCGGAGCTGACCGGGCGCCGGAGCGAGACGGTCGTCTCCGTGGACCGCCACGAGAGCGGTTGGAAGGTCGGCGTCGAGGTGGTCGAGAGCTCTCGGATCCCCGACACGAACGACATCCTCGCGCTGTACGTCGTCGTCCTCGACGCCGACGGCGAACTGGTGTCGTACCGCCGGACCCGCCGCTACGTCCGGGGCCGGATCGCGCAGGAGGGCCGATGACCTCCGGCTACCCCGTCCCCGGGCGCGCGCGAACGCCGCAGCACCGGCAGGAGTCGACGAACCTCGCCGACATCCTCGAGCGCGTTCTCGACAAGGGCATCGTCATCGCCGGGGACGTCCGGGTGAACCTGCTCGACATCGAGCTGCTCACGATCAAGATCCGGCTCCTGGTCGCGTCCGTGGACAAGGCCAGGGAGATGGGGATCGACTGGTGGGAGCACGATCCGACGCTGAGTTCCGGGCAGCGCGACCTCACGGTGGAGAACCGGGCGCTGCGCGAGCGGATCGGCGAGCTGGAGTCCTCCCGCAACGGCTCCTCCCGCGACTCGGAGCGCGGTGATGACGGCTGACGTGCTGCTGTACCTGTACGCGGTCGGCGACGACCGGCTCGACCCGGCCGGGATCTCCGGCATCGGGGACGCGCCGGTGCGGGTCGTGGTGCAGGGACAGCTCGCGGCGGTCGTCGGCGAGGTCGGTGCGCAGGAGTTCGCCGAGGAGCCGCTCGCGGCGAACCTCGGCGAGCTGGCGTGGTTGGAGAAGGTGGCCCGCGCGCACCACCGCGTCGTCGCTGCGCTCGCCGACCGGCACCCGGTGGTGCCGGTGCGGCTCGCGACGGTCTTCACCGGCGAGCAGACGGTGCGGGCCCTGCTGCGGGCCCGTCGCGCCGACATCGTCGGTGTGCTCGACCGGATCCGGGGACGCGTGGAGTGGGGCGTGAAGGCGTTCGCGGCCGAGCGCGCGAACGGTGAGCCCGTGCCGCCCGCCGATGTGGGACCCGACGTGGGCCCCGGCGCCGCCTACCTCATGCGCAGGCGGGCCGAACGCGACCGGCGGGCCCGCGGCGCGCAGGAGGCCGCAGCACGGGCCGACGAACTGCACGTCGCGCTCTCCCGGCACGCCGTCGACGCGCGCCGCCACCCGCCGCAGGATCCGCGCCTGAGCGGTCGACCGGAGACCATGGTGCTCAACGCGGCCTACCTCGTCGAGCAGTCCGGGAACACCGCCTTCCAGCGCGAACTGCAGCGCTGCGACGCAAGCCTCGTCGTCGAGGGGACGGGGCCCTGGGCGCCGTACTCGTTCGCCACCCTGGACACACCGGAGACCCTGGAGACGCCGTGACGCTCGCCCGCCCGGACGACGACGTCGCGCTGGTCGACCTGCTCGACCGGCTGCTCGCGGGCGGCGTCGTCCTCACCGGCGACGTCACGCTCTCCCTGGCCGGGGTGGACCTCGTGCACGTCTCGCTGCGGGCGCTGATCAGCTCCGTGCAGACGCTGGCGCAGCGATGAACGGCGAGCGGATCGCGATGGATCCGGAGTCGGTCGGCCGCGACCTGGGGCGGCTCGTGCTGACGATCGTCGAGCTGCTGCGCCAGCTCATGGAGCGCCAGGCGCTACGGCGCATCGACGTCGGCGACCTCCCCGACGAGACCGTCGAACGGCTCGGGCTGGGCCTGATGCGTCTGGAGGAGGCGATGGCCGAACTGCGGGAGCACTTCGGGCTGCGCCCGGAGGACCTGAACATCGACCTCGGTCCCCTGGGAAGTCTGGTGGACCCGCCGCCCTGACCGGACCCGCCGCCTCGTCAGCCGCGCCGCGCGATGCGGGCGCTGAGGCCGTCGAGGGCCCCCGCGAGCAGCAGGAGGCACGCGTCGCCGACGGACACCGGGGCGGTCCCGTTGCACCCCGGGCCGGTGTGGGCGGGCTCTGCGGCGCGGCCCCGCGCGGGGCCCGGCGACGGTACGGCGCCGTCCGGGGCGCTCGGCCCGTCCCGCCCGTCCAGGGGGGCGCCGCCGTCCCCCGGGCGCGCCGAGCGCGCGGCGGCCGCGCGCCGGGGCCGCCCCGACCGCCGGCGGGAGCGCGCGGTGGCGGCGTAGTCGGCGAGGATCGCGCGCAGTCGGGCCGCGTTCTCGTCGGAG
Source organism: Pseudonocardia sp. (assembly GCF_050246655.1). Classification (GTDB taxonomy): domain Bacteria; phylum Actinomycetota; class Actinomycetes; order Mycobacteriales; family Pseudonocardiaceae; genus Pseudonocardia. Next base: position 17,656 of record NZ_JBFWVQ010000084.1, read on the forward strand.
AGGTCGATCTCGTAGGACCGGCCGTCCAGCCCGAATCGGACGGTGCCCGAGGCGGGCGATCCGTCGAGATCGTCGACGAGCGTCGTGCGCGTGTGCTTCACCATCGGCCCCATCCGTCACGGCACCGGCCCAGCGTACGGCCGCAGCTCCGGTGCGGCATCCGCGAGCGGTCCCGGCCGGGCTGGCGTGGCTCGCGGGTTCGCGCTAGGCAGGCCGGATGAGTGTGATGACGGGGATCGTGCTGCCCGGCGGGCGCGCCGTGCGGCACGTGGAGGTGCCGGTCCCGGAGCCCGGCCACGGACAGGTGCTGCTGGCGGTGCGGGCGTCGTCGATCTGTGGCAGCGACATCCGCGCGATCTACCGTGAGCACCTCGGCACGGGAGCCGAGGCATACCGCGGTGTGATCGCGGGGCACGAACCGGCCGGCGAGGTGGTCGCCGTCGGGCCGGGCTGCCGGCGGCTCGGCGTGGGCGACCGCGTCGCGGTGTACCACATCGCCGGCTGTGGGCGCTGCGGCGAATGCGCCGCCGGCTACATGATCGGGTGCGAGAGCCCGGCCCGGGCCGCGTACGGCTGGCAGCGCGACGGCGGCCACGCCGAGTACCTGCTGGCCGAGGAGGTGACGTGCCTGCCGCTGCCGCCGTCGCTGTCCTTCGTCGACGGTGCCCTCGTGACGTGCGGGTTCGGCACGGCGGACGAGGGGTTGCGACGGCTTCGGGTCTCCGGGCGGGACCGGCTGCTCGTGACCGGGCTCGGGCCCGTCGGGCTCGCCGCGGCGATGCTGGGGCGGGCCCTGGGTGCGGCGCCCGTGATCGGCGTGGACGTGGTCGCGGCCCGCCGCGAGCAGGCACTGGCCCTCGGGCTGGTCGACCACGCCGTCGAGGCCGGACCGGACGCCGCGGCGGAGATCGCGGCGGAGATCGCGGCGCTCACCGGCGGCGAGGGCTGCGACGCCGCGATCGACTGCTCCGGGGCGCCCGCTGCCCGGCTGCTCGCGCTGGAGACCCTGCGCCGGTGGGGCCGGTGCTGCTTCGTCGGCGAGGGCGGCACCGTCTCGTTCGCGGTGTCGGAGCTCTTGATCCACAAGCAGGCGACGCTGCACGGATCCTGGGTGACCTCGCTGCCGCACATGGCGGAGCTGCTCGCCCGGCTCGCGGCCTGGGACCTGCACCCCGAGCGGATCGTCACGCACCGTTACCACCTCGACACGGCGGCGGCCGCCTACGCGATCGCCGACGGCGGAGCCGGCGGGAAGGTGACCCTCATCGGATCGTGAACGGCCCTCGACCACCGGTGCTGGAGATGGGAGCCTCGGGCCATGGGGAAGGGTGCGAAGAAGCCAGGTCGGATCCCCCGCGGCATCTACGAGGAGGCCCTGTGGAAGCTGCAGGTGGAGCTCGTGGAGATGCAGGAGTGGGTGCGCACCACGGGGACGCGTCTCGTGGTCGTCTTCGAGGGGCGTGACGCCGCGGGCAAGGGCGGCACGATCCAGCGCGTCTCGGAGTACCTCAACCCGCGGATCTGCCGCATCGTCGCGCTGCCCGCGCCGACGGAGCGCCAGCGCACGCAGTGGTACTTCCAGCGCTACGTCGAGCACCTGCCTGCGGCCGGGGAGATCGTGCTGTTCGACCGCAGCTGGTACAACCGCGCGGGCGTCGAGCGGGTGATGGGCTTCGCCACCCCCGACGAGTACGCGCGGTTCCTGCGTCAGTGCCCGCTCTTCGAGCAGATGCTGATCGAGGACGGGATACTGCTGCGCAAGTACTGGTTCTCGGTGAGCGACGCCGAGCAGGAGAACCGCTTCCGCGGCCGGCTGGACGATCCGCTGAAGCGCTGGAAGCTCTCGCCGATGGACCTCGAGTCCATCACGCGCTGGGAGGAGTACTCCCGGGCGAAGGACGAGATGTTCATCCACACCGACACCCCGGATGCGCCGTGGATGGTCGTCGAGGCCGAGGACAAGCGCCGCGCGCGGCTGAACACGATCGCCCACCTGCTGTCGAGCGTGCCCTGGACGCGGGTCGAGCGCCCGGAGATCTCCCTGCCCGAGCGGCCCCCGCCCCGGGGCTACCGCCGTCCGCCGCGGGACCGGTACACGGCGGTTCCGGACCATGCGGGCGCCCTGCTCCGCCACGGCGACGTCGCGGCCTCGTGAGTCCCGGACCGGGCGCCCTGCTCAGGAGGGGACACCCGGTTCGCCGAGCGCAGCCAGCGCGGCCGCGAGCGTGTCGTGCACGGCGAACAGGTCGGGTGGCCCGATCAGCTCGATCACCCGCCGGACGGGACGCGGCACCGCGACGAGGACGAGCCGGCAGCCGGCGGCCAGTGCGTCCTCGCGGGTGCACAGCAGGGCGTCCAGGCCGGCCGACGCCATGAACAACACCCCGGCCAGGTCGACGGCGAGCACCCCGGGCGGGTGGCGCAGGATCTCGCGGGTGGCGGCCGACAGCTGCGGTGCCGTCGCCATGTCCAGCTCGTTCACGACGACGAGCAGGTGCACGCCGGGACGGGGGGAGCGGGAGGACGCGACGACCGACCAGCCGGCGTCCCACGGATCGGGTGCGTGCACAGGCGTCTCCGGCCGATGGCGTGGGGAGGTCCGCACCGGCGGAGGGATGTGGGTCGAGCCCGCTCCTTGAGCCCGCCGATGTCGGTACAGACCTGTACGGCGATCACGCTACTCCCCGCCCGCCCGACCCGCGAGACGCGCGTCGACCGGTGACCGCCCGGCCAGCACCGGGGCGGCCGGCGTCAGCCGAGCAGCGTGCGCATCTGCGCGATCTCGGCCGTCTGCTCGTCGATGATCTTCTGGGCGAGCGCCTTCGCGTCCGGGTCGAGCCCGCCCGCGACCTCGGCCTGCGCCATCTGCACCGCGCCCTCGTGGTGGGTGATCATCAGCTGCAGGAACAGCCGGTCGAACTCGGCCCCGCTGGCCTGCTGGAGCTGCTGCAGCTGCGCCGCGGTGAGCATCCCGGGCGTCGGCGCGGCGCCGGGCTGGGCGCCCCCGTGGTCCGTGCCCGGTGCCGCGGCGGGGACGCCCCAGGAGCTCTGCAGCTCGCGCAGCTGGGCGAGCTCCGCCTCCTGGGTCTGGGAGATGGTCTCGGCCAGCAGCGCGACCTGCGGGCTCGCGCCCTTGCCCTCGACGGCCGCGGTCATCGCCAGGGCCTGCTCGTGGTGCGGGATCATCCCCTGCGCGAAGGCGATGTCGACCTCGTTGTGCACGACGTCGTGCTCGTCGGCCGCCAGCTGGGGCGCCGTGGGATTCGGCGTCAGCGGCGCTTCCGGGTTGCCGACCGCGCGCTCGCTCGGGGTGCAGCCGGTGAGGGCGAGGGCGGCGGCGACGGCCGCGACGGCGACGGCGACGTTCGTGGTCTTCATGGGAGTGGCTCCTGTCGGGGACGGTCGGGTCGGCGGTGACCGGCGCTGTGTCCGCACCGGGAGCCGATCAGGCGCCCGACCGGTCCGTTTCGCACGGCCAGACGTTACCGCGCAGGCGACCCGCGGCCCGTCGCTGGTTGATACCTATACCCCCTATATGTATCGTGACCGCGTGGGTACCGCCGTGAAGCTCGCCGCGTACGCCGCCGTCGTCGTCCTGCTGGGGGCCGGGGCCTACGCCGCCGGATCGACCGTGGGGCCGCAGGCCGGTCCGCCCGCCACCCCACCGCCGGCCGCCGCCCACACCGAGAGCCACGCCGGCGCGGGCGTCCCCGCCGCCGAGGCGGGGCCACCGGCCGGTCTCGCGTCGAGTGCCGGCGGCTACTCGCTCGTCCCCCTCACCCCGGTGCTGCCCGCGGCCGCACCCACCGAGCTGGCCTTCCGCGTCACCGGCCCGGACGGCAGCGCCCTCACCCGCTTCGCGGTCGCGCACGACAAGCGGATGCACCTGATCCTCGCCCGCACCGACACCGCGGGGTTCCAGCACCTGCACCCCGAGATGGGCCCGGACGGCACGTGGCGCACCCCCGTCACCCTGCCCGCGGGCGGCAGCTACCGGGCGTTCGCCGACTTCGTCCCGGAGGGCGGCCCACCGACCACCCTCGGCGTCCTGCTCTCCGCCCCCGGCGCGTTCACGCCGATCGCCCCGGCCCCGAGCCGGGTCGCGACCGTCGACGGCTACGCGGTGCGCCTCGACGGCGAGCTCACCCCCGGCAGCGAGGCGCCGCTCGTCCTCACCGTCACGAAGGACGGCCTGCCCGTCACCGACCTGCCGCCCTACCTCGGCGCCTACGGCCACCTCGTGGCGCTGCGCGCCGGTGATCTCGCCTACCTGCACGTCCATCCCGACGGGGCGGCCACCCCGGGGCCGGAGATCCGGTTCGTCGCGGAGGTGCCGTCTGCGGACACGTACCGGCTGTTCCTCGACTTCGCCCACGCGGGCACCGTGCGGACGGCCGAGTTCACCGTCGCGACTTCCGGGCTCGCCCCGGCCGCGCCGCACGCGGACGACGGGCACGGCCACTGACGCCCGGATAGGCTCGCGGCGTGGGGCTCCTCGACTGGTTCACCGGCACGAAGCGCCCGTCGGGCGACGTCCCCCGGCGCCCGCCGGAGGAGGTCCACGCCGCCCTCCTCGCGGTGAACCGCCCGACCGCCCCGTTCGTCGTCCGCGACGGCCGCGCGGACGGGGTCGATCTGGTCGCGGAATGGCGGATCGTCGACGCCTCCTGGTACGAGGTGTTCGCGAAGGCCGGCCTCTCGAAGGTCTTCCGCGTGCTCATGCGGCTCGATCCCGCGCAGGCCGAGGTGCGCGCCGTCGATCAGGAGTGGAGCGTCGAATGGCGGGCGGGGGTGCCGTCGCTCACGCTCGCCGCGGAGGCGTTCCGGGGGCAGAAGAAGTCGATCGAGTTCGGCACTGCGTACGCGTTCACCGAGCAGGGCCCGTACGGACAGGTCTACCGGTACCGGTTCTCGTCCGCGGAGCTGAAGACGCCGCTGCAGGAGGCGGCGCTCGCGTGCGGGTGGTCGTGGAAGGGCGTCGCGTTCGGGAAGCTCTGAACGGTCACGCCAGGTAGTCGCCCGCGGCGATGGCCGTGGCGAACCCGGGCCCGGGAACTACTCACCGTTGCCCTACCTGCCGAAGCGGGCCCAGGATGACCTCGTGACCGATGTCGACGTGCTGATCGCCGGTGCCGGACCCGTCGGACTCACCGCGGCGGTCGAGCTACGCCGGCGCGGCGTCGGCTGCCGCGTCATCGACCGGCTGGCCGCGCCGATGCCGTACGCCAAGGCCGTCGGCATCCAGCCGCGCACGCTGGAGCTGTGGGAGTCGGCGGGCGTGCTGGCGCGCGCTCTCGACGCGGCCACCCCGATGCTCGGGCAGCTCGTCTTCGTGAACGGGCAGCAGGTGGCCCGGATGGAGATGACGCTGCCGCCCGAGGTGCCCTACGGCTTCATGGCGCTGCCCCAGTACGAGACGGAGCGGCTGCTCGCCGAACGGCTCACCGAGCTCGGCGGGCACGTCGAACGCGGCGTGGAGCTGGTGTCCTTCGAGCAGGACGCGGACGGCGTCACGGCGGTGCTGCGCGGGCCGGACGGCGAGTCGCGGGTGCGGGCGGGGTACCTGGTCGGCTGCGACGGCGCGCACAGCGTCGTCCGCAAGGGCCTCGGGCTGAGCTTCGAGGGTGGGGCGTTCGAGGATCAGTACATGCTCGGGGACGTCGAGGTGGACTGGCACCAGCCCGCCAGCTACGGCATCCGCTCGATGCACCAGGTCGACGGCCACACCGACGACGTGCTCGTCGCCATCCCGCTGCCCGGTCTGCGCCGGTACCGGATGTCGATGCTGGTCCCCGACGAGCTCGCGGCGCCCCCTGGCGGCGTCGAGCACGGCTTCACGAGCGGGCCCGCGCCGGAGCTGCGCCACATCCAGGCGGTGCTGGACCGGCTCGCCCCCGAACCCACGCGGGCGTCGCGGCTGCGGTGGTCGTCGGTGTTCCGGATCAGCCACCGGATCGTCGACTCCTACGGCCGTGGCCGGGTGTTCGTGGCGGGCGACGCCGCGCACATCCATCCCCCGACCGGCGCCCAGGGCATGAACACCGGCATCCAGGACGCCGTCGACCTGGCCTGGCGGCTGGCGACCGCCGTCTCGGGCCGGGCGGCCGACGGCCTGCTGGACAGCTACGACGCCGAACGCCGCCCCGTGGGCGAGGAGGTCGTCGGGCGGACGGTCCGCCACGCCCAGGAAGGGTTCGCCGACGACGATCCGGCGACGATGATCCTGCGGGAGGCCCAGCTGCTGGTCGCCTACCCCGGGAGCCCCGTCGTCGGCGAGGGCGCCGACGCCGACGCGCTCAAGGGCGGCCCGCGGGCCGGGCAACGCGCCCCGGACTGCCGGGGGCTGCGCCGCGCCTCCGTCGCGTTCGGGGTCCGACTCCACGAGCTCCTCGACGGTCGGGGGCACACGCTGCTGCTCTACGCCGACGATCCGGGGCAGCTCACCGACCTCACCGCCGCGGCGGCCGCGACCCTCGACGCCGCCGGCGACCTGGTCGAGGTGCGGCTCGTCCTGGCGGGCGAGTCCGACATCCCCGACGAGGTGGGCGACGGGCTGCTCGACGGGGTGTCCGTCCCCGTCGTCCGGGACGCCGCGGGCGAGTTCCGGGCGGCCTACGGCGCCATGGGCGGCTGCTGCTACCTCGTGCGCCCCGACGGCCAGGTCGGCTTCCGGGCGGGCCATGCGCGTGCCGACGAGCTGACCGCGCATCTCGCGAGGATCGTGGCGCCCGCCCCAGGGTGACGGATCACGCCGGGCCCCGGGTTCCGGGTGCTCGCCGCCCGGCCGCGGTTCCGCCACCCGGGATCGACAACGACGTCAATCGAGGAGCCCCACGTGACCAGACGCTGGACACCGATGCTCGCCCTGGTCGTGCTGCTGCTCAGCGCCTGCACGAGCGGCGGCGAGCCCCCCGCCGCCGGCGCCGGCGGCGAGGCCCCTCCGCCCGGGAACGGCACCGCAGCCCTCACGGCCGCGCTGCTCGCCATCGAGCAGACGCCCCGCTACCAGCAGGCCGACTGGGGCTACCTCGTCCTCGATCAGCAGTCCGGAGAGGTCCTGGTCTCCCAGAACCCGGTGTCGATGTTCGATGCCGGCTCGACGATGAAGACGTTCGCCGTGTCCGCCGCACTCGACCGCTACGGGAGCGACTACGTGTTCCGCACCCCGGTGTACCGGGCCGGGACCCAGAGCGGCGACACCCTGACCGGCAACCTGGTCCTCGTCGGCTCGGGCGACCTGAGCTTCGGCCTGCGCAAGGAGCCCGACGGCTCGCTCTCCTACGAGAACCTGCCCGCCATCGACCACAGCTACGCCACCACCGGGTTCCCCGGGGCCGTCGAACCCCAGGGCGACCCGCTGAGTGCGCTCAACGAGCTGGCGGCGTCGGTGAAGGCCGCGGGCATCAGCCGGGTGAACGGCGACGTGGTGGTCGACGACCGGCTCTTCACCCCGCACGAGTTCCCCGACGGCCTCGTCTCGCCCATCTGGGTCAACGAGAACCTCATCGACATCAAGGTCGCGCCCGGCGCCGCAGCCGGGCAGGCGACGACGATCGACTGGCGCCCCCGGACGGCGTCGTACACCGTCGAGACCCAGGCCACGACGGTCGCCGCCACCGAGTCCACCGCCCTCCAGGTCACCGAGCCCACCCCGGGCCGTCTCGTGGTGACCGGCACGATCGCCGCCGGCGCACCGACACTGGTGGTCTCGGAGATCACCGACCCGTCGGCGTTCGCACGGACGGCGTTCATCGAGGCACTGCAACGGGCCGGTGTCACGGTGACCGCCGTCCCCACCGGCCCGAACCCCGCCGCGCTGCTGCCTGCCAAGGACAGCTACCCGGCCGCGGACAAGCTGGGTGAGCACGTGTCGGCCAACCTCGGGGCGTACGTCACGCTGATCATGAAGGTCAGCTACAACCGGGGCGCCGACCTCATGACCTGCCTGGCCGCGGTCAAGACCGGCAGCACCGACTGCGAGCAGGGGCTGGTGGCCGAGGTCGACACCGCCACCGGCCTCGGCGTCGCGAAGGACCAGATGTTCGCCTTCGACGGCGCCGGTTCCGACGACCGCAGCCGCGTCACCCCGACCGCACTCGCCACCTTCTACAAGGACGTCACCCGCGCGCCGTACGCGACGGTGTTCGCCGACTCGCTGCCCATCCTCGGCAAGGACGGAACGCTCGCCAACGTCCTGACCGACTCACCCGCGGCCGGCAAGATCAGGATGAAGACGGGCAACCGCGTCGTGGGGACGGAGGCCGACCAGATCATCGTGCTCGGCAACAGCCTCGCCGGCTACATCGAGGCCGCGAGCGGACGCAAGCTCACGATCATGATCGCCGTCGGCAACGTCCCGATCGCGACACCCGCCGAGTTCACGCAGGTCACGGCGGACCAGGCGCAAATGGCGGTCGCGATCCAGCAGGCGTTCTGAGCCGATGCATCAAACAGAGCTGATACATCGAAGGGGTTTGAGGTAACCTCCTCGGCATGCGCGCGGTGCGGCCCCTCGTCGCGACGCCGCCGGAGTTCCTCCGGCTGGCCGGCCACCCGCTGCGCTGGCAGCTCCTCGCCGCGCTCGCCGACGGCGACCAGCGGGTCCGCGAGCTGGCCGCTCGGATCGGCCAGCCGCAGAACCTGGTGTCCTACCACCTGCGGTTGCTGCGAGACGCCGAGCTGGTCAGGGCCACCCGCAGCAGCTTCGACGGCCGCGACAGCTACTACCACCTGGACCTGGACCGCTGCGCGGAGGCACACGCCCACAGCGGTTCTGCGTTACACCCGGCGCTACGCCCGACAGCACGCCCGACAGCACACCGAGGCATCGGCGGTCCCGAGTCGCCGCGTACCCCCGCCGGACCGGTCGCCGTGTTGTTCGTGTGCACCGGCAACAGCAGCCGCTCACCCATCGCCGAGCTGCTCCTGCGCCGACGCGCCGCGGGCACGGTCACCGTCGCGAGCGCCGGAACCCGGCCCAAGCCGTCGATGCACCCCCACACGGTCCGGGTGCTCCACGAGTCGTTCGGCATCGACGCGGCCGGACTGCGCCCCCGCCATGTCGACACCGTCGTCGACCGGCGCTTCGACCACGTCATCACGATGTGCGACCGCGCTCGCGAGGCCTGCCCGGCGTTCTCCGACAACCCCCGGCGGGCCCACTGGAGCCTCCCCGATCCGGCCACGGCCGAGGGCACCGGCGATGCGACCTACCCCGCCTTCCGGCGCATCGCAGCGGACGTCGACACCCGGGTGAGGAACCTGCTACCGGTCCTCACCGCCACTCACCGCCAGGAGGATCCGCCGTGACCGACGACTACGTGAGCGTCCGCTACATCGTCGCGGACGTGCAGAAGGCGATCGACTTCTACACCACCCATCTCGGCTTCGAGGTGAACACCAGCGCCGCGCCGGCGTTCGCCGACGTGACCCGCGGCCGGCTGCGGCTGCTGCTGTCCGGCCCCACCAGTTCCGGCGCCCGTGCCACCCCGGCCGATCACGCGACGGCCGGCCGCAACCGCGTCCACCTCGTCGTCGAGGACCTGGACGCCGCGGTCGCCCCGCTCCACGACGCCGGCCTGTGCTTCAGCAGCGACCTCGTGAGCGGTCCCGGCGGTCGCCAGATCCTGCTCGCCGACCCCGACAGCAACCTGATCGAGCTGTTCC
>NZ_JBFWVQ010000085.1:0-26828 GCF_050246655.1 Pseudonocardia sp.
CGTCCAACTGGGTTGGACGAACGCGCCGCTCATTGCCGTCAGACTCCCTGAAGGGTGGGTCCCGGCACGAACCCCGGGTCGATCTGGGCGGTCAGGTCGGCACCCGCGGCCCTGTTCGCCCAGGCCAGCGCGTTGCGCCGGTGGAACTCGACGGTGCCGCGCTGATAGGCGGCCCAGTCCCGCTCGCGGGCGTCGAGGAGGGCGAGAAGCGTGTCGAGGACGGCGAGGTTCTCGGGTTCGAGCTCGGCGACCGGGCGGGCGCTACCCCGCTCCGCGGCCCGCACCCAGGCGGACCGGCGCAGCCACCCGACGAGGGCGTCACCGACCTCGGAGCGCAGGTACGCGACATCGTCAGCGTCGTCGGCATCGTCACCGTCGTCGGCATTCTCGACCTTGTTGCCCAGCACCCGCAGCGCGACGCCGTGGCCCTGCGCGTAGCCCGCATACTGGCGGTACACCCCGACACCGCGCCGCGTCGGCTCGCTGACCAGCACCGTCAGGTCGAACCGGGTGAACAAGCCCGACGCGAACGCGTCCGCGCCCGCCGTCATGTCGACGACGACGTACTCCCTCGGACCGTCGACGAGATGGTTGAGCCACAGCTCCACGGCACCGGTCTTGGAGTGGTAGCAGGAGACGCCGATGTCGGCCTCGTCGAACGCGCCGGCGACCAGGTAGCGCACCCCGCCCGCCGACCGGGCGCAGCGGCGCAGCACGGCGTCGTCCGGGTCCAGGGAGACGAGCCGGGAGCCGCGCCCCGGCGGCGTCGTCTTGATCATCGCGTCCGGCGACGGGATGCGCGGGTTGGCCCCGCGCAGGTGCTCCTTGAGCCACGCCGCGTCGGCACCGAGCGCGGGCGGCGGCGCCGTCTCGTCGCCGAGCGCCTGGGCGAGGTGCTGGTCGACGTCGGCGTCGACGGCCAGGACGGGCAGCCCACGCTCGGCGAGGTGGCGGCTGAAGAGCGCGGCCACGGTGGTCTTCCCGCTGCCGCCCTTCCCGACGAACGCGATCCGCACGCGATCACTCCATTCCTCCGCTGGAGCGCCAAACGATAGTCGTTTTCAGTAAATGACGATCAGTGGGGGTCACGGGCCGCCAGTCGGGCGGCCACCTCGACCCGGTTGCGCAGCCCCAGCTTGGCGAGCACGCGGCTCACGTGGTGCCCGACGGTCTTCGGGCTCAGGTGCAGGCGGCGGGCGATCTCCGGGTTGGACAACCCCTGACCGACGAGATCGGCCACCTCCCGCTCGCGGCGGGTCAGCGGCCCCGGGACGCGGGGCGTCGCGCGCCCGCGGTCGCCGAGGGAGCGCAACAGCTCCGCCGCGGCGTCCGCGACCGCAGCGGCCCCGAGCCGGTCGAGGACGGCCAGCGCTGCCCGCGCCTCCACCGCTGCGGCCCGCGGCGAGCCGGGCGCGAGCGCGAGCGACAGGGCGAACCGGGCCCGCGCCGCCTCGAACACCAGCCCGAGCCGGTCGAGGATCGGCAGCGCGGCCCGGAACCGCTCGACGGCCCCCGCGGCGTCGTCCCGGGCGGCGGCGACGCGTCCGGCGGCCACCGCAGCGAACGCGCCGGCGCAGCCGGCGGGTTCCGCGGCGCCGAGCACGTCGAGGCGACCCGCCGCCGCGGCGGCCTGGTCGAGCCTGCCGAGCTCGAGCAGCGCCTCGACCAGGAGCGCGAGCGCGCAGGTCGCGCGCGGGGGGCCCGCGCCGCCGAGGCAGCCCTCCAGCAGGTCGACGGCGGCGTCACCCTCGCCGCGGGCCAGACACAGCCGCGCACGGACGAGGTCGTCGCCGCCGTCGCACAGCAGGGCGTCCGCCTCGTCGATCCGCCCCTGCAGCAGCCGCAGCTCGGCGAGCGCGGTGCGCGCCATCGCCCGCGGCACCGGCCCGGTCCGCGCCGCCATCCGGATCGCGGCATCGAGCTCGCGGTCGGCCCGCTCCCACCGTCCGGTCGCGACGAGCAGGCCGCCGAAGTGGGTCCGGCACGTGGCGTGGAGGAACGGGCAGCCGTACCGCTGCGAGAAGTCGTCGACGACCCGCAGCCACTGCGTCGCCCGCTCCAGGTCGCCCGCGGTCTCGCAGGCACCGAGCATCGTGCAGCACGCCCACACGACGGTGGAACGCCTGCGGCACTCCCCCGCCAGTGCCCCCGCCAGCGCCTCGTCGATCAGGCACAGCCCCTCGGCGACCCGCCCGGCCGCGACCAGCCGCCCGCCGAGGTCGGCGCGGGCGGACAGCTCCAGGTCGACGTCGCCGGACGCCCGTCCGGTCTCGATGCAGCGGCGCATCCCCGCGCAGGCCTCGTCGGTGTCGGCGACCATGAGGGCGCGCAGCAACCCGATCCAGCCCGCCAGCTCGTCGCCGCCGAGCGACTCCGCCCGCGCGAGCCAGCCGCTCGCCGCCGCACCGTTGCCGAAGTCGATCAGCTGGACGACGCACGCCTCGAACGCCGCGGCCGCCGCGGCGCCGTCCCGCCCGGCGCGGCGGAACCCGACGAAGGCCCGCTCGCGGTGCGCGAGCGACGCGTCCGGCTCGCCGAGCCACCACAGCGCCTCGGCCAGCCCGTCGTGCGCCTCCGGCTGCTCCTGTGTCGCGAGCACCGCCTCGAACGCCGACCGCGCCCGCTCCCACCGGCCGTCGGCGAGCGCGGCCGTCCCGGCGTCCACGAGCGCCCCGGCCATCCCGCGATTATGCGGTGTCAGATGGGGGTGGGATGGGGCGGTCGACCGATGTTTCGACGGCGCCACGCCCCCATCATCGTCCACCGTGAGCACCCGACCGGACACGTTCCAGATCCCCGCCGAGGTCGCCGAGCGCTACGAGGCGGAGTTCGTGCCGTCCCTGTTCGCGCCGCTGGCCGTCCGGCTGGTCGCCTTTGCCGGGATCACCGCGGGCGACCGCGTGCTCGACGTCGGCTGCGGCACCGGCATCGTCGCGCGCACGGCTGCGGACCGGGGCGGGGCCGCCACCGGTCTCGACCTCAACGAGGCCATGCTCGCGGTGGCCCGGCGGCTGCGGCCAGATCTCGACTGGCACCGTGGCGACGCCGCGGCGCTCCCGTTCCCGGACGGCTCCTTCGACGTGACGCTGTGCCAGTCCGTCCTCATGTTCGTGCCGGAGCCGGCGGCGGCGCTGCGCGAGATGGCCCGGGTGACGGCCCCGGGCGGCACGGTCGCCGTGCAGGTCTGGGGCTCGCCGCAGAGCCAGCGCGGGTTCCGGCCGCTGGCGGAGGCCGTCGCCCGCCACGCCGGCGCGGACGCCGTCGATCTCGTCTCCACCTACTTCCGGCTCGGCGACCTCGACGCGCTGGTGCGGCAGTGCGACGACGCGGGCCTGGCCGTGACGGGCGTCGAGACCTCCGAGGTGACGCTGCACGCGCCGTCCGTGGACGCCTACGTCACGACCGAGATCGGGAGCACACCGCTGGCCGAGCGGCTCGACGCCGCCGCGCACGACCGGATCCGCGCCGACGCCCGCGCCGGCTTGGCCCCGTTCTGCGACACGTCCGGTGCGCTCGCGCTGCCCTTCGAGATCCACCTGGTCCGCGCGCGGCCCGCGTGAGCGGTCGGGGACGTCACCGGCGCCGGGCCCGCCGCTCGGCCAGCAGCTCCCGCAGCGGACGCACGACGACGCCCTCCGCGGCGAGGTTGCGCCGGGCCCGGCTGCGGCTGGTGAGGATGCCGGCGAGCGCGAGCCCCCACACGACGTACTGCACCGTCCACGCGACCCGGAAGGCCTCGGGCGTGTAGCCCTCGGGGCTGATCCAGCCCAGCACGACGCCGATCGCGAGCGCGGTGAGGAGCGAGGCGACGAAGCCGCCCACGTTGACGATCCCGACCGCCGCTCCCTGCCGGTGCGCGGGGTTGAAGGTGCGCGCGTAGTCGAACCCGACCATCGACCCGGGTGCACCCGTGGCGAGCACCGCAACGAGCACCACGATCAGCCATCCGGGTGCGGGTGGGGGCACGGCCAGCACCGCCGTCCACAGCAGCACCGTCGTCACGATCACGCCGAGCACGAGCGACGAGCGCCGCAGCGGGTGGCGCGCCGTGAACTCCCCGAACAGCGGGCCCATCACGATGCCGACGGCCACCATCAGCGTGAGCATCGCGCTCGCCTGGCGGGCACTGAAGCCCTGTCCCGCCACGAGGTAGGGCACCCCCCACAGCAGGGCGAACACGGTGCCGGAGAACTGCGTGCCCGCGTGCGAGTAGAGGCCGAGCCGCGTCCCCGGCTGCGCCCACGCCGCCTTCAGCCCGGCCAGCACCTCGCTCATCGCGGGCGGCGGCGGGGGCGCAGCGGCGTGCGGCGGGCGGTCGCGCACCACCGCGAAGACCGCGATCGCGACCGCGACGCCCAGCAGCGCCGCCGACGCGAACGCCGCCGTCCAGCCCGGGCCGTACAACAGCGCCGCGAGCGGGATCGCCGAGAGCACCTGACCCAGCTGCCCGAGCAGACCCGTGAGCTGCGTCATCAGCGGCACCCGCCGCGCCGGGAACCACGCCACCAGCACGGAGAGCACCGAGAGGAACGTCAGCGCGTCGCCCGCGCCGACCAGGACACGGGCGGCGATCGCGAGCGGCAGCGTCCCGGCGAACGCGAGGACGGCCTGGCCGGCCGCCATCGTCAGCGCGCCCACGACGATCAGCGTCCGGGCACCGAAGCGGTCCAGCAGCAAGCCAGCGGGAACCTGCAACGCCGCGTACACCAGGAGCTGCAGCACCACGAACCCCGACAGCGCGGCGGGCCCGGCCGAGAACCGCTCCGCCGCGTCCAGGCCCGCGACGCCGAACGACGTCCGCTGCATGACGCCGACGGTGTAGGCCAGCAGGCCGACGGCCCATACCGAGTAGAGGCGAACCGTCGACGGCGAGGATTCGGGGGTGTTCACGTCCACCCATCTTGCGTCGTCGCGGGGGCCGACCGGGATGCTATGGGAGCGGCATCACCCCGATGCCGCCATCATGACGGGCGGGGAGGTGTTCGACGGTGCTCGAGCCGGCCGAGCTGTACGAGGTGGCGGCGGACGCCCCTGAGCTGGACGGCCCCGTGATGGTGCTGGGTCTGGACGGGTTCGTGGACGCCGGCAACGCCACCCGGCTCGCCGTGGCCGCGCTGCTGGAGGGCCAGGAGCAGCGGCCGGTGGCCCGCTTCGACGTCGACCAGCTGGTGGACTACCGCTCGCGACGCCCACCGCTGCAGTTCGACACCGACCACTGGGCGGGATACACCGCGCCCACGCTGGAGATCGTCGCGCTGCGCGACTCCGGCGGCACGGACTTCCTGCTGCTCTCCGGCCCCGAGCCGGACACCCAGTGGGAGCGGTTCATCACCGCCACCGCCCAGCTCGTGAGCAGGCTCGGCGTGCGCCTCACGGTCGGGATGACGGCCATCCCGCTGGCCGTGCCGCACACCCGTCCGATCGGCGTCACCGCACACGGCACCCGCTCCGAGCTCACCGAGGGCCACCAGGCGTGGTTCACCACGGCGGAGGTGCCCGGCAGCGCCGCGGGCCTGCTGGAGTACCGGTTCGGCGAGCGGGGCCTCGACGCCATGGGCTTCGCCGTCCACGTGCCCCACTACCTCGCGCGGCTGGACTACCCGCAGGCGGCGCGCGTGCTGCTGGACCACGTCGGGATCGCGGGCGGGCTCTTCCTCCCGACCGAGACGCTCTCTCGGGCCGCGGAGCGCTCGGAGGCCGACATCGCCGCGCAGATGGCGGAGTCGGAGGAGGTCGCGCAGGTGGTGGCGGCGCTGGAGAAGCAGTACGACGCCGTCGCCGCCGGGCGGGGCGACCGGCCGCCGGGCGGGCTGGGCGGCGAGCTGCCGAGCGCGGACGAGCTGGCCGCCGAGGTGGAGCGGTTCCTGGCGGGCCAGGAACCGGAGGACCCCGACGACCCCGGCGAGTTCCGCATCCCGTAGCCGCGAGTTGCGCATCCCGCCGCCGCGAGTTCCGCACCCCGCCGCCGCGAGTTGCGGGTTCCACCAGCGCGCGGCCCCGCGAGTTGCGGATTCCACCAGTGCGCGGCCCCGCGAGTTCCGCATCCCGCCAGCGCGAGTTCCGCATCCCACCGCCGCGAGTTGCGCATCCCGCCAGCGCGAGTTCCGCATCTCGTCAGGGCGTGTTGCGGGTTCCCCCCGACGGAACCCGCAACACGGCCTGACGAGACCGGCAACTCGCGCTCAGAGGAACGCGAGCACCGCGGCCCCCGTCCCCGCGACGGTCCGCACGTGGTTCCACGCGGTCCAGCGCCGCAGGTAGTGCGCCCACAGCTGCGCACCCTGCGCGCTCGCGGGGTCGCCCGCGTCGAGGCGGTTGTTGAGCGGCACATTCACCACCGACGTCACGACGAACACCCCGAGCAGGTAGAGAAGGGCCCCGATCCGCTCCGGCCAGGTGCCCACGATCAGGAGCGCCACCGAGGCCACCGCGGTGAGCAGGTAGACGCCGAGGAAGACCGGGTTGAGGATCACCCGGTTGACCTCCTGCATCGCGGCCGCCCCTTCGGCGGCGGGGCGGCGGGCCAGCCCCGGCATCACGGCGGTGGAGAACGCGAGCATCACGCCCGCCACCAACGCCGATCCGACCACCATGATCCCGATCACCACACCCGTGAACGTCATGACCCGATCATGGGCGCGCGGCCCGGTGACAGCCATGTCCCCCGGCCGCGCACCCATTCGTCAAGCGCTCACTCGACCGCGGCCCGCGGCCCGCTCAACCGGTGAGGTCGAGCGCCGCCCGCACGATCGAGTCCGCGTCCAGCCCGTGGTAGCGGTAGACGTCGTCGAGGTCGCCGGACTGCCCGAACCGGGTCACACCCAGGTGGCGTCCCGGCACCTGGTTGATCCCGGCCAGGAACGCCAGCGCATGCGGGTGCCCGTCGAGGACGGTGACGATCGGCGCCGCCCGCCGGGTCGGGAAGACGGCGTCGAGCACCCAGCTCTCGGCATCCCCGTTGCCCCCGCGCGCCTGGGCGGCGTCGAACACGAGCCCGGGACTCGTCACGCACACGACGTCCACGGGATGGCCCGCCTCGGTGAGCCGGGCCGCCGCCGCGAGGGCCTCGGGCAGCACCGCACCCATCGCGGCGATCGTCACTGCGGGCGTCCCGGCAGCGCGGACCAGCGGGTACGCGCCCGCGACGACGAGACGGCGCCGGTGCTCCCGCGCCGCCGGGTCGGACGGTACGGCGGCGAGCGTCTGGTCCACCGGGCGGGTGGACAGCCGCAGGTAGGCCGACGACCCGTCCGGGCGGCCCAGACGGGCGAGCGACGCCAGCAGCGTCCACTCGACGTCGATCGCGAACGCCGGCTCGTACATCACGCAGCCCGGCTGCTCCAACCCGACCGACGGCGTGCTGATCGACTGGTGCGCCCCACCCTCCGGCGCGAGCGTCACCCCCGACGGCGTGCCGACGAGGATCGACTGCCCGCCCGCGTAGATGCCGAACGACCACGGCTCCAGCGCGCGCTCGACGAACGGGTCGTAGAGCACCCCGATCGGCAGTAGCGGCTCGCCCCAGCGGCTCCAGGTGGCACCCAGCTCGCCCAGCAGCCCGACGAGGTTCGTCTCGGCGATGCCGAGCTCCAGGTGCTGGCCGTCGGGACGCTCGCGCCAGTGCAGGATCGTCTCGGGGTCGTCGGAGAACCAGTCCACCTTCTCCCGCGCGGACCACACCCCCACCTTGTTCACCCAGCCGCCGAGGTTCGTGCTGGACGCGACGTCCGGGCAGAGCGTGACGACGCGGCGGGCGGCCTGCGGGGCGGAGCGGGTGAGGTCCAGCAGCGTTCGGCCGAGCGCGGCCTGGGTGGTGGCAGTGCCGCCGGGGGTGCGCCCGATGTCCTCGGGGAGCTTCACCACGGGCGGAGCCGGGACGGGATCGCGGCGCAGCCGCTGCGCGACCTCGGCGCACAGCAGCCCGGCGTCGGAGTCCGCGGCGAAGCGGGCCCACGGGTCCTCGACGTCCGTGCCGACCTTCGCGGCCAGGTCGGCGAGCTGCGCGTTCGTGAGCAGCGAGGAGTGGTTCTGCGGGTGCCCCTCGCTCGCGAGGCCGTACCCCTTCACGGTGTAGGCGAAGATCACCGTCGGCCGGGAGTCGTCGATGCGGTCGAACGCGTCGGCGAGCGCGGCGAGGTCGTGGCCGCCGAGGTTGCGGATCGCGGCGTGCAGCGTGGCGTCGTCGAGCTGCGCGACCAGCTCGGCCAGCCCGGCGTCGTCCCCGGGCAACCGCTCGCGCAGCTGGGCGTCGTCGCAGCGCAGCAGCCGCTGGTACTCGGGGTTGGACATCTCGTCGATGCGCCGGCGCAGCGCCGCCCCGCCCGGCCGGGCGAAGAGCTCGCCGAGCAGCTCGCCGTACTTCACGGTGAGCACCTGCCAGCCCGCGGCCTCGAACATTCCCTGCAGCCGGGTGGCGCCGATGATCGGGACGACCCGGTCCAGCGACTGCCGGTTGAGGTCGACGATCCACACGACCTCGCCCAGCTCGGCCACCATCGGGTCGAGGACCGCCTCCCAGCAGGCACCCTCGTCCAGCTCGGCGTCCCCGAGCAACGAGTACTGGCGGCCCCAGCGCGACGCGCCTGCGGAGCGCGCATCGGCACCGCCCGACCCGCCGCCGACGGAGCTGACGTAGCGGCGGGCCAGCGCCCCCCAGATCGGCGCGGTGGCGCCGATGCCGACAGAGCCGGTCGAGTAGTCGACCGGGTCGGGGTCCTTCGAGCGGCTCGGGTAGCTCTGCAGCCCGCCGAACTGGCGCAACGTGGTGAGGTAGCGCTCGTCCAGCTCGCCGAGCAGATAGTTCACGGCGTGCAGAACGGGCGAGGCGTGCGGCTTGACGCTCACGCGGTCCTGGGCGCGCAGGTGCGCGAACCACAGCGCCGTCATGATCGTCACCATCGACGCACTGGATGCCTGGTGACCGCCCACCTTCAGCCCGGACGGGTTGGGCCGCACCCGGTTCGCGTGATGGACGATCGCCGTCGCGAGCCACAGCACCCGCTGCTCGATCTCCCGCAGCGCCTTGACGTCCGCCATCACCCTGCACCCCTTCGACCGCACATGTTGCGCGTCCAGTGCAGCATCAGGATCATGTCGGCACAACCGCTGCCGCCCTGACCGTGCAGACTGCACAACCCGGGCGGCCGTCGTGCCGCAGAAGGGAGCAGGATGCACGTCGACCGCACCGACGCCGCGCTGCTGCGCGCGCTCACCCGCGCCCCCAGGGCATCCGTGCTGGCGCTGGCCGAGGAGCTGGGCCTGTCCCGCAACACCGTCGCCGCCCGCCTCGCCGGGCTGGAGTCCCGCGGCGTCCTCGGCTCGTTCGAACGCCGGATCGACCCCGCCGCCCTCGGCTACCCGCTGACCGCGTTCGTGCAGGTCAAGGTGGTGCAGCGGATGCTGGCGGAGGTGTCCGCGGCGCTGCAGGACGTGCCGGAGGTCGTCGAGGTGCTGGGGCTGTCCGGCGACGTGGACCTGCTCGTCCAGGTCGTCGCCCGCGACGCCGACGACCTCTACCGCATCGCCGGGCGGCTCCTGGCCATCGACGGCGTGGAGCGGACGACGACGTCGCTGGTGATGCGCCGGCTCGTGGAGCACCGGTTGGAGCCGCTGCTGCGGGCGTTGGCCGACGGCTGACGGGTGGCTGCCCCGGGGGTGGCCGTCGAGAACGACGTTACGCAGCCGCAGGAGCCCTGTTGATCAGCACAACGTCGTTGTCGACGGGCGACCCCCCGCGGCCACCCGCGCCGGGCGGGCCTGCCAGGGTGGACGGCCATGCGTCTCGTCTTCGGTCCCGACGACCACGAGGAGTACGCAGCCGCCCGCGAGCGGCTGCGGCTGCTCGTCGTGGCCTGGGCCCGGCGGCGCGGCACCGACCTGATCCCGGCCCTGGTCGCCGCCGTCCTGGACCACAAGCACGCCGTCGACGGCCGCATCGGCCACTGGACGGCCGCGCTGGTCGAGGAGGTCCTCGCCGTGCGGCTGCCGCGCACCACCGCCCTGCCCCGCGACGACTGGGCGGGCGTCCCCGCAGCGCTGGACGCGGTCGTCGGGTTCCTCGCCGCGCACCAGTGGCTCGACTCCCGCTCGGACGCCCCGGCCGTCCTGCGCTCCGGGATCGAGGCCACCACCCCCGCGCTGTACGCGGCGCTGGCCGACGAGCGCCACCACGACGTCGGCACGTTCTGGGCGGTGCAGATGCTGCGCCACGGCGTCGAACCCGGGGATCCGGGTGCCGTGTCGCGGTTCCTCGCGCAGGTCGCCTCGGGCGAGATCGCCGTGGACCGCGCCGCGCTCGCCGTCATCGAGGAGCGCGAGGCGCGGGCGCGGACCTCGGCCCGCGCGCCGGACCTGGCGCCCGTCCTGCTGCCCGGTGCCGCGCAGCTCCTGGAGGCCGCCCACGCGAGCGAGGGCCTGGACCGCCTGCGCACGTTCACCCGCTGGGTACGCGCCGGGCGCCGGCTCACCCGCGACGGGCGCCTGCAACCCGCCGACGCCCGCGCCGCCGCCGAGGAGCTCGACCTCGACCGCTTCTACCGGAACTCGGCCCGCGGCGCCGCCGATCTCCCCGAGACGACGCTCGTCGTGCACTGGGCCGTGCACGCCCGCCTGGTGCGGGTCGTGCGCGGGCGGCTGCTACCGGTGAAGAGCGCAGCGCCCGTGCTCAGCCGGCCCATCGAGCTGTGGCGACGGGCATTCGACGCCCTCGGCGCCCTCGGCGACCACCTCGGCGGCACGGACGTCTTCGGGGCGCCCTCGCTGTTCGGGATGTCGCTGTCGGAGGCGTTCCCGCTGCTCACGCTGCACCTGTACCTGGCGGGCGGGCAGCCGATGCCGGTGGAGCTGTTCCACCGCGCCGTCCGGGAGGCCGTGGACGAGCGGTTCGGCTGCCCGGTCGACGATCTCGCGGGCGACGTCGAGCACCGGATGTGGCGCCGCGACGTCGCCGCGCTGCTGGACGCGCTGGAGCTGCTCGGGGCCGTCCGGCTCACCGAGAGCGCCGACCACTCCGAGACCCACGACGAGCTGGTCGAGCTCGCCGGCCGCGACGACCCGGACCCCACCCTCGTCACCCTCACCCCGATCGGGCTGTGGGCCGTGCACGAGACGCTGCGCGAGCAGGGCATCTCCGCGCCGGTGGTGGGTGCGCTCGCCGGCGAGGACATCGAGTTCGTCTGCGCGCGGACGGCCGCCCACCCCGAGACCGCCCGTGCCGAGCTCATCGCCTGGGTGCGTGCGCGGGATCCCGAGACCGCCGCGGACGAGCTCGCCCGCTTCGTCGAGCGCACGGACGTCCCGGAACACCGCGCGCTCGCCCTGGACGCGCTCGCCCGGGTGGGCTCGCCGGAGGCGCGGCCCCGCACGGCCTGAGCCCACCGGTCGCGGTCAGCGGCGCGGGCGCGACTCGGTCTCGAGGCCGTGCACGATGCACCAGGCGCAGCCCGCCACGATCACCGCGAGGATCGCCCACGCCACGCTGCCGAGCACCAACGACAGCACCACGGCGAGCACGCCGCAGACAAGCACGAGCCAGGCCCGCCGGGGCGGGCGCCGCCGTTCCGGCGGCCGCATCTGCGCCAGCGCGGCGGCCAGCTCCGGCTCCTCACGCGCGAGCTGGCGCTCGATCTGCGCGAGCCATGCTGCGCGGAGGTCGTCGTCGGGTGCCATACGCACCTCCGCCCCGTCGGCCGGATCCGTCACCCGCCAGGGTCGCACAGGTCACGGTGAGATCACGGTGTGACGTCGGACGTGCTCAGCCAAGCGCGGCGTCGACGACCTCCTGGGCCTCGGCCTGGATCCGCGCGAGGTGCTCGGGCCCGCGGAAGCTCTCGGCATAGATCTTGTAGACGTCCTCGGTTCCCGACGGGCGCGCGGCGAACCAGCCCGACTCCGTCACCACCTTGAGCCCGCCCAGCGGCTCCCCGTTGCCGGGCGCCGTCGTGAGCGTGGCCGTGATGGGCTCGCCCGCGAGCTCCGTCGCCGCCACGTCGTCCCCGGAGAGTCGACCCAGCCGCTTCTTCGCCTCCGGGGTGGTGGCGACATCGATGCGGGCGTAGGCGGGCGCGCCGAAACGCGCGGTGAGCCGCCGGTAGCGCTCGCTGGGCGTCTCCCCCGTCACCGCGACGATCTCCGAGGCGAGCAGCGCGAGGATGATGCCGTCCTTGTCGGTGGTCCAGACCCCGCCGTCGGAGCGCAGGAACGACGCTCCGGCGCTCTCCTCGCCACCGAACGCGATCTCGCCGGAGATGAGGCCCGGGACGAACCACTTGAACCCCACGGGCGTCTCCACCAGCCGCCTGCCCAGGTCGGCGACCACGCGGTCGATCATCGACGAGCTCACCGCGGTCTTGCCGATGCCCGCACCCGCCGGCCAGCCCGGCCGGTGCTCCACGAGGTGCGCGATCGCGACGGCGAGGAAGTGGTTGGGGTTCATCAGGCCGTCCGCGGTGACGATGCCGTGGCGGTCGGAGTCCGCGTCGTTGCCGGTGGCGACCTGGAACTCGCCGCGGCGGTCGACCAGCGAGGCCATCGCGTAGGGCGACGAGCAGTCCATGCGGATCTTGCCGTCCCAGTCCAGCGTCATGAACCCGAACTGCGGGTCGACGTCGGGGTTGACGACGGTGAGGTCGAGCTTGTGCCGCTCGGCGATGGCGGCCCAGTAGGCGACGCTCGCCCCGCCCAGGGGGTCGGCACCGATGTGCACGCCCGCGGCGCGGATCGCGTCGAGATCGACCACGGAGGGAAGGTCCGCGACGTACGCGCCGAGGAAGTCGTAGCGGCCCAGCGCGGACAGCTCCAGCGGCTTGCGCTGCACGCCCGCGAGCCCGTCGGCGAGCAACGCGTTGGCGCGGCGCGCGATCCAGCCGGTGGCCTCCGTCCCGGCGGGCCCGCCGTCGGGCGGGTTGTACTTGAAGCCACCGTCCTGCGGCGGGTTGTGCGAGGGCGTGACGACGACGCCGTCCGCGCGCCCGCCGACGAGGCCGCGGTTGTGCTGCAGGATCGCGTGGCTGACGGCCGGGGTGGGGGTGTAGCCGCCGAGCCCGTCACCCGCTGTGGTGCCCGAGTCGGCGAGCACGTGCACGCCGTTGGCGAGGAACACCTCGCAGGCGGTGACGAACGCGGGTTCGGAGAGGGCGTGCGTGTCGCGGCCGATGAACAGGGGTCCGGTGACGCCCTGCATGGCGCGGTACTCGCAGATGGCCTGGCTGGTGGCGGCGATGTGGTCGTCGTTGAAGGTCGTCGCGAGCGACGAGCCGCGGTGGCCGGACGTGCCGAACGCGACGGCCTGGGCCGCGTCGGCGGGATCGGGACGGCGTTCGTGGTAGGCGGCGAGGAGGGCGTCGATGTCGACGAGGTCCTCCGGCGTCGCGGGGGTGCCGGCGCGGGGGTGGATCTGGGGTTCGGCCACGGTGGACGCTCCTCGGCGGCGGGGGTCGGTCGCCGCTCAGCCTTCCACCCGGAGCCCGCTTCCGCGCACTCCTACGCAGAGAGCGGGCGGCGCTGCTGCGGGATCATCTCGTGCAGCGTGCGGGCGCGCGCGCCGTCGGTGGTGAGGTGGAA
This sequence comes from Pseudonocardia sp., assembly GCF_050246655.1. Taxonomy (GTDB): domain Bacteria; phylum Actinomycetota; class Actinomycetes; order Mycobacteriales; family Pseudonocardiaceae; genus Pseudonocardia. Next base: position 13,561 of record NZ_JBFWVQ010000085.1, read on the forward strand.
GTGGCCGTGGCGCGACCGGCCGCAGAGGTAGGAGCGCAGCGGCCGGGACCCGAGCTGCTCCAGCTCGCGTGCAGCGGCCTCGGCGGCGTCCCGGGACGGGTAGATGACCTTGCCGTCGGTGCCGCGCGTCTGGCGGGGTATCACCGCGCCGCGGACCTCGGCCCTGCTCGGGGCGCAGAAGATCGGGCGACCGTTGCGGGTGAGGCGGGCGTGGCGGTGCAGAACCTCGCTGCGGGCCGCGTCGCGCACCCACCCCGGCTGGTTGTTCACGTTCTCGCCCATCCCGTCCTCCCGTTCGGCCCGCCCGGGTATTCCCCCGGGTCCGTGCTGATGTCCGGGGATCGCGATGGTCGTACCCAACCGTTAGCTCCCGATTCGCGGGATCGCTCGATCGTGTGGTTCGAGGCAACCTATGACGCTGGGTAGCCGTCCTGCCCCGGCGTCCACGGTGCGTTACCGTTCGGCGGCGGCTCGTGCGAGGCGGTTTGCGCCTGCGGCGCCCGGGGGCGTAGCGGGCTCTGCGGGCGTGAGCAGCGGGCGTGAGCAGCGGGCTTCCGCGCAGGAGGGGCCCGTCCATCGGGGGGTGCCCCTGCCCTTGCGGAGGTGCACATCCCCGCAGGGGGCACGTTCCCGCATGCGGTGCCCATCCCGTGGGGCACGTCCCCGCAGGGGGTGCATCCTCGGGGGGCACATCCCCGCAGGGGGTGCATACGCCTCGCAGAGGCTGCGGCGCCTGCGAAGCGCCCCCCGGCCCTGCGAAGCCGCGCGCCCGACCCTGCGAAGCGCACCCCAGCCCTGCGAAGCCGCGCGCCCAACCCTGCGAAGCCGCGCGCCCGACCCCGCGAAGCGCCCCCGGCCCCTGCGAAGCCGCGGCCTCGATGCGGGCTCCGGGCTGCACCGCCGGGGCTGCGGCCGGCCACGCCGCCCCCCGTGCCCCAACCACCCCTCGCAGAGCGTGCACACCCCTCGCAGAGGCTGCAGCACCTGCGAAGCGCACCCCAGCCCTGCGCCCGTCCGCGCCCGGGCGGCCTCTGCCGGACCCATCCCACCCGGAACCGCCGCGCACCGTGCCACCGCGCCGTGCCACCGACGCGAGGCGGGGTGACCGGGCTGTCGGAGCATGCCTCTACGGTGCCTCGCATGACGGACTCCGGGGGCGGGTTGCACGTCCACCGCGGCGAGCGGGCGGACGCGCTGGCGGCCGCCCTGGCCGAGCTGCTGGCGGTGCCGCTCCCGGACCCGTTCGCGTCCGAGGTGGTGGCCGTGTCCGCGCGCGGCATGGAGCGCTGGCTGGCCCAGCGGCTCTCCCACGGGCTCGGCACCGGCCCGTCCGGGCAGGACGGGGTGTGCGCCGCGGTGCGGTTCCCCTCGCCCGCCGCGCTGGTCGACGAGGCCGTCGAGGCCGCGACCGGGATCGGTGCGGACGGCGATCCGTGGCGCCCCGAGCGCCTGGTGTGGCCGTTGCTCGCGGTGATCGACGCGGCGCTGGACGAGCCGTGGTGCGCCACGCTCGCCGCGCACCTGGGGCACCGGGACGGCGATCGGTCGCGGCGCGGGCGCCGCTTCGGTGCCGCCCGAAGGCTCGCGGGCCGCTACGCCTCCTACGCCGTCCACCGCCCGGAGCTGCTCGACGAGTGGCGCGCCGGCCGGGACGGGTCCACGCCGGAGGACCTGCGGTGGCAGGCCGAGCTGTGGCGGCGCGTGCGCGCGCGGGTGGACGGACCCGATCCGGCGCAGCGGTGGGCGCGGGCCTGTACCGCGCTCGGGGAGCGGCCGGAGGCGGTCGCGCTGCCGTCGCGGCTGTCGGTGTTCGGGCCGACGCGGCTGCCCGCGGCGCACCTGGCGGTGCTGGTGGCACTGGCCCGGCACCGGGAGGTGCACCTCTGGCTCCCGCATCCCTCACCGGCCCTGTGGCGGCGCCAGGAGCCGGTCCCGCCCGGGGCGGCGATGCGCCGCGGGGAGATCGGCACCCCGGCGCAGCACCCGCTGCTCGCCTCGCTGGGGCGGGATCTGCACGAGATGGGCGCCCGGATCGCCGCCGTCGCCCCCGGCGCGGTGGAGCACCACCATCCCGCCGCCGCGCCACCCGCCACCCTGCTCGGGATGCTGCAGGCCGACCTGCGGGCCGACCGGGTCCCCGCGCACCCGCCGCCGCTGCCCGCGGGGGACCGCTCCGTCGCCGTGCACGCCTGTCACGGCGCGCACCGCCAGGTCGAGGTGCTGCGCGAGGCCGTGCTCGGGCTGCTCGCGGCCGATCCCACGCTGGAGCCGCGGGACGTGCTCGTCATGTGCCCGGACGTCGAGACGTTCGCACCGCTGATCTCCGCGGCGTTCGGCCTCGGCGGCGACGGCCCGGACACCCACCCCGCGCAGCACGTGGCGGTGCGGCTGGCGGACCGGGCGCTGCGGCAGGTCAACCCGGTGCTCGGCGCGCTCTCGCAGCTGCTGGAGGTGGCCGACGCCCGGCTCACCGCGTCGCAGCTGCTCGATCTCGCGGGGGCCACGCCGGTGCGGCGGCGGTTCCGGCTCACCGACGAGGATCTGGACCGGCTGCGCGACCTCACCGGCGCCGCGGGCGTCCGCTGGGGCCTGGACGCCGCACACCGGGCGCCGTTCGGGCTGGAGCGGTTCGGCCAGAACACCTGGTCGGCCGGCCTGGACCGGCTGCTCCTCGGCGTCGCCACCGGCGGCGCGGAGTGGCTCGGCACGGCCCTGCCGCTGGAGGTCGAGCCGGGCGACGTGGACCGCGTCGGGCGGCTGGCCGAGCTGGTGGACCGGATCGGTGCCGTCCTCACGACCCTCGCGGACGAGCAGCCATTGCCGGCGTGGATCGATGCGCTCACCGCGGCGCTGGACGCGCTCACCGACACCGCGCCCGCGGACGCCTGGCAGGCCGCGCAGGCCCGCGCCGAGCTCGCCGACGTGGCCGCGTCCGCGGGCCCCGCGGCCGAGGCGGTGCCGCTGAGCCTCGCCGACGTCCGCGGCCTGCTCGCGGCCCGGATGCGGGGGCGGCCCACCCGGGCGAACTTCCGCACCGGCACCCTCACCGTCGCCACCCTCGTGCCGATGCGCGCCGTCCCGCACCGGGTGGTGTGCCTGCTGGGGATGGACGACGGCGTGTTCCCCCGCGCCGGGCTCCCGGACGGGGACGACGTGCTCGCCCGCGAGCCGCAGGCCGGCGAGCGCGACGTGCGCGCCGAGGACCGCCAGCTGCTGCTGGACGCCGTGTGCGCGGCCACCGAGCACCTCGTCGTGCTCTACTCCGGCGCGGACGAGCGCACCGGCGCCCGCCGCCCGCCCGCGGTGCCGCTCGGGGAGCTGCTGGACGCCCTGGACGCCACCGCCACCGCTCCGGACGGGCGGACGGTGCGCGAGCACGTCGTCGTCCGGCACCCGCTGCAGCCGTTCGACGCCCGCAACTTCACCGCGGGCGAGCTCGGCGCCCTCGGCCCGTTCAGCTTCGACCGTGCCGAGCTGGCCGGGGCGCGGGCGGCCTCAGGGCCGAAGCGGCCGGCGGCGCCCCCCGTGCGCGGGCCGCTCACCGCGCCGGGCGGGGACGGCCCGGACACCGTGGCCCTCGCCGATCTCGTGACGTTCGTCCGGCATCCGGCTCGGTCGTTCCTGCGCCGCACCGTGGGGCTGCGCTTCCCCGACGAGGACGACGGACCCGGCGACACGATCCCGGTCGAGCCGGACGGGTTGCGCCGCTGGGCGATCGGCGACCGGCTGCTGCGGGACCGGCTCGCCGGCGTCGATCTCGCCACCTGCCAGGAGGCCGAGTGGCGGCGCGGCGAGCTGCCGCCGGGTGCGCTCGGGGCGCGCCTGCTGGCGGAGGTCGTCGAGGATGTCGAGGTGCTGGTGAGGCTCGCCCAGGAGCTGCGCGGCGGGCAGGCGCCAGGCGCCGTCGACGTCGACGTCGAGCCGGCGGCGGGGGCCCGGGTGGTGGGCACGGTCGGGGGGATCCAGGACGGTCCCCCGCAGGTCGACGGCCCCCCGCCGGGGATCATCGCGCGCGTCGAGTTCTCCCGGCTCGCCCCGAAGCACCGGCTGCGCGCGTGGGTGGAGCTGCTGGCCGTCACGCTCGCCCGCCCGGAACGCGCCTGGCGGGCCGTGACGATCGGGCGCGGCACGGTGTCGTCGCTGGTCCGCGCGACGCTGGGGCCGGTGTCCCCGCAGCGGGCCGCCGAGGAGCTGGCGACGGTGGTCGCGCTGTACCGCAGCGGCCGCCGTGAGGCGTTGCCGCTGGTCACGGCCGCCTCCTACGCGTACGCGTTCGGGCGGACGAGCGGCGCGGACGCCCCGGACGCCGCGGCGCGCGCCGAGCAGGAATGGCGCAAGGATCGCCAGGGCCGCGACGACCCGGCGCACCGGCTGGTCTGGGGTGCCGGCGCGCCGCTCGCCACGCTGCTGGAGGCGCCACCTGGCCCGGACGATCCCGCCGTCCCGGACGAGCGCACCCGCTTCGGCGCGCTGGCCGTGCGGCTCTGGCGGCCGCTGTTCACCGACGAACGTGTGGAGCGCCTGTGAGCACCCCCCTGCTGCTGGGCCCCCGCGCGTTCGACGTGCTCGGCGAGCTGCCCACCGGCACCACCGTGCTGGAGGCGAGTGCGGGCACCGGCAAGACGTGGACGATCGCGACGCTCACGGCCCGGTTCGTCGCGGAAGGTCGCGCGCAGCTGCCCGAGCTGCTGCTCGTCACGTTCGGCCGGGAGGCCACCCAGGAACTGCGCGAGCGGGTGCGGGAACGGCTGGTGGGTGCCGAGCGGGCGCTGCGCGACCCGGGCGCCGCGCTGGCTTCGGGCGATCCCCTGCTCGCCCACCTGGCCGTCGCGGACGAGGCCGAGCTCGCCGACCGCCGCCGCCGGCTCGCCGATGCACTCTCCCGCTTCGACGCCGCCACGATCGCCACCGTCCACCAGTTCTGCCGCCAGGTGCTCGCCGGCCTCGGCACCGCGGCGGACATCGACCCGGACGCCGAGTTCGTCGAGCGCATCGACGACCTCGTGGCCGAGGTCGTCGACGACTTCTACGTCCGCAAGTGGGGCCGCCCGGGTGCGGAGCCGCCCGCGTTCTCCCGGGAGGTCGCGCGGATGCTCGCCCGGGCGGCGGTCGGTGATCCGCAGGCGCGGCTGGAGCCGGCCGACGCCGATCCGCGCTCGCCCGCGGCCGTGCGGTTCGCGTTTGCGACGGCTGTTCGGGGCGAGGTGGCGCGGCGGCTGCGCGCGCAGCGACGGATCACCTTCGACGACCTGCTCGTCCGGCTGCGCGACACCCTGGAGGACCCGGCGGCGGGCCCCACGGCGTGCGCGCGGCTGCGCGCGCGGCACCGGGTGGTGCTCGTGGACGAGTTCCAGGACACCGACCCCGTCCAGTGGCGGATCGTGGAGCGCGCCTTCCACGGCCACACCACCCTGGTCCTGATCGGCGACCCGAAGCAGGCCATCTACGCGTTCCGGGGCGCGGACGTGGCGAGCTACCTGGCGGCGTCGCGCAATGCGGACGCGCACGCCACGCTGGGCACGAACCACCGCAGCGACGGCCCGCTGCTCACCGCGCTGGACACCGTGTTCGCCGGCGCCGCCCTCGGCGACGAGCGGATCACCGTGCGGCCGGTGGACGCCGCGCACCCGGGGCGCAGGCTCACCGGCGCCCCGTCCGGTGCACCGGTGCGGCTGCGGGTGGTGCCCCACGACCTCGTCCCACCGCCTCCGGGCAAGCAGCTCGCCCCCGCGGCGGCGGTGCGGGAGGTGGTGGTGCGCGATCTCGCGGCCGACGTCGCGGCCCTGCTCGCGAGCCCGGCCCGGCTGGTGGAGCCGTCGGGCGAGCGGCCGGTGCGGCCCGGCGACGTAGCGGTGCTGGTCCGGACGAACCAGCAGGGCACCTTGGTCCGGGACGCCCTGGTGCGCGCCGGGATCCCCGGCGTCCTCGCCGGCACCGCGAGTGTCTTCGGCGGCGACGTCGCGGCGCAGTGGCTCACGCTGCTGGAGGCCGTCGAGCAGCCCGCGCGGCCGGCCCGGGTGCGGGCAGCGGCGCTCACCTGCTTCCTCGGCGGGGTCGTCGCGGACGTCGCAGCGCTCTGCGGCCCGGACGCCGAGGCGCTGCTGGACCAGCTCGGCACCGCCGTCCGGGGCTGGGCCGCCCTGCTGCGGGAGCGCGGGGTGGCCGCGCTCGTCGAGGCCGTCACCGTCGGCACCGGGCTGCCCGCGCGGCTGCTCGCCGAGGCCGACGGCGAGCGCAGGCTCACCGACGTCCGCCACGTCGGGCAGGCGCTGCACCACGCCGCCGTGCGCGAGCACCTCGGCCCGGCCGAGCTGGTCGAGTGGCTGCGGCGGCGCATCGCCGACGCCGGGCAGGACACCGGGGTCGAGCGCAGCAGGCGGTTGGAGTCGGACGCCGAGGCGGTGCAGATCATCACCGTGCACCGCAGCAAGGGCCTCGAGTTCCCGGTGGTGCACCTGCCGTTCGCGTGGGACCGGTGGGCGCCGGACCCGGAGGTCGCGCTCCTGCACGAGGACGGCCGCCGCCTGCTCGACGTCGGCGGCCCGACGGGCGCCGGGTGGACGCGGCGCTGCGGCCGCCACCGCGCCGAGGAGGCGGGCGAGGACCTGCGGCTGCTCTACGTCGCGATGACCCGCGCCCGCTGCCAGCTCGTCACGTGGTGGGCGCCCGCCACGACCACATCGGCGTCGCCGCTGCACCGGCTGCTGATCGGGCGCCCCGCACCGGGTGCGGAGGTGCGGTCCCGCTACCGCGTGCCGGGGCAGGCACAGGCACTCGCCGCGCTGCACGGGCTCGCGTCAGAGGCGCTCGCGGTCGAGGAGGTGGTGGCCCGGGAGGTCGCGGCGTGGCGACCCCCGGCGCAGGCGCCGCCCGCGCTGCGCGCCGCCGAGTTCGGCCGCCGGCTCGACACCGCGTGGCGGCGCACGTCCTACAGCGCGCTCACCGCGGCCGCGCACGGTGGCGGGTCCGCGGCGGGCAGCGAGCCCGAGGCGCCGGGGCTGGACGACGAGGCGTCCGCGCCGGGGCTGCCGGCCCCCATCGCCCCCGATGCACCAGCCCACGATGCACCAGCCGCCCCGCCCGCGCTCCCTTCCCCGTGGGCCGCGCTGCCCGTCGGTGCGGCGTTCGGCACGCTGGTGCACGCCGTGCTGGAGGTCGCGGACACCACGGCCCCCGATCTCGTCGGCGAGCTCGGCACGCGGGTCGCCGAGGAGCTCGGCCGGGCGCCGACCCCGGGGGTGGAGCCCGATGCGCTCGTCGCGGCGCTGGCAGCGGCCGTCGAGACCCCGCTCGGCCCGCTCGCAGGGGGCGCGCGGCTGCGCGACGTCGCCCCGGCCGACCGGCTCTGCGAGCTCACCTTCGAGTTCCCGCTCGCCGGTGGAGACGCGGCCCGCCCCGACGACGACGCTGTCACCCTCGGCCGCCTCGTCCCGCTGCTGCGCCGCCATCTCGGCGCGGATGATCCGCTGATCGCCTACCCCGACGCGCTCGCCGATCCGGCGCTCGTCGACCAGGCGCTGCGCGGCTACCTCACCGGCAGCATCGATGCGGTGCTGCGCCTGCCCGCGCCGGACGGCCCCCGCTTCACCGTCGTCGACTACAAGACGAACTGGCTCGGCCCGGACACGACCACGCCGCTCACCACCGCCCACTACGGCCCCGACGCGACGTCGGCGGCGATGATCGGCGCCCACTACCCGCTGCAGGCGCTCATCTACGCCGTCGCGCTGCACCGCTACCTGCGATGGCGCCTTCCCGGCTACGACCCGGAACGCCACCTGGGCGGTGTGCTCTACCTGTTCGTGCGAGGGATGTGCGGGCCCGACACCCCGCAGCGGGACGGCGTACCCGCGGGGGTCTTCTCGTGGCGGCCACCCGCGGCGCTGGTGGTGGAGCTGTCGGAGTCGCTCGCGGGGCAGGCACCGTGACCGCGACCGTTCCGGCGAGGGCCGCGGACCCGTTCGACCACCGCCTGGCGCTGCGGGCCTCGGGCCTGCTCGCCGCGTTCAACGCCGCGGGCGTGCTCCACGCGGCGGACGTGCACGTCGCCACTCGGCTCGGGCGGCTCGGCGACGAGACCGACGAGCGGGTGCTGCTCGCGGTCGGGCTCGCGGTGCGCGGGATCCGGACGGGCTCGGTGTGCGTCGAGCTCGCGACGCTGCACCGCACGGTGCTGGGCGAGTCGGACGACCCGGCCGCCGTCGCCGCGCTGCCGTGGCCCGAGCCCACGTGCTGGGCGGCGGCGTGCACCGCGGGGTCGCTCGTCGCGGACGGCCCGGACGCGCCGCCGGGACGCCCGGCCCGGCTCGTCGGCGGGCTGCTGTACCTGGAGCGCTACTGGCGCCAGGAGGAGCAGGTGCGCCGCGAGCTGGAGGCCCGGGCGGGCGCGGTCGGTCGCGACGGGTACGACGTCGCGCGTGTCCGTGCCGCACTGGAGCGCCACTTCCCCGCACCCGTCGACGGGGACGGCGCGCGGCGCGCCGACCTTCCGAACCGCACTGCCGAGGGCGCGCCAGCAGACTCCTCCCCCGGCACCGTGGACGGCGACGCCGATGTCCGGGCGGCCGCCTCCCGCCAGCGACTCGCGGCCGCCGTGGGCGTGCTCCGCCGGGTGAGCGTGCTCGCCGGCGGGCCCGGCACGGGCAAGACGACGACGGTCGCCCGGCTGCTCGCGGTGCTCGCCGCGAGCCGGCCCGAGGGTCGTCCGCCGGTGCGGATCGCGCTCGCCGCGCCCACCGGCAAGGCGGCGGCCCGGCTGGAGGAGGCCGTCCACGAGCACATCGGCGCGCTCGCGGCCGAGGAACGGGCGCTCCTGGGGACGCTGCACGCGTCCACGCTGCACCGGCTGCTCGGCCTGGTGCCGGGCGCGCCGCACCTCGGGTACGACGCCGCGAACCGGCTGCCGCACGACGTCGTCGTGGTGGACGAGACGTCGATGGTCTCGCTGCCGCTGATGGCCCGGCTGCTGGACGCGCTGCGCCCGGACGCGCGGCTGGTCCTCGTCGGCGACCCGGACCAGCTCGCGTCCGTCGAGGCGGGCGCCGTCCTCGGCGACCTCACCCGCGCCACCGGGGCGCCCGAACCGGCGCTCGCGACCGCGCTCGCCGAGCTCGGCGCGGACGGCGGGGCGGACGTGGTCAACGGGGTCGTCACCCTGCGCCACACGTACCGGTTCGGCGGGGCGATCGCGGCGCTGGCCCGCGCGATCCAGGCGGGCGACGCGGACACCGCGCTGGCGGTGCTCCGCTCCGGGGACGCGGGCCGCGGGGACACGGGCGGCGCGGGCTCGGTGGAGTTCGTCGAGTGCCCCGACGGCCCGGCGGAGTCCGTGGCTCTGCCCGCCCCCGTCCGCGCGGACGTGGACGCCACCGCCCACCGCCTCGCCGAGGCCGCCCTCGCGGGTGACGCGGCGGTGGCGCTGGACGCGCTGGACGCCCACCGGGTGCTCTGCGGGCACCGCCAGGGTCCCTACGGGGCGGCGTGGTGGGGCGCGGAGATCGAGCGCCGCCTCGTGGCCGCCGGTCGCCCGGTCGCGCCCGCTCCGGGCGAGGCCTGGTACCCGGGCCGTCCAGTGCTCGTCACGACGAACGACCCGGACACGGGCCTGTCCAACGGCGACACCGGCGTGGTGCTGCGCACCGCCGAGGGCGTCCGGGTGGCGTTCGGCCGCGGGCGCGGGCCCGTGCTGGTGTCCCCGGCGCGGCTCGCGGACGTGCAGACGGTGCACGCGATGACGGTGCACCGCGCGCAGGGCAGCCAGTTCGCGGCCGTCACGGTGGTCGTGCCGCCGGCGGAGTCGCCGCTACTCACCCGCGAGCTGCTCTACACCGCCGTCACCCGTGCACGACGCCGGGTGCGGGTCGTCGGGTCCGAAGCCGCGATCAGGGCTGCGGTGGAGCGTCCGGTGAGCCGGGCGAGCGGGCTTCGGCTGCGGCTGGGACGACGGCCTGCCGCGGTTGCGGCAGGGCAGGCGGCACCGGAGCCGGGTCCGGGGTGATCTCGCCGCGGGGCCGCGGCACCGCCGGGGCCACGGGACGGGGCTCCGCCCCGAACCCGGCCGGGGAGTACCCCGCGACCGGGCGCTCGGCACCGAGTCCCGCCACCGGACCTCCCACCTCGGCGTAGCCCGCCACCGGATCTCCCGCCGCGCCGTACCCCTCCGGCCGCGGCCCGGCGACCCTCTCCACCGGATCTCCCGCCCTCGCGTACCCCTCCGGCCGCGCCCCGGCAACCCCCTCCACCGGATCTCCCGCCCCGCCGTACCCCTCCGGCCGCGGCCCGGCAACCCCCTCCTGCGGGTCGGCCCCCTGCCGGTACCGGTGTGCCCGGTACGGCTCCCGGGCCGCGTCGTCCTGCGGGTCCGGCCGCGCCGCGGACGCGGGCCCGGCGCCGGGATCGCCCGACGCCACCTCCCGTTCCCGGCGCGACGCCCGGCCCGCCTCGCCCGTGCGCGGCTGCGGGACCCGGGTCGCCCCCTCGCGACGCAGTTCCCACGCCTGCGTGCCGGATCGCGCGCCGGCCGCGTGCGCCCGCCGGGACTCGCCACGCCGGTGCGCACCCGTGCCGTGCGCACCCGCGCCCTCGGCCTGCCCCCACGCGGTGTCCCCGGACGACCCCGCGGGCCGGGGCCGGGGCAACCCGGCGGTCAGGTCCGCGACCGTGCGCGCCACCCGCGGCGCGGGCGGAGCACCTCCGGTCCGACGGTGCGCCCGCCGCCCGGTCCGCGGCGCGACCGGCCCCGTCCGCGACAGGGCCGGCAGCTGCTCGGTGAGATCGGCCACGGTCCGCGGCCGCGGCACCTGTGCCCCGGCGACCTGCCCCGCCCGGGCGGACGCCTCCTGCGCGAACCGCAGCCCCGTCCTCGTCAGGTAGAGCGTGAGCATGGCGAGCCCGAAGAACTTCGCCCCGTCCTCGATCAGGTGGTAGTTGGGGAGCTCGGGCCGCACGAACAGGTCCATGAACAGCGACAACCCGAGCCCGGCGCCGGCGAGCAGGAGGATCGGCAGGTCCGTGCGGGCGATGACGGCGCGGCCGGACCGCCAGAGCACGAACGCGAGCAGGAGCGCGTAGGCGGTGAAGAGCGTCCGCTCGCCGACCAGCGGGACGAAGCGGGGGAACACCCAGTCGTGGAGCTGGAACAGGTCGTCGCACACGAGCACCCAGGTGACGGCGCCCATCCCGAGCAGAAATCCGGACTCGGGGGTCGGTCGGCCGTCGCGGCGGCGCACGAGGAGCCCGGCGAACACGGCGCAGGCCGCGCCCGCGGCACCGACGAGGACCGTGAGATGGGCGGCCCAGCCGATGTAGCGGGGCTCGTCGAGGGTCTCGGCGGGTTCCTTGCTGAAGTAGGCGTAGGGCTCGCCGGTGAGCCGGGCGAGGAGCACGAACGCGGCGAGGGCGGCGGCGACACCGAGTACGGTGAGCAGCGTCGCCGGGAGCAGGGCCCGCAGGGGGCCGTGCCGCGGTGCACGCGCGCGATGGTCGGGGCTCATCTCGCTTCTCCGGTCGAGGTGTGGCGGGCCGGGGAGCGCCCCTGACCCGGACACCGTGTCCCACCCCGAGTCGGGCCGCAACTACCGAGAGGTGTTCTCAACCTGAGATCACCCACCCGATCCGGTGGCGGCCGACCTACGCTGACCGTCTCTCTGTCACAGGCGCAGCGTGACCCGGAGCAGGAGGCCCACCATGACCCACTACGTCTTCGACTTCGCCGAAGGCGACAAGGACCAGAAGGACCTGCTCGGCGGCAAGGGCGCCAACCTCGCGGAGATGACGCATCTCGGCCTGCCGGTCCCGCCGGGTTTCGTGATCTCCACCGAGGCGTGCCGGGCCTTCCTGCGCGACGGGCGGGAACCCGACGAGCTGGCCGGCGAGATCACGGCACACCTGCAGACCCTGCAGGAGGCGATGGGCAAGCGGCTCGGCGACGCCGAGGACCCGCTCCTGGTCTCGGTGCGCTCGGGGGCGAAGTTCTCGATGCCGGGGATGATGGAGACGGTCCTCAACGTGGGCCTCAACGACTCGTCCGTGACGGGCCTGGCCCGGATCGCGGACGACGACCGGTTCGCATGGGACTCCTACCGCCGCCTGATCCAGATGTTCGGCAAGACGGTGCTGCACATCGACGGGGAGCACTTCGACGCCGCGTTCGACGCGGTCGCGGCGGGCCGCCCGGACCTGGATCTGGGCACGGACGACCTGCGCGAGATCGTGGGCCGGTTCAAGGCCGTGGTGGCCGAGCATGCCGGGCGGGACTTCCCGCAGGATCCGCGCGAGCAGCTCGACCTGGCCGTCCGCGCGGTGTTCTCGTCGTGGAACACGAAGCGCGCGCGCACCTACCGCCGCCAGGAGCGGATCCCGGACGACCTGGGCACCGCCGTGAGCATCGTGGCGATGGTGTTCGGCAACCTCGGCCCGACGTCGGGGACCGGGGTGTGCTTCACGCGCGACCCCGCCTCGGGCGTCCAGGGCGTGTACGGCGACTACCTCGCCAACGCCCAGGGCGAGGACGTCGTGGCGGGCATCCGCAACACGCTGCCGCTGACGGAGCTGGAGAAGCTCGACCCGAAGTCCTACGCGGAGCTGCTGGACTACATGGCCCGGCTGGAGCGCCACTACCAGGATCTGTGCGACATCGAGTTCACGATCGAGCGCGGCAAGCTGTGGATGCTGCAGACACGCGTGGGCAAGCGGACGGCCGCCGCGGCGTTCATCGTGGCGGTGCACCTGGCGGACGAGGGCCTCATCGACATGGACACCGCGGTGCGCCGGCTGACCGGTCAGCAGCTGGCCAGGCTGATGTTCCCGCGCTTCGACGCCGGATCGGACGCCCCGCTCCTCACGACCGCGATGAACGCCTCTCCCGGCGCGGCGACGGGTGCGGCGGTGTTCGACTCCCCCACGGCCGTGCGCCGGGCCGCGACCGGGGAGCGGGTCATCCTCGTGCGCCGCGAGACCAACCCCGACGACCTGGACGGCATGATCGCCGCGCAGGGCGTGCTCACCAGCCGCGGCGGGCGTACCAGCCATGCGGCGGTGGTGGCGCGCGGGATGGGCAAGACGTGCGTGTGCGGCGCCGAGGAGCTGGACGTGGACGTCGCGGCGAAGCGGTTCGTCGCGGCGGACGGGACGACCGTCGCCGAGGGCGACATGATCTCGATCGACGGGACGACGGGCGAGGTGTTCCTCGGCGAGGTGCCCGTCGTCGCCTCGCCGGTCGTGGAGTACTTCGAGGGCAGGCTCGACCCGATGTCGTCCGAGGCGGACGA
>NZ_JBFWVQ010000086.1:0-26075 GCF_050246655.1 Pseudonocardia sp.
CCTGCCCGCCCGCGTCGGCCGGGACGAGCTCGGGGGTGATCTCGGTGTCGAGGATGTCGGTGAGCACCTCCCCCACCTCGGCGGTGAACTGCCCCGACGACACCACCCACCGGATGAGGTGCTGGATCAGCGTCTTCGGCACCCCGCCGTTGACGTTGTAGTGCGACATCTGGTCGCCCACGCCGTAGGTGCACCACCCGAGCGCCAGCTCGGAGAGGTCGCCCGTCCCGAGCACGATGCCGCCACGCTGGTTCGCGGCGCGGAAGAGGTAGTCCGTGCGCAGGCCCGCCTGGACGTTCTCGAACGTGACGTCGTAGACCGGCTCGCCCGCGGAGAACGGGTGGTCGAGCTCGCGCAGCATGAGCCGCGCGGTCTCGGTGATGTCGATCTCCTGCGCCGTGACGCCGAGCGCGGCCATGAGCCGGTGCGCGTTGGTCTTCGTCCGCTCGCCGGTGGCGAAGCCGGGCAGGGTGAAGCCGAGGATGTCGCTGCGCGGGCGACCCTCGCGGTCCATGGCGCGAGCGGCGACGATCAGGGCGTGGGTGGAGTCGAGCCCTCCGGAGACCCCGATGACCACCTTCGGCTGCCCGATCGCGCGCAGCCGCTGCTCCAGCCCCGCGACCTGGATCGAGTAGGCCTCGTAGCAGTCCTGCTCCAGGCGGGCCTCGTCGGCGGGGACGAACGGGAAGCGCTCGACGGTGCGGCGCAGCCCGATGTCGCCGCCGGGCGGGTCCAGGCGGAACCCGATGCGGCGCGTCTGCGGCACGTGGTGGCGGCGGTTGTCGTCGAAGGTGCCCATGCGGGCGCGCTCGGCGCGCAGGAGGTCGAGGTCGACGTCGGCGACGCAGTGGCGTGGCCCGCGCGGGAAGCGCTCGGTCTCGGCGAGCAGCAGCCCGTTCTCCCAGATCATCGTCTGGCCGTCCCAGGCGAGGTCGGTGGACGACTCGCCCTCCCCGGCCGCCGCGTAGACGTACGCCGCGAGGCAGCGTGCGGACGCCGAGCGGGCCATGAGCTTGCGGTCCTCCGCGCGGCCGACGGTGATGGGGCTGCCGGAGAGGTTCGCGAGGACCGTCGCCCCCGCCAGCGCGGCCTCCGCACTCGGCGGGACCGGCACCCACATGTCCTCGCAGATCTCGACGTGCAGGACGAACCCGGGCACGTCCGCGGCCTCGAACAGCAGGTCCGGCCCGAACGGCACCTCGGCCCCGTCCGCGCCGCCCCACCGGATCGTCGTGCGCAGGTCGTCGCCGGGGGCGAGCTGGCGGCGCTCGTAGAACTCCCGGTACGTCGGCAGGTACGACTTGGGTGCCACGCCCAGCACCCGGCCCCGGTGGACCACCGCGGCGCAGTTGTAGACGCGGTTGCCCAGGCGCAGCGGCGCCCCGACCACCAGCACCGGCAGCAGGTCCGCCGAGGCGGCCACCACCTCGCCCAGGGCACGCTCCACCTCGTCGAGCAGGACGTCCTGCAGCACGACGTCCTCCAGCGAGTACCCGGAGAGCGTGAGCTCCGGGAACACGACCAGCCCGACCCCCTCCGCGGCGCACCCGCGCGCGGTGGCGAGTACGGCGGCGGCGTTCTCGGCGGGGCGGGCGATCGACGTCACGAGGGTGGCGGCGGCGACGCGCAGGAAGCCGTGCCGGTACGGCGAGCGGAAGTCCAACGGGGCTCCTCGGCGGATCGGGTTCCCCCGCAGTCTGCCCGCTCGTGCTCCCGGGATCGCGCTCAGCGGGGTCGCGCGGGGCCGGTCACCCCGCTGAGTGCGACCTCGACCGTCGGAAGGCCCGCCGGAGCACCGGTGTCGATCAGTGCCCGCAGGGCGTCGAGATCGAGATGGGCCTCGACGAGGTCGCCGAGCAGGTCGAGCTGGGCGGTGCGCTCGGCGGCGAAGTCCGTGTCCGGGGAGGGGACGAACCCCGTGCGCCCGGCCCGGGCGGCGACCCGTTCCAGCAGGGCACGGCGGAACCCGTCGTTCTCCAGCAGGCCGTGCCAGTGGCTCCCCAGCACCGCGCCCGCGTCCGCCCCCTCTGCACCCCCCTCTGTGCCCTCAGCAGACCCGACCAGCCCCGGGTGCCCGCAGCGCACGACCCGGCCGTGGTGGATCTCGTAGCCGCGCACGGGCTGACCGAGCGCCGTCCCCACCGGGTTGCCGAGGTGCTTCTGCTCGTCGAACGCGATCTCGACGTCGAGCAGGCCGAGGCCGTCGGCCGAACCCCCCTCGACGCCGTACGGGTCCTCGATCCGGGTGCCCAGCATCTGGAAGCCGCCGCAGATCCCCAGCACCGGAAGGCCCGCGCGGGCGTGCGCCACCACGGCGTCCGCGAGGCCGGTGCGCCGCAGCCACGCCAGGTCCGGCACCGTCGCCTTCGATCCCGGCAGCACCACGAGATCGACGTCCGCGAGCCGCGACGGCTCCGTCACGTACCGGACGGCGACGCCGGGCTCGCACGCCAGCGCCTCGGCGTCCGTCGCATTGGAGATCCGCGGCAGCCGCACGACCCCGACCCGCAGCCACTGCGACCCGCGGGGCGGCGCCGGGCGGCCGAGCACGCCGTCCGCGACCGCGGAGAGCGAGTCCTCGGCGTCCAGCCACAACCGTTCCGACCAGGGGACCACGCCGTAGGTGGGGCGGCCGGTGAGGGCCCGCAACTGCTCGAGGCCCGGCGCGAGCAACGCCGGGTCGCCCCGGAACTTGTTGACGACGAACCCCGCGATGCGGGCCTGGTCGGCCGGGTCCAGCACCGCGACCGTCCCGAGCAGGTGGGCGAGCACCCCCCCGCGGTCGATGTCGCCGACCACGACGACGGGCAGGTCCGCCGCGGCGGCCAGCCCCATGTTCGCGATGTCGGTCGGCCGCAGGTTGATCTCGGCAGGCGACCCGGCACCCTCGCAGACCACGACGTCGAAGCGTTCCCGCAGGCCCGCCAAGGTGGCCGTGACCGTGTCCAGCAGCTCGGGCTTGCGGTCCCGGTAGGACCGCGCGCTCACCGTCCCCGTCGCCCGACCGTGCACCACCACCTGCGAGGACCGGTCGCTGCCCGGCTTGAGCAGCACCGGGTTGAACGCCACGCTCGGGGCGAGCCCGCACGCCGCCGCCTGCATCGCCTGCGCGCGCCCGATCTCGCCACCGTCCCCGGTGACGACGGAGTTGTTGCTCATGTTCTGCGCCTTGAACGGCGCCACGGACACCCCGCTGCGGTGCAGCCAGCGGCAGATCCCCGCGACCAGCGCACTCTTGCCCGCATCCGATGTCGTCCCTGCCACCAGCAGCGCGCCGCCCACGGGGGCATACGGTAGTGACGTGCGGTTCCTGCTCCGACCCGGCTGGCTCGCGTTCGTCGCCGTCGTGCTCGGATTCGTCGTGGCCTGCTACACGCTGCTCGCGCCGTGGCAGTTCGGGCGGGAGGCGCAGCGGGAGGCGGAGGAAGCGGCGATCGCGGCCGCCTCCGCGATCCGGCCCGTCCCCCTGGAGCAGCTCGTCGGCCCGGACGGGGTGCGCAGGGCCGACGAGTGGCGCCAGGTCACGCTGACCGGCTCCTACCTGCCCGACGGCGAGGCGCTCGTCCGGTTGCGGGTCGTCGCCGGCAAGCCCGCGATGGAGGTGCTGACCCCGTTCCGGACGGCGGACGGCACCGTGATCGTCGTCGACCGCGGCACCGTCGCGTCCGCGGACGGCGCGGTGGTCCCGGGCTACCCCGCCGCACCTTCGGGCATGGTCACCCTGCAGGGGCGGCTGCGCCCGGACCAGCAGGACCCGAACGCGCGTCCCCCGTTCCGCGCGGACGGCCGGCTCCAGGTGTACGCGCCGAACGCCGCCGTACTGGCCGAGGCGACGGATCTGCCGCTGGTGCCCGGGTTCGTCCAGCTCGCCGCGGAGCAGCCGGGGGTGCTCACACCGCTGCCGGTCGAGGCACCGTCGGGCGGGGCGCCGTTCACGAACTTCTCCTACGCGCTGCAGTGGCTCTCCTTCGGGGCGATCGCGCTGTTCGCGCTCGCGTGGTTCGTGCGGCTGGAGATGCTGCAGCGCCGCGGCGGGCGCACCCGCGCCGAGGAGCGCACCGCGCTGCGTCGCGCCCTCGCGGGTGACGACGGTGACGACGACAGGTCCTGATCCCGGGGTGGCCCCGTCGAGAACGACGTTGTGCAGCTCCAGGGGCCTTGTTGATCAGCGCAACGTCGTTCTCGACGCGAGGGCGGCAGCGGTCACGGCAGCGGTCACGGCAGCGGCGGCGCCGACGAGCCGCGACAGGTGCGCCGCCCGCCGCAGGTCCGCCGGCGCGGGCGGCGGACCCGAGCCCAGCCGCGGGCGCTCTTCCACCCCGTGCGCGTACACCGTCCGCCCGCCGAGCGTGACGCCCAGCGCCCCCGCCGCCGCCGCCTCGACGGGACCGGCGTTCGGGCTGGGATGGGTGGCGGCATCGCGCCGCCACGCCCGCAGCGCCGACCCCGGCGAGCCCCCGACCAGCGGCGCGACGGCGGCGGTGAGCAGCGCCGTCACCCGCGCCGGGATCCAGTTGACGACGTCGTCGAGCCGGGCCGCCGCCCAGCCGAACCGCAGGTGGCGCGGCGAGCGGTAGCCGATCATCGCGTCCAGCGTGTTCACCGCGCGGTACCCGAGGAGACCCGGCACCCCCGCGACCGCGCCCCACAGCAGCGGTGCGACCACGGCGTCCGAGGTGTTCTCCGCCAGCGACTCGGTGCCGGCCCGCGCGAGGCCCCCCGCGTCGAGCGACGCGGGGTCGCGCCCGCACAGGCTCGGGATCCGGCGCCGGGCAGCGGCGAGATCCTCGCGGCGCAACTCCTCCGCCAGGGCGTCGCCCTCCCTCGCGAGCGATCCCCCACCGAGGACGACGAACGTCGCCGCCGCCGTCGTCAGAGTCCGGGCCGGGAGCCGCTCGGCCAGGATCCCCAGCAGGACCGCGCCGCCGACCAGGGCCCCGGTGTATGCCGCCCCCGCGGCCCGTGAGTCCGCGTACCAGCGCTCCTCCAGCGCCGCCGCGGCCCGCCCGAACCCGGCGACGGGATGGCCCCGCCGGGGATCGCCGAGCAGCGCGTCCGCCACCGCCCCGACCAGCAGACCGAGCACACGTCCCCGCACGGACGGCGACGTTACGGGGCAGGATCGAACGCATGCGGACCGACCTGAACCCCGACGAGCTCGGCGCCCGCCGGTTCTACAAGCTCCTCACGTCGAGCGTGGTGCCGCGGCCGATCGCCTGGGTCTCGACCCGGTCCGCCGACGGGGTGGACAACCTCGCGCCGCACTCGTTCTTCACCGTGGCGTGCGTGACCCCGCCGATGCTGCAGTTCACCTCCGTCGGCGTGAAGGACTCGCTCAGCAACGTGCGCGAGACGGGCGAGTTCGTCGTCTGCCTCGCGCCGGAGTGGTTGTTCGAGCAGGTCAACGCCACGGGCACCAACTTCCCGGCCGGCGTGAGCGAGTTCGGTGCGGTGGGGCTCACCCCGGAGCCGAGTGCGGTCGTCGCGCCGTCGCGGGTGGCGGAGTCACCGGTGGCGTTCGAGTGCCGGCTGGAGCGGGACCTGACCCTTGGCGACTGCACGGTGGTCATCGGGCGGGTGGTGCACGCGAGCATCGCGTCGGACGTCCTGGACGGCGACCCGACCGAAGGAGGCCTGCCGATGATCGACAAGCTGCGCCCGCTGGCCCGACTGGGCCGCAACGAGTGGTCGACGATCGGCGAGGTCCTCGATATCACCCGCATCCCGTACGGGGAGTGGCCCGGCCACTTCCGGCCCTGACCGGGCCCGTCAGACCTCCTCGGCCATCCGCTGGGCGTCGCTCGCGATGCGGTGCAGGGTGCACGGCCAGCGCTGAGCGGAGCCGCTCACGCTGTGCCGGCAGGTGGTGCAGTGCCCGAAGCGGTCCGGCACGTGCGCGACGAGCAACGTGCGCCAGACCTCAGGCATGCCGGCCATGACCTCCGCCAGGGGGGCCACGGACCTCATCGAGGTGCTCACCGGCTCAGCACACCACCGCGCCTCCCATCATGTCGCGGTCGATCCAACGCCATCCGGTGACCGGCGGAATCCGGTCGACCGGCGGCGAGCGGCGGGTTGCGTCACGAGAGCGTGTACTCGCCGGACGGCTGGTTCGACGCGTCGGCGTGCAGATCTCCCTCGCGACCACGCAGTTCGACGCGGCGGATCTTGCCGGAGATCGTCTTCGGGAGCTCGAAGAACTCCAGGCGCCGGATGCGCTTGTACGGGGCGAGGTTGTCGCGGGCGAACTCGAGGATGGAGCGCGCGGTCTCCTCGTTCGGCTCGTGGCCCGCCGCGAGCACCACGTAGGCCTTCGGGACGGCGAGGCGCACCGGGTCCGGCGACGGCACCACGGCGGCCTCCGCGACGGCCGGGTGCTCGATGAGCACGCTCTCCAGCTCGAACGGCGAGATCCGGTAGTCCGAGGCCTTGAACACGTCGTCCGCGCGGCCGACGTAGGTGATGTAGCCGTCCGCGTCGCGGGAGCCGACGTCGCCGGTGTGGTAGTAGCCGCCCGCCATCGCCTCGGCGTTGCGCTCCGGGTCGCCCGCGTAGCCGACCATCAGCCCGAGGGGCCGCTGCGCCAGGTCGATGCAGATCTCGCCCTCGTCCACGCCTGCCTCGCCGGAGGCAGCGTCGACGAGCACGATCGGGTAACCGGGGATCGGGCGGCCCATCGAGCCGGGCTTGACGGTCTGGCCGGGCGGGTTGCCGATCTGCAGGGTGGTCTCCGTCTGGCCGAAGCCGTCCCGGATCCGCACGCCCCACGCCTTCTCGATCTGCTCGATGACCTCGGGGTTGAGCGGCTCCCCCGCGCCGACCACCTTCGACGGGGGCTTCGTGAGCGAGGACAGGTCGGCCTGGATGAGCATCCGCCACACCGTGGGCGGGGCACAGAAGCTGTCCACGCCGCAGCGGTCCAGCACGCCCAGCACGCTCGCGGCGTCGAACTTCGCGTAGTTCATGACGAGCACGCACGCTTCGGCGATCCACGGCGCGAAGACGTTGCTCCACGCGTGCTTGGCCCAGCCGGGCGAGGAGATGTTGAGGTGGACGTCCCCGGGCTCCAGGCCGATCCAGTAGACCGTCGACAGGTGCCCCACCGGGTAGGAGGCGTGGGTGTGCTCGACGAGCTTGGGCTTGGCCGTCGTGCCGGAGGTGAAGTACAGCAGCAGCGTGTCGCTGCCGCGGGTGACACCGTCCGGGGTGAACTCGGCCGGCCCGTCGTGGGCGTCCTCGTAGCGCAGCCAGCCCTGCGGCGCCACCCCACCCGGGGAGCGCACGGCGATCCGCGTGTAGTCGCCCTCGACGTCGGCGAACTTGCCGGTGTCCGCCGCGCCCACGACGACGTGCTTCGCCGCGCCCCGGTCGATGCGGTCCCGCAGGTCGCCCGCCACCAGCAGCGTCGTGGCCGGGATGACCACGGCGCCGAGCTTCATGGCGGCGAGCAACGTCTCCCACAGCTCCAGCTGGTTGCCCAGCATGAGGATCAGCCGGTCGCCGCGGGCGACCCCCTGGGCACGCAGCCAGTTCGCGACCCGGTTCGAGCGCTCGGCGAGCTCACGATAGGTCCAGTACGCCTCGGAGCCGTCCTGCTCGACGATCCACAGGGCCCGGCGGGCCCCGCGCTCCGGATCGGCGGCGACGGCGTCGAAGTGGTCGAGCGCCCAGTTGAACTCGTCGATCTCGGGCCAGCGGAACTCCCGGTAGGCCGTCTCGTAGTCCTCGCGGTGGGTGAGCAGGAACTCGCGTGCTGCGTAGAAGGCCCGGGTCGAACTGTTCATGTACATCGCCTCACGAGGATCGACGGTCGTCCGCGACCGACCCTAGTGACGATCGGGAACCCGCCCTACCTCCCGACGGGGGGGTCCGCGTGGGCCGGCGCTACCGTGCCCGCCGTGAAGCGCGGGCTGCCGGTCGTCCCCGCCCTGCTCGGGGCGGTGCTGGCGGTGCTGGCGGTGCTGGCTGTGCTGGTGGTGGCCGCGCTCGGCGGGTGCGGCGCCGCGCCACCGCCCGCTGCGCCGGGCCCGTCCGTGTCGGCGCCCGTGCCGCAGCTGCCCTGGCCCGCAGGCGACGCCGCCGGGGTCGCTCTGTTGCAGGAACGGGTGGACGCCGGGTCGCAGCCGTGGCTGCTCGATCCGCGGTCGGTGGCGACGGCGTTCGGTGCGGCCGCCTACGGCTGGCCGGACGCCACGGCGGAGCTGCCCGGCGACCGTGGCGACACGGGCGCCCCGGGGGTGGCGGTGATCCTGCACGGGCCCGATGGCGCCCTCGCACACCTGGTGGTGGCACAGCCGGGACGCACCGGTCCCCGTGGCGTCTGGGTCGTCTCGCGTGCCGGGACCCCGACCGGCTCATGAACAGACGGCACCCAGGGCGCCCCTGTTCGGGTGAACCCGGATCCGGGGTGGTGCGTTCGGGTCGCGGGCCGCGATGCCCAGGTGAGGTCGGCGCACCCAGCGCCCGGCCACCGGCGCGGCACTGGGAGCGACGATGACGACCGACTCGGTCCAGCAGGACATGTTCACCGTGCTGCACGGGCAGCCCGCGCCGATCGTGACGCGCTGGAGCTACGTCGCCTCGGACCCGTTCGCGATCACCGTCGCGGTCCGGACCAGGAAGGACAGGTGGGTCGAGTGGCTGGTCGCGCGGGATCTGGTGATCGCCTCACTCGCCGGCCCTGTCGGCGAGGGCGACATCCGGATGCGGCCGTGCGAGGTGCACGGCTACGACGTGGTGGAGATCGAGATCCGCTCCGCGGAGGGACGCGCCGTCCTGGAGGTGGACCGCGACATGCTCCGCCACTTCGTCGACGCGTCGCTCGAGCTGGTGGCGTTCGGTGACGAGTCGCGCCACATGGACCTGGACGTGGAGATCGACAAGATCGTCGGCAGCTGCACGGAGTGATCGCCTCGTGACCCTCCGAACCGGCGGTGCGGGGCGGCGGCGCCCGCCCGACCCCCCGCGACAGGCCTGACCGAGCTGTCGTACGCCGTATCGGACCGTTCGGACGCGACGTCGGACAGGTGGCCAGGCCCGGTCGGACCAACTTGGCGCCGGTGCCGAAACCCCCGGTTGCATCGCTCGTCGGTCAGGTACGAAGCTGGTCCGCTTCCGCCTGGAGAGAAGAACATGGTGCCGGATGTCTTCGCCGCCTGTGCCGAGCAGCTCGCTGCAACGCCGGACCTGGTCGACCGCCTGCTGCGCGAGCACACCCCAGATCACGTCGGCCTGTGTCGCGCCCACGACGCCCACCCCGAGCGGCACCCTTGCTCGATCCGCACCCTCGCCGAGCTCGCCGCGGAGCGGCTGAACCGCATGGGTACCTGACCGCCCCCGGGTACGAGTGGCTGCGCCCGACCGCGTCCGACTACCTTCTCCGGGAAACACCAGGAGGGGGATGACTGCCGTCGAGCCGACCGGCGCGGCCGGTCCTTCCCCGGAGCCCGGTGCCGTGCCGAGGGCGGTGCTCGGCGCCGGTGAGGGCCGGCCTGCGGCCCTGCGCACCGCGATCGAGCACTGCCGCTCCTCCGTTCTGCCCTCGGCCGTGCTGTGGGGGCCCGACCTGGCGGCCGTCGCCAACGATGCCGCCGTCACGCTGATGGGTGACCCATCGGTCGCGGGCGGCGGGCCGGAGCCGGCGGGGTGGGCCGTCGTGAAGGACGCCGCCCGGGAGGTCCTCGCCACGGGGGCGCCGGTCCGCCGCGAGCAGGAGCCGGTGACGGTCATCCGTCAGGGGCGCGGCGAGGAGGTCTACCTGACCCTCGCGTGCACACCGATCCGCACGGGCGAGGACGGGCCGTGCGCCGGGGTGCTGGTCGTGGGTCTGGACGTGACGGGCCACGTCCTCGGCAGGCGCAGGCTCGCCACCCTGCGCCGCCTCGGCGAGCTCTCCGCCGCCGGGGTACGCACCCCGGAGCAGGCGTGCGCGGCGGCGGTCGAGGTGCTCGCGGACAACCGGGCCGACACCCCGTTCGCGACCGTGCACCTGGTGGATCGCGACTCCGCCGCCGAACCGATGATGCGGCTGGTGGCGAGCCACGGCCTCGACGGGCCGGCCGCCGGCGAGGCGGTGATCCCGGTCGGGTCGCAGGGGAGCGCCCTCGCGCGGGTCGTCCGGACGGGGTCGGCGGAGGTCCTCACCGAGACCGCCGAGGCTGCGCAGCACGACCCCGGGCACCGCACGCCGGGGACCGGCCGGGGCCCGGGCGTCGCGGACACCGCGATGCTCCTTCCGCTGCTGGTCGCGGGCTCGGCGCGGCCGGTCGGGGTGATCACGATCGGGGTGCGCCACCGGCAGCTCGACGAGGACTGCCGCGCCTTCCTCGAGCTGGTCGCGCGCCAGGTCGGCGCCGCGGTCGCGGACGCGCTGTCGGCCGCGGCGCAGCTGCGTGCCGAGTCGGAGCACGCCGCCGCCCAGCGGCTGCGGGAGCGGGCCGAGACCGAGCGGGCGGCGCGCGACGCGGCCGAGGCGCTGGCGGCCCGGCTGCGCTCGCTCGTCGACGGGCTCGCCGCCGTCGTGTGGGAGATCGACGCCCGGTCCGAGAAGGTCGTGTTCGTCTCCGAGCGCGTGGAGGAGCTCACCGGGCACCCCGCCCAGGGATGGCTCGGTCCGCAGGACTTCTGGCGCTCGCTCATCCATCCCGAGGACCGCGAGCGCGTCGCCGCCCGCCACGCCGACGGGATCGCCGGGGGCGTCGACTTCGACGTGCCGGCGTACCGCCTGCGGGCAGCGGACGGGCACACCGTCTGGTGCCAGGACCTCGTGCACGTCGCGCTCGGCCCGGACGGCGCGGTGGAACGGCTCCAGGGCGTGATGGTCGACGTCACCGCGCAGGAACGGGCCCGGCAGGTGACGGCGCTGCTCGCCGAGATCGGACGGGCGGACGAAGGTGGCCCGCTGGCCGCGCGGCTCACCACCCTGCTGCGGCTGTCGGTGCCCGCCATGGCCGATCTCGGCGCGGTGTCCGCCCTCGGCCCGGACGGGATGCTCCGGCCGCTCGCCGCGGTGAGCCCCGGGCGTCCGGACGTCGAGCGGCAGCTGCTCGCCGGCGCGGGCGCCTACCCGCTGTCCCCCGCGCTGCGCGACCGCTACGACGCCGGGGAGCCGTTCGTCGTCGCCACCCCCACCGATGCGGACCTGCGCGCCTTCGCGGCCGGGGAGTCGGACTACGCGTTGCGCCGGGACCTGCGCTTCCGCTCGGCGCTCATCGTGCCGCTCGTGGTGGGTGGGCGGATGCGCGGGACGCTCTCGATGGTCACCACGGACACCCCGCGCGAGTACGACGCCGGGGACCTGACCCTGGCCGCCGAGCTGGGCCGCAGGGCGGCGCTCATGCTCGAGGCCGAGCGGCTGGGCACCCGCGAGCGCAGGCTCGTCGAGATCACGACGGCGCTCGCCGCGGCGGGCACCGTGGCGGAGGCGGCGCGGGTGATGGCGGCCGGCGTCCGCGACACCTTCGGCGCGTCGGCCGTCGCGGCCTACCTGCGTGATCCGGCCCTGGGCCTGCGCGTGGTGCACTCGAGCGGCTACCCGGACCTCCTGCTGCGCCACTACGGCGTCGTCCGGCCGGAGGACGACCAGCCCGTCGGGGTGTGCGCCCGCACCGCCGAGCCGGTGTGGCTGCGCTCGGACGCGGACTGGCGGGCGCGCTTCCCGCACCTGACCGAGCACCACGCGGTCACCGGCAACGAGGCGTTGATGGCGCTGCCGATGCTCGTGGGCGGGCGGGTGGTGGGGGCGCTCGCGGCGAGCTTCGCGACCCGCCGCACGTTCGACCCGGACGAGCAGCAGTTCGCGCGCACCGTGTGCGCCCACGCCGCGCAGGCGTTCGAGCGCGCCGCGCTCGCCGACACCCGCCGCGAGATCGCCGAGACGCTGCAGCACAGCCTGCTGCCGGCGGAGCTGCCCACGATCGAGCGGCTGGGGCTCGCGGCCCGCTACGAGCCCGGCGCGCACGGCTCGCAGGCCGGCGGGGACTGGTACGAGGTGCTGCCGCTCGGCGAGCGGAAGGTCGCGATCGTGGTGGGCGACGTCGTCGGGCAGGGCGCGGCCGCTGCCGCCGTGATGGGACAGCTGCGCAGTGCCCTCGCCGCCGCCCTGCTCGACGGGTGCGGACCGGCCGCGGCGCTCACCCGGCTGGACCGCTTCGCCCGCCGCATCGCCGGCGCGCGGGCGAGCACCGTGGCGTGCCTGGTCCTGGACGTGGGGAGCGGGTACCTGCGCTGGGCCCGCGCCGGGCACCCGCCCCCGCTCGTGCTGGCGGATGGGGACGCGGAGTACCTCGACGGGCCGTCGGGACGGGTGCTCGGCGCGGGCGGCGGGTTCACCGAGGCCGGCACGACGCTCCCGGCGGGTGCGGTCCTACTGCTCTACACCGACGGTCTCATCGAGCGCCGCGGCGAGGTCATCGACGACGGGCTGCGCCGGCTGCGGAGGGCCGCGCTCGCGGCGGCGGGCGCCGCGCCGAACCGGCTCATCGACGAGGTGCTCGCGCGCACGCTGCACCCGGCCGGCCCACCCGACGACGTGGCCGTCATCGCGGCGCGGCTCGGTCCGGAGCCGCTGCACCTGCGGATCCCGGCGCGCGCCGAGGAGCTGCGCGGGCTGCGCCGGTCGATCACGGAGTGGATGACCGCGGCCGGGCTCGCCCGTGAGCCGGCCGACGACCTGCAGCTCGCGGTGGGCGAGGCCGTCGCCAACTCCGTCGAGCACGCCTACCCGGAAGGCACGACCGGGGCGGTCGAGGTCGAGCTGCGGCTCGGGCCGGGCGGGGCGATCGACGTGCTGGTCCGCGACTTCGGGACCTGGCGTCCCCCGCCGGTCGACAGGGGCTACCGGGGCCGGGGGCTCGACCTCATCCGGCTGCTCGGCTCGGACGCGGCGGTCGAGCCCGGGCCCGGCGGCACCGTCGTCCGCTTCCGGATGGCGGCGCGGCCGGTACCCGCCGGTGCGGATCCGGTGTCGCGTGCGCGACCCGTGTCGCGCACACGGCTGCGGGTGCTCACGGGGGACGGGGCGCGCCGGGCAGTGCTCACCGGGGAGCTGGACCTCGCGGGGGTGGCCGCGGTGCGCGAGGACCTGGTGTCCGCCCTCGCCGACGACGTCCCGGTCGTGCTGGACGTCACCGGGCTCACCTACCTGGGCAGTGCCGGGGTCGGCATGCTGGTCGAGGCGCTGGACCGCGACGCCGTCACGCTGCGCGTCCCCGCCGACGGCCCGGTGCGGGCGGTGCTCGACCTGGTGGGGATAGCTCCGGGCCCCGGCTGACCCCCGCCGGCACCCGGCAGGGACGAGTGCCGGCGATCACGAACGCGGCACAGCGCTCGCAGGTTACCCGTCGGTAGGCCACAATCCCGCCATGAGCGAGTTCGCGGGACGGGTCGCGGTGGTGACGGGCGCTGGATCGGGGATCGGCCGGGCGCTCGCACAGGATCTGGCGCGCCGTGGCGCGCGCCTGGCGCTCTCCGACGTCGACGAGGACGGCCTGGCCGAGACGGTCGCGAGCCTGGGCACCGCGGACGTCCGTTCCGACTCCCTCGACGTCACCGACCGGGCGGCGGTGCTCGCGTACGCCGCGGAGGTCGCCGGGCGCTTCGGGCGGGTCAACCAGGTCTACAACAACGCCGGCATCGCGTTCGCCGGCAACGTCCTGACCTCCACGTTCGAGGAGATCGAGAAGGTGGTGGACGTCGACTTCTGGGGAGTGGTGCACGGCACCAAGGCGTTCCTGCCGCACCTCATCGCTTCGGGCGACGGCCACGTGGTCAACATCTCGAGTCTCTTCGGGCTGCTGGCCGTGCCCAGCCAGAGCGCGTACAACGCGGCGAAGTTCGCGGTGCGCGGGTTCACCGAGTCGCTGCGCCAGGAGATGCTGCTCGCGAAGCACCCGGTACGCGTGACGTGCGTGCACCCCGGCGGCGTGCGCACCGGGATCGCCCGCAACGCCGCGCGGGGCGAGGGGTTCACCGACGGCGCCGCGATGGAGCGCTTCGAGAAGACGATGCTGCGGATGCGGCCGGAGGACGCCGCGGCGACGATCCTGGCCGGCGTGCGCCGCGACCGGGCGCGGATCCTCGTGGGCAACGACGCCCGCGTGCTGGACGTGCTGGTGCGGCTGCTCGGCTCGGCCTACCAGCGGCCGCTCGCGCGGGTGGCGGGCCGCAGGCTCGCGTAGCGCGCCCCCGGGCCGGTCGGGCTGTCAGAAGACGGGGCCGAGGGTGAACAGGCCGAGGAGGAACAGCGCGACGGTCGCCGCGAACAGGATGTTGATCAGCTGGCCCGCGGCGGCGCCGGAGGTGAGGCACGGCGGCTCGGGCCGTGGGCCCGGGCCGTCGGGGGTGATGGCGGTCATGCCAGGTCAATCGCCGCGCGATGACCTGGCATTACTCACGCTCGGGTGAATCGTCGGACCGCCACGCGCTAACGGTCGACACGAGTTCGCCGAACAGGACCCGTGACACGTCTGGATCGGACACGGTTGCGGGGTCGCGCGAATGTGGGAGTGGGAAGCGATCGTCGGCAGTCTCGCGGTGGTCGTCACCGTGCTGCTCTTCCTCGCCACGCGCGCCCGGGACCTGCGACTCAAACGTGCCGACCTGCTCCGCAGCTACACGGCCGACCTCTACGCCAGCGCGGAGACGGCCGACCTGTTCATGGACATCGACCACGAGCGCTTCACCTACGACGACGCCACGTTCCTCGGGACCTCGCGCGAGCTGGCCCTGATCAAGCTGCTCGACTACTTCAACGCCGTCGGCTACTACTGGCGGCGGCGGGTGCTGCTCATCGAGGACATCCTCCCCACGACCATCGCCTACGCCCTGTTGCGGACGTGGGAGGACCCGTCGGTCCGCCGGTACCTGCAACAGATCAAGAAGTGGGACGAGGAGCGGTTCATCGCCGAGGCCGGGTTCCAGTACTTCGAGGAGCTGGCGATCGTCCTGTCGCTCCTGCGGACGGACGCCTCGGCGGCCGAGATCCTCGCATCGCCCACCTTCAGCACCTCGTCGCGGCGTATCCCCGTGGCCCGCCGGATGGTCCTGCACCATCCGGTCCTCTTCAAGATCCTCCAAGCGGCCGCCTCCCGGCTGCGGGTGGTCGCTTCCACGGGGCGCCGGAGGAACCCCGGCGCCGCCGATCCGCCGGACCGGGACGCGGCGGCCGGATGACCGGGTGATCAGGTCAGGGTGGCCAGCAGCGTCTCCTCCACCGGCGCCAGCGCGGCGAGACCGCGCGGGCGCGGCACGTCCACGTCGATCTCCCGGACCACCCGCGCCGGGCGCGACGACAGCACGACGACCCGGTCGGCGAGGAACGCGGCCTCCCGCACGTCGTGGGTCACCATCAGCACCGTCCAGCCGAAGCGCGCGCGCATGCCGGCCAACCAGGCCTGCATGTCCGCCCTGGTCAGGGCGTCAAGGGCGCCGAATGGCTCGTCCAGCAGCAGCACCGGGCGCTGCTGGACGACGGTGCGCAGCAGCGCCACCCGCTGGCGCATCCCGCCGGAGAGCTCACGAGGCCGGGCGTCCTCGAACCCGGCCAGGCCGAAGGGCGCGAAGAGCGCCCGGGCCCGCTCCCGCGCCTCGCGGCGCGGCACCCCCGCCACCTCCAGCCCGAGCGCGGCGTTGGCGAGCACCGTCCGCCACGGGAACAGCAGGTCCTCCTGCGGCATGTACGCGAAGGGGCCGACGTCGCCGGTGACGTCGGCGCCGTCGACGAGCACCCGGCCCACGTCCGGGGCGTCGAGCCCCGCGATCACGTTGAACAGCGTCGACTTTCCGCAGCCGCTCGGGCCCATGACCGCGACGAACTCCCCCGGCGCCACGTCGAAGCCGACGTCGTCGAGCACGGCCAGCCTGCCGAACGCCTTGGTGAGGCCGTCGAGCTGGAGCTTCACCGGCTCCGTCACCTGTTCCGTCACCTGTTCCATCACCTGTTCCATGGCACCACCACCCGCTCGACCAGGTAGGTGAGGGCGAAGAGCAGCACCGACACCAGCGCCGTCACGGCGACGGCGGCGAGCACGAGGTCGGTGCGGAAGGAGTTCTTCTGCAGGTTCATGAAGATCCCCAGACCGGCGACCGCGCCGACGTACTCGGCGAACACCGCCCCCACCACCGCGTAGGTGATCCCGATGCGCAGCGCGGTGAAGAACCGCGGCATCGCCCCGGGCAACCGCACGAACCGGAACTGCCGCCAGCGCGACGCCCCCATGCTGCGCAGCAGCCGCGTCGCCGCCGGGTCCGTGGCGGCGAACCCCTCGATCAAGCCGACCGTGACCGGGAAGAACGTCACGAGCGTCACGACCACCACCTTCGGCAGCAGCCCGAACCCGAACCAGATGATCAGCAGCGGGGCGATCGCGATGATCGGCAGCGTCTGCGAGGCGACGAGCAGCGGGGTGACCGCGCGGCGCAGCCAGGGCGAGAAGTCGACGGCGATGGCGATCGCCCAGCCCAGCACCAGCGACACCGCGAACCCGACCGCCGTGACCTGCAGCGTCGGGACCGTGTTGGTCCAGATCTGCTCGCGGAACGCCCAGCCCTGCTCGACCACGCGCAGCGGCGAGGGCAGCACCTGCGGGCGGACGTCGAAGGCGGTGACGTACCACTGCCACACCGCGAGCCCGGCCGCCACGAGCAGCGCGGCCGGTCCGGCGGTGCGGGCGAGGTTCTTCACGGCAGGCTCTCTCGCGACGCCGTCACGGCAGGTAGTCGTTCGTGAACCAGGTCGAGAACTCCGGCGGTGCCGCGAGGGGTTTCCCGTCCGGACCCGCGAGCAGACCCGTGCCGTAGAGGAAGCCGGAGAATCCCGCCCACTTCTCGGCCGTCTGCGGACCGACCTTGCCCGTCGGGTCGCGCAGGAACGACGCGGCGAGCATGTCCTGGCTGCGCGTCACCAGTTCCGGGTCGGGGAACGCATCCGGGTTGGCGGCCATGAGCAGCTGCGCCCCGCGCGCCGGGTCGTCGGCCCCGAGCTGGTAGCCCCGCTGTGCGGCGCCGACGAACGCGCGGGCCTGCTCCGGGTGCTCGCGCAGCCACGTCGAGTTCGCGATCAGCAGCACGTTGTAGGCGTCGGGGAAGCCGTAGTCGGGGTAGTCGAACGTCTTGAGCGGATGCCCGCGCAGCTGCGCCTCGATGCCCTCCCAGGCCACGAACGGCTCGGCGAAGTCGACCTGACCGTCGTAGAGCGCCTCGTAGGCGGCGGTGCCGAGGACGACGCTCGTGAAGTCGCCGCGCCCGCCCGCGTCGCGGATGACCGCCTGCATCTTCGGCACCTCGTAGGCCGCGCCGAAGCCGCCGTAGATCTTGCCGTCCAGGTCGGCCGGGGTACGGATGTCGGCGCGGTCCGCGCGCACCGCGATCTGCGTGGCCCAGGTCTGCAGGATCGCCATGACGGAGGTGATGTCCGCACCCGAGGCCTTCGAGAACGTGAACGAGTCCTGGAAGCTGATCCCGAAGTCCGCCGCACCGGAGCTCACCAGCGTGTCCGGCGAGGTGTTGTTGTACGGCAGGAACTCCACGTCGAGGCCCGCGTCGCGGAACCAGCCCTCCTGCTGGGCGACGAAGAGCCCGGTGTGGTTGGTGTTCGGGGTCCAGTCCAGCGCCACCCGGATCCGCTGCGCCCCGGGCTGGGCGGCAGGCCCCGAGCAGCCCGCGACGGCGAACAGCAGGGCGAGGACCATGACGACGGTACGGCGCACCACTGCCTCCCTACGCCGGTGTGAACCGGGTCAGGTTCGAACGGTCGACGGCCGGTCCTGCCGCCCTCTCAGCGCCGGTACGTGGCACTCCCGCGGGTCGGCACCGACCATACGTCCCGCACCCGCCCGTCACCAGTCCGTGGAGGAGGGGGTGATACTCGGGTCCATGCCCGGCGGACCGCTGCGAACCCTGCTGATCACCGGCCTGCTCGTCGCCGTCGCCGGGTGCAGCGGCAACTCCGTCTCGGTCGGTTCCTCGTCCAGCACGACGACGACCACCACCACCTCGGGCTCGGGCGGCCGCACGTCCAGCTCGCTGAACTGCCGCGACGACGTCTGCACCCTCAAGGTCTCCGGCGACCCGTCCGGCACCCGGCTGGGCATCCTGGGACGTGGCGTGCGGATCACGGCGATCGAGGCGGACGCGGTGACGGTGGCCGTGGACAGCGCGACGGCGCGCGTCCCGGCCGGCACGACCGCGACGGTCGGCGGCCTGTCGGTGACGGTCCTCTCGACCGACGGCCAGGCGGCTGAACTCGAACTCCGCCGGAGCTGACCGTTCGGCCGATATCACAGGCGCGGAGCGTGACGAACATTGCACCCCGCACGGCCGCACGTGTGGTCACGCAGGGTGAACGTCTCCGTCACGCGAACGCAGGGCCACCGCGGCGACGACGGCCGCGATCCCCGCCGCCTCCAGCGCGCCGGGCACCTGCCCCAGCGCGACCAGCCCGATCACCGTCGCCGTGGCCGGGAGCAGCGCGAGCATCACGGCGAACCGTGCCTGGCCCACCCGGCGTAGCACGATCTGATCCAGGACGTAGGGCACCACGCTGGAGAGGACCCCTACGCCCACCGCCAGAAGGAGTATCTGCGGATCGGCCAACGGGGTGAGCGGCGAGGCCAGCAGCACCGGCGAGAGCACCACCGCCGCGACCGTGAAGCCGACCGCCATTCCGTCCAGGCCCCCACCGCTCACCGCCACGCGGCGGGCCAGCAGGATGTACGCCGCCCACATCGTCGCAGCCGCGAGCGCCCACAACACCCCGGACGGACTGCCTGACCAGCGCACATCCGCGATGAGCAGCACACCGACGGCCGCGAGGACCACCGCGGCCACGTCCCGCGGGCGCCGGCTGGCCACCGCCGCGACCGCCACGGGTCCGCAGAACTCGATCGCCACGGCCGTCCCCAGCGGCAGGCGGGCGATCGCCTCGTAGAACGCGAGGTTCATCAGGCCCGTGGCGAGCCCGAAGGCGGCGGCGCCCACCAGCGCCGATCCCCGCCACGCCGAACGGCCGGGCCTACGCCACGCGAGGAGCACCGCCGCAGCGCCCAGAAGGCGTAACACCGCGACCGCCGAGGGCGACAACGTATCGAACAGCCCGACGGCGAGGGCCGCTCCGACATACATGGAGACTCCGCCGAGCACGAAGAGGAGTGGCGCCGGGACCCGGCGACGAACCTCGACAGGCATGACACGCAGCGTAGTCGCCTCGACAGGGTTGTTAACCTGCCGCGGCTTGCGTGGTCACACGGGGGCACCGCATCATTCACTCGTAGTCAACTGAATCCGCCGAGCGTTCGATCGTGACGACCGTCGCTCGCCATCGGGAACACCTCTGGCGGCGCCGGCGTCTGGGTATGTGTGGGATCTCCCGCATCCGCGGGTCGTCCCCAGCGATGGAGGGAGAGCGCTATGCAGCCGGGAACGTTGAGCCGACCTGCTCTCACGGCCGCAGACCGCTGCGACCGGTGCGGGGCGGCCGCCAAGGTCCGCGCGGTGCTGCAGTCCGGTGGCGAACTGCTGTTCTGCGGCCACCATGCCCGCGCGCACGCGGACAAGCTGCGCGAGCTGGACGTGGACATCCAGACCGGCGCCTGACCTCCGGTCCCGACGACGGGACGAGGCACGGCCGAGAACGACTACACCAGATCTGACCGCGACGGGGCGGGGACCGACATCGGTCCTCGCCCCGTCCGCGTGTGACGAGCGGTGCGGGGCCGGTCTCGGCGGCACCGGGTCCCGTCGTCCACGGGTGGCATCGGCGGCGTGATCGGGCGCAGTGCCCGAGGCAGGCTCACCACGACCGCAGGGTCGCGATGCGCTCCTCCAGCTGCTCGATCGTCGCCATGGCCGTCGGCGGGCCACCGCAGGCCTTGCGCAGCTCGCTGTGCACCGCCCCGTGCGGCTTGCCCGTGCGATGGTGGTGCAGCGCGACGAGGGTGTTCAGCTCCTTGCGCAGCGCCGCGATGCGCTCGCGCACCGTCGGCTCGGCCCGCTCGGCCGGCGGTGCCGGTGCGGACGGGGCCCCGTCCGCACGCTCCGGCCGGCCCTTCGAGCGGGCGAGCCACTCCTGCTGGCGCCGGTTGAGCAGCGTGCGCACCTGTTCAGGCTCCAGGAGGCCCGGCAGCCCGAGGTAGTCCTCCTCGTCCGCGCTGAACGAGGTGCCCTCGTAGATGAGCTGGTCGAGCTCGGCCTCGGCGCCCAGCGCGGTGAACGCCGGCTCCTCCTCCCCCGGCTCGTCCTCCTGTCGCTGCGCGGCCGCCAGCAGCTCGTCGTCCCACTTCTCGTCCGCACGATGCGGCTTGCCCAGCACGTGGTCGCGCTGGGCCTCCAGCTCGCTCGCCAGGCCGAGCAGCACCGGCACGCTCGGCAGGAACACCGACGCCGTCTCCCCCGGCCGCCGCGACCGCACGAACCGGCCCACGGCCTGCGCGAAGAACAGCGGCGTCGACGCGCTCGTGGCGTACACCCCGACCGCGAGCCGCGGAACGTCCACGCCCTCGGACACCATCCGGACCGCGACCATCCACCGCTCGTCGGACCCCGCGAACCGCGCGATGCGCGCCGACGCGCCCTTCTCGTCGGAGAGCACAACGGCGGGCGCCGTACCCGTCACGTCGGCGAGGATCCGCGCGTACGCCCGCGCCGCCGTCTGGTCCGAGGCGATGACGAGCCCGCCCGCGTCCGGCATGCCGCCCGCCCGGTGCCCGCTCAGGCGCCGGTCGGCGGCCTCCAGCACCGCCGGGATCCACTCGCCGCCCGCGTCCAGCGCCGTGCGCCACGCCCGCGCCGTCTGCTCGGCCGTCATGGGCTCGCCGAGGCGCGCCGTGAACTCCTCCCCCGCGCTGGTGCGCCAGCTCGACACACCCGAGTAGGCGAGGAACACCACGGGGCGCACGACGCCGTCCGCGAGGGCGTCCGCGTAGCCGTAGCCGTGGTCCGCGCGGCTGCGCAGCACCCCGTCCCCGTCGGGGACGTACTCGACGAACGGGATGGGGTTGTCGTCGCTGCGGAACGGGGTCCCGGTGAGCGCCAGGCGCCGCGTGGCGGGTCCGAACGCCTCCTGCACCGCCTCACCCCAGGAGCGGGCGTCGCCCGCGTGGTGGACCTCGTCGAGGACCACGAGCGTGCGCCGGTTCTCCGTGCGCGCCCGGTGCAGGAGCGGGTGCGCCGCCACGCCGGCATAGGTGACGGCGATCCCGGTGTAGTCCGCCGACGTGGCGCCCGCCGAGTTGCGGAACTCCGGGTCCAGGGCGATCCCGGCCGTCGCCGCGGCCTGCGCCCACTGGTGCTTCAGGTGCTCGGTGGGGGTGACGACCGTCACGGCCTGTACGACGCGGTCGGCCAGCAGCTCCGCCGCGACGCGCAGTGCGAACGCCGTCTTCCCCGCGCCCGGGGTCGCCACCGCGAGGAAGTCCTGCGGGCCGGAGGCCAGGTAGCGGGTGAGGGCGGAGCGCTGCCACGCCCGCAGCGGGCGCTGTGGGGTCAGCGGGCTCGACGCCGAGACGGTGCCGGGAGCGGTCTGGGGAGCGGATCGCACGCGTCGGAAGGCTACGGGTCGGCAACGACGCGGCGTGCCGAACCCCGCCCGCATGCGGTGTCCACGGCTGAGGTAGGCCATGCTGGAGTGGCCATGACCGATGAGCCGGCCCCGCGCCCCCGCCGCCGTGACGACCTGCGGCGCATCGCCGCGCGCACGCTGCGCAACGCGTGGGATCAGGACATCTTCTCCCACTCGGCTCAGGCGGCGTTCTGGCAGGCGCTGTCGCTGCCCCCGCTCCTGCTGGGTCTCCTGGGCTCGCTCGGCTTCGTCGGCGACCTGTTCGGGCCCGCGGTGGTGGAGGACGTCGAGCGCGGCATCGTCAACCTCTCCCGGCAGGTGTTCACCCCGGAGGTGGTCGACCAGATCATCGCGCCGACGGCGTCGACGATCCTCACCCAGGCCCGCGCGGACGTGATCTCCGTCGGCTTCCTCATCGCGCTGTTCGCCGGGTCGTCCGCCACGGCGTCGCTCGTGGACTCCATCACCGACGCCCACAGCCAGAAGCTCGTCCGCCACCCGGTATGGCAGCGCATCTTCTCGCTGTTCATGTACCTGTTCGCCCTGATCACGGCCGTCCTGACGCTGCCGCTCGTGGCGCTGGGCCCGGACATGCTCGTCCGCGTGCTACCCGCCCTCTGGCTGCCGGTGGCGGCGTCGCTCATCGCGTCGTTCTACTACCCGGGCACCGGCCTGCTGTTCGTGCTGGTCATCACGTTCCTGTACAAGGCGGCGCTGCCGCACTCGCTGCCGTGGTGGCGGCTGCTGCCGGGGGGCTTGCTCGCGATGGTGGTGTTCATCGCCTCGACCACCGGGCTGCGCGTGTACATCGCCGTGCTCACCAGCACCGGCTACACCTACGGCGCGCTCGCCACCCCGATCGCGTTCCTGCTGTTCGCGTTCCTGCTCGGCTTCTCGATCGTGCTCGGCGCGCATCTCAACAACGCCGTCGAGAGCGTGTGGCCCGCCCGGCCGACCCGGCGGCAACGGCGGCTCGCGCGGCTGCTGTCGATGCGCAGGATCGCCGCGGCCAGGGACTACGCCGCGGACGGCAGGCGCGCCACGGCCAGCCGGGAGGACGCCGAGCGCGACCCCGCGAGCGTCATCAGCTCCACCAACTCGAGCCCCGCGTCGTCCACCGCGGCCCGGAACTCGTCCTCGTAGGTCACCCGGCCGAACTCGACGGTCGTGACCCGGCCCAGCATCGGTTTCACCGCCTCCACCACGTTGGACCGCCGGTGGTGGAAGGTCTGGGTGAACAGCACCGAGCCGTCCGGGTGGAGCTGCTTCGCGACGTGGCGCATCGCCTCGACCGGATCCGGCAGCAGCATCAGGCTGGCCGAGAAGTACGCGATGTCGTACGGGCCGCCCTCGTGGTCGTACACCGAGCACAGCACCGGTGTGACGTGCGCGTCCAGGCCGGCGCGCTGGACCGCCCCGGCGCAGAAGTCCAGGTAGTCGCGGTCGATGTCGAGGCCGGTGATCCGCAGGTTGCGCGCCCGCACCTGCTCCGCGCAGCGCACGATGGCGGCGCCGGTGCCGATCCCGACGTCGAGGACGCGGGCACCGTGCGGCATCCGTTGCAGCGCGGCCCGGTACCAGGGGGCCGTCAGACCTGCGATGAACCGGTCGTACAGCCGGCCCCTGACCGCCCCTCTCACCTGTGCAGGCCTCAGGCGTCCCCGCCGCCGGGCAAGGATTCGTAGATCTTCTTGCACTCCGGGCAGACGGGCGAGCCGGGCTTCGGTGATCGGGTGACGGGGAACGTCTCGCCGCACAGAGCCACGACCATGTTGCCCATCACCGCGCTCTCCGCGATCTTGGACTTCCGCACGTAGTGGAACATCTTCGGCGTGTCGTCGCCCGTGGTGTCGGTGCCCTCCGGGCGTGTGTCGACCTCGGGCAGCGTCGTGGTGGTCACCCGGACCATGATGCCCCACGTGCCCCGTCGCGTCGCGTCGTCACCGGTCTCGTCACGCCCGGCACCGCCCGGTCGGGACACCGCTCACCCCCCGATCGGCGTCCGGGTCGCCCCGGAGGTCGAGCAGGCGCTGGCGGACGGGCGGGCCGTCGTCGCGCTGGAGAGCACGCTGCTGGCCCACGGCCTTCCTGCCCCGCACAACCGCGCGGCGGCCGACGGGATCGAGGCCGCCGTGCGGGCCGGCGGGGCCGTGCCTGCGACCGTCGCGGTGCTCGGCGGCACCGCCCGCGTCGGGCTCGACGCGGGCGATCTGGACCGGCTCTGCGGCCTCGACGGCCCCGCGGAGCTGCACAAGCTGTCGGCCCGCGATCTCGGGGTCGCCGCAGCGCTGCGCCTCGACGGCGCGACGACCGTGGCGGCCACGATGGCGCTGGCCCGCGCCGCGGGCATCGAGGTGTTCGCCACCGGCGGGCTCGGCGGGGTGCACCGCGGCGCCCGCGACACCTGGGACGTCTCGGCCGATCTCGGCGCACTCGCCACGATCCCGGTGCTGGTCGTGTGCGCGGGGGTGAAGTCGATCCTCGACGTCGCCGCCACCCTCGAGGTGCTGGAGACCTCGTCCGTGCCCGTCCTCGGCCACCGCACGGACGCCTTCCCGGGCTTCTACCGGCGCTCCAGCGGCCATCCGGTCCCGTGGCGGGTGGAGTCCGCGGCCGAGGCCGCCGCGGTGTGGCGGGCGCACCGGGCGCTGGGGCCGCCCTCCGGCGCGGTCCTCGCCCGGCCCGTCCCCGAGCCCGACGAGCTGGACGCGGCAGTGCACGACCGCCTGCTCGCCGAGGGCCTCGCCGTGGTCGCCGAGCGGGGCGTGCGCGGCAAGGACGTCACCCCCGTGCTCCTGGAGCACTTCCACGCGGCCAGCGGCGGGGCGAGCCTGCGCTGCAACCTCGCGCTCGTGCACGCCAACGCCGCGCTCGCCGCGCGGGTGGCGGTCGCGCTGGCTCAGGGCGCGTAGCGCGCCGCCCCGGCCTCGTCCGCGTCCTCGGCGACGCCGGCGCACGTCCGTGAGCGGCAGGGCGTCACGCGGTGCCTCCGACGTCTCCAAGCCTTCGCGGCCCCGGCGCGCCCTCCCCCGAGCATCGCGATCTTCATCGGGCTTGTCGACTTGGAGCTGAGTGCTGCCGTTCAGCGGTGGGCCGAGGCCATCCGGGAGGTCGCCGGGGTACGGGCACTCGACCGAGCCGAGCGGAGACAACGTGCTGGAGGTCGGGCCCGGCGAGGACCGGGAGACGTCGACACGTGCCGAGATCGGGACGCTCGGCGGGAGGGGAACGTCGACCGCGTCGACGCCGACAGGAGCGCCGCCGCGCCGTCAGCTTGATCACGACAGGCACCCGCGCCGACCGACGGCTCACCGCTCGGCGCGTGCCTCTCAGCCATCGCCGAATGGACGCTGAGCTGCGACGATCGACACAGATTCGAACTTTTGTTCGAGTACCATGAGGTTGTGGTCTCCGATCCTCTCGCCCGCGCGGCAGCTCGCGGACGAGCTGCTCGCGCAGTTGAGCGCGGTCACCGGGCCCGGCACGGCAGACGGCGCGTTGCTGTCGGCCCTCGCCCTATGCGAGGACGTCGCGCGGGGTGTGGAGCGGGCCTCGATCGGGGCGATCGCCGACCTGGAGCGGCGTGGCGTGTTCACCGAGCGCGGGTACCGCTCCACCGTCACCGCTCTGGCGGATCTGCTGGGGTGGGAGCGCGGCGACGCCCGCCGGCGGCTGGTGGTGGCCGAGCAGGCGTGCGCGCGGGTCGCACTCGACGGCGCGGTGCTGCCCGCGCGGCTGGCGGCGACGGCGGTGGTGTTCGCCGCCGGGGAGTGCTCGGCCCGTCAGGTCGAGGTGGTCGCCCGGGTGCTCGGGTCGGACGCGGCGCGCCGGCTGTCCCCGCAGGTGTGGGGGTCGGCCGAGCAGCAACTGGCGGCGAAGGCGGGCGACTACTCCCCGGCGGACCTGCTCAGCTGGGGTGCCGCGCTGGTCGAGATGCTGGACCAGGACGGCCCGGAGCCGGACGACCGCCCACCCGCGCCCGCGGTGAACGAGCTGTTCCTCACCCGCCACCCATCCGGTTCCGGCGGGAGGATCAAGGGCCGGTTCGACGATCCGGTGATGTTCGACGCGATCGCCACAGTGGTCGATGCAGGTGCCCGCCCCACCGACGCCGCGGACGCGCAGGAGCGCCCGCTGGGGCGGCGGCAGGCCGAAGCGCTGGCCGACGCCTGCGGGCACGTGCTCGACCACGCCGACGCCGAGGTCCTGCCCGCCAGCGGCGGGGAACGCCCGCACCTGTCGGTGGTGGTGCGGCTGGAGGACCTGGAAACCCGGGCCCGCGCCGCCTGCCTCGATCTCGGCGGCCCGCTCACCCCCGAAAGCCTGCGGTTGCTGGCCTGTGACGCCCGCGTCGTCCCGGTCGTGCTCGGCGGGGCCGGGCAGCCGCTGGACGTCGGCCGGGCCACCCGGGTCGTCCCGGACGGGCTACGCCGCGCGGTCGCCGCCCGCGACCGCGGCTGCGCCCGCTGCGGGCGCCCACCGTCGTGGTGCGAGATCCACCACCTGACACCGTGGGAACACG
>NZ_JBFWVQ010000087.1:0-25884 GCF_050246655.1 Pseudonocardia sp.
GGCACAATTAAAGCAGCAGTTCTCCGAGAAACGCCCTTGCCGCGCCGCTTGAGAATTACCGAACTGAGTGCGGCTGGCCTCCTGCTCGCCCCGGCCGGACATCATGCTGCTAAATCAGCGGCATTGCGATCGATTGAGGTGGGGCACCGCTCCTGACCA
The DNA here is from genome assembly GCF_050246655.1 of Pseudonocardia sp. GTDB lineage: Bacteria > Actinomycetota > Actinomycetes > Mycobacteriales > Pseudonocardiaceae > Pseudonocardia. Next base: position 160 of record NZ_JBFWVQ010000087.1, read on the forward strand.
GCACCGGAGCATTCAGCGGATCATGGTGCGGTACCCGTCTCCCGACCAGCGGGTTCGGGGTTCGAGTCCCTGGCGGCGCACCATCTGACCAGCATGTTTCATCCACAGCCCGGCCCGTTGGGTCGGGCTGTGTGCTTTTCGTGTGCACTCCCGTCCCGGCGGCCTGCCGCGGCACCAGCGCGGCGGCCGCCTCCGCAGCCTCGGCCGCGACCGTCGGGTACACGCTCGTGTACGTGTCCGCGGTGAAGGTGCTCGACGAGTGCCCGAGCGTCTCCTGCACGACCTTCATCGGCACCCCGGCCGCGAGCATCAGCGACGCCGCCCCGTGCCTCAGGTCGTGCAGCCGGATCGGCGGCAGGTCGACGCTGGCCGCGATCGCATGGAACCGGTCGGTCACCGTCGCCGGGTGCAGCGGCGAGCCGTTCTCCCGGGTGAAGACCTTGCCGGACTCCTCCCACGCCGGGCCCCACTCGACCCGGTCGGCCATCTGCCGCTTCCGGTGCGCGCGTAGCGCGGCCACGGTGCCCGCGTCGAGCGCGACCGTGCGCTGGCCGGCCTCGGACTTCGGCGCCGTCTCGACAACCTCCCAGCCGAGCTGCACGAGCTGGCGGCGAACGGCCAGCGTGCCCGCCTTCAGGTCGACCTCGGGCCACTCGACGGCGCACGCCTCGCCGCGACGCAGGCCGCGGTGCGCGATCAGATGCCACAGGGCGTACAGCCGATCACCCTCGGCCGCGTCGAGGAACCTCCCGAGCTGGGCCGGGGTCCACACCATCACCGCAGACGACGGCTGCGCTGCCGCTTCCAGCGCTGCGCGGTCCGGGTCGTCCGTCTCGGCAGCGTCGAGGCGCTCGACGGCGGCGCGCCAGCGATCGACGCGCTCGGCGGTCCACACCAGCGGCTTCGGCCGCTTCCCCGCCGGGAGCTTCACCAACGCCGCCGGGTTCGTCAGGATCAGGCCCTCGCGGATCGCGTCGTTCAGCGCGGCCCGCAGCACCTCCCGGACCCGCTGACGGGTGGCATCCGACCCGGGCACCTCGGCCAGCATCTCGGCGACGTGCGCCACGCGCAGCTCGTCGAGCCGCATGTGCTGCAGGTGCGGCAGCACGTGGTTGCGCGCGAGGCCGGCGTACGACCGGCGGGTGCTGAGTGCGATGTCGCGCTTCGCGCTCAGCCACTCCCCGAGGTAGTCGCCGAGCGTCGGCGTGGTGATCGCCAACCCGCGCCGCGCCTTCTCCCGGACCGAGTCGAGGAACCGCTGCGCGTCGTCGAGGGTGGCGAAGCCGGCCCGGCGGACCGGCTCACGCACGCCGCGGCGACGCACCGACGTGTTCACCGCCCAGGTGCCGTGCCGCGGGTTCCACGAGCCGTCCTTCCGTCGCAGCTTCGGGCACTTCTGCCCGAGCTGCTGACCGGTACCGGGATTGCGGCAACCGCAGCGCTTGAACGGGTCTCCGCGGCTCATGGCTGCTCGTCCTCATCGTCGTCAGCCCACAGGTCGACGCCGAGGTCCGCTGCCCGCCTGACGACGTCCTCGTGCAGCGTCGGGCGCCGCCCGCCTCGATGCGCGATGCGCTGCAGCGCCTTCCGAACCTCGATCAGCCCCTGCCGGTGGTACTCGTCGACCGCGTCGCGAGTGGCGACCATCCCGCCGATCCGGAACTCGAAACCCGGCCGTCGACTGAACTTGTCGACCAGTGAGACCGACGTCCGAAGGATCTCACCGCTGATCTCTGCGATAGCTCGACCGAGCCAGATGAGCTCCATCTCGTCGGTCGACTTCGGATGGCTGACGAGCCCCTCGCCGGCCTCACCACTTCCCGTGAGCCAGAGCAGGAGTTCCCAGGAGTCGAGGGCCAGGAGTCCGGCCTGAACAGTGTCGGGCTCGCCCTTGACGTCGTCGACCGGCGACAGGAGGAACGGCGGCGGTACATCCAGCGCCCGGGCAAGTGCGCTCCACTCGTCGAGCGAGATCTCGCGGACCCGCGGGCCGCCCTTCTGAGCAGGTCGGCCGGTTTCGATGGAGCCGATGACGCCGTACGTCAGGGACGGGTAGCCGAGCTCCTTGCACCGGTCCGCCAACTGCTCGCGGTTCATGCCCTTGCTCTTCCGCAGACGGACGACCCGTCGTGCGACCAGGTCACTGAGCAACCGCGTGCACCTTCCTGCTCGACGATTCGTCGATCCACGGGCGACATGTTGCCACGGACTGATCCGTGCGTCTACGGTGTGCGGCGTGTGGCTTCTCGACGTTTCGTGTTGAGCAGCTCGACAGATCGTCGAATCTAGGAGAGTCCATGACTCGCAGGACCGGCGCGATGACCCGCGCGCAACTGCTCGCGCTGCCCGCCTCGATCGACCTCGTCACCGCTGGCATGGCAATCGGGATCGGCCGATCGAAGGCGCACGAGATGGCGCGCGCCGGCACCTGGCCGACCAGGCTGCTGCGCCTCGGGAAGGCCTACAGGGTGCCCACTGCCGACGTCCTCACGCTGCTCGGCATCGAGCCGGACGAGTCCCACAGCGGCGGGAGCCCGGCCGCATGAGCCCCCCGGACGCGGCGAAGGCCCGGGCTGCCGACCCGGGCCCCGCGACACAGAAGACCGCCGCCGCCTCCACGCAGCACGATCGGTCGCAGCGTACCTCCCCCGCAAGCCCGCCGCGGTGGCTCGCCGCCCCCCTCGACTACGGCCGCGACGACCCCGACACCGACCAGTGGTGCGACCGCGACGGCACCGTGTACCGGGGTCGTGGCCTGTTCGAGCGCCGTCCGCTGCGGTGGCTGCGTCGCAAGGTGGCGCACTGGTGGGCGAGGTGGTGGCGGTGAACGACCTGCTCGTCGCCGCGCTCGCCTACGCCGCCGCCGGGCTGCGGGTGCTCCCTATCTGGTGGCCGGCGCCCGCTGGCTGCGCGTGCCCCCGTGGGCGTGACTGCGCCTCGCCCGGCAAGCACCCGTGCACCGTGCACGGGCTGGACGACGCCACGGTGGACGAGGAGGTCATCCGCCGGTGGTGGGCGCGGTGGCCGTCCGCGAACGTGGCCGTCCGGCCCCCGCCCGGCGTGGTCGTGGTCGATGTCGACCCGCGCTCGGGCGGCGCGGAGGCGCTCCTCGCGCTCACCCGCCGCCACGGAGACCTGCCCCCGACGTGGACGGCCCGCACCGGCGGCGGCGGTCTGCACGCCTGGCTGTCCTACGCCGGGCCGGTGCCGGGACGCCTCGGCCCGGGGCTAGACATCAAGGGCGAGCGTGGCTATGTGCTGTGTCCGCCGTCGGTGCACGTCTCCGGCGGCCGCTACGAGTGGATCAGCGAGCACCCGGTGGCGCGGGCGCCGGGGTGGATGCGCCGCCTGCTCGACCCGCCCCCGCCTGCACTGCCCACCGTGACCCGCGCCGGGGACGGGGAGCATGCCGCGGCCGGGCTCGTCCGGGTCGTCGCCGAAGCCGGAGAAGGAGGACGCAACAGGGCGCTGCACTGGTCCGCGTGCCGGGCGTTCGAACGTGGCGGTGACCCCGCGCTGCTCGCCGCCCTGCGCACCGCCGCCCTCAACGTGGGGCTCCCCTCCCGGGAGGTCGAGCAGACCCTCCGCTCGGCCCGCCGCACCGTCGGAGGAGCCAGCGCGTGAAGATCCCCGAGATCGTCCCGGACGACCCGGCCGGGGTCGACGGTGCCGAGCTGCTCGACCGCGCGCACGCCGCGTTTCGTCGCTACTGCGTACTCCCCTCGGTGGAGGCCGGGCATGCCGTCACCCTGTGGGTCGCCGCCACGCATGCACTCCCCGCACTCCCCGCCGCTCCCCGGCTGGTCATCACCTCGGCGGTGAAGCGGTCGGGCAAGACGCGGCTGCTCGACATCGTCGAGTCACTGTCGTACCGCCCGCTGGTCGCCGCGAACGCCACCACGGCGGCGGTGTTCCGCAGCCTGGCCGCCGAGCACCCGCCCACGCTGCTGCTCGACGAGGTCGACACCATCTTCGGCTCACCCCGGGTGGCCGAGCAGAACGAGGATCTGCGCGGTCTGCTCAACGCGGGCTTCCAGCGGGGCAAGCCGAGCCTGCGCTGCGTCGGCCCGCAGCAGAGCGTCACCGCGTTCCCCACGTTCGCGATGGCGGCGCTGGCCGGGATCGGAGGGGTGCCCGACACCATCGCCGACCGCGCGGTGAACGTGCGGCTCAACCGGCGCAAGACCGGCGAGACCGTCGCCCCGTTCCGGGAGCGCCGCGACCGACCTCCGCTGGAGGGCATCGCCGCCGACCTCACCGCGTGGCTCGGCGCCGCCGAAGTGCGCGCCGCGCTCGAGGCGGCCGTGCCGGAGGAGACCGGACTGGAGGACCGGGCCGCGGACTGTTGGGAGCCATTGATCATGGTGGCCGACGCCGCGGGCGGCCACTGGCCCCAGCACGGCCGCAACGCGGCGAAGAAGCTCACCGACGACCAGGCCGAGGACGACACCGAGACCGAAGCCGTCCGCCTCCTGCACGACGTCGAGTACGTGATGGAGCACGCCGAGGACGCGCTGCGCGCGGACTTCATCCCCAGCGCCCTCCTGCTGGAGCGCCTGCACCGCATCGAGGAGTCGGGGTGGCGCGAGGACGGGCTCACCACCCGCGGGCTCGCGGACAAGTTGGCCACGTTCGGGATCCGCTCGAAGCGCGACCGCGCCGGCAAGGTCCGCGGCTACTACCGGGCCCTGTTCGCCGACCCGTTCGCCCGCTACCCGACCCCCGGGCGGGAGGACCCGTGACCCACATCTGCGGCGGCATACCCGTCAGAACCGTCAGAGGCGTCAGAAATCGCTCTGACCAGCACAAACCGTCTGACGCCGCCAAACCGTCTGACGCTTCGAAGCGTCAGACGCAAACCATGCGTCAGAGCGTTTCCGCAGGTCACACCCCATGTTGACGTGTTCTGACGGTTCTGACGCACCTCCCACCGAAACCCCACCGGACGAGAGCCCGATGACCACCTCGCAGCCCCCCGACGAGCAGCGCACCGCCGAGTCCCTCGACGACAACGACCACTGCTCCCCACTGCACGTGCCGATGACGTCCGGCGATCCAGCCGGGATCGAGAACCTGTACAGGGGAGCCCGCATGAGCCGCGCCGACCTCACCACCCAACTGACCCTCGTCCTGGACGACCTGCTGCGTGACCCGCCCAGCCCCGAGCGGCGAGCCGCCCGCAGGCGCCGCACGCCGTCGCACCTGCGCGACCAGGCCGACGCCGCGGCCGCGCGGGTGCGATCCGTGGCCGAGCGTGCGACCGCGCGCAGTGGTGGCACGTCGACAGCGGACATGCCCGAGTGGCTGCGCCTCGGTGTCGCCGCCACCCTCGCGTCGTGGCTGACCGGCACCGGATCGACATGCCGCCACGACCCGCACCCATCCAGGCCGCAGCCGGTCATCGCGGCCGCCTGGCGCCCGGGCCTGCTCACCTGCGCCCGCGGCACCCGCCTGCTGCACACGGCGACCGCGGTCGCCGACCGGACATGCGACCGGTGCGGTCGGGTGACCGCGGGCCCCGAGCGCGGTGACGGCATGTACCCGGGCGCGCTCGTCGTCGGTCGGCTGGCCTACCTGTACGGCACGTGCGGTGACTGCCGCGCCGACAACCCCGACAGCGGCCGACCGGCCGACTCGACCGAGGAGAGACCACGATGAGCGAGAAGACCGACCGCGCCCGCATGCGCGACGCCTACGCGGCGACCACGCCCCCGACGCGCACCCCGACGCCGTTCATCCGCGACGAGAAGATCGAGGCGGTGCTCGCCCGGCGTGCGGCCGACCCGGCGTGGTTCGACGGCCTCGACCCCACCGTGCGCGTCGCTATCGGCCACTACGAGACCGCGAAGGCGGCCGCCGAGCACCCCCCGCCGCCGGACGCCGCCTGACCCGACCTGCCGTGCACCGCACCCCCCGACCGAGAGAGGTGCTCCCCGTGCCCGAGATCGTCATCGTCAGCGCCGACCCAGCCGACGCCGTCGTCGTCAGCCGGGCGCTCGTGGCGCTTGACGCGCACGAGCGCCGCAACGGCCGGGTGCTCCCCGAGCGTTACCGGCAACGCATCATGCACGTCTCGGTGGCCCCGAGTGGCCCCGAGCGGCCATCGGTCGCGGACGTGCGACCGACCCCCGATCCTCAGCCCCTGCTGTTGACGTACGCCGAGGCCGGCACCCGGCTCGGGGTCTCACCCCGCACCGCCCGGCGACTGGCCGCCAGCGGCGACCTGAGGGTCCGCCGGATCGGGCGGCGGCGGTTCATCGCCGCCGACGACCTCGCCGAGTACGTCGCCAGTCTGTCGACCAGGAAGGACGCTGATGCCAGCGAAGACCCAGCCGCCCGACCTCGCCACCGCGACCGAGCGGGCCACCGCCGCGACCGAGGCCGCACGGACGCTGCGTGACCGCATCGCCGACGGCGACGGATCGGTGACCGCCGCCGCGCTCGCCAAGGCCGAAGCCGACGAGCGCCACGCCGCGCTCACCCGCGACGCCGCCCAGCGCCGCCACGACCAGGACCAGGCCGCCGCCGACGCCGCGAAGCTCCACGCCGACCGCGCCTCAGTCCAGGACGAGTGGACTCGGTCGCGCACCCCCGACGCCGTCGCCGACCTGCACCGGCTCCGCGAGGACGCCGTGCAGGCCGCGGCCCGCTACCTCGACGCCGCCGAAGCCCGGCTGCGCTACCTCGAAAACCTCGCGGTCCGCGCGGCCACCCTCGGCTTCCACGTCGACCTCCCCCGCAACCCGGGCCACACGCCCACCGCCGAGCTCGTCGCCGGTCTGCGCGAGGCCGTCCGAGCAGTGCACCCGTGGGCCGACACCCTCGTGCCCGGCGTGCAGGCGCAGCCCCTCGACCCCACCCGGAGCGTCACGTGAGCACCCCCGAGTACCCCGCGCCCGGGCTCGTCGGTCCCGGCGACACCGCCGATCCCGCCACCCGCGTCGCGTCGGCCCGCCCCGACCCCGCCGACAATGATCTGCGCACCGGGCGCACCGTCGCCGCCACCGCTGTCCCCGAGCGGCCCACCCCCGACGCACCGGCGCCCGCACCCGAAGGGCCGCTGCGTCTCGCTGGCGAACCGCGCATCGAGCAGTACGAGGCCGAGGCTCCCGACGGGACGATCCTGATCGTCACGCGCAACATCGACGACGGCACGAGCACCGTCGAGTGGACCGACCGCAAGGTGCCCGTCTACATCAAGACCAGCAACGGGGAGTACGGCGCTCCCCCGCCCGACCAGCCGCCCGGCGGTGCGTCGTGACCCCCTCCTGGGGGACATCCCCTGTGGGTGATCACACGCGGGACCGCCGGGGATGTCCCTCGCAGTCCGGGAGGGTTCAAACGATCCGCCCTGCGCCGTCTCGGGGGGCGCTGTGAGCGCCGCTGACGTCCCCCGCGCACCGTCGGGTGCTCGGGCGCCGGGCCGCCGGTTGTGGCTGTCGGTGGTCAAGTGGTTCGACCTGGACGAGCACGAGCGCGCGCTGCTCGTCGAGGCGGTGCGCACGGTCGATGCGCTCGCCGAGTTGGACGCGACGGTGCGCCGTGAGGGGGTGCTGCACGAGTCCCCGCAGGGTCAGCGGGCGCATCCGGCGCTGGTCGAGGCACGGGCGCAGCGGATCCTGCTGGCCCGGCTGCTCGCGGCGCTGCGCCTGCCCGTGGGTGAGGACGGCGACTGGCAGGAGTCGGCGCGCCCGCGGCGGCGGGCCGGCGCGCGTGGGGTGTACGGCATCCGGGGTGCGGTCTCGTGAGGCGCCGACCGGTGCCGGCGGCCGACGGCCCGGACGGCGAGGTTCCCGAGTGGGTGCTGCGGTCCGGGTCGCACTCGCTGGCCCGTGCGCGGGCGAGGGCCACAGGTCAGAGCGACCAGTTCGCTCGGGTCAAGGCCGAGGCCCAGGCGTGGTGCGCAGAGCGTGGGCTGTCGTACTGCATGACGGTCATGGGCTGGGCCCGGCCGTCCTCGTCGGAGGCCGCCGTCGGGCTGACGCGCGGCGCTGGGCCGACCTACGCGGCCCGCTGCGCGGAGCGAGCACGTAGGACGACCTGATCTGCACAGACGCTCCCGCCCGACGGGGCGGGGGTAGGGCCGGCCCGGGGACCTCCCGAGCCTCGGGCCGGCCCGCATCTCGGGAGAGAACGCCGGGGTGCCGTCATGGCCGACAGGACCGTCAAGGTCGAGCTGAAGGCGAAGGTCACGCAGTACGAGTCGTCGATCGACCGCGCCGCCGACAAGACCGACAACCTGACCGCCAAGGCCGAGCGGTTCAGCAAGGGCAAGTACGACGCGAAGCTGTCGATCGAGACGAAGGCGGCTGAGCGCGCGGTCACCGTGTTCGAGCGGCGGCTGCAGAGCCTGGCCGACAAGCGGGTCGCGATCGACGCCGACATCGCGGCGGCCCGGGCGAAGCTGCAGCAGGTCGAGGTGCAGCTCGACGACCTGCGCAAGCAGGCGCCGTCGCCGAAGGTGGATGCGGACATCGCCGCCGCCGAGGCGAAGATCGAGCAGATCCGGGCCCGGATCGGGTCGCTGCAGACCGCCCGGGTGCAGGTGGATGCCGACACGGCAGAGACCGAGGCGCAGCTCGCCACGGTGCAGGCGCAGATGGGCCGCATCGACGGGTCGAAGGCGAAGGTGCGCGTCGAGGTCGACCGGTCCCTCGGCGACTCGATCGTGCAGGTGGAGCGGCTGCTGGGCGCCCTGCGCACCCTGTCGATCCCGGTCGCGCTGGTGACCGCCGCCCCGCAGATCGCCTCGATCGGCGCCGCGGCCATGTCGGCGACGGGCGCGCTCGGGCTGATGCCGGCGGCCGGGGTCGCCGCCGCGGCCGCCATCGGCGCCGTGACGGTGGGCGCGTCGGGGTTCGGCGACGCGATGAAGGCGCTCGCGAAGGGCGACGTCGCCAAGTTCACCGAGGAGCTGGCGAAGCTGTCCCCGGAGGCTCGGGCCGCTGCGCTGGCGGTGCGCGACCTGGGACCGGCGTGGCGGGAGACGCAGCAGGCCACACAGCAGGCGCTGTTCGAGGGGTCGGCCGAGGACATCCGCCGGGTCGGCGAGGTGTACCTGCCGATCCTGCGCACCGGCCTGGCCGGCATGGCCGGCGAGCTGAACGACGCCGGGCGCGGGTTCGCGGCGATGGCGACCGAGGCGCGCACCACGGGCGACGTGGTGAAGATGCTCGACAACGCCACCAAGGCGGCCGACCGGCTCGAGCCGGTTGTCGTCAACGTCGCGAAGGTGCTGCGCGACGTCGGCGCGGTGGGCAGCGAGGAACTCCCGGAGCTGGCGACCGGGTTCTCGAACGCGACGGCCCGGCTGCAGACCTTCGTCGCGCAGGCGCGCCAGACCGGACAACTGAAGGCGTGGATCCGGGAGGGCATCGACACCGTCGAGCAGCTCGGCCGGATCACCGTCAACGTCGGGTCGATCCTCGGCTCGGTGTTCTCGGCGGCCGAGGCCAGCGGCGCGGACTTCCTGAGCACGCTGGAGCGGATCACTCAGGCGGTCGACGAGTTCCTCGCGTCCGCGCAGGGCCAGGAGGCGCTGACCGCGCTGTTCACCGAGATCCGGTCGGCGGTGGATGCCGCCGCGCCGGGGGTGCGGGTGCTGGCCGAGGCGGTCGCCGAGGTGGTCACGACGCTGGCGAATGCCGGGGTGCTGACGCAGTTCGCGGAGATGCTCTCGGCGGTGGCGGCGGGGGCGGCACCGGCGATCGAGAACCTGGGCGAGCTGGCGGCGGTGGTGCTGCCGCCGCTGCTGTCGCTGCTGACGGCGCTGGGCCCGGCGATTGGCCCGGTCGCGGTCGGGCTGGCGGCGGTGTCGGTGGCGTCGAAGGGTGCGGCGACGGTGCGCGAGTTCGCGACCGGCCTGGCGTTGGTGGGCCCGGCCGCGGACAAGGCGCGCACCTCGTCGACCACGGCGGGCACGGCGATCGTCGGGCTCGGCGACAAGGCCAAGGATGCCGACGGCAAGACCCGCGGGCTGGGGCGCACCCTGGGGCTGCTGGCGATCCCGGCGGCGCTCGCGGGTGCCGGTGCGCTACTGCAGGAGATCGGCCAAGAGGCAGAGAACGCGACCACCCCGCTCGGGCAGGTGCGCAACGAGGTGGCCGAGCTCGGCATCGTCCTCTCGACCGCGTTCAGCTTCGACTTCGTCGGCATCTTCGACGAGGTCGTCGACGAGTGGTCGATGATGATCCGCAAGTTCCAGTCGGGCGCGTCGGACGCCGGCCGCATCTGGGGCGAGTTCACCCGGGAGATGTCGGGTTTCAAGATGGACCCGATCGAGGTCAGGGCCACCGCGAACACCGCCGAGCTCCGGTCGGAGATGGACAACGCCATCGCCAGGGTCAACAGCTCGACGGCCACGGTCAACATCAACGGCAACGATGCCCCGGTCGGGTTCGCCCTGCGCACGGTCCTGCAGGACATCGCCGCCGGCAAGGCGTCGGTGATGATCGACGGCCAACCGATGCCGATCCTGCACGCCCTCGACTACGTCATGGGCGTGATCAACAACAAGACGGGCACCGTCGAGTTCCGCGGCAACACCGTGCCGGTCGGCGAGGCACTGAAGACACTGATCGTCGAGGCCGAGGGTCTGCGACCGACCGTGCCGATCGGCGCCACGACTGTGCCGTTCGAGGCCGATGTGCGCGACGGTGTCGGCGGGGCGCTCGCGCAGATCGGCAAGCCGATGGTGACGGTCGACGCCGACACCGCGAACATGCTCGCCACCTCGGCGGGCGCGAAGGCCACGGTCGAGGGCCTGACCGCGAACATCCCGGTCGACGGGAACACGGCCCCGATCGACGGGAAGATCGCCGGGCTGGTCGGCAACGTGGGCACGACCCCGCTCATGATGCCGATCGACGGCAACATCAACCCCGTCACGGGGAAGATCACGCAGTCGGTGGCGCTGGCGAACGGGCTCACGGGCACGGTGCAGATCGACGGGAACGCCGCCCCAGTGAACGGCAAGATCGAGGGCGCGGTCACCTACGCGGGCACGAAGATCGGCACGATCCAGATCGACGGCAACCAGGTGCCCGTGAACGGCAAGGTCGCCGCGACCGTGACCTACATCGACGGCACGACGGCCACGATGCAGCTCGACGCGAACCCGGCCCTGGCGCAGGGCAAGGTGCAGCAGACGATCACCATGGCCGACGGGTCGACGGGCACGATGACGCTGGACGCGAACCCGAACCCGGCGAACGGGAAGATCACCGGAACGGTCACGCTCGCGAACGGCTCGACAGGCACGATCACGATCGACGGGAATCAGACCCCGGCGAACGGGAAGATCCAGGCGACGATCACCTACGCGAACGGGTCGAAGGGGACCGTCCTCGTCGACGCGAACACCGCCGCCGCCACAAGCAAGATCAACGTACTGAAGCAGCCGACGTCGTCGACGCACACCGTCTACATCAAGACCGTGGGCGGCACCGCCGGTGCCAGCGGCACCGCGAGCGGCTCGGTGCGCGGCGCCGGTGGCGGGATCGTCGGCTACGCCGCAGGCGGCATCGTCCGCGACCCGGTGCGCCGGTTCGACCGCGGCGGCGTGATCTCGGGCTACGAGCCCGGGACCGACCGGGTGCGGGCCGTCCTGTCGAAGGGTGAGGCCGTGCTCGTGCCCGAGCTGGTGCGCGAGATCGGGCCGCAGAACATCCTCGCCGCGAACCGCCGGGCGTCCGGGCGTCAGCCCACCTTCTGGTCGACCGGCGCGCAGCACTTCGCGGCGGGCGGGATGGCCGGGCGCGGCTGGGACCGCCGCGACTGGCGCGACCGCTACGACGACCTGCCCCGGTACATGTCGTCGATCCTGCGGGCCGCCCGCGGCCGCCCGCTGCCTTCCCTGGGCGTGCTGCCCGGGACGCCCACGCTGCGCCCGGTGGGTGCAGCAGCGATGCCGCCGCGACCCGTCGCCATGCCGACCGGCAGTCCCGACGTCGTGCGCGCCGTCGCCACTCTCGGTTCCCGTCTCGCCGGCCTCGACGCCCGGTTCGGCGAGCTCGCCGAGGCAGTGCGCGAGGCGCGCGGCATCACGGTGGCCGCCACACCCGAGAACGCCGTCGAGACCGCGCAGCGGGTGAAGCTCGCGCTGCGCCGTTAAGGCACGGGCCGGATGTCGATCGTCGCGGTCTGTGCGTCCTCGTGGCCGTCCAGTTCGAGGTAGTCGCGCACCATCGCCTCGGCCTTGCCGAGGGTGCGCGCCTGCGTGACGCCGACGCCCTCGATCGCGAGTTCCCACAGGTTGCGCCAGCGGCGCGCGGTCACGGTGTAGGTGCTCACTGCAGCCATCCCTCCGGTAGGCAGGCCATGCGGCGGATCGTGTCGGTGAACATACGGAGCCGACGGCCCGCCCGACCGCACAGCCCCCGGCTCGCTTCCCTCGACATCACCCGCGGCCAAACCTCCGCGCCCGGCTTCGGCGTGGGCGGTCGGGTCGCAGCAGCAGTGCGAGTGCAGCCCGCTGCTCATCGGACAGCGGTGGCGCGGCAGCGGCGAGCCTCTCTGCGTGCTCGACTGCTTCGATCCCGAGTAGACGGATCGCGCGCTCGCGACGTGCGGAGGTGGTCATCGGCTCACTCTGCCTCTCGAATCAGTTCGTACAGGGCTCGACCCAGCCGGACCCGGCGCCCGCTGCCGCCGCAGCGTCCGCAGGGCCGCCAGTAGCGCCCGGTCGGGGACCGCCGCTTGCCGGTCCCGGAGCAGCGCCGGCACGGCCCGAACGGCCACACGGCGCAGACGATGACGTAGCCGGCGAGGGCGGCTAGCGCGAGCAGGGCCAGGGTGTCCACGGTGCCTCTCCGGGCGGTTGGGCGGCGGCCAGCCGGTGGGGCGCTAGCTGCTAGATCGCAGGTCAGCGCCCTACCAGGCCGCTAGCACGGGTGCTAGACCTAGCGGCCGCCGCTGCTAGGTGGTGATCTCGGGTGGGCGTCCCCCGCGTTCGATCGCGGCGAGCACCTCGGCGGTGGTGACGCCGCGGCGGTTGCGGCCGACACCGTCCTCGTCGGTGCCCCACACCTGCCCGGTGGTGATGCCGAGCGGGCGCAGCAGCGCCGCCAGCGCTTCCGGGGTGAGCGCCCCGTACAGCTGCGGGCGCAGCTCGGCGAGCGCCTTCACCACGTCCTCAGACCAGACCCGCTCGACGGTGATCGTGGCGAACACGATCCGCAGGTCGTCCAGCAGCGACCCACCCGCCGCCACAGGCTCAGGCTGCTCCCCGAGCGCGTACCCCGAGAGCGTGCCCGCGGCCTCGCGGGCTGCGCGGGCGCGTTCGGCGATCCGGTCGGCCTGCTCCCGGTCGAGGTAGTAGGTGCGGCAGACGATCGGGTCGTCCGCAACGCCGACCAGGTAGCCGATCCCGCGGTCCCGGGGGGTCAGGGTGGTGGCCCGGACGCCGGCCTTGTACATCGACGTGCCGAGCACCATGTCGTTGGCGAGCTGGTCCATCACGCGCAGGCAGAACCGCACCCCGACGTTCGTGGACACCCCGGTCGGCAGGGACTTGGCGTCCGGGCGCTGGGTGGCGAGCACGAGGATCACCCCGAGCGCGCGGCCGCGCTTGATGATCGCCTCGCACAGCCGGCCCGCCTCCTCGCCGTGCTCGCCGTGGGAGAACACCTCCTGCGCCTCGTCGACGATCACCACCAGCGGGTGCAGCCCCAGGCTCGCCCGCCGGGCCAGCTCCGGGGTCACCTTGCTGTCGGGGACGAGCTCGCGCGGCAGCCGAGCGAGCACCCCGGCCCGCCGCCCCAGCTCGGCGTACACCTCGCGCAGGCTGTCGAGGGTCTGCTCGATCGCCGCGTCCGAGACACCGGAGACGTAGCGGTGCGCGACCTTCTCCAGCGCGGACAGGTCCCCGCTGCCCTTGTGCTCGCTCACGCGCAGCTCAGCGTGCGGGTCCAGCGCCGCGGCAAGCGCGACCACCCGCACCGCGGCAGTCTTCCCACCGCCCGGCAGCGACCCGACCAGGGCGTTGGTCTCCCCGACCGAGAGCTTCACCGGGCGCTGGCGCTGGTCGACCCCGAACGGGAACGTCCCACCCAGCAGATCCACCGCCCCGGCCTTCAGCAGCGGCCACACCGCAGGCTTGACCTTGTTCAGCGGCTGGTCGCCCACCCACAGCACCAGCCGCCCGGCGTGCTGCTCCGCGCTCGGTTCGGGCCACACCGCCGACAGCGGCCGGCGCAGCGCCGACGCGAGCCGGTCCCGGCGCTCGACCACGTCCGCCACCGTGACCCCGTGCGGGAGGTCGACGTCGGCCCGCCACCCCGGCCCGTCCCGGGTGATCGGGGCCGGGTAGCTGATGGTGGTGCCCCTGGCGGTCATCGCGGCGATCCCCAGCGACTGCAGCGCCCGCGTCACCGTCTCCGCGGTGAGCCGAGGTGGCGCGGCGGCGTTCACCACCGCCACGTCGGTGAGCCGCCTGTCCGCCGGGGTGCCCAGCTTCGCCAACCCGGCCAGCACCGCGACCACGACGGCCACCTGCAGCGCCCGCGTCCACAGCGGGGCGCCCACCTCGACCGGGACGAGCCGCCCAGTCACCTCGTCCACGACCGGGGCCTCGCTGCCGGCACCCGCCCACCCCAGCAGCAGCCCGAGCAGCGCCACCCCGAACGTCGCCGCGGCGACCCCGATGGCGCGCTGACGCACCCGAGCGTTCCGCTGCCGGGACAGCCTCAGGTAGTCCTCCACGGACTTGCGCTCGACCGCCACCCGCCGCAGCGGCGCGGCCTCCCGGTCCAGCACCCACGCACCGAGGGCCACCACCCCAACCACCAGTCCGACCGGGGCACGGCGGGCGACCCGCAGCACGTACAGCGGCAACCGCAGGCCGTGGTAGCCGGCCAGGTGCAGCCCGTACCTGCCGAGCCACGCCGCGAGCGCCCGGGCCTCGTCCCGGTTGCGCGCCCACGCCGGGACGATCGGGCGCCGGTCGGCGTCCCGCGCGGCCAGCACGGTCGCGTACAGGGTCTTCGGCTTCTCCGGTGGGTCGACGGGCACCGGGCGGTTCTCGTCGTCGTCCTCGGGCGGCGGCAGCGGGATCAACGTGGTGGTCACCGGTCACCTCCGTCCCGCTCGCGCAGCGCCGCCACCGCGACGTCGGCGTCCTCGTCGCTGGCGCCCATCTCGACCAGCTCAGCGCGGTACTCGTCCGGGTCGAGCCCGGCCACGTTGAACACCCACCCGCCGCTCATCGGGCACCGTCCAGCCGCCGCCGGCACGCCCGGCAGGTCACCTGCCCCGTGACGCCCCACTCGACGGTCAAGAAGGTCAGGCGGCGCCCGCACGCGGTGCGGCCCTCGTTCACGAGGTGCACCCGGTCCCGGGCGGCGCCGCTGTGGGCGACCACGGCCCGGTCCCGGTCTTCCCGCCCGCTCATCGCGCACCCCCGTCCCCGTTGCGCGACGCCGCCAGCAGCGCCCGCGCCTCGTACTCCGACACACCCAGCTCGCGGGCCAACCTGCGCCGCCCGGCCCCGGCGGCGATCAACTCCGCGGCCCGGTCCTCCCCGCCCGCACCGGGCTGGTCATCCCGCTCGTCCCACTCGTCGTCCACCGGGACGGCCCCCGCAGGCGGGGCATCGGCCCAGAACCGGGAGAGACCCTGCTCGTCGCGGGTGTCTCCACCCTCCCCGTCCTCCCCGAGGGCCTCCACGGCCCGCTCAGCGCCCCCTGTGTGCGTCTGTGCCGTCGAATCTCGGAGCACCAGGATCAGCAGCTCGAACGCCAGGGCGAACGCCAGCGGCGGCCAGGCGGCCACCACGCGCCCGAGCAGGGTCGGCTCGGCGGCGGCGATGTTCGCCGCCACCGACGCCGACACCCCCAACACGAGACCCACCCACGGCAGCACCCCGGCCGGGCGACCGGCCCGGCGGCGCACGTACAGCACCAGCGACGCCGCGACGAGCAGCCCATCCACCGACAGCGGCAGGGCGTCCGCGAGCCGGCCCTCACCGGCCCGCAGCCCCAGCGCCCGCATGTGCGCGTACGACACCACCGCCGCAACCCCGGCGACCACCAGCACCGCCGCCACGGTCACCACCCGCACCCACGCGGGCACCATCGTGCGGGCGCTCATCGACGCTCACCGCCCCCGTCGAGGGCCTCGGCCATGTCGTCGAAGGTGATGCCGAGGTGCCCGCAGTGCTGCGCGACCAGCCGGACCGCGGTCGCCACGGCCACGTTCGGCGGGGTGCCCGAGCCGGCGCAGGTCGGGCACATCGTGAGGCAGGCGACGCCGAGCGAACCCATCGCCGCGGTCACCACTGCCAGGCCCTCAGCCTCGATGCCGCAGGACTCGCAGCGCACCCCGAGCGGGCAGCCGCTCGTGTCGTCGAGGTCGAGCGCCCTCACGACGACCACCCCGCCGGCCGGGCGGTGGTCCAGCGCCGCCACCACGGCAACGCCGCGTACTCGCAGCGCGCGCAGATCCGGGCGACCTCACGCGGGTCGGTCACCACGCCGCGCACCGTGCCCGCCGCAGGCCGTAGCGCGGTCGGGTACCGGCCGGTGCCGGGATCGGCGTCGAGGATCGACCGGAACTGCGTGCACTCGTCAGGCTGCACGACGCGCAGGCCGCGGCGGTGGTCCGGCTCGGCTGGCCGTGCGGTCATCATCGAGCCGGCGATGATCCGGTTCAGCAGCTCGGCCGGCGTCACCGGACACCCCGCCGGGCCGGTCGGAGATGCATCGGAGTCGGGAGCCAGCACCAGCACCCGATGCAGCGGCACAGCCGGTGATCCAGCGGGTGCAGCACGACCTCCCGGACCGCGCAGAACCCGTCGTGCGCTCCGTGCTCGATCAGTGGGGCGTACCAGCCCCGGTTGTCACGGATCAGCACCGGGCGCTGGCCCGGGCGCGGGCTGCGCGGCAAGTGCCCGGACGGCGACGGCCACGCCCGCCGCACGGAGACGGGGCGAGTCGGCGCGCTCACCACGTCACCTGCACACCGTCAGCGACATCGGCCGCCTCGAGCAGCAGCCGCGCGAGCAGCCGCGCCTCGTGCGGGTCGAAGTCGGTGCCCACCTCGCGGACCGTGCGCAGCAGGACGGTCGGCCGGGCCTCGACCCACGGGCCGCAACCGTCCGGACGGGAGTCGAGCCGCTCGATCGTGATGTCCACGCGGGACGGGTCGTGCTCCCGTGAGTCGAGAGTCTCGAATCCGCGCGCGGCAGAGCGATGCCACCGGTCCAGGTCGTCGGTCTCGTCGTAGTGGTGCGATCCCGGGTCGCACCACGCTGGGTGCAGGACGTCCGGCGCGGGGATGTTCGGTTGGATGGTCACGGGTCGCCTCCTGGGGCGATCAAGTCCCCGGGGCCGGCGTTAGCGGCGCCGCCCGGGGGCGTCTGACGGGTGAGCTGAGGCACCTCGTCAGCGCGGCGGCCCGCGGATCGTGTGTGCGCCGTGTGTGCACGCACGGACAGGACAGGCCCGGCCGGGCCCGATACGGACCGGCAGTGCGTTAGGCCACCGAGCAGCAAGAATGTCCGGCGGCGACATCACTCGTCCCCGTCCGACACACTGTCTCGTAATCTCTTAACCAGCGGGTTCGGGGTTCGAGTCCCTGGCGGCGCACCATCTTGCCTGGTCAGAGGGTTTTGTCATCGCTGAATTCTATCTTCGGAAGATCAAACCTGTCGGAAACCCGACGGGATGACTTCCGGAGGCCCCCTTCATGGCCCGTCCGCCCCTCGCTCTCGGGCACCACGGATCGGTGAAATGCACCCGCGAGGACGACCGTTGGGTCGCTCGCTGCCGCGTCCGCGATCTCGACGGTCGCACCCGCCGGGTCGAGCGGTGGGGCAGCACCCGGGCCGCCGCCCAGAAGGCTCTGCAGGACGAGCTGCGCAACCGGCGCGGCGAGCGAGTCGAGCTGCTGAGGGCAGACTCACGCGTCCGCGACGCCGCGGACGTCTGGCTCGGCAAGATCCACGAGCGTCGCGAGGACTCGACCCTGGACATCTACCGCCACTGGCTGAACAAGGTCGTCCTCCCGCAGCTGGGCGAGTTACGCCTCGGTGAGTGCGATGTCGCCCAGGTCGACGCCTTCTTCTCCCGCCTGGAGCGGATGCGGCGGACGGTCGAGCATCCGGACGGCACGACGAGCGAGAAGCCGCACTACGCGGCGAGCAGCCGGCGCACCGTCCGCGCGATCGTCTCCGGCGTCCTGCAGCAAGCCGTGCTGCACCAGGCGATTCCCTCGAACCCGACACGAGAGCTGGAGCGCATCGAGTCGCCGAAGGGGCATCGTGCCGCGCCCCCACGCGGCCTGACCGCCGAGGAACGCCGCCGCCTGCTCGACCACGTCGACACTCACCCGGTCGCGATCAAGGCCGACCTCCCCGACCTCATCCGCCTCGCCATCGGCTCCGGCCTCCGCATCGGCGAGCTCTGCGCGCTGCGCTGGATGGACGTCAACCTCTCCGGCATCCCCGTCGTCACCCCCGACGACATGCGCCTCGTCCCGGTCCTGGCCGTCCGCCAGAACGTCTACCCCGTCAAGGGAAAGGGCCTGTCCGTCCACGACGGCAAGACCTCCACCGCCCTGCGAATCGTTCCCCTCCCCCAGTTCGTCACCCTGCGCCTACGCGCCCGCCTCACCGGCGACGAGGAGCCCGAACACCCCGTCTTCCCCTCCGCCGGCCGCAACGGCGAGCTCACCTACCGCTGGCCCTCGACAGTCCGCCGCAGCGTCCGGACGATCCGTACCGAGGTCGGCCTGGACTGGATGACGCCCCACACCTGGCGACGCACCTACGCCACGATCCTCGACGACGAGATGACCCTCACCGACCGCGCCAAGGCCGACCTCATGGGCCAGGCGAAGTTCCTCAAGGACGCCTACGTCAGCCGCGGCGAACTCCACCCCGATGCCGCGGTTTTCCTCGATGCCGCCCTACGTTAGACATCTGATAACGCGAGAAGGTCGCGTCCGCCGCGAAGCACGATCCACACCGCAAACGCAGCTCGCGCAGGCAAGGCGGGGCATCGTTCCCACGGCCTGCTGGATGGGCCAGCCGGGCGATGAGAGGTCCCGCATGGCATCCCGTCACCGGGCAGTTCACCGGACGGGTCTTGCGGGACACCCGTCACGCCGTATGTCCCTTGACCGAGAGCATTCCCGTAGGGGGTTCCCCCTGCAGGACGAAACGATCAGTGCGTTGGTTGATCTTCGCCGCAATCGCCGGGATCATCGAGGCGACGCTGAATCGCCTGGAGTAGCGGATGGTCGCGGCCGAACAGGTTCACGGCGAACTGCAGAGCATGATCCACGGTGGCCGCTGCGTTCTTGTCATCTGCGGCGAGATCGGCGAGACGATCGCAGGAGTTGAAGAACATCCGCTGAAGGTCGATCTTGTCCGGGGCCAGCGCGACCAGCCGTTCGCGGATGGCCAGCGCGGCCTGGTACCAAGCGGTGGCCCGCGCTGTCCCCGGCCGCCAGGTGCCCGAGCCGTTCGTGCTGACCGACAGGTCGCGCTGGGTCGGCGGCGGCCAGCCGCTCGTTTCGTCTATGGAGACACACTCAGGCGCCACGACAGTTGCAGCGTGAGGGTCAGGATCCAATGCGATCGGCGAGGTCCCACACCCGCACCGTGACGTCCTTGCTGCCGGAGATGATCACCGGGCGCCCGTCCAGCTGGGCCACCGCCACCGAGAGGACGATCCCAGAATTGGTGACGGGTTGTCCGATCGGGGCGCCGGTGGCCAGTTCCCACACCCGCATCGTGTTGTCCTGGCTGCCGGAGATGATCACCGGGCGCCCGTCGAGCTGGGCTACGGCCACCGAGTACACGTCCCCGGTGTGGCCGGTCAACGGTTGTCCGATCGGGGCGTGAGTGGCCAGGTCCCACACCCGTACCGTCTCGTCACTGCTGCCAGAGACGATCACCGGGCGCCCGTCGAGCTGGGCCACTGCCACCGAGTTCACGAAGTCGGTATGGCCGGTGAGGGGTTGTCCGATCGGGGCGTAAGTGGCCAGGTCCCACACTCGCACCGTCCGGTCGACGCTGCCGGACACGATCACCGGGCGCCCGTCCAGCTGGGCCACCGCAACCGAGTTCACAGGCTCGGAGTGGCCGGCAAGGGTGTGCTCGACCGTCGATGTCGAGTCCGGTGAGGCGGACGGCGGCGACCCCTGCGTCGCGATCAACGCGATACCTGCTGCGACGGCGGCAAGCACCAGCCCGAGGACCGCGGCGATCCACCGCCGCCGTCGCCGCCAGCGGGCGGCGGCGGCGGGGACCATTGGCGGCGGGTTGGGTTTCGGGCTCTCGGCAACAACCCGGGCGGCGCCTCGCCCGGTCCCGCCCGTGATCCTTCCGCCTCGGGGGTGTGGTGGGTCGAGTGGTTGCGGCCGCGTAGCGGATGACGGAGACCGCGCGGTGACCGCGGAAGCCGCCACCGTCGTAGGCGCAGCGCGGCCCACATGATCCCCGACGCTGGGCACCGCCGGTGCGGGGTCCGGCCCGCGCGTGGGCGGTGGGGTGGGTGTGGTCGTGGGCGGGATTAGCGCTGCGCGGGCGGCCGCGGCTAGCGCTCCCGCGCTGGGGTAACGGTCGGCGGAGTCCTTGGCCAACGATTGCGCGACGACCGGGTCCAAACCCGCAGGCAGCTCCGAGCGCACAGCGGTGGGTCGGGGCGCAGCCCGAGTCTGGTGAACTTGAGCGTAGGCGAACAGGTGGGGTGCCTGGAACGCCAGCTGCCCGGTCAGTGTCTCGTACAGCACGCAGCCCAGCGCGTAGACGTCGCCGCGGTGATCCCCGTCGCCGTCGAACCGTTCCGGGGCCATGTAGGCCGGGGTGCCGACGACCGTCCCGGTCAATGAGATCTTGGTGCTGTCCAGAGCCCGGGCGATCCCGAAGTCGACCAGATACGCGAACTCCACCGGCCCCGGGCGCACGAGCACGTTAGACGGCTTCACATCGCGGTGCACCAGGCCGCTGGCGTGCGCGGCGTCCAACGCCGACGCCACCTGCTCAACGATCCCGACCGCCCGCCCCGGGGCGAGCGGGCCGTCGCGGCGAATCAACCCAGCGAGGTCGTCGCCGTCCACGACCCGCATGTCGAGGAACAGCCGACCGTCGATCTCACCGAAGCGGTGTATCGGGATGACGTGCGGCTCGTTGAGGGTCGCGGCAGTTTGGGCCTCGCGCCGGAACCGGGCCCGGTAGTTCGCGTCGCCGGACAACCACTCCGGTAGCAGCTTCAAAGCCACCGCGCGCTGCTGCTCCAGGTCGAAACGCCCGCCAGACCTCACCCATCCCGCCGCGTCCCAGCAGGGCGTCGAGCCGGTAGGGGCCGAACCTCTCCGCCACGAGTGCCCCCACCGGTGATCCGCCGAAGGGCCATCCTAGGAACACTCCTTCAATCAGAACAGGGCCCAGACCGAGCTGGCCAGGTCGTTCGCTCCCCGGCCACCCCGCGTCGCGTGCGCCGACGCCCCAAGCGCCCGGCATTGCCCGGTCAGGATCTCCTTGCGAGACACGCATCTGGTCACGCCGGCGGTACTCGGTCGCGGCCCTCCTCAGCGGGCGCGAAGATCGTGCTGAAGATCTGCTTGAGCTTGGTGGTGGCTTCGGACGAGAACAGCCCGACGAGGGCAGCGACAGCACTGAACCCGTACGGGTTGACGTCTGCCGAGGAGGCTTGAGCGGACAGCAGCCCACCGCGGACGACGATGTACACGATCAGCGCGAGAGCCGCGCCGACAACAGGAACACAGGCGTAGAGCATGAGCCAGCTGCGGCGAAGGTCCCGGTTGCCGACGTACCAGTAGAGCGAACGCAGCGCATGAGTTACGCCACCGAGAGCGCCACTGAAGATGATCACCAGGAACGTGGCGTGTTCCCGGTCCAGCTGCCCTCGCCGCCCGAGAAAGTCGATCGTAGCCGGGCCGGTTCCGGCCGGCCACAGGATGATAATCGCGGCGATGAGCAGGCTCGCCGCCGCGATCAGTGACACGGCGGTGAGGAGGATCCCGGTCACCCCCACGTGGGCGCCCCCGGGACCCGTCGGACCCACGGCTGGCTGCGCCGCGTTCATGTCGGCTTCTGTGCCCACTGGCCCTCCGGCTCAACGCGCAACCGCGCGGTCGGATCCGGCCGCCCGCACGAACCCATACCGGCCCCCCTTAACGTGATCCTTTCGAAGCTGAACCGCCAAGGCGATCTCGCGAGGAATGTCATGTCTGTTACCACTGGCCACGCTGCATACGTCCGATGGCGGATCCCGTGCGGGAACACCTGAGGCGTTATCGGCCCAGCCACGATCAGGCGGATAGCCGGCAATATGTAATGGCCGTCCCCGGCAGGGCCTGTCGGTGGATGGGCGCACAATGCTGACATGACCGAGGTCGGAGCCGTCGCTGACGTCGTAGATACCGTTGCGCGGGCGAGCATCGAGGGCGCGGACCGGACGCTGCGAGAGGTCGGGCTGTGCCCGCCGCCGACCGTCCACATCCTGTCGCGGCACCTCGCGTCGCCGTACATCGGCAGCGTCTCGACGCGGCCGTACTTCTGCGGCACGGACGCCTGCGACGCCGTGACGACGCTGGGGCTGCTGCCGTCGCTGCTGTGCGCGACGCACCTCGTGGTCGTCTGGGAGAACGCCGATCTCTCCAGGGCGGTCGATCCGCCCGCCGATGTCAGCTGGGCCACCGCGCTCGTCGTGGTCGAGGCCGACATGACCGGCCATGTGCTGGGCTGGCATTCGTTCGAGCCGCACCTCGGCGTCGCCCGGCCCGATGGGCTGCAGCCGATCAACCCTGGGGGGCGCGAGCCTGCGCAGATCCCCGACGCACCGCTCCCGGCGCCGATCTTCGATCTGCTCAGGCTGTGGCGGCAGTGGCGCGTGGGCGACGTCCCGGCGACGATCGCCGATCTCGAGGCCGCCGGCTACCGGATGTCCTGGCCGCAACCCCTGTAGCCGGCGACCGATCAGCGTTCGAGCACCGGACCGGCATCCTCGAACGTCGTCGTCTCCTCGCGCGAGGCCCAGCGGGCGAGCTCCTCCGCGCGGGCCACGTCTTCGCTGTCTCGAACAACGCGTTCGCCGTCGGCCAGGTGCCGCTGCTCGATCTCGACGAGCGCGACCTGCGCGCGGGCGACCGACTCGGCCGTCTCGTCCAGCGTCGGGACGCGACGGCGCTCGACCGGGTCGGTGTGCTCGGTGGCGTGCGCCGTACTGCGGTCCCGGACGTCGACGCGCTCCTCCCGGGTGACGCGATCCGCGCCGTCGAACTCGAACTCGTCGCGGATCTCGCGGTCGTCGTCCTCCGCAACCCGGTCAGCGCGGTCGGCCGCCAGCCACACCTCGGCCGTCACGCGGTCGCTCGTGTCGAACGGGTCGACCCCGCGGGCCCGCAGCTCGGCTGCAGACCGCTCGGCCCGGTCCGGGTGACCGCCGTGTGCAGGTACCAGGCAGCCCGGGCCCGCTCGGCCTCGTCCAGCGCCGGGACCTGTTCGTCCAGAGCGTCAGCCTCGCGAAGGGCCGCATCCGCGGCGGCACGGAGCTGCTCCCGGTCGGCCACCGCGAGGTCCGGGCCATCCGCGCGTGCCGCCCAGATGACCGCGTCCGCACGCGCCTTCGCCGCGGCAGCGTGGGTCGCGGCCAGCTCGTCGGCGACGTGCAGCGGCGCCCATGCCTGTTCTCGTTCCCAGCCACGGACGCGCATCCGGAGCTGGCCATCCGACAAGCCGGCTTCCTCGTGCCCGGCGTCGATGAGCCGCAGCGCCTCGTGGGCCGCCCGGAACAGCGCCGCCTTCTCGACCATCCCCCGCGCCGGCGCGGACCCGAGCGGATCGACCTCGTCGGTGTGACCGGCCAGCTCCCGCCACGCCGCGGCCCAGCCCGCTCGGTGCTCCCACTCCTGCCGCGCGACGACGTCCTCCGGCACCGGGCCGAGCGCGTCGATCGCCCATCGCGGCGCGGCCGCGGCCGTTCAGCGCCCAGCTCATGACGACGCACGTCCGCCGCCTCGGCTCGACGAGCCAGCCAGGCACGGTGATCCTCAGGAGCATCACGCGGGATCAGGTCCGCCGCGGACGCCACCAGAGGGGTGAGGCGGCCGGCAAGAGCGTGCGTGATCCGGTGATGCACCACCTGCGCCACCGACCGTGCACCGGACAGATCCCGTGCCCCGACCGCAGCGGCGAGGACATCGTCGGGATCGTGCCCGGCGAGCTCCGCGGTCCGGAGCAACCGCTCCACCGACCACATCGTGTCGTCAGCGGCGACTCGGCGCGCTCGGGTGGTGTGAGCCGGCCGGTGGCGGCGAGCCGGTCCAGGGCCGCGGCCGTGCGCCCGCTCGTCACCTGCTCGGCGACGGAGATCAGCTGGTCCAGTTGCGTCGCGGTCGACCGGGCCTCGACCTCCGCCCGCTCGCGTTCCGCGAGTGCCGTCAGCTCGTCCCGCGCGCCCTCCGCGACATCTGCCAGGACCGCGCGGGCCGAACGGGGCCGGACGTCCAAGGTCTGCCCGGTCTCGGCGACCGTGGTGAGCGGGGTGGTGACCACCCATGCGGTGTTGGAGTCTCGCCCGCGGGTCATCGACACGAGCACGCCGGGGAGATCGCTCCCGCCGCCGAGGACGGCGTGCCCTGTGTCGACGGTTCGGCCCTCCGCAGCGTGCACGGTGGAGGCGTAGCCGAGCGTCAGGTCCTTGACCACGTAGCGGGCGGGCAGCGCCATTGACTCGCCCAGGTCCTCACCTGCCTCGCCGCGGCCGAGCACCGGCGCAACGGTGAGACCGCCGTCCTCGTGGGTGGCGAGCACCCGGTAGGTCGCCCGGTTGATCGGCACGCCGGCGTTGCCCTGCCAGCCGCGCAGCTCCAAGCTGTTCCGCCGCGCCTGCACGAGGTCACCGACACCGGCGACGACACCGGCCCAGCCCTCACGCCCGAGCGGCACGCAGCAGGTCACCCTCCCAGTGCCCGGGAATGGCGCGGTCCTCGACCTCCGCGGGGCGCTGCCGAATCGAGACCGCGTCACGGATCTGCGAGCGCCACTGCCCGGTGACGGTGTTGTGCACCTTGCACCGTGTCGGGCGCAGGCGCAGGTGCTTCTGCAGCTGCTTGGCCAGCACCCCGCGGGACTGCACGAACAGCGATTTGTAGATCGTTTCGGGCGACACCCACATCCCCGCCTCGGCCGGGTACCGCTTACGCAGCAGGCCGGCGATCTGCTCGGGCGACCAGTCCAGGCCCAGCCTGGCAGCGACGAACGCGCGCAGCATCTCGTTGCGCGCCAGCAGGCACGGCTGCGGGCGGCGAGCTCGCCGCCAGGCGCGGTCGTCGGCGTCGACGGCCCGGCATTTGCGCCGGCCTTTGTTGCGGGCGACTTCTCGGCTGATCGTCGACTGCGCTCGCTCGAGCGCACGGGCGATCATGCGCAGCGGCTCTCCACAGGCCAGCCCGCGGGAGATCTCCTCCCGCTCCCGCAAGAGAAAGGCCGAGCGGCGGCGCCGCGTTCTGGGGACGTAGCCACCGGTCTGCTTGACCACCGTGAAGATCGAGCCGGGCGGGTATCCGACCGCACGGGGCCGGTCTCGCTAAACGACCTGCCCGACGCCCACAGCCGCCACAGCAGCGCCCGCCGCTCACTGGTGCACCCTCTTCCGGTCCGAGCTTGGTTGATCAGCCAGGATTCGGGCGCACCTGAGGTCCCCACCGGGCCATCGCCCTGCTCGCTCGACCCTCGAGGTCCGGGATGAGTTCTGCGAG
>NZ_JBFWVQ010000088.1:0-25632 GCF_050246655.1 Pseudonocardia sp.
TACCTGAACGAGCGGCCGCTGCTGCCCAACGTCTCCACCTACCGCTGCTGGCTCGACGACGAGCGCGCCTTCACCGTCGACCACCTCGACGAGCTGGTGCTCAAGCCGGTGGAGGGCTCCGGCGGCTACGGCATCGTCTTCGGCCCGAACGCCTCGGCACGCCAGCTGGCTGCGGCCCGCAAGGCGATCAGGAGCGATCCGCGCGGCTGGATCGCCCAGCCGGTGGTGCAGCTGTCGACGGTGCCGACCAAGGTCGGCGACCGGCTCGCGCCGCGCCACGTCGACCTGCGCCCGTTCGCGGTCAACGACGGGGAGGGCGTGTACGTGCTGCCCGGCGGGCTCACCCGGGTGGCGCTCCCGCTCGGGAGCCTGGTGGTGAACTCCAGCCAGGGCGGGGGCAGCAAGGACACCTGGGTGCTGGCCGCCGGCCGCGACGGCGCGGAGCGGGAGCTGGGCGGGCCGGGGCTCGCGGCGTCCGTCCCGGCGACGGGCCCCGCCGCGGTGCACGGCCCCGAGCTCACCTACGGCCAGCAGCAACAGCAGCAACAGCAGGCGGGGGGAGTGGGGTAGATGCTCGCCCGCAACGCGGAGGCGCTGTACTGGATCGGTCGCTACGTGGAGCGCGCCGACGACACCGCCCGGATCCTCGACGTGTCGGTCCACGAGCTTCTGGAGGACGCCACCGTCCCGGCCGACGGCGCGGCCCGGCGGCTGCTCGGCGTGCTCGGCGTCGTCCCGGGCACGGACGAGCCGCTGGACGCGTGGTCGCTCACCGAGCTGGTCGGCTACTCGGCGGAGCAGTCCGCGTCGATCGTCGCGTCGGTCTCGTCGGCGCGGGAGAACGCCCGGGGTGCGCGCGAGGTGGTGTCGGCGGAGATGTGGGAGTGCCTCAACGCCACCTGGAACGCGTTGCCCGAGCGGCAGCGCTACGCCCGCTGGGTGGGCCCGCACGCGTTCTTCAGCTACGTCGAGGACCGGGCGGCCATGCTCAACGGCCTCGCGGCGTCGACCATGAGCCGCGACGACACCTGGCGGTTCTACCTGCTCGGACGCTCCGTCGAACGGGTCGACATGATCGTGCGGTTGCTGCTGTTCCGGGCGTCGGACCGACTGTCGTCGCCTGCGTGGCTCACCGTGCTGCGCTGTGCGGGCGCCCAGGACACCTACCTGCGGACCTACCGCGGCGCGCTCGACGCCCCGCGCGTCGTCCAGTTCCTGCTGATGGACAAGCTCTTCCCGCGCTCGGTGTTCCACGCGCTGCGCCAGGCGGAGTCGTGCCTCGGCGACCTGCAGCAGCGCCCGGCCGCCCGGGTCGGTCAGCAGGCGGAGGCGCTGCGGCTGCTCGGGCGGGCCCGCAGCGAGCTGGAGTTCCTGCATCCCGACGAGCTCCTGGACGACCTTCCGGCGCTGCTCCAGGGCCTTCAGGACTGCATCCGCGAGGTCGGCGAGGCGGTCTCGCACCAGTTCTTCCACACCTCGCCGTACGTGGCGTGGACCCCGGAGGTGACATCGTGAGCGAGCTTGCGAGCTCACCATCGGACACAGCAGCGCCGCGAACGCGGCCGACGAGCGAAAGCGAGGAGGGCTCGTGAGCTGGCGGATCCGCATCGTGCACGCCACGGGCTACCGCTACGACGCACCGGTGCGCGAGTCCTACAACGAGCTGCGGCTCACCCCGCGCAGCGACGGGCGGCAGAACGTCATCGTCAGCCGCATCGAGACCACGCCGTCGAGCAGGCTCTACCGCTACGACGACTACTGGGGGACCGCGGTCACCGCGTTCGACCTGCACGCCCCGCACCGCGAGCTCGCCGTCGTCGCGACATCGGTGGTGGAGACCTCGGACCCGCCGTCCGTGGTCCGCACGGCGACGTGGGCGGAGCTGGACGGCGAGGCGGTGCGGGACCGCCAGACCGAGATGCTCGAGTTCACCACCTACGTGCCGCGGGAGCCCGCGCTCGAGAGGATCGCCCGCGGCTTCCGGCGGCGGGCCGATCCGGCCGACGCGGTCCTCGCCGCGTGCCGGTGGGTGCGCGAGCACCTCGCCTACCGGCCCGGCTCGACCGGCGTGCACACCTCGGCCGTCGAGGCGTGGCAGGCGGGCGAGGGCGTCTGCCAGGACTTCGTGCACCTCACGCTGGTGCTGCTGCGCTCGGTGGGCATCCCCTGCCGCTACGTGTCGGGCTACCTGCTGCCGCGCGGCGACACCCAGGTGCGCCAGACCGTCCAGGGCCAGAGCCACGCGTGGGTGGAGGCGTGGACGGGCGGCTGGTGGGCCTACGACCCCACCAACGACGTCGAGGTGGGCCAGCAGCACGTCCAGGTCGCGTGGGGCCGCGACTACGCCGACGTCGCCCCCATGCGTGGGGTGTACACCGGCGGCCGCGGCACCGCGCTGGAGGTCCGGGTGGACATGACGCGGCTGGCGTGAGCGTCACCCGGGCAGGCGCCCGTCAGGCCTCCTCGACGGAGAAGTTGATCAAGCCACCGTCGACCTGCGTGACGGTCACCTTCAGCGGGATGTTGTTGCCCGCCGCGGCGACGGCACACGTCTGCGTGGCACCCATCGTGGGCTGGAGGGCGCCGTCGCAGGTGAGGCTGTCGACGGGCACCCCGAGCTGCGGCTCGACGAGCTCCTGGACCTTCTTCGCCAGCAGGTCCTGCGACACCGGACGGGCCTCGGTCGCGACGTTGTAGTTGACCGTCGAGCCCTCCACCGACGTGACGGTGACGACCGCACCGATCGGCTGCCCGTCGGACGTGGTGGTCTCGCAGGTGATCGTGGCGCCGACCTCACCCGCCAGGTCGCCGGGGCAGGTCACCGGGCCGATGCCGGGGATCTGCTGGGAGAGGGTGGCGGCGACGTTCGTCTCGAGGTCGCCCTGGGAGACGCTGACGGAGCAGGCCGTCGCGCCCAGCGCCACCCCTGCCGCGACGGCGACCGTTGCCATCGTCCTGACCATGCGTGACATCGCGACCACCAACGCTCCCGTTCGCTCCCCGCCGGTCCTGCCGCCGGCAGCGGTGATCCTCTGGCACCCCCGGGGCCCCGTCATACGCCCGGACCGGTGAACCCTGGTCACGTCTGCGTCACGACGTACGGTGTGCGGGCGCCGGACCCGCGTCCCCGCCGTGCCTGCGGGAGGCCGATAGCGTCCGGGACGTGCTCGACCTGCTCACCACCCCGCTGCCGTGGCCCGGGTTCGGCGGGGTCACGCCGGCGGCGCTGGCGACGCTGCTGCTCGCGGCGGCGGCCGCGGGCCTCGTCGACGCGATCGTCGGCGGTGGCGGGCTGATCCTGATCCCGACGCTGCTGCTGTTCCTCCCGGGCGGCGAGGCGATCTACTCGGTGGCGACCAACAAGCTCGCCGCGATCGTCGGGACGGCATCGGCCGCCGTCGCGTACGCCCGGCGCGTCGAGATCGACCGCGGCCAGACGGCGGCGATGGCGGTGGCGGCGTTCGCGGGCTCGATCGGCGGGGCGCTGCTCGCCGCGTCGCTGCCGTCACGGGTGCTCACGGCGGTGGTGCTCGTCGCGCTGGTCGCCGTCGGCCTGTACACGTGGCGGCGGCCCGCCCTGGGGCTGGTGCACGCGCCGCGGTTCGGCCGGGGCGCGCAGCTCGCCGTCCTGCTCGCCGGGGGAGTGGCGATCGGGTTCTACGACGGCCTCGCGGGGCCGGGCACCGGGTCCTTCCTCGTGTTCCTGCTGGTGGGGCTCGTCGGGTTCGCGTTCCTCGGCGCGTCCGCCTCGGCGAAGATCGTCAACACGGCGACCAACGCCGGGGCGCTCGCCTTCTTCCTGCCCGCCGGGGTGGTCCTGGTCGGGCTGGGGGCGGTGCTCGCCGTCG
This sequence comes from Pseudonocardia sp., assembly GCF_050246655.1. Taxonomy (GTDB): domain Bacteria; phylum Actinomycetota; class Actinomycetes; order Mycobacteriales; family Pseudonocardiaceae; genus Pseudonocardia. The sequence continues at coordinate 3,849 of NZ_JBFWVQ010000088.1, forward strand.
CGAACGTGGCGGGCAGCGTGCTGGGCGCGCGGGTGGCCGTCGCGCGGGGCTCGGCGTTCGTCCGGCGGGTGTTCCTCGGCGTCGTCTCGGTGCTGATCGTGACGCTGGCCGTGCGGCTGGTCGTGTCCTGACCTGCGGCGTCGGCGCCGGCCGGGTACGGCGTCAGTCCGGAAGGCCCGCCCGGTCCACCTTGCGGTGGTAGCGCTCGCCGAGCATCCCGCCGAGCACCGCGGCCACGAGCGTCGCGGCGGCGGCCACGCCGAGCACGACCCAGCCGCTCAGCTGCTGCGCGGTGAGCGTCGCGTCGCCGGGCAGGGTGAACCGGGTGTTCCCGGTGGCCGTGACGAGCGCGACGACGGCGGTGGCGAGCAGGCCGATCACCCAGGCCAGCAGGCCGTTGCGGGCGCCGTCGAAGCGGGCGAGGCGGCCCGCGACGTAGCCGCCTGCGAGGTAGCCGAGGGCGAGCACCGCGACGGCGACGACCGCGGCGCCGGACAGGCCGGGCACCGGCGTCGTCGACTCCGGCAGCACCTGCGGGGGCGCGCCGACTCCGTCGACGACGGTCGCGGTGATGCCGGTGAGGATGACCGAGAGCCCGACGGCGACCAGCCAGCCGAAGAAGGCCGCCCCCAGCTTCGTGCCGCCGCGCCGCTCGCGGGCGCGGCCGCGAGCGTCAGCGAGCAGTCGCCTGCTCTCCCGGGTGTCGAGCGGGACGGTCTGCGGCGAGGCGGGCGTGTCGTCTCCGACGCCGGGGACGGGCTGCCCGTTGACCTGGGCCATGGGGACGGATAACCGGAAACGGGGGGAGGCAAACCCGCCGCCCCGTCGGATGATCCGCGTCTGCGGGCGGTACCGGCCACGGATGGCCGCCCTGCACCGCAACACGCGGATCACCGACCGTCACCGGGAAACGCGCTGGTCGGCCCCAGGAAGCGTGGGTAATCTCACACGAGTGGCTGCCGACGGGGAGGGCATCGACCTCCCGGGTCGTCGGCGTGAGCTCTCCGAACTGCTCGCCGCACTCGCCTCGGGATCCGCGCGCACCGTGCTCGTCGGCGGCGACGCCGGGGTCGGGAAGACGCGACTGGTCGAGGAGCTGTCGGAGAGGGCGCGGCGCCGCGACGTCACGGTCATCACCGGTCACGCCGTCGACATCGAGGCGGCGCCGCCGTTCTGGCCCGTCATCTGCGCGATCCGCGCGGCGGCGCGCGCGGATCCGCACGGCGACGTCCGGGATCTGCTGAGCGGGTGGATCGACCGGCTCCCCCCGATGGACGGCGCCGACGCCGCGGCTACGCGTCCTGCCGTTCGCCTTCTCGACATGCTGCACCGGCTCGTCGTCGACCTCGCCGCCCTGCGCCGGCTGCTGCTGGTGATCGAGGACCTGCATTGGGCGGACCGCGCGACTCGCGACCTCGTCGCCTACCTCGTCGCCAACCTCGGGCCCGAGCCGGTCATGATCGTCACGACCTACCGGGGCGAGCGCCGCGGCAGCACCCCGGACTTCTACGTCGCCCTGGCCGAGCTCCGGCGCCACCGCAACGTCTCCGGGCTGGAGCTGCAGCCCCTGCCCCGGCGCGTGCTGGCCGACCTGGTCCGCGGCTGGGCACCCGGGCGTCCGGACCTGGAGCCGCTGGTGTGGGGACGCTCGGCCGGCAACGCGTTCATCGCGGAGGAGACCGTCCGCGCGGTCCTCGGCGGGGACGCCCGCGGCCTGCCCGCCTCGTTGCGGGAGATCGTCCTGAGCCGGGTCGCCCTGCTCTCGCCGCCCGCTCGGCAGGTGGTCCGGGTCGTTGCGGCGGGTGTCGGGCCGCTGCCGCACCGGTTGCTCGCGGAGGTCCTCGACCAGCAGCCCGCGACCATGCTCGGCGCGGTCCGGGAGGCCGTCGCCGAAGGCGTCGTCCGTACCGACGAGCACGGCGACGGCTACCAGCTGCGCCACGGGCTCATGACGGACGTCGTCATCGCGGACCTCCTTCCGGGGGAGCGCGTCGACCTGAACCACCGCTACGCCCTCGCCCTGACCCGGCTCGGGGACCCGACGACGCCGGGTTGGGCCGCCCAGCTCGCACACCACTGGCACGAGGCGGGGCAGCCACGGCCGGCGCTGGTCGCCACGGTGGCCGCGGCGCGGGCCGCCGAGCGAATGCACGCGCACACCGAGGCCTGCCGGCACTGGCTGAGCGCGGCCGAGCTGGTGCCGCAGGCGCGCGACGACACGGTCGACGTGGCGCGTCGAGACTGCGTGGACCACGCGGCGCGGGCCGCCGAGCTGGCCGGCGACCACGAACGCGCTATCGAGCTGATCGACGAGCTGCTCGCCGACCAGTACACCGGGTGCGGGATGTCGTCGGCGCTGCTGACGGCGCGCAAGGCGAGCGCGCTCGCGGCGGCCGGCCGGGTCCACGACGCCCGGGAGGCCTACCGCGCGGCGGCGGCATCGCTGCCGGACTCGGGGAGGGACGCCGAGCGCGCCCGCGTGCTGTCCGGCTACGGCGCAGCCCTGCTGCACGCCATGGACTTCGCCGCCGCCCGGGCGACGGCGCTGGAGGCGCTGTCCCTCGCCCGGCAGGCAGGCGCACGCACCGTGGAAGCGCGGGTCTTGGCCGTCCTCGGCTTCAGCCTCGCCTATCTCGAGGACGTGTCCGCCGGGTCCGCTGCGATCGCGGAGGCGATAGCGGTCGCGGAGCGGACCGGCGAGCCGGAGGCCGTCGGCGAGGCACACCTCCGCCGCGCCGAGCTCCTCGCGGGCCCGCTGAACGAGCTGGTCGAGGGGATCGAACGGGCCCGCGAGAGCCTCGAGCAGGTGCGATCGCTGGGGCTGTCACGCACGGCCGGTGTCGCGCTGCTGACCTACGCCGCCAACGCCCTGTTCCGGCTCGGTCGCTGGGACGAGGCGGGCGGGGCGGTGGCCGAGGCCTGGGCGCTCGCCCCGACCGGTGGCGCGGCGCTGGAGGTGCGGCTGGCCCGCAGCAGACTGGATCTCGCTCTCGGTCGGCTGGACGCGGCAGCCGACGACCTCGAAGCGGTGACGCTCCTCGCCCGGTCCACCGCCGGTCCGCGGCACACGATCCCCCTGCTCGTGCTCCGCGCGGCCCTCGAACTGTGGCGCCACCGACCAGAGGTGGCGTTGCAGCACGTCGAGGAGGGGCTGACGGTCGCCGAGTCCGGTGTCGACGACATCTGGTCGGTCGCACCGCTGATCTGGCACGGCACGCGCGCCTGGGCGGACGTCGTGGCGCGGGGCCTGCCGGCTCCCGCCCCACCGCGGACCGAGCGCCTGGGCCGCCACTGCGCCGAGCTCGCCCGCCGCGGGACGCGGACGGTGCCCGCTGTACGTGGCGTCGTGGAGACCTTCAGCCTGATGTGTGCCGCGGAGAGCGCCCGGGCCCGCGACGAGCCCGACCCGGCGGCGTGGGAACAGCTGACGGCGCTGTGGGACCGGCACAGCCAGCCCTACCCCGCGGCCTACGCTCGGTTCCGATTTGCGGAGGCTCTGCTCAGCAGGCGTTCCCGCACCGCGGCCGCGGGGGATGCCCTGCGGCGGGCCGCCCGCACCGCCCGCCGGCTCGGCGCGCAACCGCTGCTGACCGAGGTTGCCGACCTCGCCAGGCGGGCCCGGATCCCGCTCGACGAGCCGGCCGCGCAGGAGGGCGCGGTTCCCGCAGCGGAGGCGGTGAGGCAGAGCGTGGTCGACGCGCTCACCCCACGCGAGCTGGAGGTCCTCGTCGAGCTGGCCAACGGGTTGACCAACCGCGAGATCGGCGACCGGCTCTACATCAGCCAGAAGACCGTCGGCATCCATGTCAGCCGGATCTTCGCGAAGATCGGCGTGCACAGCCGGGTTCAGGCGAGCGCCGTCCTGTACCGCTCCCGCGCCGATCCCGGGTGATCCTCCGCTTCGTACTCCAGCAGCCGCCGCAGTCGGAGGAGGGCGCGGGCGCGCGTCGGTCCGATGCTGCCGACCGGGATCCCCGTCGATCGCGAGAGCTCCGCGTAGGAGCCGGCGTCGTCCCCGAAGAGGGCACGCACGAGCTGCGCCGAGCGAACCGGCAGGGACGCCACCAGCGCCCGCAGCCGTCGCGCGGTGTCCGCGTCGACCACCCCCTGCTCCACGTCGCATGTCCCGTCGACACACCAGCGGCCGTCCCCGTCGGGCAGCTGGTCGATGCGGCGGTCGTCGCGGAGGATGCGCAGGCACTCGCGCCGTGCCGTGGTCCGTAACCACCCCTGCATCGCCTCGGGCTCCCGGATCCGGTGGCCGTACTCGAGCATCAGCAACCACGTCTGCTGAGCTGCGTCCCGCGCGTCGGCCTCCTGCAGGCGGCAACTCCTGATCGAGGCCGCGACGGCCGGTTCGTACCGGCGCACGAGGTGCTCCCAGGCGTCGCGATCCCCCTGCCCCGCGCGCTGCAGCAGCTCGGTGGTCGTCGGTGGTGTCGGTGGCGTCGCCTCGGCAGATGTCATGGCGCTCTCCTCGCTCCCGGCGATTGCGGGGAGAGGCCAGCGTTCTCGACGGAGCGCCTCGCCGACGTCTGGCGAACCACCTACCGAACCGCCCCGGCACGCCCTATTTCGGCGAACGCGACCCACCGCGCCGGGTCGGCGGGGAGGTGCTCAGCGGAAGGGGTTCCCGACCGCGGTGACCGGGACGCTGCCCGCCTCCTCCAGCCGGATGCCGGTATAGCTCGTCGAGCCGCCGAGCAGGCGCCAGCCGGCCGTGAACAGCCGCTCCGGATACCACAGCGCCTGCTGCCACAGCGAAGGCCCGGCAAGCAGCTGGGCCAGCTTGTGTGACTCCCAGTTCAGCTTCGCGACGACCACGGACTCGCCGCCGCGCCCCGCGTCGAGTGCGGCGGCGAAGGCGAGGGCGTCCCCCCAGACACGCTCGCGGTAGTACTTCAGCTCCAGAGCGCTGACCCGCTCGTCCAGCGACCCGAGGAGGCGGTCGATCGTCGCGATCCCGGGGCCGTAGTCGCGGGCGAGGACGGCCTGGATGTAGGGCAGCGACCGGACGAGCAGGTTGTTGACCTGGTCGTGGTCGAACCTGCGGGCCATGAGCGCCGAGCGGTTCCCCAGGTCACCGTACTCGATCATGTTGTCGGCGATGGCGTGGGCCAGGTCGTAGTTGATGTGGGCGTTGATCCCGAGGAGGGCGTTCTGCACCACCGTCGACTCCCCGGACTCGGCGGCCTTGTTGGCGATCGTCCACGCCTGCGCCTCCCCGGGGTCGCGACCGGACAAGTCGAGAGACTCGAAGTACAGGCTGCAGAACCGCCCCGAGAGGCGGGCGATCCAGTCGCGGTCCAGGAAGACCGCCTTCCCCTCGTACGCCCCGAGTCCCCGGATGGCCGCCTCGACCTCGCGGGTCATGATGTAGTACAGCCGCAGGAAGATGGCGCGCTTGTCGTTGCGCTCGTGGAAGATCTCCAGCGTCTCCCGCATCGCCTTGAGCGCGTCGCCGATGTCGTGTGGTTGGTTCCTGGCGAGCGTCGCCACGTCCATCCGGTTCTCCCCTCCTCGGGCACCGACCGGGAGGCGGCCTGAGGAACCCCTCGATCCTCAGACCACCTCCACGTCATACCTCGCCACGGCGCGGGTGCGCGAGGCCCGCCGCCGCACGACGTCTCCGCCCTTTCGGCGTGGTCCTCGGCGCCCGGCGCACCGGCGTGACCTGGTCGAGAACGCCGCCGCCGGATCGGCACGGCGGAGGCGTCCTGCTACGACGAAGGAGGCGCGGCGACCCCCGGGTGATACGCGTAGCGCGGCAACGGGGTCCGATTGCGCCGGACGGCGCAGCCGATCCGGCGTGGAGGCGAGCCGAGTCCCGCCGCGAAGAGGCGCCGATCGGAGGTTCCGCTGCACAGTTGGCGCGCAGTGGTATCTGAGCCGCCCGCAATCCCCTCCCTACCCCCGGCAGAGGCTCGCCGCGGTACGGGCGCCCTCTGCCCGGACGAGGCGCCGCGGGGCGACCTCGTACGGAGGACCGACCGGGGGGAGCGGCGATGCCGAACGAGCCGACCGACAGGAACCGAGAACGCGACTCGTCGACCGGGGGAGGTACGGACGTGCCCGACGGCCGTCCGCCCGTCGGCGGCACGACAACGATCAGACCGGAACGGGAGCTGATCGTCGTGGCCGAAGTCTCGGCGAGGCTGACCGCGACCGCGACCGGGCTGGAGGCACCCGGGGCGCAGTCGGCAGCAGACGAGTTGTCCGCCGTGCTCGCTGCCGAGGACGTGATCCTGGAACCCCTCTTCCTGCCGAACGAGGAGGCGCACCGCGCCCGCGCCTACGCCGCGGCGTCGCCCGAGCAGGCCCGGATCGAGATGGACCTGGCGAGCTTCTACCGGGTACGGGCCGAGGACGGGCGCCTGGACGACCTGGCCGCCCGGCTGAGAGAGGCACCGCTCGTCGCGGCCGCGTACGTGAAGCCGCCCACCGAGCCCGCCACGCTGACGATCGAGGACACCCGCGACGAGCTGCGGCGCGAATCGCCGTCCGCGACCCCCGACTTCACAGTGCGCCAGGGCTACCTCGGCCCGGCGCCGGGCGGGGTCGAGGCGATCTGGGCCGCCGCCCAACCGGGCGGTCGTGGGGACGGGGTCGGTGTCGTCGACGTCGAGGGCGAGTGGCGCTTCACCCACGAGGACCTGGCACACAACGCCGGCGGGCTCCTGGCCGGGGCGCCGGCGAACGACCTGGGCTGGCGAAACCACGGAACCGCCGTGATCGGCGAGATCGGCGGGGACGAGAACGACTTCGGAGTGCTCGGGATCGCGCCCGGCGCCGTGGTCCGGGGCGCGTCCATCTTCGGCGGCACCGGCAGCGCCGGGGCGATCGTGGCAGCTGCGAACGCGTTGAACGCCGGCGACGTCATCCTGCTGGAGCTCCACCGCGCCGGTCCCCGGTTCGACTTCGAGCCGCGAAGCGACCAGCGGGGGTACATCGCGATCGAGTGGTGGCCGGACGACCTGGCCGCGGTGCGCTACGCCGTCGGAAGGGGAGTCGTCGTCGTTGGCGCTGCTGGCAACGGCGCCGAGGACCTGGACGACGCGATCTACGGCGCCGTGCCCGCCGGTTTCCCGGCGGACTGGCGCAACCCGTTCGATCCGGCGAACCCCGGGTCCGGAGCCGTGATCGTCGGCGCGGGTGCGCCACCACCCGGCACGCACGGAGCGAACCACGGCCCCGACCGGTCCCGGCTCGGCTTCTCGAACTTCGGCGCCCGGCTCGACGCCCAGGGCTGGGGCCGCGAGGTGACCACTACGGGCTACGGCGACCTCCAGGGCGGCGCGGACGAGGACTCCTGGTACACGGATCGGTTCAGCGGCACCTCGTCCGCGTCGCCCATCGTCGTCGGCGCCGTCGCGGCCCTCCAGGGCATGCAGGAGGCGGCCGGGCGACCCCGACTGACACCGGCTCGGGCGGTCGAAGTGCTGCGGGCGACAGGGTCGCCACAACAGGATGGGCCGAACGGTCCCGCGAGCCAGCGCATCGGCAACCGGCCAGACCTGCGAGCTGCCGCCCAGTACCTCGTGCCGGCAGCCACGAACGCGGGTGTCGCGACCCTGTACTGGGCGGAGCTGGTGCCGATCCCGGCGGGCTCGCCTCGGCTCTGGCTCTTCGTGGACGGCGGGTGGCGCCGTCTCGACTCACCGTCCGACCTGGTGACGCGACAGGCGCAGGGCGCCTTCCTCGGAGCCGATTCCGTCGTCCGGGCCTGGTACCAGGGCGACCTGATCGTCGGCCTGGTCGTGTCCGGCAGCTGATCCATCCCACCACCGAACCGAAGAGAACCCACTAGGAGGAACACATGTCCATCAGCACCGCACCCGACCGCACCGGCAACGGGGCACCGGGCGCCACGACCGTGAGCACCAGCCCCATGACCGCCGACGCCGGGCGGATGGCCACACCTGACGCCCTCGCCGCCGTCACGTCGGCCGTCGCCACCCAGTACTACGCCGAGCTGGTACCGATCCCGGCCGCCTCGCCTCGGCTGTGGCTCTTCGCGGACAACGCATGGCGGGCCCTCAGCGGCGCGTCCGCCCTGCAGTTCGAGATCGTTCAGCAGGCCTTCCTCGGATCCGGCAGCGCGGTAACGGTCTGGTACGACGGTTCCGTCGTCGTCGGCCTCGTGGTCTCGGGCAATTGACGGTCGTCGTCCAACTGGCCGGGCACGAGGGCGCCCATGCGGCGATCTCCGCGGCGGGCGTCCTGGGCATCCGTCTGACCCCGATGCACCCCGGGGTCGGAGATCCAGGACTGGCCACCTGGTTCGTCGCCGTCGCCGACAGCGCCGATAGCGCCGACAGCGCCGATAGCGCCGACGAGGAGGCGACCGCGGCCGCCCTGCGCGGCGTGCCCGGGGTCTCGGCGGCCTACGTCCGGCCGGACGCCGAGATGCCCTGACCGTCGCCCGCCCCGGAGCCGTCCGGGGCGGGCTACCGGTCGCTGTGCGTGACGCGCAGCCCGTACACGACGACCTCGCCCACGGCGCCACGCTCGTCGCCGCGCCTCTCGTTGGACTGGACGTAGCTGCCGGCCTTGAAGTACCAGCCGGTGCCGCTGGTGTCGATCGTGGTGCGCCACCGGCCGTCGTGGGCGACGCGCACCGTCCCGCCGCCGGCGACGATCGCGAGGTCGAAGCGGGCGCCGAGCCGGTAGTCGGGGTCGAGGACCGCCTTGCGGCGGCCGTCGTCCCACTGCACCGACAGCTCGCGGCCCTCCAGCCGGACCTGCAGGACGTCGTCCTCGCCGTCGTGGACCTGTGCGGCGACGACGTGCGGCTTGCGCGGCGGCACCTCGGTGATCGCGGCACGCAGCAGCAGGGTGTGCTCGCCGCGCGTGTTGGACCAGGACGCCTTCTGCGCGCCGCGCATCTCCCGCAGCTCGCTGCGTGGGTAGGACGAGTTCCTCGTCGTGACGCCGTCGATGTCCGCGGTGAACGCGACGCCGTCGCGGCGCTCGGTGAGCCGGAAGTGCTCGTCGGTGTAGGAGTGCAGGCGCGGCTGGAGGACCTCGGTGGGCCGGCCGGACTCGCCGGTGGGCAGGGTGAGCTTCCACGCGGAGAGGTCGATGAGATCGGCAGGGACACGCGGGGGCGGGTTCCCCGGGACCGGCGGCGCGGCGAACGCGGGCGATCCTGTGAGCAGCACGACGACCACGACCGCCGCCACCAGCGCCGTCCCCCGCATCGCGCTCCCCTCCCGATCTTCGCGGCGGGACGATAACCACGAGTGACCGGCTACGGGACGCGTACGAGCCACGTCCACCCGACCGGGGTGAGCGACATCATCCGGACGTGGTGCGTCCGTCACCGCGCCGGGCGGTCTCGGGCGGGCTTCCCGCAGCACCGCAACGGCCCGCGCGGGCGACGTCGCGTGATCCGCCCGACGCAGCGCGACGTGCCCCCGCGGCGGCATGGGACCATGGGAGGACCCGCACCTGGAATGGACACCAGAACTTGAGCTCGTTCGCCGACCGGACCTTCACGCCGCCCGCGCAGATCCGCAACTTCTGCATCATCGCCCACATCGACCACGGCAAGTCGACGCTGGCCGACCGGATGCTGCAGCTCACGGGTGTCGTCGACGAGCGCCTGATGCGTGCGCAGTACCTCGACCGCATGGACATCGAGCGCGAGCGCGGCATCACCATCAAGGCGCAGAACGTGCGGCTGCCGTGGAAGGTGGGCGCGCAGGAGCACGTCCTGCACCTGATCGACACCCCCGGCCACGTGGACTTCACCTACGAGGTGTCGCGCGCGCTGGAGGCCTGCGAAGGTGCGGTGCTGCTGGTGGACGCGGCGCAGGGGATCGAGGCGCAGACGCTCGCGAACCTCTACCTCGCGCTGGAGAAGGACCTCACGATCATCCCGGTCCTCAACAAGATCGACCTCCCGGCCGCCGACCCGGAGCGCTACGCCGCCGAGCTCGCGCACGTCATCGGCTGCGAGCCCGACGAGGTGCTGCGGGTGAGCGCGAAGACCGGCATCGGCGTGTCCGAGCTGCTGGACGAGGTGGTGCGGAAGGTGCCGGCGCCCGTCGGCGACCCGGACGCCCCCGCCCGGGCGATGATCTTCGACTCGGTCTACGACACCTACCGGGGCGTCGTCACCTACATCCGCGTCGTCGACGGCAAGATCATGCCCCGCGAGCGGATCCGGATGATGTCCACCGGCGCCACGCACGAGCTGCTGGAGGTCGGCATCGTCTCCCCGGAGCCGAAGCCGTCCGCGGGCCTGGGTGTCGGCGAGGTCGGCTACCTCATCACCGGGGTGAAGGACGTCCGCCAGTCCAAGGTCGGCGACACCGTCACCTGGCAGCGCCACGGCGCCACCACCCCGCTCACGGGCTACCGCGAGCCGCGCCCGATGGTCTACTCCGGGCTCTACCCGGTCGACGGCTCGCAGTACCCGGAGCTGCGCGAGGCCCTGGACAAGCTGCAGCTCAACGACGCCGCGCTCAGCTACGAGCCGGAGACGTCCGCGGCGCTCGGCTTCGGGTTCCGCTGCGGCTTCCTCGGGCTGCTGCACCTGGAGATCACCCGGGACCGGCTGGAGCGCGAGGCGGGGCTGGACCTCATCTCCACCGCGCCGAACGTCGTCTACCGGGTGCTGCTCGACTCCGCGGATCGGGATGGGGGCACCGAGATCACGGTGACGAACCCGTCGGACTGGCCGACGGGCAAGGTCGCCGAGGTGCACGAGCCCGTCGTGAAGGTGACGATCCTCGCGCCGAGCGAGTTCATCGGCACGATCATGGAGCTGTGCCAGAGCCGCCGCGGGCAGCTCGCCGGCATGGACTACCTGTCCGAGACGCGCGTCGAGCTTCGCTACACGATGCCCCTCGCGGAGATCATCTTCGACTTCTTCGACGCCCTCAAGTCGCGCACCCGCGGCTACGCCTCGCTGGACTACGAGGAGGCGGGGGAGCAGGTCGCGGACCTCGTGAAGGTCGACATCCTGCTGCAGGGCGAGCCGGTGGACGCGTTCTCCGCGATCCGGCACAAGGACCAGGCCTACACCTACGGCACGACGATGGCGACGAAGCTGCGCGAGCTGATCCCGCGCCAGCAGTTCGAGGTGCCGATCCAGGCGGCGATCGGGTCGCGGATCATCGCGCGGGAGACGATCCGCGCGATCCGCAAGGACGTGCTCGCCAAGTGCTACGGCGGCGACATCACCCGCAAGCGCAAGCTGCTGGAGAAGCAGAAGGAGGGCAAGAAGCGGATGAAGACCATCGGGCGGGTGGAGGTCCCGCAGGAGGCCTTCGTCGCGGCGCTGTCCACCGAGTCGGCGGTGGACAAGAAGAAGTAGCCGCCCGGCTCGGGGGGTGGTGCCGTCGAGAACGACGTTAGGCAGTCCCAGACGCCTTGTTGATCAGCACAACGTCGTTCTCGACGGTGGCTCGGTGACCACGGTGACCACGGTGGCGGCGCACCTTCGCGAGGTTGCCGCAGCGCTGCATCGAGCACCACCGGCGCGTCCCCGGGCGGGAGGCGTCGACGAACAGCAGGCCGCAGTCCACGGCGCTGCAGGTCCGGATGCGGCGGGCGAGCGGTCCGGTGAACAGGTCGACGGCGTCGCGGGCCAGCGTCGAGAGCGCCGCGGCGACGGGGGAGCCGCCGGCGGGGGCGTGCCGGTCGAGGCGGTCCGGGGTGGTCGGGTCCGGCCCGAGCTGCCAGCGCGGCACCAGCGGGGGGCGGGCGGCCGCGTCGTTGACCACGGCGGCGTCCGCCGGCCGCGGCGGCTCCCCGGCGGCGAGGCCGCGCGCGACGCGGCCGATCGCGTTGCGCAGCGCCTTCGCGGGCGCGAGATCGACGTCCGTGGCGGGGAGGTCGGCGGGCAGGTCCAGGACGACGGCGACCCAGCGTCCCACGTCCTCGCCGGCGTGCAGGATCTCCCAGGTCGCGTGCTCGCCCTCGCCGCCGGTGTGGGTGAAGTCCAGGCAGGGCCTGCCGGTGCGGAAGCGACGGCGCTCCCCGGGGGTCAGCTCGTCGATTCGTGGCACGACAGACAGCCTACCGCGCGGAAACCGGTTTGAACGGTTACGATTCGTCCATGAGCGCACCCACCTACCTGAACCCGCCCGCGCTGCACTCCAGCCCGGCGTTCAGCCAGGTCGTCCGCGTGCCCGCGGGGCACGACACGATCTACGTCGGCGGCCAGAACGGCGTCGACGCCGAGGGCAGGCTCGTCGGACCGGACCTCGCCAACCAGACGCGACGGGCGATGGAGAACCTCCGCACCTGCCTGGAGGCCGCCGGCGCCGGGCTCGCCGACGTCGTGCACTGGCGGATCTTCGCCGTCGAGGGGGTGTCGGTCCAGGAGGGCTACGCCGCCGCGATGGAGCTGATCCCGCAGGACGTGCCGCCGCCCGCGATCACCGTCGCGTTCGTCTCGGCGCTCGGCGTGCCGGGCACGCTCGTCGAGATCGAGGCCGTCGCGGCGGTGCCGCCCACGGGGTGAACGGGTCCCCGGCCCGGCGCGCGCGGTCCGACACCGACGGCGGTTCCGGAACCGTCGGTGGGCGCTGCCACGATGGGCAGGTGAGTACGACCACCCCGCCGTCGATCCAGTCGATCCCGCAGCGCATCGCCGACGAGCTCGACGTCCGCGCCCACCAGGTCTCGTCCGCCGTGGAGCTGCTCGACGGCGGCGCCACCGTCCCGTTCGTGGCCCGCTACCGCAAGGAGGCCACCGGCGGCCTCGACGACGCCCAGCTGCGCACGCTGGAGGAACGGCTGCGCTACCTGCGCGAGCTGGAGGACCGGCGGGCCGTGGTGCTCGCGGAGATCGAGAAGCAGGGCAAGCTCACCGACGAGCTGCGGGCCCGCATCGAGGCCGCGGACTCCAAGGCGCGGCTGGAGGACGTCTACCTGCCCTACAAGCCCAAGCGCCGCACCAAGGCGACGATCGCCCGCGAGGCCGGGCTGGAGCCGCTGGCGGACACGCTGCTCGCCGACCCGTCGCAGGATCCGGAGGCCGCGGCGGCCGGGTACGTGACCGAGCAGGTGGCGGACGTCGCAGCTGCGCTGGAGGGGGCGCGGGCGATCCTCGTCGAGCGGTTCGCCGAGGACGCGGACCTCATCGGCGGGCTGCGCGAGCGGATGTGGCAGCGCGGGCGGCTGGTCAGCCGGGTCCGCGAGGGCAAGGAGGCGGCCGGCGCGAAGTTCGCGGACTACTTCGAGTTCTCCGAGCCCTACACCAGGCTTCCCTCGCACCGGATCCTCGCGGTGTTCCGCGGGGAGACCGAGGAGATCCTCGACGTCACGCTGGAGCCCAACGACACCGGCGACGCCGTCGCGGAGGAGCGGGCGATCGCCGCCGCTTTCGGCATCGCCGACCGCGGACGGCCCGCCGATGCCTGGCTGGCGTCGGTGGTGCGCTTCGCCTGGCGCACCCGGATCCTGCTGCACCTGGGCATCGACGTGCGGGTGCGGCTGCGGACGGTCGCCGAGGAGGCCGCGATCGGGGTGTTCGCGGCGAACCTGCGCGACCTGCTCCTCGCCGCGCCCGCCGGCTCGCGCGCCACGATGGGCCTGGACCCGGGCCTGCGCACCGGGGTGAAGGTGGCGGTGGTGGACGCCACCGGCAAGGTCGTCGCCACCGACACGATCTACCCCCACGAGCCGCGCCGGGACTGGGACGGGGCGCTCGCGACGCTCGCCCGGCTGGCCGCGGCGCACACCGTCGAGCTGGTGGCGATCGGCAACGGGACGGCGTCCCGGGAGACCGACAAGCTCGCAGGCGAGCTGGTCGCCGCGATGCCCGGCCTGACGAAGGTCATGGTCTCCGAGGCGGGTGCGTCGGTGTACTCGGCGTCGGCCTACGCCTCGGCCGAGCTGCCGGAGCTCGACGTCTCGCTGCGCGGGGCCGTGTCGATCGCGCGGCGGCTGCAGGACCCGCTCGCCGAGCTGGTGAAGATCGACCCGAAGTCGATCGGCGTCGGCCAGTACCAGCACGACATCGCCGAGGGGGCGCTCGCCCGCTCGCTCGACGCGGTCGTCGAGGACTGCGTGAACGCCGTCGGCGTCGACCTCAACACAGCGTCAGTGCCGCTGCTGCGACGGGTGTCCGGGGTGAGCGAGAGCCTGGCCGCGCAGATCGTCGTCCACCGCGATACGCACGGCCCGTTCCGGTCGCGCACCGCGCTGCTGGACGTCCCGCGGCTGGGCCCGAAGGCGTTCGAGCAGTGCGCGGGCTTCCTGCGCATCCGCGGCGGTGACGACCCGCTCGACGTCTCCGGCGTGCACCCCGAGTCCTACCCGGTCGTGCGGAGGATGGTGACGCGCGCCGGCGGCGACCTCGCCACCCTGCTCGGCAACGCCGCAGCGGTGCGCACGCTGAAGCCGGCCGAGTTCGTCGACGACCGGTTCGGGCTGCCGACGGTCACCGACATCCTCACCGAGCTGGAGAAGCCCGGCCGCGACCCGCGCCCGGCGTTCCGCACCGCGAGCTTCGCCGAGGGCGTGCAGAAGATCGCCGACCTGAAGCCCGGCATGGTCCTGGAGGGCGTGGTCACGAACGTGGCGGCGTTCGGCGCGTTCGTCGACGTCGGCGTGCACCAGGACGGGCTGGTGCACGTCTCGGCCATGTCGACGAAGTTCGTGTCCGACCCGCGCGAGGTCGTGAAGTCCGGCGACGTCGTGCGGGTCAAGGTGCTCGACGTCGACGAGGCCCGCAAGCGGATCTCGCTCACCCTGCGGCTGGACGACGAGCCGGGTGCGGGGCGCGGCGGGCGCCGTCCCGAGGGGCGTGGCGAGGGCCAGGGCGAGCGGGACGGCCGGGGCGGCCGGGGTGGCAAGGGCGGCCAGGGCCGCGATGGCAAGGGTGGCCGGGGCGGCCGGGCCGGGGGCAGGGGTGGCGGCTCCGGTGGGTCCGGTGGCTCTGGTGCGTCCGGCGGCCCGGCGAACAACGCGATGGCGGACGCGCTGCGGCGGGCGGGCCTGGCGAAGTAGGTCCGGCGGGGGGTCGGCGAGTGTGCACCCGGTCAGCCGCGGACCTGACGGAGTGCACTCTCGGTGGGCGAGGGGCACAACGCCACCTGATGACATGCGCAACTCGCGGTCGGGAGGCGATGTGATCGGCCGCGCGTCGCCCGCCCGGCCTGATGTGGGAGGATGGAATACACGCGGGGTCGTCCGGGTTGCGGCCCGATAGCCCCGCCGGAGGATCGAGACCGCATCGCCAGGGCAGCAGTCGTGCCGACCGGCTCCGCGGGCTCGCCCCGCGGGAGCCCTCCCGCCGCAGGACCGGTGGCACCCGGCCGCCCGGTCACCCCGATGCGAAAGACGACGTTGACCTCGATCGAGCACGATCCCGCCCTGCCCACGTTCGCCGACCTTCCCCTCCGCTCCGAGCTGCGCGACACCGTCGCCGAGCTCGGCTACACCACCCCGAGCCCCATCCAGACCGAGGCGATCGGCCCGCTCGTCGAAGGCCGCGATCTCCTCGGGCAGGCCGCCACCGGCACCGGCAAGACGGCCGCGTTCGCGCTGCCGATGCTGGAGCGCTTCGCCGAGCTGCGCGGCACGCGCACGGCGGACGCCGGGCCGTTCGGGCTGGTCCTGGTACCCACGCGTGAGCTGGCGCTGCAGGTGTCGGAGGCCATCACCCGGTACGCGAACCGCCTCGGCGCCCGCGTCCTCACCGTGTACGGCGGCGCGCCCGTCGGCCCCCAGTGGTCGGCCCTGCGCCGTGGCGTGGACGTGGTGGTCGCCACCCCCGGCCGCGCCATCGATCTCACGAACCGTGGTGCGCTGCGCCTCGGCGACCTCGAGACCGTCGTCCTGGACGAGGCCGACGAGATGCTCGACATGGGCTTCGTCGAGGACATCGAGACGATCCTCGACGCCACCCCGGACACCCGCCAGGCCGTCCTGTTCTCCGCGACGATGCCGCGCCGGATCGAGGCGCTCGCGCAGAAGTACCTGCGCGAGCCGGTCACGGTCCGGATCCGCCGCGAGGAGGTCGCCGAGGGCGAGGCCCCGCGCGTCCGCCAGACCGCCTACCTGGTGCCGCGCTCGCACACCACCGCCGCGCTCGGACGCGTCCTGGAGGCCGAGCGGCCGCAGGCGGCGATCGTCTTCTGCCGCACCCGGCTCGACGTCGACGCCGTCACCGAGACGCTGACCGCCCGCGGTCTGCGTGCCGAGGCGCTGCACGGCGGCATGGACCAGGAGCACCGCACGCGCGTGGTCGAGCGGCTGCGCAGCGGGCGCACCGAGCTGCTCGTCGCCACGGACGTCGCCGCGCGCGGGCTCGACATCGACCTGCTCACCCACGTCGTCAACCACGACGTCCCGCAGTCGCCCGAGGCGTACGTCCACCGCATCGGCCGGGTCGGCCGAGCGGGGCGCGAGGGCGTGGCGATCACGCTCGTGCCGCCGTCGAAGGTGCACGCCCTGCGGGGGGTGGAGCGGCTGACGGGCCAGCCCGTCGAGATCGCGCCGGTGCCGACGGCCGCGGACCTGAGGGCGGCGCGGCTGGCGCGCGCTGGCGAGACTCTCGCCGCGCAGCTGGCCGAGGGCGCCACCGAGGACGGCGTCGAGGCGCTGGTCAGGCAGCTGGCCGGCGAGTACGGGCTGATGGAGATCGCGGCCGCCGCGATCCGGATGGCGCAGGTCGCCGCGGGCACGCCGGACGACGGCGAGGACATCCCGGTGGTGCACGCGCCGCGCTCGTCGGGACGTGACCGTCGGGACGGGGGTCCGCGTGGACGCGGCGGTGCCGCCGGCACCCGTCCGCCGAAGGCCGGCACGACGCGGCTCTTCGTCAACGCCGGCCGGGCCAGCGGCGTGCGTCCGCAGGACATCGTCGGGGCGCTCGCGAACGAGTCGCACCTGTCGGGCCGCGACATCGGGGCCATCCAGATCCACGAGCGGCACGCGCTCGTGGAGATCCCCGAGGACGCCGCGGACGAGGTGCTGCGGGCACTGCGTGGCTCCACGACGCTGAAGGGCCGGCGGGCGAACGTCCGACGGGACCGCGGGTTCGCCGGTGCGGGTGCCGGCCGGGGGCGCCGGGACTGACGTCGTCGCCCGGGCCGATCCGGCTCCGCCCGCGGGTCTGGGGGCACGGTCTCGTCGGCTTGCCGGTGGCGTCCGGCTGACTCGGTGCCGTCCGGCTGACCCGGTGCCGTCCGGCTGACCCGGTGCCGCCGGAGGCGGGCGCGGGCACGGCCGCACGGCGGCCGTCCGGTGCGCGGCCGGTCGCACCCCATGCGGTGCGCGGTCGGTCGCATGTTCATGCGGCGCCGGCCGGTGGCGCCCCGTGCGGCGTGCCGGGCGGGTCGCACAGGGGTTGTGGTGCTCGCACACAGTGCTGGCGGTGTGTGCGAGCGCCTCGGGGTGTGTGTGGGGCGTTGAGCATGTGTTCGAGCGCGCGGGTCGGTGGGTCGGGTCCGGTCGCCGTCCATCCGGTGCGCGGCGGGTCGCACCCCATGCGGCGCGCGGCCGGTCGCGGTCCATGCGGCGTCGGCCGGTGGCACCCCGTGCGGCGTGCCGGGCGGGTCGCACAGGGGTTGTGGTGCTCGCACATGGTGCCGGCGGTGTGTGCGAGCGCCTCGGGGTGTGTGTGGGGCGTTGAGCGTGTGTTCGAGCGCGCGGGTCGGTGGGTTCGGTCGCCGGCTCCTGGAGGGAGCGGCTCGGGCCCGCCACTGCCGGGGCCGCACCGCCTGCGCCGCCATCCACGGCACCGGCCATCCACGGCCCAGCCGCCCGAGGACGGCGCCGGGCGCGCAGCACCGGCCGCGCCCGCACCACCCGCCCCGCCCGCCGCCGCTCCGCCGCCCGAGGACCGCGCCGGCCACGCAGCTCCGGCAATGCAGCCCCGGCCGCCCGGCACTGGCCGTCCGCGCCGGGGAGGGGAAGGCTCCGGGTATGACGCAACCCGCCACGTCCGATCTCAAGCCCCGCAGCCGCGACGTCACCGACGGCCTGGAGCGTGCCGCCGCCCGCGGCATGCTCCGCGCCGTCGGCATGCGTGACGAGGACTTCGCGAAGCCGCAGATCGGCGTCGCGTCGTCGTGGAACGAGATCACCCCGTGCAACCTGTCGCTGCAGCGGCTCGCCCAGGCCGCGAAGGAGGGGGTGCACGCGGCGGGCGGGTTCCCGATGGAGTTCGGCACGATCTCCGTCTCGGACGGGATCTCGATGGGGCACATCGGGATGCACTGGTCGCTGGTGTCGCGGGAGATCATCGCGGACTCCGTCGAGACCGTCGTCCAGGCCGAGCGGCTCGACGGCACCGTGCTGCTCGCCGGCTGCGACAAGAGCCTGCCCGGCATGCTGATGGCGGCCGCGCGGCTGGACCTGGCGGCGGTGTTCGTCTACGCCGGGTCGATCCTGCCCGGCCACCTCGGCGACCGGGAGGTGAACATCGCGGACGCGTTCGAGGCCGTCGGCGCGTGCGCTCGGGGGCTCATCGACCGCGCCGAGGTCGACGCCATCGAGCGCGCCATCTGCCCAGGTGAAGGGGCCTGCGGCGGCATGTACACGGCCAACACGATGGCGAGCGCGGCGGAGGCGCTGGGCATGGCACTGCCCGGCTCGGCGAGCCCGCCCGCCGTGGACCGCCGCCGCGACGGCATCGCCCGCGACTCGGGCACGGCCGTCATCGGCATGATCGCGAACGGCGTCACGGCCCGGCAGATCCTCACCCGCGAGGCCTTCGAGAACGCGATCGCCGTCGTCATGGCGTTCGGCGGCTCCACCAACGCTGTCCTGCACCTCCTGGCCATCGCCCACGAGGCCGGAGTGGCGCTGGAGCTGGACGACTTCAACCGCATCGGCGATCGCGTCCCCCACCTCGCGGACGTGAAGCCGTTCGGCGCGCACGTGATGAGCACGGTGGACCGGGTCGGCGGCGTGCCCGTCGTCATGAAGGCGCTGCTCGATGCCGGCCTGATGCACGGCGACGTCCCCACCGTCACCGGGCGCACCGTCGCGGAGAACCTCGCCGAGATCGAACCGCCGGATCTCGACGGCGTCGTCCTCCGCACGCTCGACAAGCCCATTCATCCCACCGGCGGGATCACGATCCTGCGCGGCTCGCTCGCTCCCGACGGCGCCGTCGTCAAGAGCGCCGGTTTCGATGGGGCCCGCTTCGAGGGCACGGCGCGCGTGTTCGACGGCGAGGCGGGCGCGATGGCAGCCGTGCCCGACCTGCAACCCGGCGACGTCGTCGTGATCCGCTACGAGGGACCGCGAGGCGGCCCGGGGATGCGCGAGATGCTCGCGGTCACCGGCGCGATCAAGGGCGCGGGCCTGGGCAAGGACGTCCTGCTCGTCACCGACGGCCGGTTCTCCGGGGCGACCACCGGCCTGTGCGTCGGGCACGTCGCACCCGAGGCGACCGACGGCGGGCCGATCGCGCTGGTCCGCGACGGCGACCCGATCGTCCTGGACATGGAGACCCGCACGCTCGACCTGGCCGTCGACGACGAGGAGCTGACGAGGCGGCGGGGCGCGCTGGTGCCGCCCCCGCCGACGCTGCGCACCGGCGTGCTGGGGAAGTACGCCCGGCTGGTCGGGTCGGCCGCGCAGGGCGCCGTCTGTTCCTGACAGGCTGGGGGCATGACGATCACTTCCGAACCGGTCGTGCAGGGCGGTACGACGCTCGTCCCCGTCCAGCGGCCCGACGGCAGCCACCTCGGGGCCTACAGCATCACGTCGGACGGCCGGGTGCAGTGGCACCCGGCCGTCGATGTCAACCGGATCGTCGCGGGCGGCCAGCTGGCCGTCGTCGCGATCGTGGCCGTCAGCCTGCTCGGCTCGGCGGTGATCGCGTGGGTGTCGCGGCGCTGATCAGGCCACCCGGCGCATGGTCCTGATCACCAGCTCGCCGTCGAGGAGCTCGGGGAGCAGCGGCAGCAGCTTCTGGATGTGCGGGGTGCCCAGGTGCGCGTCGAGGTGGGTCTGGCTCGTCCAGTTCTCGTAGAACGCGAACTCGGCCGGGTCGGTGGTGCCGCGGTGCAGCGCATAGGTGTGGCAGCCGTCCTCGGCGAGCGTGGGCTCGACGAGGGCCGCCAGCGCGGCCTGCAGCTCGTCCTCCTTGCCCGGCTTCGCACGCATCGTGGCGACGACGGTGAGCAGCTCGCGGTCGGAGTCGGTGGGGATGGACATCGATGTCTCCTCCGTACGGTCGGGACTCGATCTCACCATGCCCGTAGGGTGCGAGCGTGAGCCAGGATCCGGCCGACCTCCCCGCCGACTGGGCGGCATGGCGGGACCGTCTCGACATGGATGCCTATGACGAGCGCTGGGCACGGCTGGCGGCCGCCGGGGTCGATCCGCACGGCGAGGTGGCGTTCGTGCAGGCCTACGCGCCGTCGTCGGTGCTCGACGCCGGGTGCGGGACGGGGCGGGTCGCGATCGAGCTGGCCCGCCGCGGCGTCGAGGTCGTCGGCGTGGACACGGACCCCGACATGATCGCGGCCGCGCGGGCCAAGGAGCCGGGCCTGCCGTGGGTGCGGTGCGACCTCGTCGACCTCACGCTGCCGGGGCTCTTCGACGTCGTCCTGCTCGCGGGCAACGTGGTGCCGTACGTGACCGCCGACCGGCGGGCCGAGGCGGTGCTCGGGTGCGCCCGCCACCTGGAGCCGGACGGGCGGCTGGTGGCCGGGTTCGCGCTGCGGCCGGGGTGGCCGGACCTCGCCGCGTACGACGCGTGGTGTGCCGCTGCCGGGCTGGAGCTGCGGGAGCGCTGGGCGACGTGGGGGCGGGAGCCGTACGCGGGTGGGGACTACGCGGTGTCGGTGCACGTGATCGGGGGCTGACCTCCCACCCGCGAGTTGCGCCTCTCATCGGTGCGAGTTGCCGGTTTCATCGGCGCGAGTGCTGCTTTCACCGGGCGGCGCTGCACGTCCCCGGCCGCGAGTTGCGCCTCTCGTCGACGCGAGTTGCCGGTTTCATCGGGCGGCGCTGCACGTCCCGTCAGGCGCGCGCGGCCACCGCGGCATCCAGCGCCGAGCGCATCGCGGCCACCGGCCCGGGACGCCCCGTCATCAGCTCCACCTGCGCGACTGCCTGGTGCAGCAGCACCTCCAGCCCGCTGACGACCCGCGCCCCGTTCGCGGCGGCCGCCGCCGCGAAGGGCGTCGGCCACGGTGCGTAGACGACATCGAGGACCGTCGCTCCCGGTATCACCCGCGCTCCCAGGTGGTCCGCGGCGCGGCCCGGCAGCGTCGAGATGACGACGTCGGCGGCCGGCAGTGCGGGTGTGTCGGCGGCGAGGAGGGGCTCGACGTCCGGGTCGATCCCCAGGCGCTCGGCCGCGGCCCGCAGCTCGCCTGCCCGGGCGACCGAGCGGACCGCCACCGTCACGTCCGAGATCCCGAGCTCCCGCAGCGCCGCGAGCGCCGCCTGCGCGGTCCCGCCCGCCCCGAGGACGAGCGCCGTCCCGCCGGTGCCCGGTCCCAGCGCCGCGACGATGCCCGCGACGTCGGTGTTGTCGGCGAACCGGCCCCCCGGCCGAAGGACGAGCGTGTTGGCCGCGCCCGTCGCGGCGGCGAGCGGCGAGACCTCGTCCGCGACCTCCAGCGCCACCCGCTTGAGCGGCATCGTCAGCGACAGCCCCGCCCACTCGGGGCCGAGGCCGTCCACGAAGCCCGGCAGGCCTGACTCGTCGCACTCGTGCATGCCGTATTCCCAGCCGTCCAGGCCGAGCTCGGCGTACGCGGCACGGTGCAGGACGGGGGAGAGCGAGTGCGCGATGGGGGAGCCGAGGACGGCGGCGCGGCGGGGCGAGGTCGGCGCGGTCACGGCGCCCAGCATG
>NZ_JBFWVQ010000089.1:0-25057 GCF_050246655.1 Pseudonocardia sp.
GAAGGAGTTCCTCGACGCCGCGTCCGGGCTCGGCCAGCAGCTGCTGCTGCAGGGCAGGCTGCACGGGCCCGAGTCGCTGTCGCGTGAGCTGTTCGCCTCCGCGCTGAGGCTGGCCGACAACCAGGGCCTGCTCGACGGGGCCGATCTCGCCGCCCGGCGGGTGCGGTTCGCCGAGCGCGTCGAGGACGTCGTCGCGCGCGTGACCGTCATCGACGAGATCGATGCGGCGACCCGACAGGAGGCGGCGGGTGTCGAACCGTGAGACGGGCCCCGGAGGGCAGTGGAGCGAGGAGCGGTTGATCGCCGACGTCGAGAGCGGGCCGCAGGGCCCGCAGGTCGGCGCGTTCTTCGACTTCGACGGCACGCTGATCGACGGCTACTCGTTCGGCACCTTCGCGCGCCACCACCTGCGCTCGCTGCACGTCACCCCCGGCGACCTCGGCCGGATGCTGCTGATCGGGATGCGCGGGGTCACCACCGAGGCGGACTTCGAGGAGTTCTTCCTGCTCGGCATGCGCGCCTGGACCGGGCGCAGCGAGGACGAGCTGGTCGAGCTGGGGGAGCGGCTGTTCGTGCAGGGCATCGCCCGCTCGCTGTACCCGGAGGCGTGGCGGCTGGTGGAGGCGCACCGCCGGGCCGGGCACACCGTGGTGCTGGCCTCGTCGGCCACCCGCTTCCAGGTGGAGCCCGCCGCGCGCGCGATGGGGGTCGAGCACATCCTCGTCACACCGGTCGGGTTCGAGCACGGGGTGTGCACCGGACGCCCCGGCGGGCCGCCGCTGTGGCGGGCGGGCAAGGCCGCCGCCGTTCGCGAGTTCGCCCCGGTCCACGGCGTCGACCTCGCGGCGAGCTACGCCTACTCCAACGGTGACGAGGACGTCCCGTTCCTGGAGGCGGTCGGGCGTCCCCGCGCGCTGAACCCCGGCCGGGGTCTCGCCGCCGAGGCCCGCCGCCGGGGCTGGCCGATCGCCCGGTTCCGCGCCCGCAACCACACCGGCGTCACCGACGTGGTGCGCACCGCGGCCGGGATCGGCGGGATGCTCGGCGGGTTCGGCGCGGGGCTCGTCACGGGCCTGCTCACCGGCTCGCGCCGCGACGGTGTCGATCTCGGCATCACGCTCGCGGGCGACCTGGGCGCGGCGCTCGCCGGCGTGCATCTCGACGTCGACGGCGCGGAGCACCTCGCCACACGCCCCGCGGTGATCGTGTTCAACCACCAGAGCCAGCTCGACGTCCTGGTGCTCGCGAAGCTGCTGCGCGGCGGGTTCACCGGCGTGGCGAAGAAGGAGCTCGCGAACATGCCCGGTTTCGGCCTGGCGTTCCGGCTGATGGACGTCGCGTTCGTGGACCGCGCCGACGGCGCCCAGGCCCGCAAGGCGCTCGAACCGGCGGTGCAGCGGTTGCGTGAGGGGATCTCACTGGTCATCGCACCGGAGGGCACGCGGTCGGCCACCCCGGCGCTGGGCCCGTTCAAGAAGGGGGCGTTCCACGTCGCGATGCAGGCGGGGGTGCCGATCCTGCCCGTCGTGATCCGCAACGCGGGCGAGCTGATGTGGCGCGACTCGTCGGTCATCCGGCCGGGGACGGTGCAGGTGCGGGTGCTGCCCGCGGTCCCCACCGACGGCTGGACGTCCGCGACGGTCGACGAGCACGTCGCGGACGTCCGCGCCATGTTCCTCGACGCGCTCGCACAGTGGCGGCCCACGGTGCACGAGGTGCAGGTCTCCACCGGCCCGGCCGGCCCCGTGCCCGCCGTTGCGCTGGAGTGGGGCACGGCACCGGAGATGAACCCGCTGGAGACGGCGATGTGGCGCGCCGAGGTCGCCGATCCGCGGCTGCGCGCCAACTCCACCGTCCTGGAGCTGCTCGACACCGCCCCGGACCGGGAACGCTTCCGCGCCGCGCACGAGTGGGCGTCGCGGATGGTGCCGCGGATGCGCCAGAAGGTGGTCGAGCCGGCGCTCGGGGTCGGCGCGCCGACGTGGGTCACCGTCGCGTCCCTCGACCTGGACGTCCACGTCCAGCACCGGACGCTGCCCGCGCCGGGGTCGCAGCGCCAGATGCTGGACGCGGTGGCCGAGTTCGCCCAGGCGCCGCTGGACCACGACCGCCCGCTGTGGCGCACCCTGCTCGTGGACGGCCTCGCGGACGGGGGAGCCGCCTACGCGATGGTGATCCACCACAGCGCCACGGACGCGCTCGGCTGGCTGCAGCTGATCTCGAGGCTGCACCGCGACCGCCCCGAGCCCGACCCGGCGCGTCCCGAACCGCCCGTCCCGGATCCGGGCTTCGCGGTGCCGTCCGCGCTGCTCACCGGACAGGTCACGCGCACGGTCGCCGCGGTGCCCGGCGAGGTCCTGCGCCAGGGGGCGGGCGTGCTCGGGTCGCTCACCCACCCGGTGACGACGCTGTCGCGGGTCGCCGAGGTCGTCCGGACCGTGGGTGGGGCCGCCGTCCCGCCTGCTGGGTCGCCGCTGCTCGCCCCGCGCGGGGGGCCGTGGCGCTTCGACGTGCTCGACCTCCCCCTCGCTGCGCTGCGGGCCGGGGCGAAGGCGGTGGGCGGCTCGGTCAACGACGGCCTGCTCGCCGCGGTGATCGGCGGGTTTCGCCGCTACCACGAGTTGCTCGGCGCCGAGCCGGGCGATCTCCCGATCGGCTTCCCGATCAGCCTGCGGCGCGAGGACGACCCGCAGGGCGGCAACCGCTTCACCGGGGCCCGGCTGGTCGGGTCGATGGCGGAGAAGGACCCCGTCGAGCGGATCCGCACGGTGCGGGAGTTCGTGCTGTCGGCGCGGGCGAACCCGGACGTCTTCGGGTTCCTCGGGCCGGTGATGGAGTGGCTGCCGGCGCCGGTCGTCGGGGCGGTGTCGGGGCGGTTGTCGTCGGCCAACGACGTCCAGGTCTCCAACGTCCCCGGTCTGCCCCGCGAGGTCTACATGGCGGGCGCACGGATCACCCGCATGTACCCGTTCGGTCCGCTCCCGGGCTGCGCCGTGATGCTCACGCTGCTCTCCCACGCCGGGACGGCCTGCATCGGCGTCAACTCCGACAGCGCCGCCGTCACCGAGCCGGACGAGCTGATGGCGTGCCTGGCCGAGGGCTTGGCGGAGATCGTCGCGCTCGCCTGAGCGGGCGCGCCGGGTCCGGCTGGCAGGATCGCCGCATGCCCGCACTGCCGCTCGACGGGATCGTCGTCGTGTCCTGCGAGCAGGCGGTGGCGGCGCCGTTCGCCACCCGCCAGCTCGCCGACCTCGGCGCTCGGGTGATCAAGGTCGAGCGCCCGGACGCGGGCGACTTCGCCCGCGGCTACGACGAGACCGTGCGCGGTCTGTCGAGCCATTTCGTGTGGCTCAACCGTTCCAAGGAGAGCCTGGCGCTGGATCTCAAGGCCGACGGGGGCGCCGTCATGGGGCCGCTGCTGGAACGGGCGGACGTCTTCGTGCAGAACTTCGCGCCGGGCGCCGCCGAGCGGCTCGGCCTGGGCCACGAGATGCTGCGGGAACGCCATCCGCGGCTGATCACCTGCTCGATCTCCGGCTACGGCCCGTCCGGCCCGTACCGTGATGCCAAGGCCTACGACCTGCTCATCCAGTCCGAGGCGGGCCTCGTCGCCGTCACCGGCACGCCGGAGGCGCCCGCGAAGGCGGGGATCCCGGCGGCGGACATCGGGGCGGGCATGTACGCGTTCTCGGCCGTCCTCGCCGCCCTCTACGACCGGGAGCGCACGGGTGTCGGCACCCACCTGGAGATCAGCCTCTTCGACGCGCTCGTCGAGTGGATGGGCTTCCCGCTCTACTACACCGGCTACGGCGGCACCCCGCCGCCGCGCACCGGGACCAGCCACTCGGCGATCGCCCCGTACGGCACCTTCACCGCGGGTGACGGCACCGAGGTGGTGCTCTCGATCCAGAACGAGCGCGAGTGGGCGGCGTTCTGCTCGGGCGTGCTGGAGCGCCCGGGGATGGCGACGGACCCCCGGTTCGACACCGGCGCCCGCCGGGTGGCGAACCGGCCCGCCCTGCACGCCGGGATCGACGCGGTGCTCGACGGGCTCACCGGGGCGGAGTTCCTGGGCAGGCTCGCGGCGGCGGGGATCGCGCACGCGCGGCGCCGGGAGGTCGCCGAGGTGCTGGAGCATCCCCAGCTCGACGGCCGGTGGACGGCCGTGGGCTCACCGGTGGGGGAGCTGCGGGCGCTACCGCCGCCGATCGGGTTCCCCGGCCGCCCGGCCCGGATGGACCCGGTGCCCGCGCTCGGGGAGCACACCGACGCGATCCTCGCCTGGCTGGCCGCTTCCGCGACCTGACCGTGGGGTCACCCCGAGCAGGGCCAGCAGCTCGCGGTGGTCGTCGATCACGTGGTCGGGCACGGTGTCGCGCCAGGCGCTGCGCCCCTGGTCGGAGGCGACCAGCACCGCACGCATCCCGGCCGCCTGCGCTCCGTGCACGTCGCGGTACATGTCGTTGCCCACGTAGAGCGCATCCTCCGGCGCCACGTCCAGTGCGGCCAGGGCGAGCCGGAACAGCCGGGGATCAGGCTTGCGGAAACCGTGGTCACCGGACACGACGACCGGGTCGAACAGGTCGAGCAGCCCGACCTGGTGCAGCTCGGCCCGCGCCCAGGCGCTCTGTGCGTCGGTGACGACGGCCAGCGGGTACCGCGCGGCGAGCGCCTCGAGCACCTCGCGCACCCCCGGATAGGGCCGCAGCCTGCGCCGGGACACACCCCGGTAGGTCTCGGCCAGCAACAGCGGAAGGTGCACCCGCTTCGCGGCGGGCAGCGACCGGGTGAAGTCCGTGGCGTGCTCGTCGACGATCCGGGCCCAGATCGCGACGGCGTCGAACTCGGGGTGCGCCTGCCCGCTCGCGGCCCGCTGCTCGTCGAGGTAGGCGGAGTACAGCTCGCGCACCCGGCCGCGGCGCAGGTCGATGCCCTGGTAGGAGAGCAGATGGCCGACGGCGCGGTGGACGGCCTCGTCGTGCTCGTCGGTGAGGATGTCGACCAGCGTGCCGTTGACGTCGAAGACGATCGCGCGGATGTCGTCCATGGGCTCCGTTCGGGGACGTCGGTCAGGGTGTGCGCAGCAGCTCCTTGGCCTGCGCGACCAGTCTGGCGGCGTACGGCGGATCGACGTAGGCGTTGCGTGCGATCCGCAGGAGGTTCGTCGCCATGTGGAACGGGACGCGCGCGGTCACCGACGCGAACGCGGCCTCGCGGTCGGGGAAGTGGCAGCAGTACTCCCACAGGAAATGGCCGATGAACGGCTCGGCGCCCTCGCGACTGCCGGTGGCGCGCAGGAACGCATGCTGGAGCTCGCCCGCGACCCGACCCACGTCGAACACCCGGTCCCCGCGGCGCATCCGCTCCAGGTCGATCGCGCCCACGTCGAGCCCGGCGCCGAAGAGGAAGTTCGCGGGCGTGGCGTCGCCGTGCAGCCACACCTGCCGGTCGGCCCACATCCGCGGGCGCAGGCTCCACAGCTGCGCGAGCCAGCCGATCTCGTCGGCGTCCCAGGCCCCGAGGCGGCCGGTCACGCGCAGGGCGTCCAGCAGACGGTCCAGGTAGGCGAGGTCGGTGCCGAAGTCGACGGCGGCGCCGTCGGCGGTGCGGTTGTGCTGGGTGGCGAGGTAGTAGGACAGCGCCGTGAGCCTGCCGAAGAGGTGGTCGTGGTCGCCGTGCAGCCCGCGGGCGATCGCGCTGCAGAGCGACTCGCCGCCGTAGTACTCGAGCACGAGAACGCAGTTGATGTCGCGCTCCAGGCCCAGCGGTCGCACGACGTGGTGCGGTGTTCCGACGAGCTGGTAGCCGCGCAACGTCTCGTAGCTCGCGAACTCCCGCCCGGCCTTCGACACCGCCCGGTCGCGGTCCCACCCGAAGCGGCGCCCGAAGAACTTGCCGATCAGGCGGGTGCCGCTGACGCACTCCTCGTAGCCGTACACCTCGTTGCTGCCGTGCAACCGGAACGCGCGGAACCCGGCCGGGTGCTCGACGCCGCACCGCTCGACCACGATCCGCGACAGCATCGCGTGCAGCGGGTCCTCGTCCGCGACCCTGCCGACGTAGTGCCCGTCCACCGGTCCCCTCGTCCACCCGAACGACCCCGACGGCCATTGAACCGGAGATGGCCGGGTCGACGCCTGCGGTTCACGGGGAGTTCACAGGCCCGACGCGTCAGCGGCGCGGACCCCGTCCGCGCTGCCTACGCTCGGCGGCATGGACGACCGGCTCGGGCGCCGCGTGTGGGCGCTGTTCACCCCGTACCGCACCACGCTCACCGTGATCGTCGTGGCGGTGCTGGCGAGCAGCGGCCTCGGCATCGTCACACCGTTCCTCACACAGGCGGCGTTCGACGACGCGCTCTTCCCCGTCGACGGCTCGCCGGTGGACCTGCCGCTCCTGGCGTGGCTGGTGGCGGGGATGGTCGCGCTGCCGATCGTCTCGGCGCTGATCGGGGTGTTCCAGACGTGGCAGACCACCCTGCTCGGCAACCGGGTCATGGCCGACCTGCGCGGGCGGCTCTTCGCGCACCTCCAGCGCATGGACCTGTCGTTCTTCACCGCGACCCGCACCGGCGCGATCCAGTCCCGGCTCGCCAACGACGTCGGCGGCGTGCAGACCGTGCTGTCGGAGACGGCGAGCTCGATCCTCGGCAACGTCGTCACGGTCGTGGCGGCGCTCGTGGCGATGGTGCTGCTGTCCTGGCAGCTCACGCTCGTCGCGGTCGTGCTGATGCCCGTGTTCGTGCTGCTGCAGACCCGCGTCGGCCGGGTGCGCCAGCGCATCGCCGGGCGCACCCAGGAGTCGCTGTCGGACATGACGGCGATCACCGAGGAGTCGTTGTCGGTCTCGGGGGTGCTGCTCGCGAAGGTGTTCAACCGGCAGGCCTACGAGATCGAGCGCTACCGCGCCGAGAACGCCCGCCAGGTGGGCCTGCAGGTGCGCCAGGCCATGACCGGGCAGTCGTTCTTCGCGGTCGTCATGACGTTCATGAGCGTCACTCCGGCGCTGGTGTACCTCGTCGCGGGCATCCTCATCGCGACCGGCACCGCCGTGACCGCGGGCACGATCGTCGCGTTCACGACGTTGCAGGGCCGGCTGATCTTCCCGACCGTGAACCTGCTGCGGGTCGGGCTGGACGTGCAGACCTCGCTGGCGCTGTTCCGGCGGATCTTCGAATACCTCGACCTCACACCGCGGATCGTGGACGCGCCCGACGCGCGGGTGCTGCCGGCGAGCCCCGAGCCGGGGCGGGTGGAGTTCGACGGGGTGTGGTTCGCGTACCCGGCCGATGCGCCGGGGGAGCCCGCGTGGGCGGTGCGGGACGTGTCGTTCGTCGTCGAGCCGGGGCAGCTCGCCGCCATCGTCGGGCCGAGCGGCTCGGGCAAGACCACTCTGTCCTACCTCGTCCCGCGCCTCTACGACGTGGACCGCGGCCGCGTTCTGATCGACGGCCAGGACGTCCGCGGGCTCACCCAGGCCTCGGTGGCCGACGCCATCGGGATGGTCACCCAGGACACCTACCTGCTGCACGCGACGATCGCGGACAACCTGCGCTACGCCAAGCCCGACGCGACCGACGTCGAGCTGGAAGCCGCCGCGCGGGCGGCCAACATCCACGACCGCATCCTGTCGTTCGCCGAGGGCTACGACACCGTCGTCGGAGAGCGGGGCTACCGCCTCTCCGGCGGGGAGAAGCAGCGCCTCGCCATCGCGCGGGTGCTGCTGTCCGACCCGCGGATCCTCATCCTCGACGAGGCCACCAGCGCCCTCGACACCACCAGCGAGCGCCTCGTCCAGGAGGCCCTGGAGAACGCGACCAGTCGCCGCACCACGATCGCCATCGCGCATCGGCTCTCCACCGTGCTCGGTGCGGACGTGATCCTCGCGGTCGACGAGGGCCGGATCGTGGAGCATGGCACCCACGCCGAGCTGCTCGCCCGGGGCGGGCTCTACGCGCGGCTCTACACCGAGCAGTTCGCGGGTGGCGCGGTCGAGGCGCGGTGCGCGGACGGCGTGCTGTTCCGTGACGGGTCGACCGTCTGCGACCAGCACCGGCGGGAGGGTGTGGTGCCGGAACCGGTGGCGTGACGCGCCGCGCGGGTGGCGGCGCGGTGGCGCGGCGGCGCGGCGGGTGGCGGCGGCGCGGCGGGGGCGGTGGCGCAGCGGATGGTGCGACGGGTGGCGCGACGGGCGGCGCGCCGAGTGTCGGTGGTGTGCCGGTTGTGCACTCGGTGTCGGCGCTCGCGCCCGGCTGCTGCTGGCCGGCCGCTGCTGGCCGCCGCCTCGCAGAGGTCGAGTACGCCTCGCAGATGCTGCAGCCCCTGCGACGCGCGCCTGCTCTCTGCGAGGTGTTGTGCGGGAAGCTGCGAGGGGTGCCTGATCTCTGCGAGGTATGCGGGGTCAGAGGGCGGCCGGCCTCTGGCGGCGCGGGTGCGAGGGCGATGCTGGCGGCGACCGCGCGTCCGGCGGTGCGTGACGGCGCTCCCGGTCGACTTCGCAGGGCTTGCGTGCGCCTCGCAGATGCTGCAGCGTCTGTGCGGCGCGCCGGCTCTCTGCGAGGTGCGGTGGCCTGCGAGGTGCGCGCGGTGGCCTGCGAGGTGTGCGGTGGCCTGCGCGGTGTGGCTGATCTCTGCGGGGCACCGGGTCGCGGGTACGAGGCGCGAGGGCGGTGCTGGCGAGGGCTGCGCGTCTGGCGGTTGCGCTCGCCGGTCGACTTCGCAGGGCTTGCGTGCGCCTCACAGATGCTGCAGCGTCTGCGCGGCGCGCCGGCTCTCTGCGAGGTGCGCGCGGTGGCCTGCGAGGTGTGCACTCTCGGCGAGCCTGCGGTCCGATGGGCGCCAGCGGTCTGCGAGGACGCCGCCCCACTGGCGGTTGTCCACCTCGCGCCGGGTTGTCCACAGCTCGCGCGTTGGGTCTGGCGGAGGCGCAGAGGTCTCTCCCATGATCGAGCCATGATGAACCTGACGGCGATCGTGGCGGTGTTCGCGCTGGTCGGGGCGGTCGCGGGCGCCGCAGCGCGATGGCTCGTGGGGAGCCTTCCCCGCGGCGCACCGGTCCGCCCCCCGGGGTGCGAGCTGGCCGTCGCGGTGCTCTGGGGCGGCGTCGGCGGGCTGTGGGCGGGCGGTGCGCTTCCGGGGGGCTGGCTGCCGGCGCTGCTGGGGCTGGGCTGGCTCGCGGCCGCGCTCGGAGCCGTCGATCTGGCCCGCGGCAGGCTGCCGGACGCGCTGACGCTGCCCGCACTCCCGGGCGCGCTGTTGCTGGTCGTCCCGCTCGGCGGCGCGGCGGTGCTGCGCGGGCTCGCCGGGGCCGGTCTGGCGCTGGGCGTGCACGCCGCGGTCCGCTGGTGCGCGCCCCGGGCGATCGGGGGCGGGGACGTGAAGCTCGCCGCTCCGCTGGGCGCCGTGCTGGCCGCGGGATCGCTCGCCGCGCTCGTCCCGGCGGCGGTGCTGGCGTCGATCCTCACGGCGGCGCTCGGCCTCGTGGCGTCCGGCCGGGCCGCCGGGAGCGCCCGCGAGGACAGCGCCGTGCCGGGCCGGGTGCGGCGGATACCGGGCCCCAGGGTGCCCCACGGCCCGTCGATGCTGCTCGCGGCCTGGGCGGTGACGCTCGGCACAGCGCTGGCCGGCGCGGGCCCGGGGCTAGGCTGACCGGCCGGGAGCGGGTGGAAGGAAGGTCGACGTGTTGCGCTGGATCACCGCCGGGGAGTCGCACGGCCCGGCCCTGGTGGCCGTCCTCGAGGGCATGGTCGCCGGAGTCGAGATCACCACCAAGGAGCTGGCCGCGGAGCTGGCCCGCCGTCGTCTCGGCCACGGACGGGGGGCGCGGATGAAGTTCGAGGCGGACGAGCTGGAGGTCATCGGCGGGGTCCGGCACGGGCGCACCCAGGGCGGGCCGGTCGCGGTCCGCATCGGCAACACGGAGTGGCCAAAGTGGGAGACGGTGATGGCGGCCGATCCCGTCGATCCCGCGCTGATCGAGAACCGCGCTCGCAACGCCCCCCTCACCAGGCCCCGGCCGGGTCATGCCGATCTCGCCGGGATGACGAAGTACGGGTTCGACGACGCCCGCCCGGTGCTGGAGCGGGCGAGCGCCCGAGAGACGGCCGCCCGCGTCGTCCTCGGCACCATCGCGAAGGCCTTCCTCACCCAGGCACTGGGGGTGTCCGTGCTCTCGCACGTGGTCTCGCTCGGTACCGCCGAGGCGCCGGAGGGCGAGCTGCCGGGCCCGGGGGACCTGGAGCGCGTCGACGCGAGTCCCGTCCGCGCGTACTCGGACGCCGCCACCGCGGCGATGGTGGCCGAGGTGGACGCGGCGCAGTCCGACGGCGATACGCTCGGCGGCGTCGTCGAGGTGATCGCCTACGGGTTGCCGGTCGGGCTGGGGTCGTACGTGCAGTCGGACCGGCGCCTGGACGCGCGGCTCGCAGGGGCGCTGATGGGCATCCAGGCGATGAAGGGCGTGGAGATCGGCGACGGGTTCCGCACCGCACGCCGCCGGGGCAGCGCCGCCCACGACGAGATGGTCCCGGCCGAGGACGGGGTGGGGCGCCTGTCGAACCGGGCCGGTGGCATCGAGGGCGGCATGACCAACGGCGAGCCCGTCCGCGTGCGGGTGGCGATGAAGCCGATCTCCACCGTGCCGCGTGCCCTGCGGACCGTGGACGTCGCCACCGGGGAGGCCGCGCAGGCCATCCACCAGCGCTCCGATGTGTGCGCGGTGCCCGCCGCAGGCGTCGTCGCCGAGGCCATGGTCGCTCTCGTCCTGGCCGACGCCGCCCTGGAGAAGTTCGGCGGGGACTCGCTGGCCGAGACGCGCCGCAACCTTGCCGCCTACCGGGACGCCAACCGATGACCGATGGGAGGCGCCCCCGCGTGGTCCTCGTCGGCCCGCCGGGCGCGGGGAAGACCACCGTCGGGAAGGCACTGGCCCGTCGGCTCGGGCTGGAGTTCACCGACGTGGATGCGTTGATCGTGGAGCGGGCGGGCAAGCCCATCTCGGACATCTTCACGCAGGACGGTGAGCAGGCATTCCGCGAGCTGGAGCGGGAGGTGGTCGCCGAGGCCCTCGCCACGACGACGGGCGTGCTCGCGCTCGGCGGCGGGTCGGTGCTGGCGGTGGAGACCAGGCAGCGCCTGCGCGGCCACGAGGTCGTCTACCTGACGGTCGGGCTGGCCGACGGGCTGCGCCGCACCGGCATGTCGACGGCCCGGCCGTTGCTGGTCGGTGTCAACCCGCGGGCGACGTTCCGCGCCCTGCTGGAGGCGCGCACCCCGCTCTACCGCGAGGTCGCGACGATCGAGATCGACACGGTGCGCCGCAACACCAACCAGGTCGCGCGGGCCGTGCTGGAGGCCATGGGCGCGGCCGACCCGGATGCGCCGCTCTCACCGGAGGACGAGCTGCCGGGCGACTCCGACGTGCCGCCGGAGGAGGGTATGCCGATCGAGATCACGACCTCGGCGGGCACGGCCCTCGGTGGGCCCGCGGAGGCGCAGCGTCCGTGACCGGTCTCTACAGTCGGCGACCATGAGCACACCGGTGACGATCGAGGTGGCGGCGGAGCGGCCGTACGAGGTGGTGATCGGGCGGGGCGTGCGCGAGCGGCTCACCGCCACGGTCACCGGCACGGGCGCGGGCACGGCACTGCTGGTGCACCAGCCGGTGCTCGCGGACGCCGTGGAGCAGGCGCGGCTCGCGCTGGAGTCCGCGGGCGTCGAGGCGCACCGCATCGAGGTGCCCGACGCGGAAGAGGGCAAGTCGCTCGCGGTCGCGGGGTTCTGCTGGGAGGTGTGCGGCAGCGCAGGCGTGGCCCGGGGGGATGTGATCGTCGGGTTCGGCGGGGGCGCGGTCACGGATCTCGCCGGGTTCGTCGCGGCCACCTGGATGCGCGGGGTGCGGGTGGTGCACGTGCCCACCACGCTGCTCGGGATGGTGGACGCCGCGGTCGGTGGCAAGACCGGCATCAACACCGCCGCGGGGAAGAACCTGGTGGGTGCCTTCCACGAGCCGTCGGCGGTGCTCGTCGATCTCGCGACGCTCGACACGCTGCCCGCACCGGAGCTGGCCGCGGGGATGGCCGAGGTCCTCAAGGCGGGCTTCATCGCCGATCCGGTGATCCTCGACCTCGTCGAGGCGGGCCCGGCAGCGGCGCTGGATCCGGCGGGGGAGGTGCTGCCGGAGCTGGTGCGCCGGGCGATCCAGGTGAAGGCGGACGTCGTGTCGGCCGACCTGCGGGAGTCGCACCTGCGGGAGATCCTCAACTACGGCCACACCCTCGGCCACGCGATCGAACGCCGCGAGGACTACCGCTGGCGCCACGGGGCGGCCGTGAGCGTCGGGCTGGTGTTCGCCGCGGAGCTGGCGCGGGCGGCGGGGCGCCTCGACGACGCCACCGCGGACCGGCACCGGGCAGTGCTGGAGTCGATCGGGCTGCCCGTCGCCTACGAGCCGGGTGCGCTGGGCGAGCTCGTGGAGTCGATGCACGGGGACAAGAAGGCGCGCGGCGGCAAGCTGCGGTTCGTCGTGCTGGACGGGCTCGCGAAGCCGGGGCGGCTGGAGGCGCCGGAGCAGGCGCTGTTGGAGAGGGCCTACAGCGCGATCAGCTCCGGGGCCATTGCATGAGCGACGGCATGAGCGACGGCATGAGTAGGCCCGTCCTCGTCCTGAACGGGCCGAACCTGGGCCGGCTCGGCAGGCGCGAGCCGACGATGTACGGGTTCGGCACGTACGCCGAGCTGGTCGAGCGATGCGAACGCACGGGCGGCGACCTGGGGCTCGCGGTCGAGGTGCGCCAGACCGACCACGAGGGCGAGCTGATCGGCTGGCTGCACACGGCGGCGGACGACGGCGTGCCCGTGGTGCTCAACGCCGGCGCGTGGACGCACACGTCGGTGGCCGTGCGTGACGCGTGTGCGCAGCTCACCGCGCCGCTGGTGGAGGTGCACATCAGCAACGTGCACAAGCGGGAGGAGTTCCGCCACCACTCCTACATCAGCGCTGTGGCGAACGGGTCGATCGTCGGACTGGGGCTGCGGGGCTACGAACTGGCGCTGCGCTGGATCGCCGACGAGACGGCCGATGACGAGGCGGGCGCCAATGCAGAGGAGAGGGCAGGGCGCCCGGCATAGGCTCGGGGCATGTCCCCCAGTGCAGCCCCGGCGGCCCGCCGCGACGCCCTGCGCGCTCTGCTCGCCGATCCGGCAGAGCTGGACGCCCTGCTCGTCACGGACCTGGTGAACGTCCGCTACCTCACGGGGTTCACCGGCTCGAACGCCTGCCTGCTGGTCGCGGCGGACGGCCGGGACGTGTTCTGCACGGACGGCCGGTACACGCTCCAGGCAGCGGCCGAGGTCCCGGACCTGCCTGCCGTGATCGATCGCGCGGGGGCCAGGACGCTCGTCACGACGGCGGCCGGGCGGGGTCTCGGGCGGCTGGGGTTCGAGTCGGACGCGGTGACGGTCGACGCCCATGCGGTGCTGGTGGACGAGCTCACCCGCGCGGGCGGGCCGACGGCGCTGCACCGGGCGCCCGGCTTCGTGCAGCGCCTGCGCCAGGTCAAGGACGCCGACGAGATCGCCACGCTGCGCCGCGCCTGCGCGGTCGCGGACGAGGCGTTCGCCGAGCTGGTCGCGGCAGGCGGCGTGCGGGCCGGGCGCACCGAGCGGGAGGTGGCGCTGGACCTGGAGGCCCGGATGCGGGCCCTCGGCGCCACCGCGCCGGCGTTCGAGTCGATCGTGGCCGCGGGTGCGAACGCGGCGATCCCGCACCACCGACCGTCGCGGGCACCGCTTTGCCGAGGCGACCTCGTCACCCTCGACTTCGGTGCCCTCGTCGAGGGCTACCACTCCGACATGACCCGCACCGTCGTGCTGGGCCCCGCGGCGGCGTGGCAGCGGGAGCTGTACGAGCTGGTCGCGGCGGCGCAGGTCGCCGGTTGCGCGGCCCTGCGGCCCGGGGCGGACGTCGTCGTCGTGGACGCGGCCGCCCGTGACGTCGTGGTCGCAGCCGGCGAGGGCGAGAACTTCCCGCACGGGCTCGGGCACGGCGTGGGCCTGCGAATCCATGAGGCGCCGGGCCTCGGGCCCGCGGGATCGGGCACGCTGGCCGCCGGCATGACGGTGACCGTCGAGCCCGGCGTGTATCTGGAGGGCCGCGGCGGCGTCCGGATCGAGGACACGCTGCTGGTGACAGGTGGCGCGGCCGAGGCGCTGAGCCGCACCACGCGCGAGCTGCGGGAGCTCTGAGGGCGGTCGGCGCAGCTCGGCGCCGGGGCGCGCGGGCGTGCGGGACCCGACCGGTATCGTGGGGCCAGCACGGCGGTGCCGCCTCATCGGCCGCCGCCCTCCGGCCAAATCCCCGGCGCGCTCCCGGCACGGGCCCGCGCCCGCAGCTTCGAACCAGGAGATCCTCGCGTGGCGACCACGAACGACCTGAAGAACGGCCTGGTGCTCAACCTGGACGGCCAGCTGTGGTCGGTCACGGAGTTCCAGCACGTCAAGCCCGGCAAGGGCGGCGCCTTCGTGCGCACGACGCTCAAGAACGTGCTCACCGGCAAGGTCGTGGACAAGACGTTCAACGCCGGTACGAAGGTCGACACGGCCACCGTGGACCGCAGAGACATGACGTTCCTCTACCGGGACGGCACGGACTTCGTCTTCATGGACGGCGACACCTACGACCAGATCCCGATCGCGGAGGCCACGGTTGGCGGCGCGGCGGACTACCTGTTGGAGAACCAGGTCGCGATGGTGGCCTCCCACGAGGGCGTGCCGCTCTACATCGAGCTGCCCGCCTCCGTCGAGCTGGTGATCAGCCACACGGACCCGGGTCTGCAGGGCGACCGGTCCACCGGCGGCACCAAGCCCGCCACGCTGGAGACGGGCGCGGAGATCCAGGTGCCGCTGTTCGTCGAGACGGGGACGAAGGTCAAGGTGGACACCCGCGACGGCCGCTACCTGGGCCGCGTGTCGGGCTGATGCTCGCGTCGACATCATGCTGAGGGCGCGCACGAAGGCCCGCAAGCGCGCGCTGGACATTCTCTTCGAGTCCGAGGCGCGCGGCGAGGATCCGCTCGCGGTGCTCACCCAGCGCCGCGAGACCGACGACGCGCCGCCCGTCTCGGACTACGCCGCACTCCTCGTCGAGGGAGTCGCGACCCATCAGGAGCGCATCGACCAGCTGCTCGCGGAGCACTCCGAGGGCTGGACCGTGGCGCGGATGCCGGCGGTCGACCGCATGCTGCTGCGGATCGGGGTGTTCGAGCTGTTGTGGGTGGACGAGATCGACGACCCGGTGGCGATCACCGAGGCCGTCGAGCTGGCCCGCACCCTCTCCACGGACGACTCGCCGCGGTTCCTCAACGGCGTGCTCGGTGGCATCGCCGACATCGCCGACGAGCTGCGCGCCGCCCGCTGACCCCCGTCAGGGGCCGGTAGGCCGCTGCGCGGCGCCTCGCCGGGCGCCCCGCCGGGCGGTGCACGCCGGGTGCGGTGCACATGGCGGTGTTGCGGTGCACATGGCCGAACGTGTGCACGGGGACGTGGCGGTGTGCACGGCGCGCGAACGTGTGCACGGCGTCCGGGGGTGTGCACGGTGCCCCCGCCGCGTGCGGTGCACATGGCGGTGTTCGCGTGCGGTGCACATGGCGGTGTTGCGGTGCACATGGCCGAACGTGTGCACGGGACGTGGCGGTGTGCACGGCGCGCGAACGTGTGCACGGCGTCCGGGGGTGCGGCGCCCCGGGTGTGCACGGCGCGCCCCGGGGATCAGCGCAGCAGGCTCGTCGCGAGCCCGGTGAGCACCTCGACGGTGTCGTCGAGCGACAGCCCGCCGTGGGTGCGCAGCTCCACGAACGACTCCACGCTCGTGATCATGTGCAGCGCGGCGGTGGCCGCGTGCGGGGTGCGCCCGGCGCGCAGCTTCCCGGCCGCGTGCAGCCGCGCCACGAGGCCTTCGAGCGACGTGCGCTGATCGGCGCGCTGGTCGTCGACGAGGGCCACCGCGCCGGGCTCCAACTCGGTGACGGCCTTGAGGGTGAGCAGGATGTGTCCCTGCCGCTCCCAGAGCACGCACGAGGCACGCACCACGGCCGTGACAGCGGCCCGCGGATCGTCGAGGGCGATCGCCTCGCGGATGCCGCGCATCTCCGGCCCGCCCGAGCAGCGGGTGGCGAGGGCCTCGAGGACGCCCAGCTTGGAGCCGAAGCGCCCGAACACGGTCGCGCGGGCGACCTGGGCGCGGCGGGCGAGCTCGGTGACGCTCGCCCGGTGGAACTCGCCCTCGCCGATCATCTCCTCGGCGGCGTCCAGCACACGCTGCTCGGTGGCGCGTGTGCTCGGCGCACCGGGGCGGGCATAGGGACGGACGGCCATGGAGCCGACCCTAGCGGACTTCGGGTCCAGACGCGTAGTCTGGACTCATGGTCCAAACCATGAGCCGCGCCCGTGAGCTGCCGGTCGCCGTTCGCGATGCCGTCGAGACGTGGCGTGACGAGGCGGACGCCCTGCGCCGCCTGCCCGAGCCGTTGGTCGAGATCCTGCGGGGGGCGGGTGCCTTCCGACTGACCCTGCCGCACGAGTACGGCGGCGCAGAGCTCGGCCTCGCCGACACCGTCGCGGTGCTGGAGGAGCTGGCCCGCATCGACGGCCCGGTGGCGTGGAACGTCTGGAACGGCAACACGGGCTTCGCGGCGGCGCTGCTGCCCGAGGCCGGGGCCGACCGCATCTGGGGCGGGCCGGATCCACGGGCCGATCCGGTGGTCGTCAACTCGGCCCGCCCCACCGGCCGCGCCGTCCCCGTCGACGGCGGGTACGCGCTCTGCGGCCGGTGGGACCTCGTGAGCGGCATCGACTCCGCGGACTGGGTGGCGCTGTTCGCGACCGTCGAGCACCCCGTGCCGGACGTGCAGGTGTTCTTCCTGCCGACCTCGGACATCGGCGTGCTCGACACCTGGCAGGTCACCGGCATGCGCGGCACCGGAAGCAACTCGGTCGTCGTCGACCGCGCCGTCGTGCCGTCGGAGCTGGTCGTGAGCCCGTTCGCCCCGTCACGCATCGACCGCCCGCTCTACCGCATCCCGGTGTTCACGATCGCCTCCACGGGCTGTGCCGCCGTCGTGCTCGGGATCGCCCGCGCGGGGCTGGACGCGCTGGTGGAGCTCGCCGCGGGAAAGGCGACCGACAACGGGGCGACGCTCGCGCGCCGGGCCCACGCCCAGGCCGGGATCGCGGGCGCGGACGCGGCGCTGCGGGCTGCGAGCCTGCTGCTGCGCACCTGCGCGGCCGAGATCGACGGCGCCGTCCTCGATCGTCCCGTCCGGGACGGGGCGGACACCCCGGTGACCCCGGCCATGCGGGGCGCGATGCGGGCGGCGATGTGCCACGCGGCGCAGACCGCCCGCGACGTCCTCACCCGCGCGTACGTGCTGGGCAGCTCGTCGTCGCTCTACGTCGGCAGCCGCCTGGAGCGGGCGTTCCGCGACGGCATGGTCGCCGCGCAGCACGGCCTGCTCGCCACGACGATGCTCGAACCGGCGGGTCGCATCCAGCTCGGCCTCGACGTCGGCATCCCGATCTACTGAACGTTCACCGGAGCTCGACCGGCGGCACACCGCGTCGGCCGTCCGTTCCGGCTGTTCAGCGGCACCCGCAAGGATCCCGACCGTCGCCCGGCGGATTCGGTGGCAGGTCGGTCGGCGCCCCGGCACGACGCGCGAGTGCGACGTCAGCGGGGTTCCCGCACCTCGCCACCCCGCTGACGTTCCGCTCGGGCGTTCCGGACCCGGACGGCGCCGACGTCACGGGAGCGACGCCCGCACCCGGGCGACGTGTCGCCGCTCCGGGCCGGTCGGCGCGAGCCGTTCCGCCTCGGCACAGGCCGCGAGCG
The DNA here is from genome assembly GCF_050246655.1 of Pseudonocardia sp. Classification (GTDB taxonomy): domain Bacteria; phylum Actinomycetota; class Actinomycetes; order Mycobacteriales; family Pseudonocardiaceae; genus Pseudonocardia. The sequence goes on from NZ_JBFWVQ010000089.1 coordinate 17,884, forward strand.
CGGCGTCGAGGTCGCCGAGGCGGCGGTGGACGTCGGCCAGGGCCAGCGCCAGCCGGTGGGACCCGGCCAGGCGGGGGTCGTCGGCGAGGGCCTCCAGCAGCGGCAGGGCGCGAGCCGGTCCGTCGGCGTGGGCCACCGCAACCGACCGGTTGAGCAGGACGGCCGGCGAGGAGGTCAGTGCGGCCAGCCGGTCGTAGAGGACGACGATCGCAGGCCAGTCGGTGGCCTGCCAGGTCGGCGCCGTCGAGTGCTCACCCGCGACCGCGGCCTGGTAGAGGTAGGCCGCGTCGGCCACCGCGATCTCGGGATGTGCGCTCGCCCGCTGCAGCCACCGCATCCCCTCGGCGACCCGCTCCGCGTCCCAGCGTGCGCGGTCCTGGTCGGCGAGCAGCACGATCTCGCCGTCCGCGTCGAGCCGGGCGGGCCGGCGTGCGTCCTGGAGCAGCAGCAACGCCAGCAGGGCCTCGGCGCCCGGCCGCCCCGGCAGCAGCCCGACGACGAGACGGGCCAGCCGGACCGCCTCGTCGCAGAGGTCGTGGCGGATGAGGTCCTCGCCCGCGGTGGCGGCGTAGCCCTCGGTGTAGGTGAGGTACACGCAGTCCAGCACCGACGGCAGCCGCTCGCCGAGCAGCTCCGGTGGCGGCACCCGCAGCGGGATCCGGGCATCGCGGATCTTGGCCTTGGCCCGGTGGATCCGCCGCGCGACCGCTTCCTCGCCGCGCAGCAGCGCCCGCGCGATCTCCGGGACCCGCAGCCCGCACACCAGCCGCAGGGCCAGCTCGACGTGGCCCGCGCGCGGGAGCGCCGGATGGCAGCATGCGAACAGCAGCCGTAGCTGGTCGTCGCGCACCGGGTGCAGCACGGGCGGGGTGGCCGCCAGGGCCGGGAGTGCCTCCCGCACCGCCGCCGCCTCCCGTGCCGGGCGGGACGCCTCGCGGCGCAGCTCGTCGAGCGCCCGGTTGCGGGCGGTGGTGGTGATCCACGCGCCGGGACGGTCCGGCACGCCGTGCGCGGGCCAGCGCTGCACCGCGACGGCGAACGCCTCCTGGACGGCGTCCTCGGCCAGGCCGACGTCGCCGGTGAGCCGGGCGACCGTCGCCACCGCCGCTCCCGCCTCGGCGCGGAACACGGCGGTGACGACGTCGGCGGGCACGCGGGGCGCGCTCACATCGCGGTGAGGTCCACGATCGGCCGCAGCTCGACGGCGCCGCCGTCGCCCACCGGGATCTCCCGCGCGAGCGTCTCGGCCTTGTCCGCGTCGGCCTGCAGGACGTAGAAGCCGTCGACGACCGCGAGCCGCGGGTCGAACGGGCCGTCGACGACCTGCAGCCCGCCCTCGCGCACCCGGACGGTGGTGGCGCTGGTGGCCGGATGGAGGGTGCCGACACGGACGAGCTGCGGGCGGTGGGCCCGCACGAACGCGTCGTGGACCCCGGGCCCGGTCTCGGCCCCTCCGGTCTCCGTGCCCGGCGCCCCGCCCCGGTGCAGCGTGGCCAGCCACAGGTCGGGCAGCATCTCGCCCTCGGGTCGCAGGGCCTCGTTCGCCAGCATGGGGCGCACCTCCGCCGCCGAGCGCGGGTGCGAGGTGGCCGGGATGGCGCGGACCAGCTCGATCACCTCGTCGAGGTCGGTGCACTCCAGCACGTAGTAGCCGCCGAGCACCTCGGTGGTCTCGGCGAACGGACCGTCCGTGACCGTGACCGCGGCTCCGTCGTGGCGGATGGTGCGGGCCCGCTCGGTGAGGTGCAGCGCCGCGCCGCCGCGGATCGCGCCCGCGGCGTGCTCGTCGAAGGCGGCGTAGCCGGCCAGTTCGGCGTCGAACTCGGGGGTGCCGGGCTCGGGCGCCCCGGTCTCGTCCCCGTAGAGCAGGACCAGGTAGTGCACGCGTGTCTCCTCGGGTCGGGGAGGTGACCACTCACCTCCTACCACGCCGACGAACGGGACGGGCCCGATCGGACACGCGCCGCGGGCTCAGTCCCGGCCGGCGGGGCGGGCGTCCGGCGGCAGGACGCCCCAGTCGATGAGCTGGTCGGTGAGCTCACCGGGGGACGTGTCGTAGATGATCGCGAGCGAGCGGAGGTCCTCGGCGCGGATCGAGAGGACCTTGCCGTTGTAGTCCCCGCGCTGGCTCTGGATCGCCGCGGCGTACCGGGCGAGCGGGCCGACCTTGTCGGCAGGCAGCTGCTGGAGCCGCTCCAGGTTGATCACGATCTTCGTGGCGGGCTCCGAGCCGGACGGGACGCGGCCCTCGGGCAGGAGCTCGGCGACGGGCACGCCGTAGAAGTCGGCGAGCTCGGCGAGCTTCTGGACGGTGACGGCGCGGTCGCCGCGCTCGTACGAGCCCACCACGACCGCCTTCCAGCGCCCGCCGGACTTCTGCTCGACACCGTGCAGCGACAATCCCTGCTGCTGACGGATGGCGCGGAGCTTCCCGCCGAGCGCCTTCGCGTAGTCGCCCATGGTGGCGATCTCCTCACGTGCTGGTCGCCGGCCCCGGGCCCGGCGGCGTCACTGCTGTCAGTCCTGATGTCGAACGGCGGTGCTGGCGGTGCTGTGGAACGTCTGTGTGATCGGGCATGGATCGGAGTGCGGCCGTACGGTCGCGACGGTCGGCCCGGCGGTCCCGTGGCGCTGCCCCCCGCACCGTGCGGCCACCCGGGTACCGTGTCGATCAATACGGAGAGTAATCATGCGCTGACGAGGCTCTCGCGGTCAAGATGTGCACCCCGTTCCGGAGTCGTCACAGCCTGAGAACACCCGAACGGCTGATCGACATCCTGCCACGGGCGTCCGGAGTCGCCCTGTCGGCCCGATCACCTCGTCGGACGGGTCGCGGGCCGCACTGGTACGGTCTCGGCGCGGCGGTGCCGTTGCCGGGCCGCCCCAACCGGTTCCTTTAAAGCCCGTCCCGTGAGGCGGGGAAGGAGTGGTCCGTGGCGAACGACCGCCGCGGGGACCACGCCGGCGCGAGCCCTCCCGGCCGGGAGCTGCTCAGCGCGGCGGACGTCACCCGCATCATCGCGCGCATCGCGCACCAGATCATCGAGAAGACCGCCGACGCCGGGCCGCCGGTGCTCGTCGGCGTCCCCACCCGGGGCGCGCTGCTGGCCCGGCGCCTCGCGGCGGCGATCGCGGAGTTCTCCGGCGTCGAGCCCGAGGTGGGCACCGTCGACCCGACGCCGTACCGCGACGACCTGCGCCGCAAGCCCGCCCGGGCGCTGGAGCCGACGTCGATGCCCGAGGGCGGCGTCGACGACCGGCTCGTCGTCCTCGTCGACGACGTCCTCTACTCCGGGCGGACGACCCGCGCCGCGCTCGACGCCCTCGGCGACCACGGCCGGCCCCGCGCCGTGCAGCTCGCGGTGCTGGTCGACAGGGGTCACCGGGAGCTGCCGATCCGCGCGGACTACGTCGGCAAGAACGTCCCGACCTCGCGCAGCGAGCAGATCCTGGTGCTCCTCGCGGAGATCGACGGGCGCGACGGCGTGCTGATCGAGCGCCTGCCCGAGCAGGCAGGCGGGGAGGTGGACGCCCAGTGAGCAGCGCATCGGGTGTCGGCGGCCGAGGAGCGCAGCGAGGTTGGAAGCGGCCGGGGGGTACGGCGTGAAGCACCTGCTCGCCGTGACCGACCTCGACGCAGCCACCGCCACCGGCCTGCTCGACACCTCGGACCGGCTGCGCCAGGCGCTGCTGGGCCGCGAGGTCCGCAAGCTGCCGACGCTGCGTGGGCGCACCGTCGTCACGATGTTCTACGAGGACTCCACCCGCACGCGCGTGTCGTTCGAGATCGCGGGCAAGTGGATGAGCGCGGACACGGTGAACGTGGCGGCGAAGGGCTCGTCGGTGTCGAAGGGCGAGTCCCTGCGCGACACCGCGGCCACGCTCGCAGCGATGGGCGCGGACTGCGTGATCGTCCGCCACCCGGCCTCGGGCGCGGCGCACCGGATCGCGCACTGGGCCGAACGCGACGCGGCCGCGGGCGCGGTGGGCCCGAACGGGGCGGGGACGTCCACGGCCGTGGTGAACGCGGGCGACGGCACCCACGAGCACCCGACGCAGGCCCTGCTGGACGCGGCCACGCTGCGCGACCGGCTGGGTACCGTCGCCGGGCGCCGGGTCGGGATCGTCGGCGACATCCTGCACAGCCGCGTGGCGCGCTCCAACGTCTTCCTGCTCGCGACGCTGGGCGCGGAGGTGGTGCTCGTGGCGCCGCCGACGCTGCTGCCCGTCGGGGTCCGGGAGTGGCCCTGCCGGGTGAGCTCGGAGCTGGACGCGGAGCTCTCCGCCCTGGACGCGGTGATGATGTTGCGGGTGCAGGCCGAGCGCATGCACGGAGCGTTCTTCCCGTCGTCGCGCGAGTACGTGATCGGGTACAGCCTCACGCAGGAACGCGCCGCGATGCTGCCCGAGCACGCCGTCGTGCTGCATCCCGGCCCCATGGTGCGCGGTATGGAGATTTCGCCCGCGGTGGCCGACTCACCCTCCGCGGTGATCCTCGCCCAGGTGCGCAACGGCGTGCACGTGCGGATGGCCGTCCTCTACCACCTGCTCGCGGGAGCGCCGCAATGACCTTGTTCCTGAGCAACGCCCAGCCCTACGGGGAGGGCCCGGCGGTCGGCGTCCTCGTGCGGGACGGGGTGATCGCCGAGCTGGGCCCGGACGTCGCCGCCCCCGACGGTGCCGAGACGATCGACGCGGCGGGCCTTGTGCTGCTGCCGGGCTTCGTCGACCTGCACACCCACCTGCGCGAACCGGGTGGTGAGGAGTCCGAGACGATCGCGACGGGCTCGCGCGCGGCGGCGCTGGGGGGTTTCACCGCGGTGTTCGCGATGCCCAACACCGATCCCGTGGCCGACACCGACGTCGTCGTGGAGCACGTACGCCGCCGCGGCGAGGAGGTCGGGCTCGTCGACGTGCACCCGGTCGGCGCGGTCACCGTGGGGCTCGAGGGCACGAAGATGGCCGAGCTGGGCACGATGGCGCGCTCGCGTGCGCAGGTGCGGATGTTCTCCGACGACGGCCGCTGCGTGCACGACCCGCTGATCATGCGCCGCGCGCTGGAGTACGCCTCGGCGCTGGACGTCGTGATCGCCCAGCACGCCGAGGACCCCCGGCTCACCGCGGGCGCGCAGGCCCACGAGGGCGTGGTCGCGTCGCGACTGGGGCTGGCCGGCTGGCCCGCCACGGCGGAGGAGACGATCGTCGCCCGGGACTGCGCGCTGGCCCGCGAGGCGGGTGCGGCGCTGCACGTCTGCCACGTCTCGTCGGCGCGCACCGTGGACGTGCTGCGGGCCGCGAAGGCGGCCGGGGTGCGGGTGAGCGCCGAGGTCACCCCGCACCACCTCCTGCTCACCGACGGCCGCCTGACCGGCTACGACCCGGTCAACAAGGTCAACCCGCCGCTGCGGACGGCATCGGACACCGCCGCCATGCGTGCCGCGCTCGCCGAGGGCCTGATCGACGTCGTGGCCACGGACCACGCGCCGCACGCGAGCCAGTACAAGGACACCGAGTGGCAGGCGGCCCGGCCGGGGATGCTCGGGCTGCAGACGGCGCTGTCGGTGGTGGTCCACACGATGGTGGAGCCGGGCCTGCTGGACTGGCGCGGGGTGGCCCGGGTGCTCTCGCAGCGGCCCGCGGAGATCGTGGGGCTGCCCGACCAGGGCCGTCCGATCGCGGTGGGCGAGCCGGCCAACCTCGTGCTGGTCGACCCGGACGAGGTGTGGACGGTGCGCGGGGCGAGGCTCGCGAGCGTCGCCGACAACACCCCGTACGAGGGGATGCGGCTGCCGGCCACGGTGGTGGCGACGATCCTGCGCGGACGTGTGACGGCCCGGAACGGGGCGGCCGCATGAGTGAGCGTGCGAGCGAATCGTCGATTCTGAGTGAGCGTGCGAGCGAGTCGTCGATTCTGAGTGAGCGTGCGAGCGAGTCGTCGACCACGCGCGGGCCCGCGCTGCTGGTCCTGGAGGACGGGCGGATCTTCCGTGGCGAGGAGTTCGGCGCGGTCGGCGAGGCCCTGGGCGAGGCGGTCTTCACCACCGGGATGACCGGCTACCAGGAGACCCTGACCGACCCGAGCTACCACGCCCAGATCGTCGTGCAGACGGCCCCGCAGATCGGCAACACCGGCTGGAACGACGAGGACGACGAGTCCGCGCGCATCCAGGTCGCCGGCTACGTGGTGCGCGACCCGTCGCGCAGCCCGTCGAACTGGCGAGCGACGAGCTCGCTTCCTGCGCAGCTGCGCGAGCAGGGGATCGTCGGCGTGGCCGGCATCGACACGCGCGCACTGGTGCGCCACCTGCGCGAGCGCGGCGCGATGCGCTCCGGGGTGTTCTCCGGGGAGGCGCTGGCGCGGGGGCCCGAGCTGGTCGAGCGGGTGCTCGCGAGCCCGCCGATGGAGGGGGCCGATCTCTACGGCGCGGTGACGACGCGTGAGCCGTACGTGGTGCCCGCCCACGGTGAGCCGCGGTACCGGGTGGCCGCGCTCGACGTCGGGATCAAGGCGAACACCCCGCGGATGCTCGCCGCGCGCGGCGTCGAGGTGCACGTCCTGCCCGCGGACACCCCGTTCGCGGCGATCGAGGAGCTCGCGCCCGACGGGTTCTTCCTGTCCAACGGCCCCGGCGATCCCGCCACGGCCGAGGCTCCCGTCGCGCTGACACGGCAGGTGCTGGAGCGGGGGATCCCGCTGTTCGGGATCTGCTTCGGCAACCAGATCCTCGGCCGCGCGCTCGGCCGCGGCACCTACAAGCTGCGTTACGGCCACCGCGGCATCAACATCCCGGTGGTCGAGCACGCCACCGGCCGGGTCGCGATCACGTCGCAGAACCACGGGTTCGCCGTCGCGGGCGAGGCGGGGGAGCGGTTCGACACCCCGTTCGGCACCGGCGAGATCACCCACACCTGCCCCAACGACGGCTGCGTCGAGGGACTGCGTCTGATCGACGGGCGGGCGTTCTCGGTGCAGTACCACCCGGAGGCGGCGGCCGGACCGCACGATGCCGCCGATCTCTTCGACCGCTTCGTCGCCCTGATGGAGGACCGCTGATGCCCCGCCGCGACGACGTCGGCCACGTCCTCGTCATCGGCTCCGGCCCGATCGTCATCGGTCAGGCCTGCGAGTTCGACTACTCCGGCACCCAGGCCTGCCGCGTCCTGCGCGCCGAGG
>NZ_JBFWVQ010000090.1:0-24813 GCF_050246655.1 Pseudonocardia sp.
GGCCGCCGATGCCGTACGTGAGCGCGGACAACGTCGGCGGGGCGCGGATGGCGGTGCGGCTGCTGGCCGAGCGCGGGCGGCGGCGGATCGCCACGGTGACGGGACCGCTGGACATGACGCCGGGCGTGGACCGGCTCACCGGGTTCGTCGTCGAGCTGGAGGCGCAGGGGCTCGCACCGGCGGGCGTCGCGCACGGCGACTTCTCGATGGCCGGGGGCCGCCGGGCCGTCACGGAGCTGCTCGCCGCCGCCCCGGACCTGGACGGGCTCTTCGTCGCGAGCGACCTGATGGCGATCGGCGCGCTTCAGGGACTGGCCGACGCGGGCCGGTCCGTGCCGGGTGACGTCGCCGTGGTGGGGTTCGACGACATCCCGATGGCCGCGGCGAGTTCCCCGCCGCTGACGACGGTGAGCCAGCCGACGCTGCAGACGGGTCGGATGCTCGCGGAGCGGCTGCTCGCCCTTGCCGACGGCGCCGATGCGGGCGCGCCGGTGGTGCTGCCGACGACGCTGGTCGTGCGCGAGAGCGCGTAGCCCGGTCCGCGCCCGCCGCCAGTGCTCTGAGAGCGCTCTCTTGACAGCAGGATCGGTCTCGCGCCATCCTCATCAGGTCGTGAGAGCGCTCTCAGAACAGGGAGCGCCCCGATCCGCCGGTCGACGACGGACCGGCCCGCCAGGAGGCCCCCATGACCCCCACCCGACCATGGTCGACGCTCACCCGCCGTGCGCCTGCCGCGCTCGCCGCCGTCGCCTGCACCGCGCTCGTCGCGACCGGGTGCGGCGGCCCGGCAGCCGACTCCGGCACCGGCCAGGTCACGGAGATCTCCGTGGCTCTCTTCGGCACCTTCGGCTACGACGAGGTGGGCCTGTTCCGCGAGTACGAGGCCCAGCACCCGGACATCACGATCCGCTACGAGTCCACGCAGGGCGAGGACAAGTACTGGCCTGCGCTCCAGACGCGCCTCGCCTCCGGCAGCGGCGTCGCGGACGTCCAGGGCATCGAGGTCGCCCGGATCTCCGACGTCGTCGCCAACCAGGCCGATCTCTGGACCGACCTGCGCGACACCCCCGCCGCCGCCGCGCTCGACGGCTACCTCGACTGGAAGCAGGCCGCCGCCACCACGCCCGACGGCGCGGTCCTCGGCCTCGGCACCGACGTCGGCCCCATGGGGATCTGCTACCGCTCGGACCTGTTCGCGCAGGCCGGCCTGCCCACCGACCCGGCCGCCGTCGCCGCCGCCATGCCCACCTGGGAGGAGTTCCTCACCCTCGGTGAGAAGTACACGGCCGCCGCGCCGCAGGGCTCGGCCTGGCACGACTCCGCGGGCGGGCTCTACAACGCGATCATCTCCACCGAGCGTGAGATCTACTACGGCCCGGACGGCAGCTTCGTCTACGCGACGAACCCGGCCGTCCGCTCCGCCTTCGACACTGCGGCGAAGGCCGCGCAGGGCGGGCTGACCGCGAAGCTCGAGCAGTTCGTCGACCCCGGGTGGGACCAGGGCTTCGGGTCCGGCACCTTTGCCACCATCGCCTGCCCCAGCTGGATGATCGGCTACATCAAGGGCAAGGCGGGCGACGCGGGCTCCGCCCAGTGGAACGTCGCGCCGCTGCCCGGTGGCAAGGGCGGCAACTGGGGTGGCTCCTACCTCGCCATCCCCGCGGTGAGCGAGCACAAGGCCGAGGCCGCCGAGCTGATCGCCTGGCTCACCGCCCCCGAGCAGCAGGCCAGGATCTTCGAGGCCGTCGGCAACTTCCCGTCCCGCACGGCCGCCATCGCCAGCGTCGCGGGCGCCACCGACCCGTACTTCTCCGGCGCCCCGATCGGGAAGATCTTCTCCGCCTCCGCCGAGAACGCGCCGGTGCAGATCCTCGGCCCGAACGACGGCGTCGTGAAGAACGCGATGGTGCAGGCGCTGCTCGCCGTCGAGACCACCGGGACCAGCCCGGCGGACGCCTGGGCCGCCGCCACCACCCGCGTCGACAACCAGGTCGGCTGACCCGTGACGATCCAGCTCGACCGTCCGGCCACCGGGGTGCGCGCCGCGCCCCCGGCGGCCGTGCGCCGACCGCGCCCGGCGTGGCGCAGCCGGTGGCACCGCTTCGAGGACCGCTCCGCCCCGTACGCGTTCGTCGCCCCGTTCTTCCTGCTCTTCGCCGCCTTCGGGCTGTTCCCGATGATCTACACGGCGTGGATCAGCCTGCACCGCTACCGCCTCGGCGGGCGGATGCAGTGGACCGGTCTCGACAACTACGTCTGGCTGGTCTCCGACCCCGGGTTCTGGAACGCGCTGTGGAAGACCGTCACGATCGGGGCCCTGTCGACCGTGCCGCAGCTCGTCCTGGCCCTCTGGCTCGCCCACCTGCTCAACCACCGCATGCGCTTGCGCACGACGCTGCGCGTGGCGATGCTGCTGCCCTACGCCACGTCCGTCGCCGCCGCGACACTGGTGTTCGCCCTCATCTTCGGCCGCGACGCCGGCCTGGTGAACGGCCTGCTCGGGCTGGTCGGGATCGACCCGGTCGACTGGCGCAACGGGAACTGGACCGCGCAGACCGCCATCTCGGTGATCGTCATCTGGCGGTGGACCGGCTACAACGCGTTGATCTACCTCGCCGCCATGCAGTCCATCCCGAAGGACCTCTACGACGCCGCGGCCGTCGACGGCGCCAATCGCTGGCAGCAGTTCCGCCACGTGACGCTGCCGGGGCTGCGCCCGACGATCCTCTTCACCGTCGTCGTCTCGACGATCGGGGCGAGCCAGCTCTTCGGCGAGCCGCTGCTCTTCGGCGGCGGCCAGGCCAACGGCGGCGCCGTCGGCCAGTACCAGACGCTCGGGCTGTACATGTACCAGCAGGGCTGGCAGTACGGGCAGCTCGGCCGCGCCGCGACCGTCGCCTGGGTGATGTTCGTGCTGGTCGTGGGCATGGTCCTGGTGGTCAACCGGATCACCCGGGCCCGTCGCGGGGGGCGGGCCCGGTGAGCGCCGTGCTGCCGTCCCGTCCGCGCCGCCGCTCCCGCGAGCCCCGGGACATGCGCCGCCCCGCGGACGCCGCGGGCCCGCTCGCCTACGGGTCGCTCGTGGCCGTCGCGCTGCTGTTCGCCGCGCCCTTCTACTACATGCTCGTCGCGGCGAGCCGTCCGATGGCGGAGATGACGGCCTGGCCGCCGCCGCTGCTGCCCGGCGACGACCTCTGGACGAACATCCAGATCGCGGTCACCTCCCAGAACATCGGCCTCGCGCTGGTCAACTCCGTGATCGTCTCCGGCGCGATCACCGTCGCGACGGTGCTGTTCTGCACGCTCGCCGGCTACACGTTCGCGAAGATGCGGTTCCGCGGCCGCGAGACGCTGTTCCGCCTGACCATCGGCACGATGATGATCCCGCCGAGCCTGTCCGTCGTGCCGCTGTACTCGCTCATGGCGGACCTGGGCCTGGCCGGGACGCTGTCCTCGGTGGTGCTGCCGTCGCTGGTCACGGCGTTCGGCGTGTACTTCATGCGCCAGTACATCGCCGGCGCGCTGCCCGACGAGATCGTCGAGGCGGCCAAGGTCGACGGGGCGTCGCCGCTGCGGATCTTCCGCAGCATCGTCCTGCCGATCGCCCGCCCTGGTGCGGCGGTGCTCGGGATGCTCACGTTCATGACGGCCTGGAACGACTTCTTCTGGCCCGTCGTCACCCTCGACTCCACGAACCCGACCGTGCAGGTCGCCCTGAACAACCTCGGCAGCGGCTACGTCCCCGACACCGCGGTGATCATGGCCGGCACGCTCGTCGGCACCCTGCCGGTGCTCGTCGTGTTCCTGCTGCTCGGCCGCCAGATCGTGGGCGGCATCATCGCCGGCGCGGTCAAGGGATGACCCCCGCGCCCCGTCCCCGGAGGACCGTATGACCACCGTCTCGCCGCGCCCCGCCGGCACCGGAGCCCCGCTGCGGTTCCCGCCCGGCTTCGTCTTCGGCGCCGCGACCGCCGCCTACCAGATCGAGGGGGCCGTCGCCGCGGGTGGGCGCACCCCGTCGATCTGGGACGTCTTCGCCCACACGCCCGGCCGCGTCGCGGGCGGCGACACCGGCGACGTCGCCGACGACCACTACCACCGCTTCCGCGAGGACGTCGCGCTGATGGCGGAGCTCGGGTTGAGGTCCTACCGCTTCTCGGTCTCCTGGCCGCGGATCACTCCCGGCGTGAGCGCCTCGCGGTTGGGTCCGGTGTCCGCCGAGGGGCTCGCGTTCTACTCCGAGCTGGTGGACGCCCTGCTCGCCGCGGGCATCACGCCGGCCGTCACGCTCTACCACTGGGACCTCCCGCAGGCCCTGGAGGACGCGGGTGGCTGGGCGAACCGGGCCACCGCCGAGCGGTTCGCCGAGTACGCCGGGGTGGTCGCGGGCGCGCTCGGCGACCGGGTGGGGCTGTTCACCACCCTGAACGAGCCGTGGTGCAGCGCGTTCCTCGGCTACGCGAGCGGTGTCCACGCGCCGGGCCGCACCGAGCCCGCCGGGGCGCTCGCGGCCGTCCACCACCTCAACCTCGCCCACGGGCTCGGCGCCGCCGCCGTGCGCCGGGCGGCACCGTCCGCGCGGATCGCGCTCACCCTCAACCTCGCCTGGGTGCGACCCGAGACCGACTCCGTCCTCGACGCCGACGCCGCCCGTCGCGTGGACGGGTTGCAGAACCGGCTCTTCCTCGACCCGACCCTGCACGGGCGCTATCCGGCCGACGTCCTCGCCGACACCGCCGCCGTCACGGACTGGGCGTTCATCCGGCCCGGGGACACCGAGCTGGTCCGCGGCCCGCTCGACGTGCTCGGCGTCAACTACTACAGCCCCACCCCGGTCAGGCACTGGACGCGCGAGCGGCCCCGCGAGACCGCCGACGGGCACGGCGACGGCGCCGCCACCCCGTGGCTGTGCTGCGACGACGTCGAGTTCCCCCGCAGGTCCGGGCCGCGCACCGACATGGGCTGGGGGATCGATCCGCGCGGTCTCGCGGAGCTGCTGCGCCGCGTCGCGGCGGAGCGTCCGGACCTGGAGCTGATGGTCACCGAGAACGGTGCCGCGTTTCCCGACACGGTCACCCCGGACGGGCGGGTGCTCGACCCGGACCGCGTCGCGTACCTGCGCGCCCACCTCGCCGCCGTGCACGACGCCGTCGCCTCCGGGGCGCGGGTGAGCGCGTACTACGTGTGGTCACTGCTCGACAACTTCGAATGGGCGTGGGGGTACGCCAAGCGCTTCGGGATCGTGCACGTGGACTACGCGACCCTACGGCGCACGCCGAAGAGCAGCGCGCTCTACTACGCCGACGTCATCCGGGCGGGGGCGGTGACGCCCTGACGTTGGCGGGCGCGGGCCCGCGGTCGGCGAGTGTGCGGTCTGTCCGGTGGCGGCCTGACGGAGCGCACACTCGGTGGCTCAGCGGTGCTGCAACGCCTGCTCCGCGGTCGCCAGCCACTCCCGCCACTGCCGCGCCTGGGCCTGCGCCTCCGCCGCGCGACGGTCGTCCCCGGCGGCGCGGGCCTTCTCGGCCTGCGCCTCGAACTGGGCGACGCGGTCGCGGAACTGGGCGACCCGGGCCTCCGCCTCCGGGTCCGTGCGGCGCCACTGGCGGTCCGCCGCCTCGCGGACCCTCTCCTCGACGGCGCGCAGCCGCGCCTCCAGCGGCCGGATGTCGTCGCGGGGGACCTTGCCGATCGCCTCCCAGCGGGTCTGGACGTCGCGCAGGGCCGCGCGGGCGGCGTTCGGGTCGGACGCGTCGATCTTCTCGGCCTCTGCGAGCAGCGCGCGCTTCGCCTCCGCGTTGGCGACGAACTCCGCGTCCCGCTCGGCGAACGTCTGCGAGCGGTGGGAGAAGAACGTGTCCTGCGCGGCGCGGAACCGCCGCCAGAGCGCGTCGTCGGCGTCCTTCTGGGCGCGGCCCGTCGCCTTCCAGTCCGCCATCAGCTCGCGGAACCGCGCCGCGGTGGGGCCCCAGTCGTCAGAGTCCGCGATCTTCTCGGCCTCGTCGACCAGCTCCTCCTTGCGGGCCTTCGCCGCCGCCCGCTGGCGGTCCAGGTCGGCGAAGTGCGAGCCGCGGCGGCGGTTGAACGCCTCCCGCGACTTCGAGAACCGCTTCCACAGCTGCTCGTCGGTCTTGCGGTCGATCCCGCGGATCGTCCGCCACTCCTCGAGGATGGCCTTGAACCGGTCCCCGGCCTGCTTCCACTGAGTGGCCTCCGCGGCCAGCGTCTCCGCCTCGACGGCGAGGGCCTCCTTGCGGGCGACCGCCTCCGCCCGCTGCGCGTCCCGCGCGGTCCGGGCCTGCGCGACGGCCTCCTCCGCGCGCACCACGATCGTGTCCACCCGGACGATCAGCCCGGCCAGGTCGCCGACGACGGCGGCGTCGTCCAGCCCCGTCCTCAGCGTGCGCGCCGCGGTGAGCGCCTGCTTCGGGTCGCCGCCACCGGTCTCGATGCGCGCGGCCAGCAGCTCGGCCTCGGTGAGGAGGTCGTCGAAGCGGCGGGCGAAGTGGGCCAGGCCTTCCTCGGGAGCGCCGGCCTGCCACGAGCCGACGACGCGCTCGCCGTCGGCCGTGCGCAGGTGGATCGTGCCGTCGGCGTCCACCCGACCCCAGCGGCCCGGGTCCGGGCTCGCCGCCGCGACCGGCGACGGCTGCGGGGCCGCCGGCGTGACCGGCACGGTCGGTGTCGTCGGTGTCGTCGGTGTCGTCGGTGTCATCGGCGTCGAGGGCGATGCCGGACGGGCGGGGGCCTGCTGCGGGTGGTTCGGGCGGGGTCGCCCGGACCGCGGCGGGCGCGGGACGGGACCGCCACCGGGCGGGCGGGGGCGGCGGGGCTCGTGGGGGACGGGCCGGTCGGGCCGCTCGCCGGGGACGGGGCGGCCGGGAGCCGGAGGTGTCTCGGCCGGGGCGCCGGCGGTGGCCGCTGCGCTGTCGGCCGGGCTGTCGGTCGGGCCGTCGGCGACGGTCGCCGTCGGGATCGGCGTGGTCGGGATCGGCGTGGTCGGGATCGGCGTGGTCGGGATCGGCGTGGTCGGCGTGTCGTCGGACGTGGCGGCCGGCGTCGTCGGCGCATCGTCGGAGGTGGCGGCCGGCGTGGTCGGTGCATCGTCGGCGGTGGCGACCGGGATCGGAGTTGTCGGCGCTTCGGCGGCGGGCGCCGCCGGGATCGGGGTGTCGGCGGGCGCCGCCGGGATCGGGGTGTCGGCGGGCGCCGCCGGGATCGGAGTTGTCGACACTTCGGCGGCGGGCGCCGCCGGGATCGGGGTGTCGGCGGGCGCCGCAGGGATCGGAGCGTCGGCGGGCGCCGCCGGGATCGGGGCGGTGAGCGCCTCGTCGACGGTCGCCGTGGGCGCGTGGGCGGCACCCGGCGCAGCGGCGTCGGCGGCGTCGCTCACCGCGGCGTCGGCCGCGCCCACCCCCTCGGTGCCCTCGTTCCGTCCGTCCGTGGGGTGCTGCTCCGACACCTGTCCTCCTCGTTCGAGCTCGCCGTGACCGGCGAGCGCTCCGCCGCCGGGCAACCCCGGACGGCGAAGCCGTGCAGTGCGTGCCACCGGCGTCTCCGGGCCGGTGTCTTCTCGTTCCAATGGCCGATTGAAACAGCTCCGAGGGCACATCGGTACTCCTGCGACGCGCCTCCAGCCGCCAGCGGCAGGTCCGGCACGACGAGCCGCACTGCGCCGCGTGCACGGTTGCGGCACAGCCCCCTTACCCTCGCCGGGGTGTTGACGTCCGTCGCCGTGCTGCCCCAGCCGCCGCTGCTGGTGCCCGAGCTGGCGACCGGCGCCGCGGCCGAGACGGCGCCGTTGCGGGCGGCGTGCGTCGCGGTGGCGGCCCGGTTGGGCGCGGCGGCGCGGCACTGGGTCGCGGTCGGCGCGGACGGGGGCGGGCGGCGCAGCGTCGATCCCCGGGTCAGGGGGACGTTCGCGGGCTACGGCGTGGACGTGGTCGTCGCCCTGGACACGGCCGCTCCCAGCAGCGATCCGCCCGACCCGTGGCTACCGCTGCCCCTGCTGATCGCCGGCTGGGTGGCCGGCGCGGCGGGGGTGGCCGTGTCGATCCGCGGGGAGCTCGTCGGCCCGGACGCGTCCCCGGAGGACTGCGTGGCGCTCGGGGCGGCGCTCGGGAAGGAGCTGGCCGCCGAGCCCGGGCCGGTCGGCCTGCTCGTCGTGGGCGACGGCGCGACGACGCACACCGAGAAGGCACCCGGCCATCTCGATGAGCGGGCTGGCCCGTTCGACGCCGCTGTCGCCGCCACCCTCGCCGCCGCCGACACCGCCGCCCTCGCCGCGCTGGACCCCGTCCTCGGCATGCAGCTGCACGCGGCGGGCCGCGCGCCGTGGCAGGTGCTCGCGGCCGCGGCGGCAGGCGCGCGGTGGTCCGGCGAGCTGCTGTACTCGCAGGCCCCGTACGGCGTCGCCTACCACGTCGCGTACTGGACGCGACGACCGTGATCCCCCGGCTGGTGGCGGTGGTCGGCCCGACGGCGACGGGCAAGACGGCGCTCGCGCTCGCGCTCGCCGAGCGGCTCGGCGGCGAGATCGTCAACGCGGACGCGATGGCGCTCTACCGCGGGATGGACGTGGGCACCGCCAAGCCGGCGGCCGCCGAGCGGGCCCGCGTCCCCCACCATCTCGTGGACGTCCTCGACGTCACCGAGACGGCCTCGGTGGCGGCCTACCAGCGTGCGGCACGGGCGGTCGTCGAGCGGCTGCGGGCGGCGGGCGTCGTCCCCGTGCTGGTCGGTGGCTCGGGCCTGTACGTGCAGGCGGTCCTCGACGAGCTGGACTTCCCCGGGACGGACCCGGCGCTGCGGGCGGAGCTGGAGGCCGAGCTGGCCGCGGTGGGTGCGCCTGCGCTGCACGCGCGGCTGGCGGCGCTCGACCCGGCCGCCGCGGAGGTGGTGCTGCCGACCAACGGGCGGCGCATCGTGCGCGCGCTGGAGGTCGTGCGGCTCACGGGGCGGCCGTTCCCGGCGCGACTACCCACCGGTGGCCCGCCCCGCTACGACGCGGTGCTGCTGGGCGTGGACCGGCCCGTCGACGAGCTGGACGCCCGCGTGGCGCGGCGGGTCGCGCGGATGTTCGCCGCGGGTCTGGTGGCGGAGACCCGCGGGCTCGTCGGCCAGGGTCTGCGCGAGGGGCGTACGGCGTCGCGGGCGCTGGGTTACCAGCAGGTCCTCGCGGCGCTGGACGGCGACGGCGACCTGCGGTCCGCGGCCACGGAGACCGTGACCGCGACACGCCGGTTCGTCCGCAGGCAGCGCTCCTGGTTCCGCCGCGATCCCCGGGTGCGCTGGCTGGACGGCGACCCGGGTGACCCGGCCGGCGTGGTGCGGGCGCTCGCGGCCGTACGCTCGGGCACGTGACGATCGAGTTCGCCAAGGGGCACGGCACCGAGAACGACTTCGTCGTGCTCCCGGACCCCCACGGCAAGCTCGATCTCACCGACGCGCGCGTCGTCGCGCTCTGCGACCGCCGCCGCGGGCTGGGCGCGGACGGCGTCCTGCGGGTGGTGCGGTGGGAGGCGCTCGGTGACGTGGCGCCCGAGCCCGGCGTCGAGTGGTTCATGGACTACCGCAACGCGGACGGCGGCGTGGCGGAGATGTGCGGCAACGGGGTGCGGGTGTTCGCGCGGTACCTGGCCCGCCGCGGTTGGGTGTCGCCGCAGGGCGAGACCGCGATCGGGACCCGGGCGGGCGTGCGCCGCTTCCGGTTCGCCCGTGGCGACGCGGACGGGGAGGTGTCGGTCGACATGGGGCCGGCCCGGGTCGGCGCCGCGACCACCGCGACCGTCGGCGGGCGGGCGTTCGAGGGGATCGCGGTCGACGTCGGCAACCCGCACCTGGCCTGCGTCACCACGGCCGAGCTCGACGCGCTCGACCTGGCCGTCGCGCCCGGCCACGACGTCGAGGTGTTCCCGCACGGGGTGAACGTCGAGTTCGTCTCCCCGCTCTCCGACGCCCCGGCCGCGGTCGCGATGCGCGTCCACGAGCGCGGCGTGGGGGAGACCCGTGCCTGCGGCACCGGGACGGTCGCTGCGGCCGTGGCCGTGCTGCGCGCTTCCGGGCGCGCCGAGGGCGAGGTGGCGGTGCGCTCGCCCGGCGGGCGGCTGCGGGTCACCGTGGGCGGGGGGACCACCGTGCTGCACGGTCCCGCGGTGCTCGTGGCGCACGGCGAGCTGGACCGCGGGTGGTGGGAGGCCGCGGGGCCGTGACGGCGGCGCGGCCGACCGTTCGGCGCGTGGCCGGGAATCCATCCGACACGGGCGGTGTTGGTCTGGGAGTATGCGCACCACGATGACCGAATCCCCCCAGCGTTTCGACCCGACGTCCACCCTGATGCCCGCCGCGCCGACGGGGGGCGATCTCGAACTCGAAGAGCGCTCCTCCCTGCGCCGGATTGCGGGCCTGTCCACCGAGCTCGACGACGTCACCGAGGTCGAGTACCGGCAGCTGCGACTCGAGCGCGTCGTCCTCGTCGGCGTGTGGACCGAAGGCACCTCCGAACAGGCGCGCGTCTCCCTCGAGGAGCTGGCCCGCCTCGCCGAGACGGCGGGCTCCCAGGTTCTGGACGGCCTGGTGCAGCGCCGGGACCGGCCCGATCCGGCGACCTTCGTCGGCTCCGGCAAGGTCGCCGAGCTGCGCGACGCCGTGCGCGCGGCAGGCGCGGACACGGTGATCTGCGACGGCGAGCTCTCGCCCGGCCAGCTGCGCCAGCTGGAGGACAAGCTCAAGGTCAAGGTCATCGACCGCACCGCACTGATCCTGGACATCTTCGCCCAGCACGCCCGCTCGCGCGACGGCAAGGCGCAGGTGGAGCTGGCCCAGCTGCAGTATCTGCTCCCGCGCCTGCGCGGCTGGGGCGAGGCGCTGTCGCGCCAGGTCGGCGGCCGCGCCGCGGGCGGCGTCGGCATCGGTGGCCGCGGCCCCGGTGAGACCAAGATCGAGCTGGACCGCCGTCGCATCCGCACACGGATGTCGAAGCTGCGCCGCGAGATCGCCGGCATGAAGCAGGTCCGCGCGACCCAGCGCGGCGCTCGCCGCCGCAACGACGTGCCGAGCGTCGCGATCGTCGGCTACACCAACGCCGGCAAGTCCAGCCTGCTCAACGCGCTGACGGGCGCGGGCGTGCTGGTCGAGGACGCGCTGTTCGCGACCCTGGACCCGACGACGCGGAGGGCCACCACCGAGGACGGGCGGGTCTACACGCTCACCGACACCGTCGGTTTCGTCCGCCACCTGCCCCACCAGCTCGTCGAGGCGTTCCGCTCGACGCTGGAGGAGACCGCGGACGCCGACCTCCTGGTGCACGTCGTCGACGGCTCCGAGGCGCTGCCCGAGGACCAGATCAAGGCCGTGCGCGAGGTCCTCGTCGAGATCGGCGAGCATGCGGACGGGCGGATGCCGCGCGAGCTGCTCGTCGTGAACAAGTGCGACACGGCGGGCGATCTCCAGCTCGCCCGGCTGCGCCACCTGCTGCCGGACGCCGTGTTCGTCTCGGCGCACCGGGGGGACGGCATCGAGTTGCTGCGGCGCCGGATCGCGGAGCTCCTGCCCCGCCCGCACGTGGACGTCGAGGTGCTGCTGCCGTACACGGCCGGCTCGCTGGCGGCCCGGATGCACGCCGAGGGCGTCGTCCTCGCCGAGGAGCACACGGCCGAGGGCACGCGGCTGCACGCCCGGGTCGGCGCCGAGCTGGCGACCGTGGTCCGGCCGTACCTGCTCGCGGGATCCGCCGCACCGGCCCTCGACGGTGACCCGGGGTCGAACGGGTCGCGGTGATCCCTGCCGGGGCGCTCGCCGCGCTCGTCGCGGCCCTCGTCCCCCTGGCCGCGGCACCGGCGCCGGAGACGTTGTGCACGGTGTCGGACCGCAGGCTCATCGAGCTCTCGGGACTCTCCGCAGACGCGGACGGGATCTGGGCGGTCGCCGACAGCGGCCGGCGCACCGAGGTGCACCGCCTCGATCCGCGCACGTGCGCGATCCTCGAGACGCGCAGCGCCGCGATCGATCCCCGCGACGCCGAGGACCTCGCCGTCGGCCCGGACGGCGCGCTCTGGGTCGCCGACATCGGCGACAACCGCCGTCGCCGCGACTCGGTCGCCGTGATCGTCCTGCCGGCCCGCGGGGAGCCGCGACTGCACCGGCTCGCCTACCCCGACGGACCGCACGACGCCGAGGCCCTGCTGGTCGACGGCGGCGGCTCGCCCGTCATCCTCACCAAGGAGGCGGGGCGATTCGCCGGGATCTACCGGACCGCTGCCCCGCCCGAGGGAGACGGGCCGACGCCCCTGGTCAAGGCCGGCGAGTACCGGCTGCCGGTGTCGGACACCGCGGGCGGGCCGCTCGGCGGGCTCGGATCACGGCTGGTCACGGGGGCGGCGTCGAGTGCGGACCGGTCGGTGGTGGCGGTCCGCAGCTACACCGACGCGTGGCTGCACCCGGTGCGCGACGGCGACATCGTCGCGGCGCTGCTGAGCCCGCCCGCCGTCCGCGTGCCGCTGCCGGGAGAGCCGCAGGGCGAGGCGATCGCGTTCCTGCCCGACGGCACGCTGCTCTCGGGCTCGGAGCGCCGTGACGGCGTCCCCGGCGAGTTGCGGGCCGTCCCCGGGGCGGCGGCGCTCGTCGCGGATGCCTCCGGCCTCGACGCGAGCACGCCCGCTGCCGATCAGGTGCCCGGGTGGCTGCCCGCGACGCTCGGCGCAGCCGCAGTCACCGGCGTCCTCGCGATCGTCACGGCGGGTCTGGCACTGCGCCGCCGCTGAGTCGTCATGGTTGTCGTCATGGTTGCCGTCATGGTTCGCGCCGGTCCGACGGACTGTGACGGACATGTAACCGCTCGCGTCCGGTGCTGCCCCTCGGCGGAGATCGCGGGCTAGCGTGATCCGGTGCCGATCGTCACCGGATACGTCGACACACCCGGCGGTCACGACGCGTTGGTGCTCGGGGCCCAGCTGGCCCGGCTCACCGGCCTGACCTCCCGGGTCGTCACGGTCCACCCAGCGGATGCTCGTGGCCTCGCGGCGGCCGCGCGCGATCCGCGGTGGCGGGAGAAGACGGCGCGCGTGGCCGCAGGCCGGTTCGCCCGGGCGCGCGAGGCGCTGTTCCGCGCCGAGCTCGACGCCGAGCCCGACCCCGGCTCGGCCGCCCTCGCCGCGGGCGCCGGCGCCGCCGAGCCCGAGTTCGTCGTCGTCGGCCCCGGCCCCGTGCACGAGCTGCTCGCCGAGCAGGCCGACGCCGACGGCGCAGCCGTGCTCGTCGTCGGATCGACAGGCCACGGGCTCCTCGGCCGGCTCGCGGCGGGCGGCACCGTGGCCCGGCTCATCCCGATCGCCCCGTGCCCGGTGGCGGTCGCCCCGCGCGGCTACCGCCACACCGCGACCCGCGCCATGACCGTGGTCACCGTGGCGTACGACGGCACCGACGAGGCCGACCGGGCGGCCGCCGTGGCGGTGCATCTCGCCGGGCGCACCGGCGCGGCGCTGCGGTTCGTCACCGTCGCCGAGGACGCCGACGGCGTGCCCGCCGCGACGGCGCTCGCCCAGAAGGGGCTGGTGTCGACTCCGGTGGAGATCGACGCCTTCGTGGACGTACTGGTCGGGCCCGTCGCGGCCACCCTCGCTGACCTGCCCGAACGCACCGACGTGCTCGTCCTCGGCTCGCGCGGCTACCGGGGGATGCGGCGGCTGCTGCTCGGCGGGGTGGCCGGGGCGCTGGTGCGTACGGCCCGCTACCCCGTGGTGATCGTGCCCGGGCCGCCGGAGCAGGGGACGCCGGCGCAGGCCGGCGGGTGAGGCGGGGCCGGACCAGGTGTGCGGGGCCGCGCCGCCCCGCTGGCTGAGGCCGCCCCGCTGGCTGAGGCCGGACCTCACCGCCGCATGAGGCCCGGCGCGGTCGCACGCACCTGGCCCGGCCCGGCCGCACACACCCGGCCTGCTCTCACGCCACCCGGCCCGCTCGCACGCACCGGCCCGCTCGCACACATGCGGCGGTGCTCGCACAGATACCGCTGTGTTCGCACAGCCCGCAGGCGGTGTGTGCGAGCAGCCCGGGATGTGTGCGGGGCTCCGAGCACATGTGCGAGCGCGCCCCGCCCGCGGACCGGGCGCCAGGCACCGGCACGGGTCGCGCACACGCCGCGGTTGCACCCACCCGGCCCCGGTCCCGCCCGCCCGGGCACCCGTCGCGATCGTATGCGCGGCACCGGCACCGTCGCGCCCACCCGGCCCCGGTCGCGCCCACCCGGCACTGCGGCCGGGTCGCACACGTCGAGCGGTGTTCGCACAACCCGCCGACGGTGTGTGCGAGCACCACGGGGTGTGTGCGGGGCGTCGAGCACATGTGCGAACGCGTGTCGGCGGATCAGAGGCGGCGCAGCACGGCGACCACCCGCCCGAGCAGCACCGCGTCGTCGCCGGGGATCGGGTCGTAGGCCGGGTTGGCCGGCATCAGCCACACGTGACCGTCCCGGCGCTTGAAGGTCTTCACGGTGGCCTCGCCGTCGATCATCGCCGCGACGATCTCGCCGTTCTCCGCCACCGGCTGCTGGCGGACGACCACCCAGTCCCCGTGGGTGATCGCGGCCTCGATCATCGAGTCCCCACGGACGTTGAGCAGGAACAGCGTGCCCTCGCCGACCACCTCGCGGGGCAGCGGGAACACCGCTTCCACGGCCTGCTCGGCGAGGATCGGGCCACCGGCGGCGATGTCGCCCAGCAGCGGGACGAACGCCGGGGCCGGACGCTCCGGGACGTCTCCGGTGGTGGCGGGGCCTGTCCCCGCGGGGCCCTCCTGCTCGGCCCCGGGCGCCTCCTCGGGGCTGCGGACGTCGACCGCGCGGGTGCGGTTCGGATCGCGGCGCAGGTAGCCCTTGCGCTCCAGCGTGCGCAGCTGGTGGTGCACCGACGACGTGGACGTGAGCCCCACGGCGTCGCCGATCTCCCGCACGCTCGGGGGATAGCCGAAGCGCTCCACCCAGTCGCGAATGACCTCCAGCACCTTGCGCTGGCGCGGGGTGAGCCCCGTCGGCTCGGCGGGGGGATCGGGGAAGGTGCTCACCTGCCCGGCCTCCCGGGGCTTCCGCTGCGTCGCGGGGCCCTCGTCGGACCCGTCCCGTGCCATCTCCTCGTGCCTCCTGCGTGTGCGTGCGGGCCGTGTACCGGGCGGGCCCGGCTGCCCGGGTGCCCGGCGAGGTCACGGCGGGCGACGGACGTGCCGAGGCCGCCCACGACCACCGTTGCGCGACGACCGTAGCCCGGATCCGCGATCATGCCAAACACTTGTTCGAACGACACGCCGTCGGATCCCGATTCTGTCGGTGCCCGGTGGTAGACATCAAACATGCGTTCGTTCGAACGCATGTTCAGGCGCTGGGGCGCCCTGTGCCGGGCCTGTGCCGGGTCTGCCGGGGCGATGGGAGGCGGCAGGGAGATGCGCGAGCGGATCGGCGGGCAGTTCGGCAGGCATGACGACGGGCGCTGGGAGCGGCCGGGGGAGCGGAAGGCGGGCCGGCGCGGGGCGGGCCCCGGGCCCCGACCGGTCCGGCCGGCGGTCGTGCCCGCGGCAGGGTCGTCCGGTCCGGCGCGGGGAGCCCAGGTCGCGCTCGCGGGCAGGGGCGTGAGCGGGCGGCCGGGTGCGGGCGGCGATCTCACGGTCGACGGCACGGTCGACGGCACGGTCGTTCGCACGGTTGACGGCAGGGTTGACGGCAGGGTTGACGGCAGGGGCGACGACACGGTCGGGGCGGCGAACAGCGCCGGCGCCGGGTGTGCCGCGGACGCGCGCCGGGCCCAGCGCGGGGCGGGATCGGGGCATGTGGACATCGCGGATGCCGGGCACGCGGCCCGTCGGGCGGGGTCCCACGCCGGGTCGGACGTCGGCCAGCCGATGTGCCGGGCCGGGCGTGGTCCCCGGTCGGAGGTCAGGCGGCCTGCCCGCCGGGCCGGGGGCGGTCCCGGGTCGGACGTCAGGCCGCCTGTCCGACGGCCGGACGGTGGCGCCCTCGCGGTCGTCCGGGCCGTGGTGGTCGCGATCCTCACCGCGCTCGTCGTCGTCGGGCTCGGGCTTCTGTCGGACGTCGCCGGGGCCGCGCGGTCCGGGGGTGCCCCCGCGGCGGAGGTGCCGGTGAACGTGCAGGCCCCGTCGCCGAACGGTCAGGGTACGGGTCGACAGGTCACTCACGGGCATGATGGACTCAACTGGTAGGGGCATCTGGCTTCCCAAACCCCTAGATGTTGTGGTTACATCCATGTAGTTCGTTCCTCGGCGCGACGGGGAACGAACTGGGTCCGAGTACGTGACGGGGGTGAGGAGTTCGATGCGCTGCCCGTTCTGCCGCCACTCGGACTGCCGGGTGATCGACTCCCGCGAGGTCGAGGACGGCCAGGCGATCCGCCGCCGTCGATCCTGCGCGGAGTGCGGCCGCCGGTTCACCACCGTCGAGGAGGCCGTCCTCGCGGTGGTCAAGCGCAGCGGTGTCACCGAGCCGTTCAGCCGGGAGAAGGTCGTCCGGGGGGTGCGGCGCGCCTGCCAGGGCCGCCCGGTCGACGAGGACGCCCTGCAGAAGCTCGCCCACCGGGTGGAGGAGTCGGTCCGTGCCGGGGGCACGGCCGAGATCCCGAGCCACGAGGTGGGCCTCGCGATCCTCGGGCCGCTGCGGGAGCTGGACGAAGTGGCGTACCTGCGCTTCGCCAGCGTCTACCGCTCGTTCTCCTGCGTGGAGGACTTCGAGAAGGAGATCTCCGGTCTGCGGGCCGCCCAGGTCACGGGCGCCGCGCGGGCGGGCGCAGGGACGGACGGGGCGCCGTCCGGGAGCACCGGCGGCGGCCCCCCGGGCTGACCGGGGCCGGCGAGCGACCGGCGGAATCCGGGCGCGACGTCGCGCCGGCACGACCGACAGACCCGGCACGGCGGCCCGCCCGCACGGCCCGGGAGCGCACGTCCGGACCGGTCCGGGGCGCGGCACCCAGCACACGAGCAATGCCCGGACCGGTAGCACCAGCACGTTCCGAGGTGTGCGGCGTCACCCCAGGGCGCCCACGCGGGGGAGAGGGAGAGCATGACCGAGACCGTCGGGAACGACCGCAGCGCGAAGTCCGGGCCATCGTCCGGCGCCTCGAAGCGCAAGCGCGCGGCCGGCCTCACCGTCGAGCGCCTGTACACGACCGCGGGGGTGCACCCCTACGACGAGGTGCGGTGGGAGCGCCGCGACGTCGTCATGACGAACTGGCGCGACGGCACGGTCAACTTCGAGCAGCGCGGCGTCGAGTTCCCCGAGTTCTGGTCGGTCAACGCCACGAACATCGTCACGAGCAAGTACTTCCGCGGCGCCGTCGGCTCGCCGCAGCGCGAGTCCAGCATCCGCCAGCTCATCGACCGTGTGGTGGGGGTCTACCACGCGACGGGCGTGGAGCAGGGCTACTTCGCCACCGAGCAGGACGCGGAGATCTTCGCCCACGAGCTCACCTGGATGCTGCTGCACCAGGTGTTCAGCTTCAACTCGCCGGTGTGGTTCAACGTCGGCACCGCGAGCCCGCAGCAGGTCTCGGCGTGCTTCATCCTCGCCGTCGACGACACGATGGAGTCGATCCTCAACTGGTACCGCGAGGAGGGGCTGATCTTCAAGGGCGGCTCCGGGGCGGGGCTCAACCTGTCGCGGATCCGCTCGTCGAAGGAACTGCTGTCCTCGGGCGGCACGGCGTCGGGCCCGGTGTCGTTCATGCGCGGCGCGGACGCGAGCGCGGGCACCATCAAGTCCGGCGGGGCCACCCGGCGGGCCGCGAAGATGGTGGTGCTCGACGTCGACCACCCGGACGTCGAGGAGTTCGTGCTCACCAAGGCCAAGGAGGAGGCCAAGGTCCGGGTGCTGCGCGACGCCGGGTTCGACATGGACCTCGGCGGTGCCGACATCACCTCGGTGCAGTACCAGAACGCGAACAACTCCGTCCGGGTCACCGACGAGTTCATGCGGGCGGTCGAGTCGGGCGGGGAGTTCGGGCTGCGCGCACGGATGACGGGCGACGTCATCGACCGCGTCGACGCGAAGAAGCTCTTCCGCACGATCGCGCAGGCCGCCTGGGAGTGCGCCGACCCGGGCATCCAGTACGACGGCACGATCAACGACTGGCACACCTGCCCCGAGTCGGGCCGGATCACGGCGTCCAACCCCTGCTCGGAGTACATGCACCTGGACAACTCCAGCTGCAACCTCGCCTCGCTCAACCTGCTCAAGTTCCTCGGCCAGGACGGCACGTTCGACGCGCCGCGCTTCGCGAAGGCCGTCGAGCTGATCATCACGGCGATGGACATCTCCATCTGCTTCGCGGACTTCCCGACCGAGCCGATCGCGGAGACCACCCGCGCGTTCCGCCAGCTCGGCATCGGCTACGCGAACCTGGGCGCGCTGCTCATGGCCACCGGCCACGCCTACGACTCCGAGGGCGGCCGATCACTGGCGGCGGCGATCACCTCGCTCATGACGGGTGCGGCGTACCAGCGGTCGGCGGAGCTGGCCGCCGTCGTCGGCCCCTACGACGGCTACGCCCGCAACGCCGAGTCCCACCAGCGCGTGATGCGCAAGCACGCCGCCGCGAACGACGACGTGCGCACCTTCCCGGCGAGCGCACCCGTCCACAAGCTCGCCACGAAGGTCTGGAAGGAGTCGCTCGCCGTCGGCGAGCGCAACGGCTGGCGCAACGCGCAGGCCTCGGTCCTCGCCCCCACCGGGACGATCGGGCTGATGATGGACTGCGACACCACCGGCATCGAGCCGGACCTGGCGCTGGTCAAGTTCAAGAAGCTCGTCGGCGGCGGGTCGATGCAGATCGTCAACCAGACGGTGCCGACGGCGCTGCAACGCCTGGGCTACCCCACCGAGCAGGTCGAGGCGATCGTCGAGTACGTCGGCGAGCACGGTCACGTCGTGGGTGCCCCGGGGATGCGCACCGAACACTACGAGGTGTTCGACTGCGCGATGGGGGAGCGCTCGATCGCCCCCATGGGGCACGTGCGGATGATGGCCGCGGTGCAGCCGTTCCTGTCCGGCGCGATCTCCAAGACGGTGAACATGCCGGAGGCCGCCACCGTTGCTGACGTCGAGCAGATCTACCTCGAAGGCTGGCGGCTCGGCCTCAAGGCGCTCGCGATCTACCGCGACAACTGCAAGGTCGGCCAGCCGCTGTCGGCGGGCAAGGGCGAGGCGAAGACGGCCGAGGTGCAGGCACCGGTGGAGCAGCGCCCCATCCGGCGCCGCCTGCCGAAGAAGCGCCCGAGCCAGACGGTCTCGTTCACCGTGGGCGGTGCCGAGGGCTACCTCACGGCCGGGTCGTACCCGGACGACGGGCTCGGCGAGATCTTCGTCAAGCTCGGCAAGCAGGGCTCGACGCTCTCGGGCGTGATGGACGCCTTCTCGATGTCGATCTCGGTGGGTCTGCAGTACGGCATCCCGCTGGAGTTCTACGTCTCGAAGTTCTCCAACCTGCGCTTCGAACCCGCGGGCATGACCGACGACCCGGACGTCCGGATCGCCACGAGCGTCATGGACTACCTGTTCCGGCGCCTGGCGCTGGACTACCTGCCCTACGAGAAGCGCGCCCAGCTGGGCATCTTCTCCGCGGACGAGCGGGCGGCCCAGGTCGCGAGCGGGTACGGCGACGGCACCGTGGACATGGGCAGCGTCGACATCGAGGGCCTGCGGGCCGGCGTCGAGGTCGAGCCCGCCCCGGCGGGCCCGCCCCCGGGCGCGACCCCGGCACCGCCCGAGGTCGGCAGTTCCACCGAGCTGCTGGAGCTGCACCTGGGCAAGGCCGCCGACGCGCCGCTGTGCATGACCTGCGGGACGAAGATGCGCCCGGCGGGCTCCTGCTATCTGTGCGAGGGATGCGGCTCCACCAGCGGCTGCAGCTGAGCCGCCGCGACGGCCCGCCGGGGACACGCCCCGGCGGGCCGCCGGTCCCGCTGACCGGGACTGCTCGTTGAACCTCCTCCGGAAGGTGCCGGACCCTCGGCTGCGCCCCACCAGGCCGTCGCAGTCGAAGGAGACCAGCCATGACGGCAGACACGTCGGTCCCGGCCGCCCCCTCCACACCCTCCACCGCGGCCCCCGCCTTGCCCCGGCACGACGCGATGACGCTGGTCATCCCGCTGAAGGCCAAGGACGGGATGACCCCGGCGGACTTCTACGACTACTGGCTCAACGCGCACGTCACGCTGCCCCCGCGGTTCCCCGGGTTGCGCTCGGTCTGGCTGCACAAGGTCGCGCTCGAGGACTCCCTGTGGCCTGCGGTCGACGGCGTGTCGATGCGTCCCGACGAGCAGGACACCTTCCACGGCGTGCCCGAGGCGACGTTCGCGACGATGGCGGACCTGCAGGCGTTCGTCGGAGCCTCCCGGGTGCAGATGGAGGACGGGATCAACTTCCTGTCCCAGGAGATCGGCTACGCGGCGCTCGGGCCGAACAGCGAGACGGTGCGCGACGCGATCGACCCGGCGCCCGACGGCACCGACGGCCACGTGCGCCATCTCGTGTTCCTGCGGATGCGCCCCGGGTCGTCCGTCGCCGGCTTCCGGGAGTGGGTGGACGGCACGCTCGTGCCCACGCTCGCCGCGGCGCCCGAGATCGTGAAG
The DNA here is from genome assembly GCF_050246655.1 of Pseudonocardia sp. Classification (GTDB taxonomy): domain Bacteria; phylum Actinomycetota; class Actinomycetes; order Mycobacteriales; family Pseudonocardiaceae; genus Pseudonocardia. The sequence continues at coordinate 20,620 of NZ_JBFWVQ010000090.1, forward strand.
CTCCGCCGCCACCTGTTCGAGGAGCTCGACATCACCCTGGACCACCCTGGCGTCGAGATGACGAAGCCGCCGGAGCGTCAGTACCAGGCGATGGTCGAGGTCGTCGTCGGCGACGAGGCCGCGTTCGCACGGTTCACCGGTTCGCCCGCGCACGCCGCGGCGGCCCGCGTGCTGGCGCAGCGGTGCGCGGCCGTCCACCCGGCCCGGGTGCAGCGGTGCATCACCACGAAGCACGACGGGCGGATCACCCTGGCCGGGGTGCGCGGGGTCGCGGTCGCGGACCTCATCCGCCGCCTCGGCGCGCGGAGCCAGACGTTCGACGACGTGTCCCGCGAGTTCCTGCCACCGGCCGACCTCGTGCGCGGCTGAGCCCGCACGCATCACACCGGCGCCGACCGGCCGGATGCGTCCACCCGACGTAGTGTCGGGGCGTCCCCCAGCGAAGGGAGCGCAGCCGGTGACGTCGCGCGTGCCGTCGGAGTACTCGGAGTATCTCGAACCCGGTTTCTACGTCGATTCCGACGACGAACGCGTGCGGGCGTTCGCCCGGGACGCGTCCGGTTCGGCGAGCGGTCCGGTGGAGAAGGCGGCGCGGCTGTTCACCGCGGTCCGCGACGGGTACTGGTACGACCCCTTCTCGGCCAGCAACGATCCGGCGGACTACCGGGCGAGCGCGATCGTGGGCGCCGGGGCGACCTGGTGCGTGCCCAAGGCGGTGCTGCTGGCCGCGGCCGCGCGCGCCGAGGGGATCCCGGCGCGACTGGGCTTCGCCGACGTCCGCAACCATTTCCAGACGCCGCGGCTGAAGGAGCGGATGCGCGGCGCGGACCTGTTCCTCTACCACGGCTACACCGACCTCCACCTCGACGGCCGCTGGGTGAAGGCGACGCCGGCGTTCAACGCGGAGCTGTGCACCCGCTTCGGGGTCGCGCCGATCGCGTTCGACGGACGGAAGGACGCGCTGCTGCACGAGTACACGCCGGACGGCGGCACGTACATGGAGTACGTGCGGGACCGGGGTGTGTTCGCCGACCTCCCGCTGCAGGAGATCGTCGACGCGTTCGGCGCCTACTACGGCGAGGGGTTCTTCGGCAGCCTCCGCGACCCCGATGGGACCGACGCGTTCACGCGCCCGGCGGGATCGGCGTGACCGCCCGGGTCACCGCGGTCCAGGACGACGGCCCCGACCTGGACTGGACCACGCCCGGGGTCTACCGGTGCGCGCCCGGGGTCTACCGGATCCCGCTGCCGCTGCCGGGGGACGCGCTCAAGGCCGTGAACGTCTATGCGATCGAGGACGGCGGGAACGCCGTCACCCTCGTCGACGCCGGCTGGGCGCTCGCCGACGCCCGCGACCTGCTGGTGGACGCCCTGGCCGCGCTGGGTGCGGGGCTGGGCGACGTGCGCGGCTTCCTCGTCACCCACGCCCACCGCGACCACTACACGCAGGCGGTGGCGCTGCGCCGCGAGTTCGGCACCCCGATCGCGCTGGGTCGTGGCGAGGAGCAGGCCCTGGCCGGCATCAGGGACGCGCACCGCGAGTCGGCGCACGTGCCCCGGCTGCGGCGGGCGGGCGCGCAGGAGCTGGCGGACGCGATCGCCCGGTGGCGGATCTCCGCGGAGGAGCTCGCCGACTGGGAGCCGCCCGACCGGTGGATCGACGACGGCGCGGACGTCGCGCTCACCGGGCGGTCGCTGCGGGCGATCCACACCCCGGGCCATACCCGGGGGCACCTGGTGTTCGCGGACGAGCCGGGCGGGTTGCTCTTCGCGGGCGACCACGTGCTGCCGTCGATCACCCCGTCGATCGGCTTCGAGGCAGTGCCACCGCCGAGCCCGCTCGCGGACTTCCTCACCTCGCTGGAGCTGCTCACCACGCGTCCGGACGCGGCGCTGCTGCCGGCGCACGGCGCCGTCGGGATGCGGGTGCACGAGCGGGTGGACGCGCTGCTGGAGCACCACGGCGTGCGGCTGGACGCCACGCTGGCGGCCGTCCGCGAGGGCCGGGGGACGGCCCTGGAGGTGGCCCAGGTCCTGCCGTGGACGCGCCGGGAGCGCCGCCTGGACGAGCTCGACCGGATGAACGCGATGCTGGCGGTGCTGGAGACCGCGGCGCACCTGGACGTGCTGGTCCAGCGGGGTGCGCTGACGGTCACGGACGAGGGCGGGACGGCGCGCTACGCGGTCTGATCTACGCGACGTCGACGGGCAGTGCCCGGTCCCTGACCTGGTGCAGGATGTCGACGATCACCTCGACGTCGGCCCGCGGGAAGACGCGATCTGGGCCGGTGGGTGCGTGGTCGGTGTACGGGGACTCGAACAGCCTGCCCGGCTCCATCACGCCGTTCTGGGTGAGTTCGTCCACGATCAGGTTCACGAAGCGGATCTGGTCGACGGTGAACCGGCTGCCGTCGAGGTAGTGCCCGAAGGCGTCGACGGCGGCCTGGCGGTCGAGCCCGACCAGCGAACGGATGAACAGGCCGAGACCCTTCGCCTGTCTCGCGGCCGCGTCGATGTCGGCCTGTTCGCCAGCCCCGCTGGCGAGCAACATCTGCTCCAGCGCGGCGACGTCGTCGGGTGTGAGCTGCTTGTTGCGGCGCAGGCGCTGCAGGGCGACGTGATCCTCGTGCCGGCGGAGGTAGGCCGAGGCCTTGGCCCGGAACCGTTCGAGGTTCGTGCCGGGTGTCACGCCGGGCAGGAGGACCTCGGTGGGCTGGCCGAGCTCGTCGGCGAAGTCGGTGTAGACGGGGTTGCGCCGGGTCCGTTCCACGAAGCGCACGAGGCCGCGGATCCGCAGGCGGACGTGTTCGAGCAGCGGCAGGGTCACGTCGATCGACCACAGGTCGCCCGCCACCTCGTCGAGAAGCTCCTGCTGCTGCGCGACCGACGGGATCGTGAGCTTCCCGAGCAGCGCGGCGGCGATGGCCTGGACCTGCTCGCGGAGCCGTTCGGCGGCGGCCGCATCGCCGGTCAGCTGGGCGAGCTGGCGGCGCAGCACGAGCAGGTCGAACCGCTTGGGGTCCTCGTCGTCGTCCTGGACGGCCGAGGGCAGGCCCGCCAGGTGGGTGAGTACGTCGGTGGCGTCGTCGGCGCCCGGGCCGAACAGGTCGGGGCGCAGCCGGGTGCCGCGGCCGATCATCTGCCAGAACTTGCTCCTCGACCGCACCATCTTGAAGAACACCAGCTTGACGACCTCAGGCACGTCGATGCCGGTGTCGAGCATGTCCACCGAGATCGCGATGTGCGGCGGCTTGTCGGTGGTGGAGAACGCGTCGATGAGGTTCTGGGCGTACCGCGTGCCGTGCGTGATGACCTGGGCGAACTCACCTCCCAGGTGGGGCCATCCGACGTCGAACCGGCGCTGGACGAACTCGGCGTGCGCCTGGTTCTTCGCGAAGACGATCGTCTTGCCCAGGCGGTCCCCGCTGGCGACCTTGTAGCCCTTGTCCATCACGGTGGCGAGCACCTTGTCGACGGTGTCCTCGTTGAACAGGAACCGGTTGATCTCCTCGGCTCCGACCTCGTCGGGCGGGTCGTCCTCGCCCCAGTCGAGGGCATCCCACTCGTCGCGCTCGGCCTCGGTCAGGTCGGCGTAGCGGATGCCGTGCCGGAGGAACAACGTCTCGACGGCGACGCCGCGCGGTGGCACGAGCCAGCCGTCGCGGACGGCCTCGTCGAGGCTGTACGCGTCGGTGGGGACACCGTCCTCCAGGTGGAACAGGCGGTAGGTGTTGTGGTCGACCTCGTCCTTCGGGGTGGCGGTGAGGCCGACCAGCATCGCGTCGAACCACTCGAAGATCGCGCCGTAGCGCTGGTAGACCGAGCCGTGCGCTTCGTCGATGACGACGAGGTCGAAGAAGGCCGTGCGTCCGGACGTCGAGTGGCCTGGGTCGAGACGGCCACCGGTGAGCAATGGCTCGACGCGGTCGTCGCGTACTACGTCCGCGCGTTGGAGGCCGCCCTCGATGCGGCCGCGACCGGCGAAGCGGCACTCCAGCTGATCAGAGCCGCGCTGGACGCTGAGCTGGGTGAACCACGTGGTCGGGCCGGGCGCGTGGTCGGCGGGCCGGGTCGATCCCAATGCCGCTGACTTAGGCAGCGGGGAGTCCCAGTTCGATCTTCGGCGGGTCGGGGTGTCGGGTCTCTTGGTGGTGTGCTCGTTTCACGAGTTTGTCGCCGATCTGTGTGCGTTTG
>NZ_JBFWVQ010000091.1:0-23319 GCF_050246655.1 Pseudonocardia sp.
GGTTCGAGTGGTTCCACCGTCGGTCGGGCGTGCTTTGCAGGCCGCGCCGACCCGCGGGGTGCAAGGCGCGCTTTCCTGCCTTGCGCCCCGCGGGGCGGTGTGGCATCCCTCCGGGACGACCGGCCGGTGGTGGAACCACGGTCCGCGCTTTCCTGCTCCACCGGAGAGAGGGCCGAGGTCCGGGGCGGAGCCCCGGTGCAGTTCGTCGACTAGTGCGGGCGGGTGCCGGCAGCGGATGCCGTCAGCCCATGGCATCGAGTGTCGCGCGTCAGACTTCTTGGCAGGGCCCGTTTCTTGCGGGTCTGACCATGGAGGAATCTGATCGTCATGGCGAGACCGCCGGCGTTGCCGGCTGAGGAGAAGGTCCGGATCGTGTTGTCGATCCTGGCCGGGGAGATCACCGTCGCCGAGGCCGCGCGGCGGGCGAAGGTGTCCGAGCAGTCGGTCGGGAACTGGAAGCGGCAGTTCCTGGAGGCCGGCCGCGCCGGGCTGGCCGCGGGCAAGTCCGGGCCGTCGACGCGCGAGCAGCAGCTGCAGGCCGAGGTCGCCGACCTGACCCAGGCGTTGGGTGAGGCCGCGGTCGAGCTGCGTGTCTGGAAGCGCTCCGCGGAGGGCCGGCTGGGCCCTTCGCGGACCTCGAGGTGATCCGCGTGGGTGCGGGCATGCCGACCACGAGGTTTTGCGCGCTGATAGGCGTGCCCGAGCGCACCTGGCGCCGCCGCCAGGGGCGCGCCCGCCAGGACCGACAGCCGAAAGGCCCATGGCCGCGTCCAGCCCGTGAGCGGGTCGGTGAGGCCGCGCGCCGGCATGCGCTGGCGCACCCGGCGTGGGGACACCGCAAGGTGTGGGCGATGTGCCGTCACGACGGGCATCGGGTGTCGCAGGCCAGCGTGCTGCGGCTGCTGCGTGACGAGGGGCTGCTGCTGGAGGCGAACTACCAGCGTGAACGCCGCCAGCTCGCCGCCCGCCGCAAGGCCGCGTTCGCGGTCGAGCCGACCGGCGCGAACCAGGTGTGGCAACTGGACTTCACCGACTTCGAGACCGCTACCGGCGGGACGTGGCGACTCGCGGGCTGCCGCGACTACTGGAGCAAGTACGAGCTGGGCTGGCACGTCTCCCCGACCGCGAACCAGCACGACGCGATCACCACGGTCGAACTCGCGCTCGCCGAAGCCGCCCGGCTGGCCGGCGCACCGTTGATCGACCTGGCCCCGCGGGACGACGACGGGAAGGTGTTGCCGTTGGCGACGATCGTGACCGACAACGGCGGCCCGTTCCGCTCGTTCCGGTTCGAGGCGTTCATCGCTACCCATCCCGAGCTGCGCCATGTCCGCACCCGCGTGAAGTCCCCGGGGCAGAACGGATCACGCGAGCGTGGGTTCGGCACCCTGAAGTACGAGCGACTGTTCCTCGAGGAGATCCCCGACGTCCTCGACCTCGTCGCGCACGCCGAGGACTACCGAGTCGAGTACAACACCGTCCGCCCGCACGAGGCGCTGGCCTGGAACCGGCCGCTCGAGGTCCACCTCGGCCTGGCCGACCCGGTGATCCCAAACTTTCCCGAACCCGAAATCCTGCCAACTGCTTGACGCGGGACACGAGTACGCGCATGAAGGTGTGCTCGTTGACGACGGGAACGCCGTGTCTGCGGGCGTCGCTGGCTTTGCCGGAGAGGGAATCTGGGTCGGCTGCGACGACGACAGTGGTCCTGCGCCTGACCGAGGTGGTCATCCGCAGGCCTGCGGCCCGCGCCTGCGCGGTGATCTCGGCGCGTCCTCGTTGCATCTGGCCGGTGAGCACGACCGTGTCGCCTCGGCGCAAGGTGAGGCCCGTGGCGCTCAGCGTGGGCCCGTTCGCCGCCGCCGGAGGCGTGGGTGGCCGGTTCCCGGTCGTGGCGAGGATGGCCTCAACAGTGGCGGGATCGATGGCGAGCAGCGTGCCGACGGTGTCGACGTCGCGGCGTTCGTCGTCGGTGAGGACACCGTCGGCCCACACGGCCTGGCCGAGCTCCCGTATGTAGCGGTGGTGGAGGTCGATGACCTCGGACTTCGTCAGGCCGAGGTCGTGGGCAAGGTCGACCAGCGCGTCGGCTTCGGTGTCGCAGATCTGTCGGTCGAGCAGCGCGTTGTCGAGCATGGCGAGGTAGGCGTCTTTGACGGGTTCGCCGGTGCGCGGGATGCGGTCGACGAGCCGGGCGAGGAAGTGCGGTCTGACATGCCCGAGGGGTGTGCGCTGCACCGGCTGCACGCTGGTGGTCGGGAACTGCGGCCATGGCCAGGAGGCGGCGGCGCGGTGGTCGTCGTTGGGTTCGACGAGGTGCGGCGCGCGCTGGAGGAAGTGGCAGAGCAGGTCGGCGGCGCCGCGGGCGTCGTCGAGGGCGGTGTGCCAGGTGCGGTCGGGCAGGCCGGCGGCGGCGCAGCACTCGATCAGTGAGCGTCGCGCCCAGGGCATGGCTTGCCCGGCGGCCTGCATCGTGCAGAGCCCGCCCGCCGGGTGGAAGGGGACGTCGACGCCGAGGCGGGCGAACTCTGCACGCAGGTGCATGGCGTCGAAAGGCCAATTGTGGGCAACGAGTACCCGGCCGGTGAGCATGTCGGCGAGCTGGCCGGTGATCTGGTCGAAAGTGGGCGCGCAGCGGATGTCGGCTGCGCGGATGCCGTGGATGGCCTGCGGCCCGAGGTCCCGCTGGGGGTTGAGCAGGGTGGACCATTCACCGGTGGGAGTGCCGTCGGGGTCGAGGTGGAGAACGGCGAGCTCGGCGATGCGATGACGGAAGCCGGGGAGCAGCCCGGTTGTCTCGGTGTCCACGACCGCGTACCCGAGCCAGGCATCGCCGGTCAGCACGGTCACAGCGGGAGCCGGGTGTCGCTGGCGGTCAGGACCGCGTCCAACCACGCCGGGGGTAGGGCGTCGGGCTCGCCGTGCTTGTCCCGCAGGTAGTCACGACGGTTCTTCGGCTGCTCGGTCCGCGTCCACAGCCCGATGAGCCACTGAAGCACCCGCGACGTCCGCAGGGCCTCGACGACCACTGGCGCTCCAGCAGGCGCGGCGATCCCGGCCAGCCGTGCCAAATCGCTGATCGTCGTGGGCCGGTCGTCGGGAGAGAAGGTGCGCTCCCACTCCAGCGGCGCGACGGTACGCCCGCCGCCGCGGATCGCGGCAACCGTCGCCTCGAACTCCGCCCGCCTGCCGAGCACCTCCTGGAAGGCCTCGACCGGGAAGAACAGCTGCTTGTCCCACCATCGGCCGGTGTCGATGCCCGCGGCCCCGGTGAGCCGGGCGACGGTCTCGTCGACGGCGCCGGCAGGGGTAGCGGCCAGGGCGCGCCGTTCGATGCTGACCAGCAATCGCCGCGCCGCAGCCGGGTCGTTGTAGGCATCCCGCTCGGGGACGACCCACGCTCCGGTCAGATGACCGTCCGGGCTGACCTGCCACACCGCCACCGCAGGCTGCCCGAACTCGTCCTCGCCCGCGGCGAGCACGGCGCTGCCCGGCGCCCATAGCGCGGCGGCCGGCTCGGCCAGCCCCGACGCTTCCTCGATCACTGAATCCACGACTGAGCCGATCCCCTCCGCGGCCTGCGCCGCCCCATGGTCACCACCGCTGCGAATGTCGATTCCCAGCAGCACGTGTTACTCGTCGTGGTGGAGAAGTCGCGTCGCGTCCTCTCGGACACCGCGCAGTCGAGGGCGTGGGCAACCGCCGCCGCCGTGCCGTTGCCGCCGGGTCACGTACTGCGGACCTGCGGAAACTGTCGGTTCTCGGCCCATACTGAGGTTCATGTCCTCGCTGGTGCTTCTTCCGTCGTGGGTCGTTCCGGCCGACGACGCGGTATGGGAGTGCGAGCGTGTCGCGCAGCGGCTGATCGGGCTGGGCCCGTACAGCTCGACGCGGCGGGATGCCGGCGTGGCTGCGGCGCTGGTGTGGTTCACGCTCGGCGAGGTGTCGCCGATGACAGCCCGGTGCTGCTCGGAGTCGAGCTGGTCGACGACGCCCGACGCCCGGACGGGCGAGCCGGTCAGGACGTGGACCTGTGGGGTGTCCCGGGAGATGGCGCGGGCCGAGAGCTGGGTGGCGCTGTCGGTGGCGGCGGGGCAGATTCCGCCGACCGCCGCGGACTGGCGGAGTCTGGGCGTCACCGCGGCGCCGGCGCGGGTGGATGATCCGGAGTTCGCGTACGGGGTGTGGCGGGTGTTGGCGTGGCTGCTCGGGTCACGGGAGGACTTCCCGGTGCACACGTCGTGGCATCGAGCGGCGGGTATACCGCCGGAGCGGCCGCACCTGTACCGGCCGCGTCGACCCCGTGACCCGGACAAGGCGTGGCAGGCCGCGGAGCAGGCCTGCCGGGACCGGGCGCGGGCGGAGGCGCAGTGCTGGTGGCGGCACGTGCGTGCGCAGGTGGACGCCGCAGCGACGAGCGTGACTTGACGACCGGCGGCCGGCCGCCGCGCCGACCAAGGTGAGGCGACAACGTCGCCGCGACGCTCCTACATTCCAGCCGTGAATTCCTCGGGAAAGATCACTTCGAGTCTGTCCTTCGTGGCCTCCGTGAGCATCTCGCTCCCCAATGGTTTGAGGCAGTGTCGGCGTACGGCGATGTGCTTTTCAGGCGCGGGGCACGCCAGTACCGCAAGGATGCGCAATGCGCGCAGCACGTCCTCGGATTGAAACGAAGCCTTGATCGCCGCCTCGACCGGGCTCCATGCCTTCTTCACTGCGAGTTTCACGACCTCATGCGTGATCAACGAGCGACGCGCCTGCTTCTCGGAACCGAGTATGATATCGACGACGCAATCGGGAACAGACTCCAGCGTGTCGTTGAACTTCTCGATAGCTTCGGCGAGCGCTGCGAACAGGTCGCACCAGAAGTGGTCCGCCATCTGCCTTCTGGCGTCGGGAAGCTTCGACGGCCCTATGTGGGCGTCCACGGCTTTGTGGGTGGAATTTGATATGGCGCTGCCGTGTGTCTCGACGGCCGATTCGACCGCGGATTAAACAGGTGTGCCATCGTCGTGGGCGGGCGCGGAAGCGCCCGCCGGCACTGTGGAATCAGCGCGCGCCTTGCTCTCGGCATTCGGGTCAGCGTCGCCCGGAGACTGACTCTTGACACGTTTCCGCCAGTGCTCAGCCATCCAGGAGATGATGTCTAGTCTCGCTGAATCTATTCCCGCCTCTTTGGTCTGCCTGTTCATGGTTTTTCTATCGGGGCGGAAGTATTTAGTCCACTTTCGATCTATCTCTGCGCGGCGCTGGGCGCGTTCGGGAGCCATGTGCGGCTGCGCCAGTCCGACGCCGCCAACCCAGCCATGAAGAGATCCGCCGCAGCCAGTGCATTTGCAGTCATGTCCCGTTGCCCAGGCGCAGGACGCGGTGTGATTTCCTACCGAACCCATGACTCGGCCCCCTCCGACCAAGATCTACGGTAAGCGATTGATCGTCTCCTCCGAGCCTCGTCGATTGGTACCGCCGCCCCGGTGAAAATGATCTCGCTCGATGTTCCACGGCATCGCCTGGGCGGGGACCATGTCTTAGACGAGACGGCCGTGAAGCGGTGCGCGGGTGCGGAGACGGCAGCCAGGATTCCGGGATCGCTGGCCGGCCTGCTGGGTGATGCCTTACCGCTCCAGCATCGCCTCGTCGGGGCGGCCGGTCCGGTGGTCGACGTCGTGTTGCTCGTGCTGGGTGGTGTCGTCGTGGTGCCATCGGACGAGTTCGTCGAGACGGGCCTGCTCGGTGGCCTCGCGCTGGGCGCGGGCGCTGTCGGTGTCGTGGCGTGCGGCGATCTCGGCGAGCGCGGCCTGGGAGCGGGCGACGGCCTCGGCTGCCTCGTCGACGGTCGGCACCCGCCGGCGTGCGGTGGGGTCGGTGTGCTCGGTCAAGTCCACCGTCGCGGTGTCGCGGATGTCGACCGGTGGCTGCTCGACCGTGATGTGGGTCCGCCGGTCGGGGCTGCGCGTCTGGTCGACGTCGCGGGGCTCGTCGTCGGCAAGTTCGTAGTCCTCGTGGATCTCGCGGTCGAGGTCGGCGTCGGCTTGTTCGGCGTGGTGGGCGTCGATCCATTCCTGGGCGGTGACGCGGCCGGCGGCCTCGGTGGGGTCGATGCCGCGGGCCCGTAATTCGGTGGCGGAGCGGTGGGCCTTCTCGCGGCTGACGGCGGTGTGTACGTACCACGCCGCGCGGGCCTGGTCGGCCGCCTCCAGCGCAGAGACGCGGTCGGCGAGCGCGGCGGCATCCTGCTGGGCTTGGTCCGCGGCGTCGCGGAGTTGCTGGGCGCTGGTCGGGTCGGTGTCGGGGGCGTCGGCGCGGGCGGCCCATATGACGGCGTCGGCGCGGGCTGTCTCCAGCGCGCGCCGGGTGGCTTCGAGTTCGTCGTCGACGTAGCGGGGTGCCCACGCTTCTTCGCGGGCGTAGCCGGTGACCCGGGCGCGTAGCTGCCCGTCGGACAGACTCGCTTCCTCGGCGCCGACGTCGAGCAGCCCGAGTTCGCGGTGCGCGGCCCGAAACAGGGCGGCCTTCTCGGCCAGCGCCGGGGCGGGGGCGAAGCCGAGCGGGTCGCGCTCGTCGGTGTAGCCGACGAGTTCGCGGTAGGCGGCGGCCCAGCCCGCGCGCCGCTCCCACTCCTGCCTGGCAAGGATGTCGTCGGGGACGGAGCCGAGGGCATCGACCGCCCACGGCGGGGCCTGCTCGGCGGTCAGCGCGCCGAGTTCATGGCGGCGCTCGGTGGCGGCCTCGGCCCGGTCGGTCAGCCAGGCCCGCCACTCGGGCGGGGTCGCGGCCGGGATGAGGTCGGCCACGTCCGCGATGTTCGGGGTGAGCCGGCCGGTCAGCGAGGTGGTGATCCGGTGGTGCAGCACCTGTGCGGGGGACCGGGCGTCGCGCAGGCCGCGCTCGTCGGTCACCGCGGCGGTGAGCACGGCGTCCGGGTTGTGCCCGGCGAGTTCGGCGGTGCGCAGCAGCCGCTCCAGCGACCCGAACGCGTCGTCGGCGGCCAGGGCCTCGCGCTGATGGGCGGTGAGCGCGCCCTCGGCGGTGAGCCGGTCCAGGGTGGCCGCGGCGCGCCCGGCGGTGACCTCGCGGGCGACGACGTCGATCAGCCGGTCGACGTGGGTCATGGTCGAGCGGGCGTCGAGGTCGGCCTGCTCGCGCTCGGCCAGCGCGGTCCGCTCGGCCCGCTCGCCCTCGATCACCTCGGCGAGCACCGCCTGGGCGGTGCGTTCGACGACGGTGAGGGTCTGGCCGGTTTCGGCGTCCGGGGCGAGGTGGCGGGTCACCACGTAGAAGGTGTTGGCCTCCCGGCCGCGGGTCCCCGGCACATAGACGCCAGCGGCGCCGCCGCCGGGGCCGTTGACCGAGTGCGAGGTGTCGACGGTGCGGCCCTGGGCGGCGTCGCGGGTGGACGCGTAGCCGAGCGAGAGGTGCTCGCGGACGTAGTCGGCGGGCAGCTGCATCGGCGCGCCGAGGCGCTCCCCCCAGGCGTTACGATCGGCGGGCGCGTCGGTGCCGGGCTGGTCGGTGGCGCGGTCGAGGATCGGGGCCACGGTGAGCCCGCCGTCCGGGCGCAGCGCGGTGACCCGGTAGGTCTGGCGGGTGATCGGCGCGGCGGTGTTGCCCTCCCACCCGTGCAGATGCCACGCGAGTGCGCGGGCCTGGACGAGGTCCCCGACCCCGACGGTGACCCCTTCCCACTCCGCCATCCCCAGCGCAACCCCGTCCTCCTCGACGTGGCCGAGTGCGACGAGCTCGGCGCGCAGCGCGGCCGACACCCGGGCGGCGGCGGCGTTCGTGCCGACCAGCAGCAGCGACTCCTTCCCGGACAGGGTGTCGGCCAGCCACGCGCGGGACGCGGCGGCCTCGGCCTGCTCGGCGGTGCCCGCGTCGACGAGCCGCCCGTGCTTGGCGTACTCGGCCAGCACCGACGCGTCGCCGTCGCGCAGCCGCAGCGACGCCGGCCCCTCCCACGCCTCGCGGAAGCGGCGCACCTCGGTGAGCTGGTAGGTGATGCCGCGCTCAGATATGTCGGCCAGCGCCCCACCCGGGCCGATCGCAGTGAGCTGGCGCGGATCGCCGGCCAGCAACAGTTTCGCCCCGGCGTCGCGGCACCGCTGCCCGATCTCGACCAGGTCGGTGGTGGTCGCGGTCCCGGCCTCGTCGACCACGACGAGGTCCCCAGAGCGCAGCCGCCACCGCTCATCCTCTGACCGGCCGGAGGGGTGGTCGAGGCGGCGTTGCGCGGCCAGCCACGCGGCGACGTTCTTGGTCGTCAGCCCTTCGCCGGCCAGGACGTCGGCGGCGACCTGGTACGGCGCGAGCCCGAACACCCGCCGCGGCAGCGCGTCCGGGTCGCCGGTGTGGGTCCAGCTGTCGGCGATCGCGCCGACCACGAACGACTTCCCGGTACCCGCCGCCGCCAGCAGCACCTCGACCCGGGCTCCGGAGGTGAGCACCCCGCGCAGTGCGGCGGCCTGGTCCGCGCCGAGCGTGACCCCGGACTCGGCGAACCGGGCCGCCAACCGCTCGGCGACCGCGGCCGGGACGGCGACCGCGCCGCGCTCGACGGCCGCCGCGCGCAGCGCATGCTCGGCCGAGCACTGGCCGTCGGTCGTGTAGAGCGCCCCGGTCGGCGCGGTGTACGGGGATTGGCCGTTGCCGAGCAACTCGCAGGAGGGCAGGTTCGTCGTGTCGTCCGCCGCGGTGACGGGAACGGCCCGCGCCAGCGCGGCGTCGGTCAGAGATTCCAGCAGCGGCGCGACCTGCTCCGGGTCGATCCGCAGGTTCCCCGGCAGCGCGTCGGAGATCGCGCGCATCAGCGCCGAGCGTGACCACGCCTGATTCGACTCAGACACCGCCGCCAACGCCCGCTCGATCACATCCCGCGGCGACCACGCCGCAGCGTCCTCGGCGTGCTGGGCGCGACCGAGGACGTCCTCAGCGACCCGGGCCAACCCACCGGCGATGATCTCCCGGCACTGCTCGGTCCACCGGGCCAGCTGCTGCTCGCGGGTCTCGCCCTCGTGCGACTTCGCCGCCCGGGTGGCCAGCGTGGCCTGCTGGGCGAAGTAGTAGCGCTCCGCGGGCGAGGGCTCGCGCCCGGCGGTCTCGCGGAACTGGCGGATCAGCTCCTCGGTCCGCGCGGACACCGCACGCCGGCGGGAGGAGAACAGCTCTATCACCTCCTGCGGCACCCCGAGCACCTCGCGGGCCTTGCCATCCGGGCGGGTCGCGAACTCCACCCCCAACGCCCGGGTCAGGTAGGCCTCCATCACCCGCTCTCCGACCGCGCCGGCCGCACCCCGCAGCGCGTGGATCGCCCTCGAGTCCAGGGCCCGCCACACCCCGTCGGCGCACAGCACCCGGTTGAGGATGGCCTGGTGCACGTGCAGCTGCGGGTCGCGGTCGCGGGAGTCGTGCTGCAGGAACTGCGCCACGACGAACTCGTGCGCGTCGACCCACCGCCCGGCCCCGCCGCCGTGGTGCCCGACCCGGGAATAGCCGGCGTGCTCCTGCAGGTACTCGATCGCCGCCCGTGCGCCGGCCATCACCGCGTCCTCGACCGTCTTGGCGTGCATCGACAACGCCGCCGCCGCCTCGTGATCCCCCGCCGCCGCGGCGTCGTTGGCGGCGCGCTCGAACGCGACCGCGAGCACCGTCACCGACTTCGGCGCCGAGAATGTCACATCCAAGAACGACACCGCCTGCCGCGCCGACCGCTCCGCGAGCGCCCGCAACTCCGCCCGCCGCTCCGGGCCCGCGCCCGGGTTCGTCTCCAGCAGCGCCTCGTACACCTGATCCGCCGTCCGGTACTTGCGATGCCCCTGCGCCAGCGGCGCGGCCTCGCCCCACGTCGACCGCGCCCCCGCCGCCGGGTCACGCGGGTCCAGCAGGTGGGTGTACACGGCCTCCATCAGGTCCGCATCCACCTCCCCGCCCAGCCCGAGCGCCTCCGCGCCTTTGCCGAACCACAGCCCCGGCGGCTCCCCGGCCGCGACCGCACCCGTGTAGTAGCCCTCCCGCGCCTGCGCCACAGCCTTGGTCAGATAGCCGACGTCATGCCCCGTCGAGATGCTCAGCAACGTCCCTCTCCCCCATCGCGGTCACCGCGACGCACGCGCGGTTTTTGATCTTGAGCGGCGGTGTCTCTTCTGTGGCCCGCCAGGGCCCGCGGAACCCACCATCGGATCGTGATGCCTCGGTGTGCTCGGCCTTTTGATCTTGGATAGTTGATCTCTGTGGGCTCTGTTCGGCTGGCTCGTCTAGTCGTCCAAGGTCCTGCTCTGAGCGGTGGCGTGCTGGCTTCATCGGTGGGTGCGGTACTGGCGGTCGAGCAGTTCTGCGGCTTCGGCGAGTTGCTCGGCGGTGGGCTCGGGACCGGCGGTGCGCGGATGCGCGGTCCAGGTGTCGGCGACCGCCGCCGCGTGACGCGTGAGCGGCACCGGGTCGGGCTCACCGATGTCGGCGGGACGGCCGTGCTGGTCGGCGTGCCGGGTCAGGTCGCAGCAGCCGAGCAGGGTGTTGATGCGGCGTTCGACTCCGGGGCGTTGGCGGTCGTGCCAGTCCCCGACGCGTAGCCACGAGCCGTCCTCGGGGTGGTAGGCGTCGGCGTGCGCGCCGCGTAACCACCACAGCTCCTCGATCACCTCGGGGTGCCACAGCCAGCACGAGGACAGCCGGGCGCGGGAGTAGCGCAGATAGACCCGGTCGACCCACCAGATCAGCTGGGCCAGGTCGGCGTGGGCGTCGAACTGGGGCGAGTCCGCGAGCAGCCACGACCGCACCGCGGGGGCGGTGTCGCGCGTCGGGTTGGGCTGGTCGTCGGTGAGGTGGGTGGCGAGCGCGGCGAGGTCGGCGGCGAGTTGGAGGACGTTGGCGTCGACGGTGTCGAGGCGGCGCAGCGCGCGTTGCAGGTCGCGGCTGAGTGCGACCACGGTCGGGTCGGGGCTCCCGGTTTGGCAATCGCCGCTCATGGGGTGCCTGCGTCGTCGGCGAGCCCGTCGTCGTGGTGCCGGGCGTCGTGGGTGTCGTGGTGCCAGCGAGTGAGCTGGTCGCGGTGGGCGATGTCGGCGGAGGGCGGGCTGATGCCGGCGAGTGCGCGGGCGACCGCGTCGTGGGCGGCGATGATCTCGTCGTCGACGGCTGCGGTGATCTCGACAGGGTCGGCGGGCTGGTAGCCGTGGGGGCCGACGACGGGGCAGAGCGGTTCACCATCGGGGTGGCTGTAGACCGGGCGGGCCAGGTCGTGGGCCTCGTACGGGACGAGGGCGGCGGGGGGTTGTTCGATGGCGTCCTCGCCGCACTCGGGGCAGACCAGCGCGACAACCTCCGGGTCGCGGCCGCGAGCCGGGGTGGTGTCCTCCCGCGGGGCGGGCGGACCCGGGCGATTGCCGGGCGGGGTGTGGCGGCCGGTGGGCTCGGCGGGTGGCGTGGTCACCAGAGGCTCCTCACGTACTCGCCGGGGTCGGCGTCGGTCGTGGCGGTGGGGGTGTGCTCGGGTGGGTCGTCGTGACGCCGGCGCGTCGGCCGATCCCGGCCGCGGGCGTCGTCCGGGGCGTGGGCGCGGCCGCGTTGGCGCGGGACGGCCACGGCTGACGAGGCGCTCGTGGGCGGCTGGCAGCGCCACAGCCGGGCGGGTGCGCCGGCGGGTCCGTCGTCTGGGAGGTGCTCGTCGGTGGGCTGGTAGCGGCGCAGCACGGCGGAGGGATGATCGTCGGGGTAGCCGATCGCGCGGCTGGCCTGCTGCATGGCTTCCAGGTCGGCGCGCCAGTAGCGGCGAGGCGCCCAGGGGCCGTCGGCGAGCACCGCGACCTCCCGCGGTCCGTAGCGTGCGCCGGAGCGGGGTCGGCCAAGGCGCCGGCCGCGCGTGGTCATCGCGGCCACGACCCGTCGTCCTGGCCATCGTCCGGCTCGCCCGACCGCGGTGGTGGGTCGGCCGGCCCGATGCCCGGCCGATGGAAGGGGATGACCTCCCCGGTGTGGGCGTGACCCAGGTCGGGGTCGGCGAGGTGGCCATCCACGATCGGAGGTGGGGTGTAGCCGCCGGTGATCCGCGAGCGCAGCCCGGCGAGCCACCTACCGGGACCGGCGGTGGCGGCCTGGGCCGATCGCCCGGCTGTGGCTCGAGCGCGGGTGAGCCGGGCGGCGAGCGCCCGCGCACGGGTGGCGAGCCACTCGCCGAGAGCGGTGTGGTGGCGGGTGAGGGCGGCGCGGGCCCGGACGGTGATTGCGGTGGGGTGGAAGTGGTCATGTACGTCGCGGCGCCGCCAGGCCTGCTCGGCCCGCCCGATGACGGGGGGCATGCCGCGGCGGAACGCGACGACCCGCCCGGCGGGGAGGTTCGCCAGCTGTGCGGGGGCGAGCACCGGGACCCGGCGCGCCGAGCGGGCGGTGCGATGGCCGTGCTCGTCGGTGGTCCACACGTGCTCGTCGCGGTCCCCGGCCAGGGTGGACCAGTAGGTGAGGTCGTCGCGGTCGGCGGTGCCGCCGAACAGCAGCCGGGCGCCAGCATTGTTGAGGATGACCGCTGCCTTGGCCTCGCCGTAGCGGTCGACCAGCTGCGCGCGGGACTGGAAGCAGGCAACGATCGACACCCCGCGCCCGCCCATGTCGGCCGACCAGCGGTCGAGCGGGATCGGGCAGATCAGCGCCGCCTCGTCCAGCCGCAGCGACAGCGGCGGGTCGAGCCGCCCGCCCGGCTGATGCGCGGCGAGGCGGCGGGCCTCGCGGGCGACATAGCCGGTCAGCGCGCAGACCAGCGGGGCGACCTGGGCCTCTTCCCCGCCGAGCAGATACACGGTTGCGCGGGTGTCGAGCAGCTGCGTGACATCGAAGGGGTGGCCGCCGTCGCGTTCCGGGAGCGCGGCCGCCCGGGCCGGGGCGTGGGTGAGCCAGCCCAGCGCGGGGGCAATGGTCGAGGTGATCGAGGTGCGGGTGCGCTCGTTGGTGCCGATGAACTGGCGCACCGCGGCCTCGTAGGCCGGCTCCGGGGACTTGGCGCGCAGCAGGGCGAGGATGCGCGGCTCGGCCCGGTCCAGGTCGGCCAGCCAGGTCTGGATCTCGCTCATCGTGTGCTCGCCGAGCGCGGCGGCGTGCATCAGCGCGGCCAGGTTGCGCCGGGCCTGGTCGTCCCAGAACTCCCGATCCCCACCACCGGCGCGGTTGGCGGCGGCGAGCATGTCCGTGGCCCGCTCGAACGCGGTCTCCGGGTCCGCGCAGCCGGTCAGCGGGTCGAAGGTGATCGTGGACGGGAGGTCGCCGAGCCCGACCGGGTTGAACACCAGCACCGGCCCCAACTGAGCGCGCAGCGGCCCGGTCTGCTCCAGCAGGTCCGTCCGCGTGCTGGTAACCAGCACGGCGCCCGGAGCGTCCAGGACCCGCCCGGCCAGCCACTGGGTCTTGCCCACGCGGGGGCCGCCGAAGGCGACGACGACGTCCTCGATCGAGGCCCACACCCGCAGCGTCCCGACCAGGCACAGCTGCACGGCCACCTGGGCCACCGGCTGGCCCAGTAGCTGCACCAGCCGACGGGTCCGCGATCCGGCGAGTAGCGAGGGGCGCACTATCGGGGTGCGGCGACGCATCGCCACCCCGGACCCGGTGCGAGCGATGTCCAGAGTCGACGCGACGCCGGACTTGCGGCGGGCCCGGTTCCCCCACCGGGTGACGAGCACCGCGGAGTGCGACCGGCGCTGCCAACCCACCCATCCCAGCAGCGCGAGCCCGACGGCCAGGCCCGGCCACGACACCGCGGTGGCTACCTGGCGGAACAGGGTGATCGCGGGCAGGCAGGCGAACGCACCGAGCAGCAGCGCGCTGGGGTAGGCGCGGAGCCGCCACATGATCCAGGTGGCCAGGAGGGCGCCGGCGAGTACCAGCACCGTTCCGGTGTTGATCCCGCTCACGACGTCCTCTCGATCGGGGTCGAGCCGTTGAAGTGCTGTGAGGTGCGCGCCAGCCCCGCGTCGGCGGCAGCGGGCCCGGCGACCTCCGGGGTAGCCGCGTCTCGGATCGCGGCTTCTGTGGTTGCCGGGTCCGGGGTGTCGCCGTTCGGGGTGCGGGTGCGGGCCAGCAGCTGGCGGGCCTCGTACTCGGTCATCCCCAGCTCGCGCGACAGCCGGCGCCGCCCCGCGCCCGCGGCGATCAGCTCGGCCGCCCGCCGGCCCGGGTCGACCCGTGCGGCCGGCTCGGCGGGAGGGGCGTCACGCCACCAGTCGACGATTTCCTTGGTCGCCTCGTCGCCCTGGTCGTCCTCGTGCGCGGCAGTCGACATGTCGGGGTGGGGGCGGCCGACCAGCACGGCCAGGTGCACCACCGCGCCGAGCACGGCCGGGGCGACCGCGGACACGATCACCACCACCCACCACGCCGGCGCCAACCCGAACGCGGCCAGCCCGTGCCCGAGTGCGTTCGCTGCGACCGACAGGGCGAGCAGGGCCAGGGCGAGCGCGCGGGCGAACCGACGAGCTGCCCCGGTGGCCCACCCGCCCAGCCACACCAGCGACCCGGCGGCGGCACCGGCGTCCACCACCACTGGTAGCAGCCAGCCCAGCCGCGGGGCGAACCCGCACACCAGCGCGAGGTCGCGCAGCGCCGCGAACGACAACACAGCCGCCGCGGCCGCGACCACCAGCAGCAGGACGTAGAGCACGCGCCGGGCGCTCATCGCGACCACCCGCCCTGGGCCGGGCGCGCGGGTGGCGGGTCCTGGCGGGGCGGGGCGTCGAACAGCCCAGGCAGGGCATCCTCGACGGCCCAGCGCTGCTGCGGGCTCACCGGCACCGCGGGTGCACGGGCGCCCGGAACCTCGTCGACCAGCTGCAACAACCACCCGGGCACGGGGCGGCGATCGCGGATCGACCGCGCCAGTGCCCGCGACGGGCACACCCGGTGCACCCCACCGACCGGCCACCGGCAGCGTTGGCACCACGACCCGGCCGGGGCGTCGTGCTCGGCCATGATCCGGCCCAGCTCGATCCGCCCGCACCCGGCCAGCAGGCGTGGATCCGCGTCGGCGACGGTCGGGGCGCGCATCGCGTCCGCCCCGACCTGGGTGAGCTGGCGACGGTTCACGACGCCACCTCCACACCGATGTGGGAGATCGCGTTCCAGAACGCGTTCACCGCCCGCTCGCCCTCCGCGACGCCATGTCGCAGCTCGGCCAGCGCGAGCACCCCGGCACGCAACCGCGTCCGCGGCTCGATCACGCCGCTGTCGTCGTAGACCGGCCGACCGGCGGCATAGCCGGCCACCTGCTGGGCCAGCACGGCGGCCAGCGCCTCGACCGCGCGAAGCGTGTCCACCAGCTCGCCGGCCAAAGCGTAGAAGTCGCTGTGATCCGGCGCCGTCATCCGCTGCGCCATCTCGGCTGCGCGCCACGCCTGCGCACCACGCTCGGCGTGCACCACCGCCGTAGGGCGCTCATCGCGCTCGGTCATGCCGCCGCTCCGTTCTCGTCACGGACCTGGGCCGCCCACCGCAGCGCGGTGCGCCGGGTGACCCGGCACATCCGGGCCACCGCCTCGAGGTCGTGGCCGGCGCGCAGCGCCGCCCGCCCGGCCGCGGCGATCTCGCGGCGCGTGCCGGACGGCTCCAGCTCGGCCGGCCACACCGGGGCGTCGTCCGGGCGGGTCAGGCCGCGGCGCTCCTCCGGCGCCAACCCTCCGGCGACCCCGTAAGGCAGCGCCCGCGCGAACGACAAGCACTCCGCGCGGACCGGGCACACCGCGCAGACGGCCTTGGCCGCTGCCACCTGCGCCTCGTAGGCGCGCCCCCGGTCCGCCTCTGCGAAAAAGAGCTCGGGGTCCACCTGCGCGCACACCGCCGCCGCGCGCCAGTCCGTGGAGACCCGGTTTCCAGCCGCCGCGCTCACCCCGCACCCCCCGCGGTGTCGCGGTCGACCTGCAGCAGCGTCGGCGACGTTGAGTCGTCCACCGCGTCGAACAAGCCAGTCACCGCACCCGGCAACCCGGCCCCGGCCGGCGTCGACACGAACAGCACCAGTCCGATCAGCGAGAACACCACCGCCCCCGCCGGCACTCGCGCCTTCGCGCAGATCACCGCACCCAGCACCGAGAAAGCGATCAACAGCCCGACGTTCTCCACGTCACGCCTCCCGCGCCCGCTGGGGCGAGGGCACGAACGGCACCCAGCCACCCGCGTCCACGACGGCGTGCTCTGCCATCGCAACCTCAGCCATCTCCTCGACGGCCTTGGCCGGGACAATCAGCCGCCCGCGGATGCGCACCGCCGGGAACTCCCCCGCCGCGATCGCGCGGTACACCGTCACCGGCGACATCCCGAAGATCCGCGCCACCTCGGGGACGCTGAAGAAACGCGGCGTCTCCTGCGCTTGCCCCCTCCCCTGCGCCGGCAGCCCGGTCGCTCCGACACGCTGGCCTGCACCGCTCGCCTGTTCACCTGGTCTCACGGATGTCCCCCTCTGCTGGACTGTGCCAGTAGAGAAACTGGCATGCGCCAGTGAACCACGAGGCCTGAGACGGATTCGAGCGGGACGCGCCGCTTCACCCCACTGGCTCAAGCCAGTAGTAGGCTGGACACGTGGTGAGCACGGACGGTGACGGGGCACGGGTGCCGGCGAGTGAACGGCTCGCCGCAGAGCTGCGCAGTGCGATCGAGTCGGGGGCGCTCGCGCCCGGCGCGAAGCTGCCGTCCGAGCGCGAACTCGCGGAGCAGCACAGGATCGCCCGCAACACGGTCCGCCAGGCGATCCGGCTTCTCGCCGAGAGCGGCCTGGTCGTCGCCGAGCACGGCCGGGGCGTCTTCGTCCGGCCGGCTACCGCGGTGATCCGACTCGGCAACGACCGCTACTCACCGCGCTACCGCTCGACTGGCCTTTCGCCGTTCCTCCTCGAATGCGCGAAGCAGGGGAAGGCCGGACGCTTTGAGGTCCTCCTGATCGAGCGCACGAAGCCGCCACCCGACGTCGCGCGGCGCCTGAAGCTCCCGCCCGACGACGAGTCGGTCCTCCGCCGCGAGAACGTCTTCTGGGCCGACAACGACCCGGTCCAGCGGGTCACGACCTGGATCCCGTGGCCCATCGCGGAAGGCACGCCACTACTGAGCGACGACGTCGGGCACCCTTTCGGGATTCACGGAATCTTCGAGGAACGCGGCCACACGATGGCGCGCATCCTCGACGAAATCGGTGCGCGCATGCCGACCCCCGACGAGCGCCAGAACCTCCGCCTCCCGGCGGGAGTCCCGGTGCTCGATGTGCTGCACACGAGCATCGACACCGAGGGTGAGCCGTACGAGCTGACCCGGTTCGTCATGCGGGCGGACCTCTCCGGGCTGCGCTACGACGCGCCCGTCGAGTAGCTCGTGCGCGCGGTCGGCCTGATAGCTGCCCTGGCCCTGCTGTGGGGATCGGGCTTCTTCTGGATCGCGCTCGCGCTGGAGGGGTTCACCCCAACGCAGCTGACGTTCGCACGCCTCGCCTTGGGCGCGCTCGTGCTCGTGCCGCTCGTCCTCGTTCGTCGGCTCGAACGCCCGAGCGGCTGGCGCATGTGGGTCCACATCACGGTCTCGGCGTTCGTCGCGAACGCACTCCCGTACACGCTCTTCGCGGTTGCCGAACAGACCGTGCCGTCGAGCGTGGCCGGCGTCGTCAACGCGACGACGCCGCTCTGGACCCTGCTCGTCGCCTTCTTCGTCTCCGGCGCCGACGCCGGCCTCACGGGGCGACGCGTGCTCGGCGTCCTGCTCGGGTTCATCGGCGTCGTGGTTGTGGTCGAGCCCTGGCGCGGCGTTCTCGGCGGCAGCACCGGCGGGCTCGTCGCGACGGTCGCCGCGGCCGCGAGCTACGGCGTCGCGTACGTCTACCAGGCGCGCTACCTCACCAACCGCGGGATCTCGCCGCTGAGCCTCACCGCCTTCCAGCTCGTCGCGGCGGCCTGCCTACTGCTGCCGACCCTGCCATTCGGCGGGTCCGGTCCCGGTCCGACGACGGGCTCAGCGCTCGCGCTCCTGATCCTCGGCGTGGCGGGCACCGGCCTCGCACTCGTCATCAACTTCACGCTCATCGCCACGGAGGGACCGACCGCCGCCAGCGTGGTCACCTACCTTCTCCCCCTCGTCGCCGTCGCGCTCGGTGTCACATTCCTCGACGAACCAGCGCGCTGGACCCTTGTGGCCGGGGGTCTGCTGATCCTCGTCGGCGTAGGCCTGGCCCGTGGAAGATCACGCTCTTGGCTCGCACCTAACCGTCGCCCCACGTCATGACGGGCACGACCTTCATCGACGCTCCAGCGTCCTCGCTAAGCCCTCTACGCCAACGTGAAGTTCCATGCCCGGTGGGCGAGAGGATCACCACCGTCCGCTGACACCCGAGCCAAGAACTACTACCGGTGGATGCAACGTGGGGAACTGCGGCACCCCACGCTGGAGCCGTGCCAGATCGCCGATCCGCTCAGATCGAGCCGAGGAAGGTCATGGCCTCGGCGGATCAGGGCTACCGACCCACAGGTAGCTGCCGCGCCGATCCTCGGGATCGGAGAGGCGCGGGTCGACGACGCCGGGCCAACAGCCGTCGTCGGCCGCTCCCAGCGACGCAGCATCCCAAACGCCCGAACCATCAATACGGATCCTTACACCACCGAAACCTCACCGGCTGGGCCATTCTCAGGGATCAGCGCACGTCGTACCGGTCGAGGTCCATGACCTTCGCCCACGCGGCGACGAAGTCCGCCACGAACTTGTCCTTCGCGTCGTCGCTCGCGTAGACCTCGGCGAGCGCCCGCAGCTCGGAGTTCGAGCCGAAGACGAGGTCGACGCGGCTGCCGGTCCACAAGACGGCGCCGGAGGCGCGGTCGTGGCCTTCGAAGGCGTCGTCGTCGCCCGCCACCGCCTTCCACTCCGTGCCCATGTCGAGCAGGTTCACGAAGAAGTCGTTGGTGAGCGTGCCGGGTGCGTCGGTGAGCACGCCCCGCGACGACCCGCCGGTGTTGGCGCCCAGCACCCGCAGGCCGCCGACGAGGACGGTCATCTCGGGGGCGGACAGGTTCAGCAGGTTCGCCTTGTCGACCAGGCGGTACTCGCCGGCCAGGGTGTCGCCCTTGCCGCGGTAGTTGCGGAAGCCGTCGGCGACCGGCTCCAGGTAGGCGAACGACTCGACGTCGGTCTTCTCCTGGGTGGCGTCGGTGCGCCCCGGCGTGAACGGCACGGTGACCGCGCCGCCCGCGGCCTTCTCGATCGCGGCGCCGCCGCCGAGGACGACGAGGTCGGCGAAGGAGACCTTCTTGCCGCCGCCCGCCGAGGCGTTGAAGTCGGCCTGGATGCTCTCCAGCGCCCGGATCACCTGGGCGAGGTCGTCCGGGTCGTTGGCCTCCCAGCCGACCTGCGGCTGCAGCCGGATGCGGCCGCCGTTCGCGCCACCGCGCTTGTCGCTGATGCGGAACGACGCCGCCGCCGCCCACGCGGCCTTCACGAGCTGGGCGACCGAGAGGCCCGAGTCGAGGATCTTCGCCTTGAGCGCCGCGACGTCGGCGGCGTCGACCAGCTCGTGGTCGAGGGCCGGCACCGGGTCCTGCCAGAGCAGCTCCTCCTGCGGCACGAGCGGCCCGAGGTAGCGCTGGATCGGGCCCATGTCGCGGTGGGTGAGCTTGTACCAGGCGCGGGCGAACGCGTCGGCGAACTGGTCGGGGTTCTCGTAGAAGCGCCGCGAGATCGGCTCGTAGACCGGGTCGACGCGCAGCGCCAGGTCGCTGGTCAGCAGCGACACCGGGCGGTTGAGCTCGCCGGTCTCGGGGTCGGGGATCTGGTTGTCTCCGGAGCCGTCCTTGGCCACCCACTGCCACGCACCGGCGGGGCTCTTGGTCAGCTCGTATTCGAAGCCGAACAGGTTCTCGAAGAACTTGTTGCTCCACTGCGTGGGCGTCTGGGTCCAGGTGACCTCCAGGCCCGAACTGATCGTGTCGCGGCCCTTGCCGCTGCCGAAGCCCTGCTTCCAGCCGAGGCCCTGCTGCTCGATCGGCGCGGCCTCGGGCTCGGGCCCGACGTTGTCGTCCACGTCGGGGTTCGCGGCGCCGTGGGTCTTGCCGAGGGTGTGCCCGCCGGCGATGAGGGCGACGGTCTCTTCGTCGTTCATCGCCATGCGCGCGAACGTCTCGCGGATGTCGCGGGCCGAGGCGAGCGGGTCCGGGTTGCCGTTGGGGCCCTGCGGGTTGACATAGATGAGGCCCATCTGGACCGCTCCGAACGGCTGGGCAAGCTCGCGGTCGCCGCTGTAGCGCTCGTCACCGAGCCAGGTAGTCTCCGGGCCCCAGTAGACGTCCTCGTCGGGCTCCCAGACGTCGGCGCGGCCGCCCGCGAAGCCGAAGGTCGTGAAGCCCGAGGTCTCCAGGGCCCGGTTGCCCGCGAAGATCATCAGATCGGCCCACGAGATCTTGCGGCCGTACTTCTTCTTGACCGGCCAGAGCAGGCGGCGGGCCTTGTCCAGGTTGACATTGTCCGGCCAGCTGTTCAGCGGCGCGAAGCGCTGCATGCCCGAACCGGCACCGCCACGGCCGTCGGTGACGCGGTAGGTGCCGGAGCCGTGCCAGGCCATGCGGATGAAGAAGCCGCCGTAGTTGCCGCTGTCGGCCGGCCACCAGTCCTGCGAGTCGGTGAGGACCGCATCTACGTCGGCCGCGAGGGCGTCGAGGTCGAGGGAGTTGAACTCCTTGGCGTAGTCGAAGTCCGCGCCCATCGGGTTCGCGACAGCCGAGTGCTTGCGCAGGATCTTCAGGTTGAGCCGGTTCGGCCACCAGTCGATGTTGCCGCCGCCTTCGGTGGGGTGCGCGAGGCGACCGGTGTGCACCGGGCAACCGCTGGCTTCCTCCACGTTCATCTCGCCAACTGCGGCGTCGGGCTTGTCAGACACGGGAATCCTTCCGATAGCTGATCTTTGAGGGTGCGCGCCGGGCTACTCGCCCGCGGCTGGCACGGTCTCCTGGATCTGGAACTCGGCGGGCACCGGGATGTCGTAGAGCTTGGCGGCGTTCAGGCCCAGGATCTTCTTCTTGGTGGCGGTGGTCAGCCGCGGGTAGTCGGCGAACTGGTCGTCGTCGGGCATCTGGTAGTCCACGAAGCCCTCGACCTGCCACTTCGGCGTCCAGATGTTGTAGTCCGAACCGAAGGTCAGCCGGTCCTCACCCACCCAGAACAGCAGCTCCCCCAGCACCTTGGCGAAGAACTTCGGACGGGCGTGCATCAGCCCGCCGATGACCACCGAACACCCCGCGTACACGTTGGGCTCCTGCACCGCCATGAAGCAGAAGTCCTCGATCCGCGGAATGCCCGCGTGCTCGATGATGAAGTTCAGGTCCTGGAAGTCGGTCGCCGCGGCGTCCACGTCCTCGGCGGAGAACGCGTCCTTGTTCAGCGGCCAGATCGTCGGGCCCTTGTGCGCGTGGACGTTCTTGATGCCCAGCTCCTGGGCCTTCTCCAGGAACCGGTAGCACTCCGGGTCGGTCAGCTTGAACCCGCGCGAACCGTCCTCGTGCCACTCGGCGGTGTAGAGCTTGACACCCTTCAGCCCGTACTCCTTGGCGTCACGCTCCAACCGCCGCAGCCCCTCGTCCCCGTCGCGCGGGTCGAACGCCCCGTTCGCGATCAGCTTGCCCGGGTGCTTGCGGGCCAGCCCGCCGTTGCGCTCCAGCGTGTTGAAACCCTCGGTGTACCAGTACTTCAGGTACGTGGACTGGAAGATGCCGACGTCGACGTGGCCCTCCTCGAACACGTCCCGCACCAGGTCTTCCTCGGAGACCTTCAGGTAGCGCTCGTAGTCCCAGTACGTCTCCGGCGGGCCCAGCTGGTGGTAGCCGTAGAAGCAGTCGATCCAACCCTTCGCGTACTGCTCACGACCCTCGCGCCAGTTCTCGCGGCTCGCGTCCCAGAAGTGCATGTGGGCGTCGACCACGAAGTACTTCTCGCCGTCCTTCTCATACACGATGGAGAACCCTTCCCAATAGTTCTGTCTTCGGGGTGGCGGAAAAAGCGATCAGGGGACGAGGATCGCCCGCCCGCGGACGCGGACCTGGTCGAGATCGTGGAACGCGTCCAGGGCGTTCGCCAGCGGGTACTGCCTGGTGTGCAGGGTGACCTTGCCGGCCTGGGCCAGCACCATCAGCTCGGACAGGTCGGCGTAGGTGCCGACGATGTTGCCGATGACGTTCTTCTCCCCCGCCACGAAGTCCAGCGTCGGTGCGCGGAACTCACCGCCGTAGCCGATGACGTACATCGAGCCGTCCGGGGCGGTCATCGCCCACGCGTCCAGCTCCGCACCCTGCTCGGCGACGAAGTCGAACACCACCGTCGCGCCCGCACCGTCGGTGAGGTCCTTGACCGCCTCGACGTGGGTGCCGTCGGCGACCACGGTGTGGTCCGCGCCGATCTGCTTGGCCAGCGCCAACGCGTCCGCGTTGCGGTCCACCACGATCACATCCGTCGCACACAACGCCTTCAGACACTGGATCCCGATGTGCCCCAACCCGCCCGCACCCTGCACCACCGCCGAGGTGCCCGGGTACAGCTGCGGCACCGCCTTGCGCACCGCGTGATAGGCGGTGATACCCGCATCGGCCAGCGCGGCGACGTCCTGCGGCCTGGTCTCCGGCTTCAACTTCACACACGAACGGGCACTGGTGCGCAGGTACTCCGCCATCCCCCCGTCGTTCGACAACCCCGGGAAATAGGCATCGGTGCACTGCATGTCCTTGCCGCGCCGGCACGCCGGACACAAACCACACGTCGCCAGCGGGTGCAGGATCACCGTGTCCCCGACCGCCACATTGGTCACGCCCTCGCCCACCGCGTGGATCCAGCCCGCGTTCTCATGCCCGACGACATAGGGCAGGTCGGGGTTCATCGCCTCGGCCCAGTCGCCGTTCACGATGTGCAGGTCGGTGCGGCACACACCCGCACCACCGATCTTGACGATCACATCCAGCGGGCCCTGGAGCTTCGGCTCGGGGATGTCGTCGATCTGCGGCATCTCGTTGTACGCATGTACCCGAACAGCTTTCACTGACGTCTCCTGAGTCGTGAGGAACATCGGCCCGGCGCCGGGGGCCGCGCCCGGTCAAGCTGGAGCGGACCTCGCCGGGCCGTCGGCGGGGAGTCGAGTGCGACCTTCGCCGATTTCGTCGGCAGGAACGGACGATCCGGGCGGTCAGCCCATCGACGGTCCGAGACCCAGCGACTGTGGCGTGCTGGAGTCCGGCGACGGCTGCGGGATGCCCTCGTCGAGCTGCCCGAACTCGGTCATGAGGGCCTTGTTCCACGGCGTCTGCTCCTCGGCCACCAGCGAGTTGGTGGTCAGGATCAGGCCGG
>NZ_JBFWVQ010000092.1:0-23172 GCF_050246655.1 Pseudonocardia sp.
CGGAGATCGTGTAGAACGGCACGCCCGCCTCGCCCGCGACGGCCCGCGCGAGCAGCGTCTTGCCCGTGCCGGGCGGCCCGTAGAGCAGCACGCCCTTCGGGATCTTCGCCCCGAGGGCCTGGTAGCGACCCGGGTTCTGCAGGAAGTCCTTGATCTCCTGCAGCTCCTCGACGGCCTCGTCCGCCCCCGCGACGTCGGCGAACGTCGTCTTCGGCATGTCCTTGTTGAGCTGCTTCGCCTTGCTCTTGCCGAACGACATCACCCGGTTGCCGCCACCCTGGGCGTTGTTCATCATCCAGAACAGGATGAGCAGCACCAGGCCGAGCGGGATCAGGTAGATCAGCATCGTGACCAGGAAGGACTCCTGGCGCACCGTCGTGTCGAACGTCGGCTTGTTACCGGCCTGCTCGAGCGCGGTGAAGATCGTGTCGCCCGCCTGGAGCGGGTACTGCGTGATGACCTGGGTCGAGCCGTCGACGGGCTGGTCCAGCGTCAACCGCAGCTGCTGCTCCTTGTCCTCGATCAGGGCGTCGCGGACGTTGCCGTTCTGGATCTGCGCCAGTGCCGTGGAGGTGGGTACCTGCGTGTACCCGCGGGTGTCGTCGGTCAGGAAACCGAAGACGACCCACAGAAGGATCGCAGCCAGGATCCAGGTGATCGGATTGCGGAGCAGACGCTTGCGGTCCATGAAGCTACGGCCCGGTCGGCCTTCACCCTCCCTGGTTAGTTGCCGGAAGCGACCCACCGCGAGTGCGACCGGCCCCGAAGCCGCCAGGATAGCGGCCCGGGGGCCGCGTCACCCGCGGCGGCGACCAACGGTCGCTGCAGGTACGTACGTCGTAACGCCCCCGGGAGGCCACCCGTTCCCGACCATGGGCCGACCCGTCACCGCAAGGGGTGGTAACCGTCGCCCGATCCGTGTCGTTAGCCCGCCGAGGTGACATCCGGGACGCGATACTCACGCGTCCGGACGGCGGGGAGTTCGACGGGAGAGTGCACATGAGCGTCAGGTCGGGAGCGGCGGGGCTCCGGGGACTGGCCACGGCCGCTGCCGCAGCGGGCCTGGTCGCCCTGGGCGTGGTCGCGGCACCGGCGGCGACGGCGGCCGAGGGTCCGGCCGACGGGGGCGGGTCGATCCACCCCGGCGTCGTCACGGACTCCTCCGGCGGCGGCCAGTGCACGTCGAACTTCGTCTTCACCGCGGACGGCAAGACCTACCTCGGACAGGCCGCGCACTGCGCCGGCACCGGCAACGCCACGGAGACCGACGGCTGCACCTCAGGCAGCCAGCCCGTCGGCACCCTCGTCGCGATCCTCGCGAGCGACGGCACGACACGTAACGGAACCCTCGCCTACAGCTCCTGGCTCGCGATGCAGGAGGCGGGCGAGACGGACCCCGACACGTGCGCGTACAACGACTTCGCACTCGTGGAGATCGACCCCGCCGACGTCGCCGACGTCGATCCCACCGTGCCGTTCTTCGGTGGGCCCGTCGGCCTCGACACCGACGGCCTGCCCGTCGGCGAGGAGGTCCACAGCTACGGCAACTCGCCGCTGCGCCAGGGTGTCGCGGCCCTCAGCCCCAAGTCCGGGATCAGCGCGGGCGACGGTGGCGGCGGCTGGACCCACGAGGTCCTCACCGTCACTCCGGGCGTCCCCGGCGACTCCGGCAGCGCGTTCCTCGACTCCGACGGCGACGCGGTGGGCGTGCTCTCGACGCTGAACCTCGCGCCGCTGCCGCTGTCCAACGGCGTCTCCGACCTCGCCAAGGCGATGGCGTACGCCGAGGCCCACGGGTTCGGCGGCCTCGAGCTGGTGCCGGGGACGGTTCCGTTCAGCCCCTGAGTGCGGGCCTGCGCACCCCGACCCGGCCGGCCATCGGCCCCGACGCAGCGGATCAGGCGTAGACGGCCGGGTCGAGCGTGCCGATGTAGGGCAGGTCGCGGTAGCGCTCGGCGTAGTCCAGGCCGTAGCCCACGACGAACTCGTTCGGGATGTCGAACCCGACGTAGGCCACCGGAACGTCCACCTTCACCGCGTCCGGCTTGCGCAGCAGCGTGCACACCTGCAACGACGCGGGCGCGCGGCTCTCCAGGTTCTTGAGCAGCCACGACAGCGTGAGGCCCGAGTCGATGATGTCCTCGACGATGAGGACGTGGCGGCCCGCGATGTCACGATCCAGGTCCTTGAGGATGCGCACGACCCCCGACGAGGACGTCGACGATCCGTACGAGCTCACCGCCATGAACTCCAGCTGCACCGGCATCGGCAGCGCGCGGGCGAGATCGGTCATGAACATCACGGCGCCCTTCAGGACACCGACGAGCAGGAGGTCGGAGGCCCCGGTCCGCTCCGCGTAGTCCCGTCCGAGCTCGGTCGCCAGCTCGACCGTCCGGTCCCGGATCGCCTTCTCGGTGACCAGCACGGACGCGATGTCACCGTCGTACACGGGCGTTCCTCCGTCTGCGCCGGGGGTGGTGGGGAACGGCCGTGTGGTGGGGCTCCAGCCGGCCGGGCGCAACAGCAGCCTTCCACGGCGACGAACCAACTCCAACCCGCCCGGAAGGGTCGCCGTGCCACCGGCGCCCGCCCGGCTCGTCCCGGCCGCCACCCGGTCCGCGGCCCGCAGGTGCACGTCCGTGAGACCCGTCACACCGTGGGCGAGCAGCCACGAGCGCAGTGCCCGGCGACGCACGGCGGTCGGAGCCGCGGCGAGGACGGCGGTGTCGAGCCCGGGGTCGGGGCCGGTGTCGGGGCCGGGGTCGGGGTCGGGGTCGGGGCCGGTGTCGAGGTCGGGGCCGGGGCCGGGCTCCCGCGAGTTCCGCATCTCGCCGCCGCGAGTTGCGCATTCGACCGGTGCGAGTTGCGTTTCCCGTCCGGGCACCGGTGTCGCGGGCTCACCGGCCGCGGCCCGCAGCACCCCGACCGCGACGGCGTCCAGCGCGTCAGCGTCCTCCCGCAACTGGCGGGCCGTACGCGCCAGCGCGGGTGCGACCCCGCCCGCGAGAACCTCCTCCAGCAGCGGCAGCACCTCCAGCCGCAACCGGACTCGCGTGTAGCGCGGATCGGTGTTGTGCGGGTCCTCCCAGGCCGGCAGGTCGAGGGCTGCACACGCCGCGCGCGTCGTGGCACGGCGGATCCCGAGCAGGGGACGCAGCCAGGGCGGATCCCACTCGCGCATCCCGGCGAGCGACCGAGGGCCCGAGCCGCGGCCCAGCCCGAGCAGGACGGTCTCGGCCTGGTCGTCGAGGGTGTGGCCGAGCAGGATCGGCGACGACGGATCCGGGCGGGCTGCGCGTAGCGCCTCGTACCGGGCACGGCGCGCCGCGGCCTCGGGCCCGCCCCGGCCGTCGACGTCGACGCGGACGACGGCGGCCGTCGCGCCGAGCCCCCGCGCCAGCTCCGCGACCCGGGTGGCGACGTCCGCGGACCCCTCCTGGAGACCGTGGTCGACCACCACGGCGTGCACCTCGCCCGGCACCGCCGCGACCGTCGCGGCGAGCAGCGCCAGGGAGTCCGCACCACCGGAGCACGCCACGACCGGCGTTCCCCGGTGGCCACGCAGTGCGTCCCGGACGGCCCGGCGGACCTCCGCGACGGCGGGCTCGACGTTCACCGGCCCACCCTTGCACGGTGGCCGGGCGCACCCCGCACGCATCCTGGTGGAACCCGCAACTCGCGGCGGCAAGATGCGCAACTCGCGGCGGCCAGATGCGCAACTCGCGGCGGCCGAACCCGCAACTCGCGGCGGCCAGATGCGCAACTCGCGGCGGCAAGATGCGCAACTCGCGGCGGCCGAATCGGCAACTCGCGGCGGCGAGATGCGGAACTCGCGGGGTTACGGCACCCGTCGCAGCCAGGCGTCGGGCTCGGCCAGCTCGGCGCGCGTGGGGAGGGTCTCCGGGCTCGCCCAGGCCTGGTTGAACCCGTCCATCCCGACGGCGCCCACGACGTGGCGCGTGAACTCCGCACCCACCGCGTACTGCTTGACCTTCGCCTCGACGCCGAGCAGCGCGCGCAGCAGGCGGTCGATCAGCCCCCCGCCGCGCCTGCGCGCGGTGAAGCGGGCCCGGATCGTCTCCACGCTCGGCACGACCCCGGGTCCGGCCGCGTCCATGACGTGGTCGGCGTGGCCCTCCAGCAGCGTGGTGAGCGCGAGCAACCTGTCCAGCACGGCCCGCTGCTCCGGACCGTGCAGCAACTCCACCAGGGCGAGGGAGTCGGCACCCGAGGTGCGCACCGCCTTGACCAGCTCGGGCAGCCGCTCCATCACGTTGGCGTTCTGCGGCGGGGTGGAGAGGAACCGCGACACCTCGCCCGAGAAGTAGTCCCGCATCCACGGCACTGCCGTGAACTGGAGCCGGTGGGTGGCCTCGTGCAGGCACACCCACATGCCGAACTCCGCCGCGTCCACGTCCAGCGCCTGCCGCGCGGCGTGGATGTTCGGGGCGACGAGCAGCAGGCGCCCCTCCCCGCCCGGCCCGCCGAACGGGTCGTACTGGCCGAGCACCCGCCCACCCAGGTACGCGACGAGGGCACCGACCTGCAGGCCCGCCGCACCGCGGGTGACGACCCGCGCGCCCTTCGCGACCCGCCCGCGAGCCCCCTCCATGGTCTCGGCCAGGGGCAGCCGGGCGTCCGCGGTGAGCGTGGCCATGCCGTGCAGCGCCGCTGCGGCCCACGCGGGACGGTCGACGACGTCGGCGGGCAGCAGCGGCAGCCCCGACCCGAGGCCCGTGACGTCCCGGACGTGCCCCTCGGCGACGGCGGCGTCCGCCCGCAGCCGCTCGACCAGCTCGATCGCCACGGACGGCTCGACGTCCGGACCGGACGGCACCAGACGCGTTGCGGTGCGGCGAGCCAGCTCCCAGTCGACGGGCAGGCCGCGCGCCGACGCGGACGGCACCGCGGAAATCACGTGCTCATTCGACCGGGACACGCCCCCACGCTACGTGCCGTGCGGCGTGAGCGAGGTGAGTCGCGCAACGTCTCAGGGACCTCTCAGCGGCAGCCGCAGCCGCTCA
Organism: Pseudonocardia sp.; assembly: GCF_050246655.1. Lineage (GTDB taxonomy): Bacteria > Actinomycetota > Actinomycetes > Mycobacteriales > Pseudonocardiaceae > Pseudonocardia. The sequence goes on from NZ_JBFWVQ010000092.1 coordinate 5,025, forward strand.
GCGAGGCAGCCAGCCGATCGAGCTCGGGCCGCGCCACCGCGGGCGACGTGCCGGTGGACATGAACGCGAACACCAGCAGGCGACCGTCGCCGTCGGTCACCACCCCGGCGAGGCTGGAGACACCGGTGAGCGTGCCCGTCTTGGCCCGCACGACCCCCCGCCCGGTGCCGGTGAAGCGGTCGTCCAGGGTGCCGTCGCCGCCCGCGACCGGGAGGCCGGTGAGTAGCGGGCGCAGGAACAGCGTGTCGCGACGGCTCTGCGCGGGCACGGCGGCCGCGGCCAGTACGGCACCGAGGAGCCGGGCCGGTACGCGGTCGCGGGTGGACAGGCCGCTGCCGTCCACGAGGACAAGGCCCGAGGTGTCGAACCCGGCCTGGTTGAGCGCGCCGGTGACCTCGTCGGCTGCGCCTGCGAAGGACGTGTCGCCCTCGCGGGCCAGCGCCACCTCCCGGGCCAGCATCTCGGCCAGCACGTTGTCCGAGGTGCGGATCGCGTGTTCGACGAGCTCCGCCACCGGCGCCGAGAACACCGACGCGATGCTGCGGACGTCGCCGGTGGGCGCGGTGCCCGCCGTGACGTTCCTCTCCTCCACTCCGAGCAGCCGCGCGAACGCCCGGCCGGCGGTGAGGGCCGGGTCCTGGACGCGCGGCCCGTCCTGAAGGGCAGGGTCGATTCGGCCGCCATCGATCATGAGCGCCTCGATCGGCGTGACGTAGCCGCCCGCCACGTCCCCGGGCGACCAGCCCTCCGCGAGACCGCCGCCGGAGTAGCGGCTCGCGTCGACCACGATCCGATCGACCTTCGTCCCCGACGCCTTCACCGTGTCGGCCAGGTCGGCCAGGCGACTCGGTTCCGGGTACACGCCGTCCGTGCCCGCCGGGAGCGCCGTGAGCGTGGGATCACCGCCGCCGACGAGCACGATCGTCCCGGGCTGGCCCCCGGGTAGGACGCGGGTGGCGAGCCGCTCCGTCGGATCCAGCGTGAGCAGGGCCGCGGCCGCGGTGAGCAGCTTCGCCGTGGATCCGGGGACGGTGCCCCGCTCGGCGCCGCGGTTCCACAGCACCGCTCCGGTGGCCGGGTCCAGGACCGTGCCGGTGAGCCTGCCGAGGGCCGCCGACGACGCGAGCGGGTCCAGCGCGGCCGCCACCCCGGCCGCCGTCGGCTGCGGCGCATCGGGGGCGAGGGGGCCGAGCAGCGGCACGGGCTCCGGCGGCACGGCGACCGGTGGGGCGATGAACCGCGGGGCCGTCAACGCCACCGCGCTGCCCGTGGACACCGCCATCATGAGTACGACGAGTGCGGCCAGCGCGCGTCGCTGACCCGGCCGTACGCCGAACGCCACGCCTGCGACCTCCTCGGAGCAGCCCGGTGGCGGCACCGCCGGGGCCGCACCAGAGTAGAACCCGGGCCGGGGCGCCCTCGTCGTGACCGGGGTCTCAGCGGCCACAATGGGATGACACCGTCCCGCCCGCACGTACCGACCCGCAGGAGAGCGCCGTGGACTTCGACGTCACCATCGAGATTCCCAAGGGTGGCCGCAACAAGTACGAGGTCGATCACATCACGGGGCGCATCAGGCTCGACCGCACCCTGTTCACGGCCACCCAGTACCCGGCCGACTACGGCTTCATCGACGGCACCCTCGGCGAGGACGGCGACCCGCTCGACGCGCTCGTCCTCGTCCAGGAGCCGACCTTCCCCGGCTGCCTGATCCGGTCCCGCGCCATCGGCATGTTCCGCATGACCGACGAGAAGGGTGGCGACGACAAGGTCATCTGCGTCCCGACCGACGACCCGCGCCAGGAGCACCTGCGCGACATCCACCACCTGCCGGAGTTCTACCGGCTGGAGATCCAGCACTTCTTCGAGATCTACAAGGACCTCGAGCCGGGCAAGAGCGTCGAGGGCGCGACGTGGGTGGGCAGGGCCGCGGCCGAGCAGGAGATCACGGCGTCCCGCGCCCGCGCGGTCAAGGCGGCAGAGGCCGGCGAGCTGCACTGAGCCCGCGCTGCGGCCTACTTCGGACGGGTCGGCGTCCTCGCACACCGCCGGCGCGTGCGAGGACCCAGCGGGGGCGTGCGAGAACGCAGCGGGCCGTCAGCGCAGGCGCGCGCCCCGCTCCGCCCCGTCCCCGGTGTCGGCGCCCCCTGCTGCGGCGACCGGCACGGCGACCTCCGGCGCCACCGTCGGGAGTGCGCCCGGCTCCGCGGTCCCCACCGGCTCGCGGCGGGCCTCGACCCCGGACACCGTCCGCAGCGGCAGCTCCCGCATCAGCAGCACTGCCACCAGGCCGATGACGAGCAGCGCCGCCGCGGTGAGCAGGACGGCGCTCATCGACCCGGCGAACGCCTCCAGGATCGGCCGGGCGAGCCGCGGGTCCGCGGTCGTGAGGAACGACGAGTCGTCCAGCGCCGGCGGCGGGCCGCCGTGCAGGGCGTCCACGATGGGCGCGTTCGCCGGGTTGGCGGCGACGGCGGGATCGGCGGCCGTGGCCTGCAGCGTCGCGGCGTCGGTGCGGAAGTTCTCGGCGATGCGCGCGGGCAGGGAGCCGAAGAGCATCGCGAGGAAGATCGCCGTGCCCAGCGTGCCGCCCATCTGGCGGAAGAACGTCGCGGACGCGGTGGCGACGCCCATGTCGCGCGGCGGCATGGCGTTCTGCACCGCCAGGGTGACCGGCTGCATGATGCCGCCCAACCCGAGCCCCACCAGGCACATGAAGACGGCGGTCTGCCAGTACGGGGTATCGACGCCGAGGAACTGCGACAGCAGCACGAGCCCGACGATCATGAGCGAGACGCCGACGACGGGCCAGCGCTTGTAGCGACCGGTACGCGAGATGCGCCGCCCCGAGAAGATCGACATGGACATGATCCCGAGCATGAGCGGGAGCGTCTCGAGCCCGGCCTGGGTGGGTGAGGAGCCCTGCACGATCTGCAGGTACAGCGGCAGCAGGGCGATGGCACCGAACATGCCCATGCCGGTGACGAACCCGGCGACGGTGCCCCAGCCGAACACGCCGTTGGAGAAGAAGCGCAGCGGGAGCAGCGCGTCGTCGCCCATGCGGTGCTCGGCGAGCAGGAACGCGGCGAGCCCGAGCGCGCCGACGGCGAAGCAGAGCAGCGACGCGGGCGAGGTCCAGCCCCAGAGCCGGCCCTGCTCGGCGACGAGCAGCAGCGGCACGAGCCCGACGGCCAGCGCGAGGGCGCCGGGCCAGTCGATGCGGTGCTCGCGGCGGGTGTGCGGGATGTTGAGCACGCGGGTGACGACGAACAGCGCGAGGATGCCCAGCGGCACGTTGATGAGGAAGACCCAGCGCCATCCGGTGACGCCGAGGATCTCGGCCTGGCCTGCGAAGAAACCGCCGACGACGGGGCCGAGGACGCTGGAGATGGCGAAGACGGCGACGAAGTAGCCCTGGTAGCGGGCGCGCTCGCGAGGAGCGACGATGTCGCCGATGATCGTGAGCGCCAGAGAGAAGAGCCCGCCTGCGCCGAGGCCCTGGATCGCGCGGAAGGCGGCGAGCTGCACCATCGAGTCGGCGAAGGCGCACGCCGCCGAGCCGGCGACGAAGATCGTGATCGCGACGAGGAACAGCGGCTTGCGCCCGTAGAGGTCGGAGAGTTTGCCGTAGAGCGGCGTGGTGATGGTCGCCGTGATCAGGTAGGCGGTGGTCGCCCAGGCCTGCATCGTGAGGCCGTGGAGGTCGTCGGCGATGGTGCGGATCGAGGTCGCGACGATGGTGTTGTCGAGCGCCGCGAGGAACATCCCGATCATGAGACCGCCGAGGATCGCGAGGATCTGGCGATGGGTGAGCAGCGCCTCGCGCGGCGCGGCGGGGGCGGTCACGCGTTCTCCTTGACCGGCAGCTTGTGGGCCTCGAAGGCGGTGGCGAAGCGCGCGAGCAGGTCGGCGAACGTGTGCCGCTCGTCCGGGGTCCAGTCCCCGAGCATCGCGGCGACGCGCTCGATGCGGACGCGGCGGTTCTCCTCGAAGACCCGGCGCCCCTCGTCGGTGGCCGCGAGGAGGGTGGCGCGGCCGTCGGCGGGATCCGCCGCGCGGGCGACGAGCCCGAGGCGGACGAGGTGCGCGACCTGGCGGCTCACCGTCGACGGGTCGGAGTGGACGGCCTCGGCCAGCGCGCTGGAGCGCTGGGGCCCGCACTTCACGAGCTGGACGAGCAGGTGGTAGGTCGCGCGCTCGACCGCGTCGGGATGCTCGGCCTGGTAGCGCGCGTGGGCGCGGTCCATCAACCGGATGACCCGGATCAGCTGCCCTGACACGGCGTCCGCCGTGGCGAGCTCGTCCTCGGTGGGCATCGGCCACCTCCCGCATGCCGTTTGCATGAATCACGCAACAACATGCAGGGTACAACTTGTTCCCGGACGTGAAGCCCGGGAGGGTCAGACGGCCTCGAGGACCGCGTACCCCGCCTCCGTGAGCACCGCCGCGGGCACCCCGGCACCGGCCGCCGCGATCAGCCCGGCCTGCACCAGGTGGAACGCGGCCGCCGAGTCCGCGCACGTCAGGCCGTCGACCAGCAGCACGGCCCCCGGCCCCTCCTCCAGCTCGCAGCGCCCCTCGGCGACCGCACGCAGCAGCGCCCGTTCCCGCCCGCTCACCGTCTCCCCGGCCATCGGAACTACTCCCCGTCGACTCGTCGTCCGAAGGGGAGTTCGTCCGTACAGCCCGATGTGTTTCACCTCACGGGCCGAGCCGCCCGATCGGACGACCGCGTCGACGCCGCCCGGCGCGGCGGATCAGACGTATTGCCGCGTGATCCACTCGGCGACCAGCGCGGGCCGCTGCGAACCCTCGATCTCGACCGTGACCTTCGTCGTGACCTGCACGCCGCCCTCCACGTCCGACACGTCCAGCAGCTCGACGTTGCCGCGGACGCGGCTGCCGACCGTGACCGGCGAGGTGAAGCGCACCTTGTTGAGCCCGTAGTTGACGCCCATCTTCACGCCCTCGACGGTGTAGGCGCTCCACACCAGCGGCACGATCAGCGACAGCGACAGGAACCCGTGGGCGATCGTCGACCCGAACGGCCCATCCTTGGCGCGCTCGGGGTCCACGTGGATCCACTGGTGATCGTCGGTGGCGTCGGCGAACTGGTCGATCCGCTCCTGGGTGATGGTCAACCAGTCGCTCACGCCGACCTGCTGCCCCTTCGCCGCCCGCAGCTCGTCCACTCCGTTGAAGACCCTGCTCATCGACGCCCCTTCGCTCGACATGGGAGTTCCCGTCACCCTGCCACACGGCGCAGGATGGACAGGTGGACGCCGTGGCCCGTTTCACCGAACTCGTTTCGGCACGGGAGCCGCCGCTGGACCGGGCCGCACTCGCGCTCGCCGCGGGCGGCCTCCCGCGGCTGGACGAAACCCGCTGGCTGCGCGAGCTCGACCGCCTCGCCGAGGGCGTGACCTCCCGGGACGCGCTGCTCGAGCGGCTGTTCGTGCAGGAGCGGTTCACCGGGAACGCGGCCGACTACTACGACCCCCGGAACTCACTGCTCCCCCACGTCCTGGGGCGCAAGCTGGGCATCCCGATCACGCTCGCGGTGGTGTGCATCGAGGTGGGGCGGCGCGCGGGGATCACGCTGCACGGCGTCGGCATGCCGGGCCACTTCCTCGTCGGAGCCGGGTCGGGGGACGACGCGGTCCTGGTCGACGTCTTCGACCGCGGCCGGCTCCTCGACGCCGCCGGGGCGGAGGCGCGGTTCCGCGAGATCGCCGGCCCCGACGCGCCGTTCGGCCCGCAGCTGCTCACCCCCACCTCGACGCGCGCGATCCTCGCGCGGATGCTCGAGAACCTGCGCGGCATCTACCGGGCCCGCCGCAGGCCCGGAGACCTGGAGTGGGTGTTGCGGATGCGCCTGGCCCTGCCGGGCGCCGGTCCGGCCGAGCTGGTGGAGCTGGTCGGGGCACTGGGTGACCAGGCCCAGTGGCACGAGGGGGCCGCGCTGCTGGAGCGCCACGCGTCGTCCGCGGAGCCGCAGCTGCAGGAGCACCTGCTCACCCTCGCGAAGGTCCAGCGGGCGCACCTGAACTGAACCCGGCCGCCGTGCGTGACAGTCGGCATGGGTGACGCGATCGATCCGGACCTGGCCGTGGTGGAGGGCGCCTTCGAGGCGTTCGCCGAGGCGGTGGTGGCGACGGTGCTGGGGGTGGTGCCGGGGGCGGAAGCCGCGGTGGTGGCCGATGCCGCTGCCGGTGGGGCCGCTGAGCCCACCGAGACCGCTGAGGCGGCAGGCGCGACCGAGGGTGGATCGGTGATCGCGGGCGAGGGCGCGGACGCGCTCTACACGCTGCCCGACGGCTCGATCTCCTTCTCCGGGTACGGGATGGACGGCACGTCCTACTCGTTCGGCGTCGACTGATGGGGGCGCTCGACCGTTTCCGCACGGCGGCGCGTGAGGCCGTCGAGCAGGGACGGGCCGCGGCGGCACGAGCGGCGGGCGGCGACGTCACACGAGTGGCGGGCGGCGATGTCCTGGCCCGGGCAGGGGAGACGGCGGCCGGGGCGGCGCTCGGCCACGGCGTGCGCACGGCAGGCCGGGTGATGGGCGGGCTGCCACTGCTGTCCGCGCCGATGGACCTGTTCGGCAGCCGCCACGGCGTGGACGCCCTGGTCGCGGCGGTGCAGTCCGACCCGGACGGGATCCTGCCGCACCTGTGGCTGGGCGAGGCGCTGCAGTCCCTGCGGACCGACGCGCGGCGCTTCGAGCAGGTGCGGACCGTGGTGGCGGCGCTGGACCCGGCGTCGTTCGTGATCCGGCAGGCGGTGCGGACGGCGGCGCAGCTCGGCGCGGCCCCGGCGGCGGACCCGGCGGCGCAGGTACTGGCCCGGTGCCGCCACCTCGCGGCGCGTGCGCTGGCGGTGGATCCGCGCGACGCGGTCGCCCTCTACGCGCTGGCCCGGGTCGCGCTGGCCACCGGGCGTGCAGACCTCGCGGTGCAGCCGGCGAAGCTCGCGGTGGCCGCGTTCGGGCTGCGCGCGGGTTCGGGTACGGGCGCGCCCGCCGGTGTTCCCGACACGGGCACACCCACCGCTCGTCCCGGCACGGGCGCACCCGCGGCTCGTCCCGGGGCGGGCGCACCCGACGACGGCGACCGCGGCCGCGCGCTCGTCGTCCTCGCTCACGCGTACCTCGTCCTCGGCCGCGACGCGTCCGCGGCGAACGTGGCGCGCAAGGCGGTGGACGCAGGCTGCAGCCTCGGCTGGACGGTGCTCGCCGAGCTCGCCGTCCGCGAGCCGGGCGGCCTGCGGGCGCACGCGGACCTGTCCGCCCGCGTCACCGACACGGACCGGTGCGCCTACCACGGCGCCTACCGCACACCGGCCGAGATCGGCCGGGCCGTATGGGAGGCGCAGGGCCGGCGCGCCCGCGACCTCGGTGGCTCCGGCCAGAGCGCCGTCCACGCCGCCGCACACCGGATCCCGGCCTACAACGCCCGCGCCCGCACGGAGCGGATCGAGCTGCCCGGGCGACGGTGAGCCGGGCGACGCTCAGTGCACGTCGGTGCCCGTGAGCTCCTTCTCCAGCTCGTCCGCCGTCTCGACGATCAGCCGGAACGACCGCTCGAACACCGCGAGCCCGGCGTCCTCCAGCGGGATCGAGTCCCGCAGGACCGCGACGCCGTCCAGGGCGATCACCCCGCCGACCACCGACGCCCCCGCCAGCTCCAGCAGCTTCGGCAGATCGAGGTCCGACAGCTTCGCCACGGGCGAGGCGATCTGCACCCACGGGTGCCCGTCGTCGCCGTCGGACTGCCGCACGACGACGAGCTGGGTGCGCTCGCCCGTTGTGGGCAGGTTGAACCACAGCTCGTCCCGCGCCTGGCGCATGATCTCGTAGCGCACCCGCACGTACGACACCAGGTCGTCCCAGCTCGCCACGTCAGCTCCTCGCTCGCCCCGTCATCGTCGCCCTGGACGCTACCGGGCATACGGGGTGAGGAGCTGATCGACCGGCGCGTGCTCGTCGGTGAGCACGCCGGCCCCGCGGACGAGCGGCGCGGGATCGGCGAGGCGGGCGCCGGGTTCGCCGTGGACGGCCAGCGCGGCGTCGAGGGCGGCCGGGTCGACCGCCCGGTCCGCGGCGACGAGGACGGCGTTCCCGCCAGCACCCCGGGTGAGCTGGTCCGGCCGGATCAGCACGGTGACGTGCGCGAACTCCCGCTGCAGCGTCACGGTCTCGGCGGCGAGCAACGCCAACGGGTCGTGGTCGATGACGTTGAGCACGTAGATCCCCCCGGGCGCGAGGACGCGGCGGACGTCCGCGGCGAACTCGACCGTCGCGAGGTGCCAGGGGACGGAACGGGCACCGAACGCGTCGCCGACGACGAGGTCCGCGGACGCGGCGGGCAAGGCGCGCAGGGTGGTGCGCGCGTCCCCGATCCGGACGTCGAGCCCGGGGACGGCGTCCACACCCAGCTCGCGGCGGCCCAGCGCCACCACACCGGCGTCCACCTCCAGCACCGTGGACGTCGAGCCGGGCCGGGTGGCGGCGAGCAGGCGCGGCATCGTGAAGCCACCCCCGCCGACGTGCACGGCGCGCAGGGGGGTGGGTGGCGATGTCATCGGGAACGCCGCGTCGATCGCGGCGGCGAAGCGGCGGGTGTAGGCGAACTCCAGCGCGGCCGGGTCGGCGAGGTCGACGGCGGAGTGGCGCAGGTCGTCGAGCACGAGGAAGCGGACGGACCCGCGCTCGGGGTCGGGGACGACGCGGGCGCAGTGGTACACGGTGTCGACGTCGCACCGGCTCGGGACGACGACGAGGGCGAGCAGCAGGACCGCCGCGACCCCGCCCGCGCCCTGGAGATCCTGACGGCTCCGCACGGTCGCCACCGCGAGGGCGAGCGCCAGGCACGCCGCGGCCGTCACGATCAGGATGGCGGTGGTCGGCAGCAGCGTGACCAGCACGAACCCGGTGAGGAACGTGCCGGCGAGCGATCCGATCGTCCCGGCGGCTGACAGTGAGCCGATCACGGTGCCGGAGCCGTCCAGGCCGGTCAGGCGCGCCCGGGTGATCGCGGGCGTGACCATCGCCAGCGCGGTGACCGACGGCAGCGTCGAGAGCGCGACGAGGCCGATCGCTCCTGCCGGGCCCGGATCGAACGCCGGACCGGCGAGCCGCACGATCGGCGCCACCGCCAGCACGCCCAGCCCGCCGAGGGTGAGCGCACCCGCCGCGACCCCGCGCGGCGAAGCGGCGTCCGCCCGCTTCCCGCCCAGCGCGGCACCGGCGGCGATGCCGGCGAGCGCCACGCCGATGACCGCCGTCGTCGACTCCAGCGTCAGCCCGACGTAGGGGGCGACGAGCCGGGTCGCGAGCGTCTCGACGACGAGGATCGCCGCGCCGCTGACGAGGACGGCGAGCCGGGCGAGGGCGGGAGGCACCCGGCCATCATCAGGCAAGCACGGCGAGGGCGATCACCCCGAGCCCGAGCGGGACGTCCAGCGCGATGCAGGCCTCGGCGAGCGAGCGCGGCACGACCTCGCCGCTGCGCAGGTGGATCACATCCCAGATCCCGTGGGCGGCGAGCGTCAAGCCGACGATCACGAGCCCCACCGCGGGCGACACCAGGAGCCCCAGGACCGCGGCCGCGCCGTACACGAGCAGCGCCCCCGTCTGGGCACGCAGCGCCACCCTCGAAGCCTGTCCGACCAGGCCCGCGACGAGCAGCAGCACGCCGCTCATCGCGATCGACAGCCATGGCGGAGCTCCGAACGGCGCCCCGATCGCGCCGACGACGAAGGTCGCGGGGATCGCCGCCCAGGCGACCCATGGTCTGCCGAGGGCCGCAGCCGCGAGGTAGCAGATCGCGGCGGCGATGACGCAGGTCGCGACGGTCTCGCGATCCGCGCCCAGCGCGAGCAACGCGACCGCGCAGCCCACGCCGAGAGCGGCGGGCCAACGCTGCAGGACCGGATGGGTGCGTTCGGCGGTGGTCACGCCCTTGATGGTGGACGCCGGCATGGCCGGAGACGAGGGATATATGCAGATTCGGCCGGATCCGTGGGAATCCCGTCCGCCCCGGCCGGCCCGCACGCCGGTGGAACACACGTGCGATCCGTCGCACACACCCCGCGGCCCCGGCACACACCGCCGACGGCGTGTGCGAACACCACCAGGTAGGTGCGACCCGGTTGCCGGGGGCTACAGCCCCAGCTGGCGCGCGATGAGCATCCGCTGGACCTCGGACGTGCCCTCGCCGACCTCCAGGATCTTCGCGTCCCGGTAGAACCGGCCCACCGCGTACTCGTTCATGAAGCCGTACCCGCCGAAGACCTGGGTGGCGGCCCGCGCGTTGTCCATCGCCGCGTTGGACGCGACGAGCTTCGCGATCGCCGCCTCCTTCTTGAACGGCTCGCCGGCGAGCATCCTCGCCGCCGCGTGGTGGTAGGCCAGGCGCGCGGTGTGCGCGCGGGCCTCCATGTCGGCGATGAGGAACTGGATGGCCTGGTAGCGCCCGATCGGCGAGCCGAACGCCTCGCGCTCCTTCGCGTAGCGCACCGACTCGTCCACGCAGCCCTGGGCGAGCCCCACCGAGAGCGCCGCGATCGCGATGCGGCCCTCGTCGAGGATCGACAGGAACTGCGCGTAGCCACGGCCGCGCTCGCCCAGCAGGTGCTCCTCGGGCACGCGGACGTCGTCGAAGAACAGCTCGTGGGTGTCGCTCGCACGCCAGCCGACCTTCGAGTACCCCGGCGCCACGGTGAAGCCGGCCGTCCCCGACGGGATCACGATGGCCGAGATCTCCTTGCGGCCGCCGTGAGCGCCCGTGACCGCGGTGACCGTGACGAGCGAGGTGATGTCGGTGCCCGAGTTCGTGATGAATGCCTTCGAGCCGTTGACGACCCACTCACCGCCGTCGAGCCGCGCGGTGGTGCGCGTGGCGCCCGCGTCGGAGCCGCCACCCGCCTCGGTCAGGCCGAACGCACCGAGCCGCGCGCCGCTGCACAGGTCCGGCAACCACCGCTGCTTCTGCTCCTCGCTGCCGAACCGGTAGATCGGCATCGCGCCCAGGGACACCCCGGCCTCCAGCGTGATCGCCACCGACGAGTCGACCCGGGCCAGCTCCTCCAGGGCGAGGCACAGCGCAAAGTAGTCCCCGCCCATGCCGCCGTACTCCTCGGCGAACGGCAGGCCGAACAGCCCCATCTCGCCCATCTTCTTCACCAGCTCGTACGGGAACTGCCCGCGCTCGTACAACTCACCGATCACCGGGGCGACCTCGCGGCGGGCGAAGTCCTCGACCGTGGCGCGCAGCGCCTCGTACTCCTCGCTCAGGTGGGTGTCCATGATCACTCCGTGTCCTCGTTGTCCGGGTCGGGCTCGACGAGCGCCAGAACCTCCTCGCGGGCGACGGTCGCGCCGACCCGCACACGCAGCTCACGCACGACGCCGTCGACCGGCGCGGTGAGGACGTGCTCCATCTTCATCGCCTCGACGACGACCAGCCGGTCGCCCGCGGCCACCCGGTCACCCGCGGCGACCTCGACGACCGTGACCGTGCCGGGCATCGGTGAGACCACCGGGCCGCCCGCGGCCTCCTCGGCGTGCCGGGCCGCCTCCAGTGGCTCCTGCTCGCGGACGGCCCAGGCGTGGCCGTCGCGCGCGACCCAGAGCGTCGGCCCGTCCTGGGCGAACGCGTAGGTGCGGGTGCGGCCGGCGATGGTGACCGTTGCGGTGATCGCACCGGGGCTCGCTCCCGCGCCGATGCCGGCAGCACCATCGTGGCGGCGGCGCGCGTCCGGGACGTGGTCGTGCAGCCACGAAGCCTGCGCCGGGTCCGCGTCGCCGACGACGACCTCCGCTGCCGCAGCCCGCCCCCGCACCCGCACGTCGACGGGCTCGTGACCCGTGACGAGCATCCGCCACGCCGTCCACGCCCGTTCCCCGACGCGCCACCCACCGGGGACCTCGAACGGGTCGACGACGGCGCCGTCGGGCTCGAGCGCGTGCAGGGCGTGCAGCGCGGCCGCGGCGAGGACGTCCTGTGGCAGCTCCCCGGACGTCCAGTCGTCGAGCCGGCGTGCGACGAGGCCGGTGTCGAGGCGCGCAGCACGGACGTCGTCGTCGGCGAGCAGGGCCCGCAGGAAGCCGACGTTCGTGCCCAGGCCCAGCAGCACCGTGCCCGCCAGGGCCGCGTCGAGGCGGCGCAGCGCCTCGGCCCGGTCCGCGCCGTGGGCGATGACCTTGGCGAGCATCGGGTCGTAGTCGGATCCGACGACGAAGCCCTCGGCCACCCCGGAGTCGACGCGGATCCCGGGCCCCGACGGCTCGCGCAGCGCGAGGATGCGGCCGCCGGTGGGCAGGAAGCCCGCGGTGGGGTCCTCGGCGTACACGCGCACCTCGACGGCGTGGCCGGAGAGCCGGACGTCGGCCTGCGCGAGGGGCAGCGGCTCCCCCGCGGCGACCCGCAGCTGCAGCTCCACCAGGTCCAGCCCCGTGACCAGCTCGGTGACCGGGTGCTCGACCTGCAGCCGGGTGTTCATCTCCATGAAGAAGAACTGGAGGTCCTCCCCACCCACCCCGTCCGCGCCGACGATGAACTCCACCGTGCCCGCACCGACGTAGCCGACCGCGCGGGCGGCGTCGCACGCGGCTGCGCCCATCGCCTCGCGCTGTGCATCGGTGAGCAGCGCGGACGGCGCCTCCTCGACGATCTTCTGGTGGCGGCGCTGCAGCGAGCACTCCCGCTCACCGAGGTGGACCACGTTGCCGTAGGTGTCGGCGAGCACCTGGATCTCGATGTGGCGTGGCGTGGTGACGAGCCGCTCGACGAGCAGGGTGTCGTCGCCGAAGGAACCGCGGGCCTCGCGCCGGGCGGAGGTGATCGCGTCGGCGAGCTCCTCGGTGCGGTGCACCTCGCGCATCCCCTTGCCGCCCCCGCCCGCTGAGGGCTTGAGCAGCACCGGGAAGCCGATCTCGCGCACGGCGGCGGCGAGGTCGTCGTCGGACAGGCCGGCGCCGTCCGAGCCGGGGACGACCGGGACGCCGGCCTTGGCGACGGTCTGCTTGGCGCGGATCTTGTCGCCCATCGCCTCGATCGCGGCCGCGGGAGGACCGACGAACGTGATCCCCGCGGCCTCGCAGGCGGCGGCGAACGCGGTGTTCTCGGCGAGGAAGCCGTAGCCGGGGTGGATCGCCTGGGCGCCGGTCGAGCGGGCGGCGTCGATGATCCGGTCGATGCAGAGGTAGGACTCGGCGGCGGGGGCCGGGCCGATCCGGACCGCGACGTCGGCGAGGGTGGTGTGCGGGGCGTGCGCATCGGCGTCGGAGTACACGGCGACCGACCGGACGCCGAGCGCCCGCAGCGTGCGGATCACACGGACGGCGATCTCGCCCCGGTTGGCCACGAGGACGGTGTCGAACACGGCTTCTCAGCTCCCCTCGGTTCCCGCGAACGGGCGCGTCGTCCCCGCGAACGGCCCGTACGGGAAATAGGTCTTCCCGTACGTGCCGTTCGCGCGGGGTGGGCGGGCGGCACGGGGTGGGCGGGCGGCAGGCACGGCGCTCACATCCGGAAGATGCCGAAGGCCGGGTCGGCCAGCGGCGCGTTGGCGGCCACGGACAGGGCGAGCCCGAGGACGGTGCGGGTATCGGCGGGGTCGATGACGCCGTCGTCCCACAGCCGCGCGGTGGAGTAGTACGGGTGGCCCTGGTGCTCGTACTGGGCGCGGATGCGGTCCTTGAACGCCTCCTCCGGCTCGGGGTCGTTCGGCGAGCGGACCGTCGAGAGCACCATCGCCGCCTGTTCCCCGCCCATGACGGAGATGCGGGCGTTGGGCCACATGAACAGGAACCGCGGCGAGTAGGCCCGCCCGCACATCGAGTAGTTCCCGGCGCCGAACGACCCGCCGATGATCACCGTCAGCTTGGGGACGCGGGTGGTCGCCACCGCGGTGACCATCTTCGCGCCGTTCTTCGCGATCCCCCCGGCCTCGTACTCGCGCCCGACCATGAACCCCGTGATGTTCTGCAGGAACACCAGCGGGATCCGGCGCTGGTCACACAGCTCGACGAAGTGCGCGCCCTTGAGCGCGGACTCGGAGAACAGGATCCCGTTGTTCGCCACGATCCCGACGGGATGGCCGTGGATGCGGGCGAACGCGCATACGAGCGTCGTCCCGTACTCGGACTTGAACTCCTGGTAGCGCGAGCCGTCCACGATCCGTTCGATGACCACGCGCACGTCATAGGGGGTGCGCGAGTCCGTGGGGACGACGTCGTAGAGGGACTCGGCGGCGTACCGGGGTTCCTCGGTGGGCAGCACGTCCCACGAGCGGGGCGCCCGCGGCGCCAGCGTCGAGACGATGCCACGCACGATCTGCAGCGCGTGCGCGTCGTCCTCGGCGAGGTGGTCGGTCACGCCGGACGTGCGCGAGTGCAGGTCGCCACCGCCCAGCTCCTCGGCCGTGACGACCTCGCCGGTCGCCGCCTTCACCAGCGGCGGGCCGCCGAGGAAGATCGTGCCCTGGTTGCGGACGATCACCGCCTCGTCGCTCATCGCCGGGACGTACGCCCCGCCTGCGGTACAGGAACCGAGGACGGCGGCGACCTGCGGGATGCCGAGCCCGGACATCGTCGCCTGGTTGTAGAAGATCCGGCCGAAGTGCTCGCGGTCGGGGAAGACGGAGTCCTGCTCGGGCAGGTAGGCACCGCCGGAGTCGACGAGGTAGATGCAGGGCAGCCGGTTCTGCAGCGCCACCTCCTGCGCGCGCAGGTGCTTCTTCACCGTCATCGGGTAGTAGGTGCCGCCCTTGACGGTGGCGTCGTTCGCCACGATCACGCACTCGCGCCCGGACACCCGGCCCACGCCGGTGATCACTCCCGCGCCGGGGGCGTCGCCGTCGTACATGCCGTGGGCCGCCAGGGGCGAGAGCTCGAGGAACGGCGAGGACGGGTCCACGAGCGCGTTCACCCGGTCCCGCGGCAGCAGCTTGCCGCGCTCGACGTGGCGGGCGCGGGCACGCTCGGAGCCGCCGAGGGCCGCGCGGGCGAGTTCGGCCCGCAGGTCGGCGACCAGGGCGCGATGGGCTTCGGCGTGGACGGCAGGGGCCTGCGTCGTCGTCACGACCACCTCCGGGGAGTTAGCGATCGTTAACATGTTAGCGCCCATTAACGTCCCGGTGCAACGCCTCCGCGGTCACCGCCGATGAACCCGTCGCGACCCCGACGAAGGAGGCTCCCCCCGGCCATGGCCGCCCCCACCACCACCCCGCCGCGCCACGACGTGACCACCCTCATCCGCTACGGCCTCCTCGCCATCGCCGCGGCAGGCGTCGTCGGCGCGGCGTACGAGCTCGCCGCCGAACGCCACTGGGGCAGCCCGCTCAAGCTCGTCCCGTGGATCGCGGTGATCGCCCTCGCCGCATCGGTGGTCACGGCGCTCTCGCCTGCGCCGCGGATGGTGCTGGTCACCCGCGTGCTGGCCGCGCTGGTCCTCGGCGCGTCGCTGTTCGGCATCGCCTACCACATCCTGGACAACATGTGGGCTGGTCACCTCGACCCGGCGTTCGGCCCCGCCTTCAAGGAGCTCCCCCGCCTGGAGCGGCTCTGGTACGGCGCCACGAAGACCGTCGGCGAGGCCCCGCCGCTCGCGCCCGGGATGCTCGGGCAGAGCGCGCTGCTCGTGGCGCTCAGCACTCTCTGCCGCGGAAATGTGAAGGATCGTTAACACCAGGGCGTACCCTGGCCTGGTGGCGGCCACTCCGGCGACAGGGACCCGTCCCCGGACGGGGCGGCGCGAGCAGATCCTCTCCGTCGCCTCGCAGCTGTTCGCACGCCACGGCTACCACGGCGTGAGCATCGCCGACCTCGGAGCAGCCGTCGGCGTCAGCGGGCCGGCCCTCTACCGGCACTTCCCCGGCAAGGAGGCGCTGCTGGAGGAGATGCTCGTCGGCATCAGCGAGCACCTCCTCGCCGGCGGGCAGGCGCGCGCCGCGGCGTCGGAGGACCCCCGCGAGGTGCTCGCCGCCCTCGTCGACTTCCAGCTCGACTTCACGCTGCGCGAGCCCGAGCTCATCGTCGTGCAGGACCGGGATCTCGCGAACCTGCCCGCCGAGCCCCGGCGCAAGGTCCGCAAGCTGCAGCGCACCTACGTCGAGATCTGGGTCGACACCCTGCGCGCCATCCACCCCGGCCTGCCTGCCGACGACGCCCGAATCGCGGCCCACGGCGCGTTCGGCCTGCTCAACTCCACCCCGCACACCGGGACGGACGATCCGGCGCAGGCAGCGGCGGTGCTGCGGCGCATGGCGCTCGCCGCGCTCACCGACCTCGTGTGACCCGTCGCCTCGCGGAGCCCGACGCACCACCTCGCAGACCCCCGACACCCCTCGCAGGGGCCGCAGCCTCTGCGAAGCGTGCCGCCACTCTGCGAAGCACGCCACACGCGTCCCGCGGGGGACACCACGCGGACATGGCTCGCAGGCCCCCCGGCACCCCTCGCGGAGCCCGGCAGCCCTCGCAGAGCCCCGACACCCCTCGCAGAGACCCGCGCACCACCTCGCAGACCCCCGACACCCCTCGCAGGGGCCGCAGCCTCTGCGAAGCGTGCCGCCACTCTGCGAAGCACGCCACATACGTCCCGCGGGGGCACCATGGAGCCGAACGTGGCCCGGGTCTACGCCGGGGCGCGACCTCGGGCCACGACCTCCGCAGCCGGCCGCAGGGATCGAGACCAGGTCGGTCGCCCTACGCCACGCGGGTGGCCGCGAACTCGTGGTAGGTCCCGGGGCCGACGCCCGCGGCGAGCGCGACGTCCACAGCCGCGAGCGCGGCGTCCACCCGCCCGGGTCGCTTGAGGTCCTTGGCCCGCACCGCGATCCGGACGTGCTCCCCGCGGCGGGCGGTACGGGTCGTCGCCGCCAGCAGCGTGCGGGCACGCCAGGCCTCGGCCGCGCGCCGGTGCTCGGCGACGGCGCGCACCTCACCGGATGCGCGGAAGCCGAGCACCCGACCCGGCAGCACTGCGTCCGGTGCCCCGAGCAGCCGGACGGCGTTCTCGTCGGCGCACACCGCGAAGCCCTGCTCGCGCAGCGCGTCGACGGTGCCGGGCGATGCGAGCCAGCGCGGGGGGACGAAGGTGTCGGTACGCAGGCCCAGGGCGGTCAGCGCGCGGCGGGCGGCGAGCAACCGCAGGTACGCCTCGTGCCGCGGCAACGCAGCGAACTCGGCGCGGCGGCCGGGACCGATCCGGGCGTTCGTGGGGTCCGGAGCGTGGTCGTAGCCGTGCAGTGCCAGCCCGTCACCGGCGGCGATGCGCTCCCGCACCCAGGCGACCACGTCGTCCGGCGCTCCGTACGGCCGCACGAGCTGCGTCAGCGGGACGCCGCGGTCCGCCAGCGCCGCGGCGAGATCAGCGGCGGGCTCCAGCGCCTCGGGACGGTCGGTGAGACCGGACAGGGACACGACGAGAACAGCCACGACCCCACGTCATCACACGGGTGTGAACGGTCCGTGTCGGGGTCATGCACATCCTGGGTGCGCCCGACGTCGCGTCTCGATGCGACGCCCGGTCGCCACACCGGTGGCGATCCAGCGCGGGCTACTGCAACGGGATGTCCACGCCCCGTTCCGACTCGGGGCGTGGCCCGAAGATCCGCCGCTCCGACTCGTCGATGCGCAGGTCGTTGATGCTCGCTTCCCGGCGGCGCATGTAGCCGTGGTCGTCGAACTCCCAGTTCTCGTTGCCGTAGCTGCGCCACCACTGACCGTCGACGTCGTGGCTCTCGTACTGGAAGCGGACGGCGATGCGATTGCCCGCGAAGGTCCACAGCGACTTGCGCAGGGCGTAGTCGAGCTCGCGCTCCCACTTCTCGGTGAGGAACGTGACGATCTCGGTGCGGCCCCGCACGAAACGGTCCCGATTGCGCCACACGGAGTCCTCGGTGTACGCGCCGGCGACCCGCTCCGGATCGCGGGTGTTCCAGGCGTCCTCGGCGGCCTGGACCTTCTGCCTGGCGGTCTCCTCCGTGAACGGCGGCAGCGGCGGGCGGTCGGCCATTGCTCCTCCGTAAGGTTGTTGATGTTCGGGATGTGGTGTTCCGGACGCCCGCGACGGCAGGGTGTGGCTGATGGCTCCTTGCCGGTGGGTGGCTTCCGAGGAGTGGCCGCCCTGCCGTTCGGGACGCC
>NZ_JBFWVQ010000093.1:0-22846 GCF_050246655.1 Pseudonocardia sp.
CACCATGGCCCTCCTCACCACCACCAACCCCGAGGAGAAACTAGCCCCACCAGAACTGATGACGGCATGATCTAAACCGCAGAGCCTCCCGCGAACGGAGTTACACCACTCCTAGGGACGCCACCCTGCGAAGCGCGTCGGGGCTCTGCGAGGGGGTGGCGGGTCTCTGCGAGGCGGCGGCCGGCGCGGGGGTGTGCGTGCCGTCGGCCTGGTCGCCGGTGCTGGGTCGGGTTCGCAGGGATCGGGCGCGCCTCGCGCGGGCTGCGGCGCCTGCGAGGCGTGGCGGGGCTCTGCGAAGGGGTGGTCGGGGCTCTGCGAGGGGTGGCGGGGCTCTGCGAAGTGCGGCGGGGCTCTGCGAGGGGGGTGGCCGGGGCTCTGCGAGGGGGGTGGCGGGGCTCTGCGAGGCGGCTGCCGGCGGCGGGGGTGTGCCTGCCGCCGGCCTGGTCACTGGTGCTGGGTCGGGTTCGCAGGGATCGGGCGCGCCTCGCAGGGGCTGCGGCGCCTGCGAGGGGTGGCGGGGCTCTGCGAGGGGTGGCGGGGCTCTGCGAGGGGTGGCGGGGCTCTGCGAAGCGCGCCGCTCTGCGAGGGGTGGCGAGGCTTTGCGAAGGGGTGGTAGGGCTCTGCGAGGCACGCCGACGCTCTGCCAGGCTCGGCCGGGCGGCGCCGTGAACCCGCCACCGGCCCGCCGGATCAGCCGCTGGCGGCGCCGCGGCCCAGCTCGTCGACGGCCCGGCGCATCGCCTGAAGGGTGACGCCGTGGCCGTCGAGGATCCGCTGCCCCCGCCCGGTCCCGGTGTGCAGCAGCCCGAGCAGGACGTGCTCGGTGCCGATGTGCCGGTCGCCGATCCGCACGGCCTCCCGCAGCGCGAGCCCGAGCACCTTCTTGGCGTGCGCGTCGAACGGGATGTGGCCGGTGCGGAAGCGGCGCCTGCGGTCGAGCGCGCCGGGCCCGAAAGCCTCTTCGACGTGACGGCGCACCTCGTCGAGGTCGATGCCGAGGGTGGCGAGCGCGGCGGCGTCGCCGGCGTTCCCGTCAGCTCGGTCGTCGGCGCGCAGGGCGTCCTCGACGCCGCGCGCGGTGACGCCGGCCTGCGCCAGCAGCGTGGCCCCGCGTGCTCCGGGGACGGCGAGCACGGTGAGCAGCAGGTTCTCGGTGCTGATGCGCTCCTGTCCGCGCTGCCGGGCATCCTCCTGGGCGAGCACGACGACCGTGCGCGCCGCCTTCGTGAACCTCTCGAACATGTCCCCTCCTAGAAGCCGTGCCGCCGGTACTTCTTGTGCACGGCCTGGCGGCTGACATGCAGCACGTCGGCGATCTGCTGCCAGGACCAGCCCTGGGTGCGCGCGTTGCCGACCTGCAGCTCCTCCAGCGACTCGAGCAGCCCGCGCAGCGCGCGCACCGCTTCCAGCCCGACCGCCGGGTCCCGGCTCGACGCCGCCGCGGCGACCGCCGTCGTGTCCGTGCTCATTCCGTCAACCTAGGTTGACACCACCCATGATGTCAACCTGGGTTGACGACCCTGGTGCCAAGGGCCGCACCGCGGGGGGAGCCGACGAGCGAGAACCCGGCGACGACGACCACGCCGAGGACGACGACGGCCGCCGGCCTCACGTTCGCCCTGTTACCGAGTCGACGTGTCGCGGCCCACCCGTACGGGGCGTCGCGACGCTCCCCGCCACGTCCGCCGCTCTGGGAGACTCCCGGGACGGATCGAGGGCGGGCCGTCCGATGGCGGGCCGCCCTCGACAGCTTTCAGGCGACGGAGAGGAACGGATGGGAACCGACGAGCTGATCCGCCGCTACGAGGCGGGCGGAGGCCACCTGGCCAAGGCCAACGCGGAGGGGCTCGCCGTCCCTCCTGCCCTGCACGTGGCGCTGCTGACCTGCATGGACTCGCGGATCGACGTCTTCGCCCTGTTCGGCATGAAGCTCGGCGAGGCGCACGTCCTGCGCAACGCGGGCGGCGTCGTCACCGACGACGTCATCCGTTCGCTCACGATCAGCCAGCGCAAGCTGCAGACCCGCGAGATCATCGTCATGCAGCACACCGGCTGCGGCCTGCTGACCTTCACCGACGACGAGTTCTCCGAGGAGCTCGCCGTCGAGGTCGGTATGCGGCCGCCGTGGCGCACCCACGCCTTCCGCGATCCGGTCACGAGCGTGCGCCGCGACCTCGCCCAGCTCGCGCACGACCCGTTCCTGCTGCCGGAGACGAAGCTGCGCGGGTTCGTCGTGGACATCAACACGTTCGACCTGGAGGAGGTCCATCTCGACGGGCCGGCAGTTCTGGGCTGATCACGACGGCGGGCGGCACGACGTGCCCGTCGGGCCCACGCGTCGGGCATCGCTCTAGTTGGCCAGCTGGAACGACGCGACGGCGCCAGGCTCGCCGTCGCAGCCGGCCGTTGCGGATGCATCCACCGAGTAGGTCGCGTGCATCGTCACGACCTGCCAGCTGCCGTCGATGACCGCGGCGGTGACCGGGGTGATCTCGAATGTGATCACTGTGCCTTCCTGAGGAACGAAGTTGCAGTCGTACGCGCCGGCTTCAGGGCCTTGTGCCCGCCACACCGATCCATCGCGGACGAGCGGGTGGGAGGACAGCCACCGGCCGTCGAGCCGCCGAAGCGTGCAGGTCGAGGCACTCTCACAGGTGATCTCGATGGGGATGGGCTGGCGTTGGCAGCGCTCGGCGTTCCCGCAGTCACTCACGGTGCGGGTCAGTGTGTACTCGCGTCCGAACGTCGCGTCCTCGAGACGGCCCTCGTCCCGCTCCCCAGCGGTACCTGCGGGACGGTCGATCGTGGTGCTGTCGTTCGCGAGATTGATCACGACAAAGGTTGTGATCGGGAGTGCTGCCGGCTGCACCGTCGTGATCTGGTCCGCGGAGAACGCCGGCCACGCGCCCCCGGGGTAGGACGGCCTGCTGAAGTTCCGCGCGGGCGTGAGCGGATTGCCGCACTTGCACCGCACTCGTGGCACACCCATCTTGTCGACCAGGACCGCCGAGCCGGCCTCCAGTACCGAATCGAGGGTCGTGGCCGTCCCGTCCGCGAAGCCGTGATTGGTCACCGCGGTGTCCGACCGCAGGATCATCGGGGTCAGCTCGGCTACGTAGTTCGCGATCCCGTCCGGTGCGATGCCGAGCACGGTGGCCCATGCCGCGCCCTTCTCGGGGTTCTGCTGTAGGTAGGTGACGAGCTTGGTGCGGTCACACGCCGCATCGTTCAGCGTGCCACCGTAGAGGCCGACCGAGTCGCCGGCGATGCTGATGCCGGTCTTCCCCTGGGGACGGTTCACCGGTTGGCCGTCTCCGATCGATGGCGCGAAGGGGTCCTCCCCCTCAGCCGCGTACGGCAGGGCGACGATCTCGGTGGAGAAGGCTCCCAGCGCGTAGAGGCCGGTCGCTGTGAGGACCCCGCCGGCGAGGAGGGCAACCACGAGCAGGAGTGCGCTCACGCGCCGCCGTCGGTCAGGTGTCACCGGCCGGATCAGGGGGTCTGGCTCGGGCATGTCCGCTCCTCCGGGTGGGTCTTGGCAACGCTCTCGCCCGCACCGGGCGGGTTGTTACCACTGATGCCGCGGCAGCCTGGCCCGGCTCCCCGCGTGCCCGGGCGTGCAGCGGTTCAGCCCGTGACCTGCCTGAGCGCACGCTCGACGCGCCGGGTGCGGCAGGGGAGTCGCGGCACCGGCCGTAACCTGGTCCCGTGGCCGACGACGTGACCATCTGGCACAACCCCCGATGCTCCAAGAGCCGCGGCGCGCTGGAGCTGCTCGCCGAACGGGGCGTGGACCCCGAGGTGGTCCGCTACCTGGACGTCGCCCCGGACCGGGCGGCCTTGGAGGACGTCCTGCGCCGGCTCGGCACCGACGATCCACGCGCGATCATCCGCACGGGCGAGGCGCGCTACCGCGAGCTCGGGCTGGCCGAGGCCGATCGCGACACCCTGCTCGACGCGCTGGCCGCCGAGCCGGCGCTGATCGAGCGGCCGATCGTCGTGGTGGGGGAGCGGGCTGTGGTGGCCCGCCCGCCGGAGAAGGTGCTGGACCTGCTCGGCTGATCAGCGCTCGTCGGCGCCCACCCGCTCGCCGTTCTCGGCGGAGAAGACGTGCTCCTCCTCCGGCCGGATCTGGACGTGCACGACCGCGCCCTTGGCGGGCGGTTTGCGGGCGTCGACCCGCAGCGTGATCGTCTTGTCGGAGGTGACGGCCGCGCCGTTCGGTGCGTCGACGACGAGCCGGCCGTAGGCGAACGCGTCCGAGCCCAGCTCCTCGACGACGAGGATCTCGACGGGGAACCCCTCGCCCGCGTCCACGAGCGAGATGCCCTCGGGCCGGAAGCCCAGTGTCGCGGTCTTGGCACCCTGCTCGTGGAGTGCCGCGAGGGCCGAGCGCGTGATCGGGACGGCGTGACCGGCGATCTCGGCGCCGTCGGCGGTGATCGGCACCTCGACGAGGTTCATGGCGGGCGAGCCGATGAAGCCCGCGACGAACACGTTGCCGGGCCGGTCGTAGAGGTTGCGGGGGGTGTCGACCTGCTGGAGCAGGCCGTCCTTGAGCACCGCCACGCGGTCGCCCATCGTCATCGCCTCGACCTGGTCGTGGGTGACGTAGACGGTGGTGACGCCGAGGCGCCGCTGCAGCGCCGCGATCTGGGTGCGGGTCTGCACGCGCAGCTTGGCGTCCAGGTTCGACAGCGGCTCGTCCATGAGGAAGACCTGCGGCTCGCGGACGATCGCACGGCCCATCGCCACGCGCTGGCGCTGGCCGCCGGAGAGTGCCTTGGGCTTGCGGTCGAGGTACGGCGCGAGGTCGAGGATCTGGGCGGCGTCCTCGACGCGCTTGCGGATCTGGTCCTTCGGCATGCCCGCGATCTTGAGGGCGAAGCCCATGTTGTCCGCGACCGTCATGTGCGGGTACAGCGCGTAGTTCTGGAAGACCATCGCGATGTCGCGTTCCTTCGGGGCGAGGTGCGTGACGTCGCGGTCGCCGATGCGGATCGCCCCGCCGTTGACCTCCTCCAGGCCCGCGAGCATCCGCAGGGACGTGGACTTCCCGCACCCGGACGGCCCGACGAGCACGAGGAACTCGCCGTCGGAGATGTCGAGGTCGAGCCGGTCGACCGACGGGCGCGCGGCGCCCGGGTAGTGCCGCGTCGCCTGGTCGAACTGGATGCTCGCCATGTCGTCCTGCCCCCGGATGCCACTCGGCGGTGTGATCGGCTTCACTCTGACACGGTCGCCGTGCTCGACGCCACAGCTTGCCCACGGATCGCACGCGGAACGCTCATCTGAGCATCGCGGTGCTCATCCGGGTGTAAACGGCGAGGGCTGGCCGATCCGTTCACGACATGCCGCGCCGCCGTCCGCCACGGTGAGGGCATGGATCTCGCCGCAGCGTCCGCGTTCCTCGCCGGGCATGCCCGCCAGCTCGACCGTCTCCGCTTCGCCGCGTTGCTCGGTCGTGCCTCGCCGGACGCGGTGCTCGCCGCCGTCGAGGCGTACCGCAACCCGGACGGCGGGTACGGCTGGGGCCTGGAGCCGGACCTGCGCGCTCCCGAGAGCCAGCCGGGCGGGGCGTTGCACGCGCTGGAGGTGTTCGCGGAGGTCGCGCCCACCACCACCCCGGCGGCGATGCGGCTGTGCGACTGGCTCGCCCGCGTCGCGCTGCCCGGTGGCGGCCTGCCCTTCGCGTTTCCCGTGGCCGACCCGGCGGCCTGCGCCCCGTTCTGGGTGCAGGCCGACCCGTCGGAGTTCTCGCTGCAGAGCACGGCGTTCGTCGTCGGGACGGCACTGCGCGTGGCCGCCCACGACGCCGCTGTGGCGGACCACCCGTGGCTGCGCGCGGCCACCCGCACCTGCCTGGACGCGATCGCGCGCCTGGATACCGCCCCGCACCCCATCGCGCTCTCCTTCGTCGTGCGCCTGGTCGACGCCGTCGCCGGCGCCGATCCGGGGGCGGTCGCGATCCTGGACCAGCTCGGCGCGTTCGTGCCCCGGGACGGGACGCTGCACGTCACGGGCGGTGCGGACGACGAGTACCTGCGCCCGCTGGACTTCGCACCCACCCCGGGCCCGGCGCGCCGGCTCCTCGACGCCGCCGCCGTCAAGGCCGACCTGGAGCGTCTCGCCGCCGGGCAGCGGCCGGACGGCGGCTGGGTCGTCGACTTCGGGTCGTTCTCCCCGGCCGCGGCCCTCGAGTGGCGCGGCTACGCCACCGTGCGGGCGGTCGGCGTACTGCGCGCGAACGGGTTCCTTACATGACGGCGCGGTCCGCCGCGAGGCTGTTGCCGGGTCTCGGTGGAGTCGAGCACCATGAGCGCCCATCGTTCGGTGGTGTGGAGGCTGTCGTGGAGCGTGACGTCGCGAGAGATCGACCCGGGCCGGGCCCGGTGCCGCCGGGGGCGCCCGTGCCGCGGTCGGCACCCACCACCTTCCACCCCACCGCCGCCGCGCGAGCCTACGGTCCGGCGGACCCGACGTCGGTCGTGCCCCTGCCCGGCGCGCCGCCGCCCGCGCAGGGGCTGACCGGCGCGCCGTCCGCCGCGCCCCGCCGCCGGACCGGGTTGTGGGTCCTGATCGCGGGGCTGGTGGTGGTGGCGCTGCTCGGGGTCGGCGGGACCGTCGTGCTCACCCGCGGGGAGAGCGCCCCGGTGGCGGTCGGTCCGGGTGTCGCGCCGCCCGTCCAGCCCTCCGTGCAGCCGTCCGCGCCGCCGTCCGCGAACCCGACGACCCCCGCCGATCCGACCTCCGCTCAGGGCCGCCTCGACGCGCAGGTGCGGACGGACGCGGCGGCGGTCGCCGCGCTCGCGGACCGTTGGGTACCCCAGCTCTACGCGGAACGCGCCGGCGCCGTGCGCGGCTCGTCCACGATGGACGCCACCTCGATCCTGCGGGACTACACCGCGGTGAAGGCCCAGTACCCGAACGCCGTGCTGCTCGCCTCGGGTGACTTCACGAGCTTCGCGATGCCCGGCTACTACGTGGTGGTGGAGCCACGGCCCTTCGCGACGGCTCAGGAGGCCGTCGCGTGGTGCACCGCCGAGGGGCGCAGCGCCGAGTTCTGCTACGCCAAGCTGCTCTCGCACACGGCGGGTCCGGACGGGAGCACCGTCTACCGCAACTGATCGGGCTTCGAGCGATCGATCCGTCCGGATGAGCGGGCTCAGGCCCGTTCGAACGTCGCCGTCCCGCGCAGGCTCACCCGCACCTGGTCGTCCACGGCGGGCAGCTGGTGGCCGGGGCAGCGCGCGGTGACCTCGCCGATCAGCGGCACCTGGAGACGGACGACGGCGTCGTGGCCGTGGAAGTCCGCGTGCCGGACGTGCGCCACCACCCCGTCCGGGCCCCCGTCGAGGGCGATCTGTTCCGGGCGCAGGAGAACGGTGCCGGGACCGTCGGCGGCTGCGACGAGGCCGACCCGTCCGAGGGCGCACTCCGCGACGCCTCCGCGCGCAGTGGCGGGCAACACGACGACGTCCCCGACGAAGGCGGCGACGCCGCGGTCCGCCGGATTGCGGTAGAGCCCGGTCGGGGTGTCCTCCTGCACGATCACCCCGTCGCGCATGACGGCGACGCGCGAGGCGAGGCGCAGCGCGTCGTCCTGGTCGTGGGTGACGAGCACGGTGGTCGTGGCGGTGGCCGCAAGGGCGTCGGCGACGGCGCGGCCGGTGCCTGCGCGCAGCTCGGCGTCCAGGGCGGAGAACGGCTCGTCGAGCAGGACGATCCGGGGCTGCGGGGCGAGCGCGCGGGCGAGCGCGACGCGTTGCTGCTGGCCGCCCGACAGCTCGTGCGGTCGCCGCGTGGCGAACCCGACGTCCAGCCCGACGAACTCGAGCAGCTCGGCGACGCGCGCGTTCGCGCGGCGCTCGCGGCGGGGCAGGCCGAAGGTGATGTTGCGGGCCACGGTGAGGTGCGGGAAGAGGTTGCCCTCCTGGGTGACGTAGCCGATGCCGCGACGCTCGGCGGGTCCGCTGGTGGGCCGTCCGGCGATCTCGATCGTGCCCGCATCGGGACGGTCGAAGCCGGCGATCAGGCGCAGCAGGGTGGTCTTGCCGCAGCCGGATGGCCCGAGCACGGCGGTGAGGCCGCCCTCGGGGACGACCAGGTCGACGCCCCGCAGGACCGGCACCGGTCCGAACGACCTGCACAGACCCGTGACGCGCAGGCCGGTCTCGACGCGCGTGGCGGTGAGGGTCACGGTGCCTCCCGGGTGAGCAGGTATGCGGCCGGGGCCGACACGACGATCATCAGCAGGGCATACGGGGCCGCGGCGCCGTACTCCAGCGTCGAGGTGTGCGACCAGAACTCCGTGGCGAGGGTCGCGGTCCCGTTCGGGGCGAGCAGCAGGGTGGCGGTGAGCTCGGTGACGACCGCGAGGAACACCAGGGCCGCACCCGCGCCGAGCCCGCGCGCCACGAGCGGCACGGTCACCCGGCAGGCCACGCCGATCGGCCGGACACCCAGGGAGCGGCCGACGTCGTCGAGCTCCGGCGGGACCTGCAGCAGGGCGGCCCGCAGGCTCACCATGACCCGCGGCATGAACATCACCGCGTACGCGCCGACGAGCAGCAGCGTGCTCTGGTAGAGCGGGGTGCCGATGGCGAGCACGACGAACGCGAGCGCGACGACGATCCCCGGCAGCGACCCGGCGACGTAGGTGCTGCGCTCCAGGATCCGCCCGAACCGCCCGGGGCGGCGCACGCAGACCCACGCGACGGGAAGCGCGAGGACGCAGGTGAGCGCCGCCCCCGCGACACCCAGCCCGACGGCGGTGGCGGTGGTGGAGGCGAGCAGCGCGAACGGGAAGGCGGTCGAGTTCCCGGTGACGAGCCAGTGCACGAGGCTCCCGAGTGGGACGGCGAGCGCGAGCACCACCAGCGCCGCCATCGCGAGCCAGGCCAGCGGGGCGAACCCGCCGAGTGGGTGACGCACCGCGGCCCGCGCCGCGCCGGAGCCGATCCGCGCGACGCGCGACCGCCCGGCCAGGCGGCTCTCCGTGAACAGCAGCAGCAGGCAGCCGAGCACGAGCACGCCGGAGAGCATCGTGGCCGCCGGTCCGTCGAAGGTGGACTGGAAGACGGTGTAGACGGCGGTGGTGAACGTCGAGAACCGCAGCGCCTCCAGCGCCCCGTACTCGGCGAGCAGGTGCAGGCCCACGAGTAGCACGCCACCGAGCAGCGCGGGCCGCAGCTGGGGGAGCACGACGCGCCCGAACGTGCGCCACGGCCCGTTGCCCAGTGCCCGGGACATGTCCTCGAAGGCCGGGTCCATGCCGCGCAGCACGGCTGCGGCGGGCAGGTAGACCAGCGGGAAGTAGGACATCGTCGTGATCAGCACTGCGCCCCAGTACCCCTCGACGGCCGGGGTCACCGACACCCACCCGTAGCTGTTGACGAACGCCGGTACGGCCAGGGGGGCGGCCATGAGTGCGGTCCACACGGGCCGCCCGGGCAGCGTGGTTCGCTCGACGAGCCACGCCGCCCCGACGCCGATCACCGCGCAGGCGGCGCACCCCGCGACCACCAGCGCCGTCGTGTTGACCAGCAGCTCCCCGACGCGGGCCCGCAGCAGCAGCGCCGGGGCCTCCTGGATCGACGCCAGCCCGAAGCCGAGGACGTAGGCGAGCGGAACCAGCGTGAACGCCGCGACCGCCGCGGCCGCCACGGTGGCGAGCCGCGGCACCGTGGCGGTCGGGGTCACGGTCATATCAGCCCGACCCGCTGCATCTCGGAGATCACCTTCGGGCCGTTGAGGGTGTTGAGGTCGACGGCGGGTGGCTGCAGCTCGGAGAACGGCTTGAGCTGGGGATTGGCCGGGACGCCGTCGCCGACCGTGTACTCCAGCGCGTCCGTGCTCGCGAGGATCTCCTGGCCGCGCTTGCCGCTCATGAACGCGACGAGCTGCTGCGCCTCGGCGGCGTTCTTCGTCGAGCCGACCACTCCCGCACCCGAGACGGAGACGAACGCGCCGGCGTCGGCGTGGGAGAAGAACTCCAGCTGCGTGTTGCGGCTGCCGCCACCGCCCTCGGCCCGGTCCTTGTACCAGTAGTAGTGGTAGATCACCCCGGCCGGGATCTCGCCAGCGTTCACAGCCTTCATGATCGCAACGTTGTTCTGGTAGACCCGCGCGTTCGACGTGAGGCCCTCCAGCCACTGGCCTGCCAGCTGGTCGCCCTCCACGGCGTAGACGGCGCTGACGATGGCCTGGAAGTCCGCCCCGCCCGCGGCGACGCCGACGCGGTCCTTCCACTGCGGCTGCTGCAGGTCCATGATCGAGTTCGGCAGCTGGTCGGCGGGCAGGAGCGAGGGGTTGTAGACGAGCACGGTCGAGCGGGCGGCGACGCCGATCCAGTCGCTCGACCCGGACTCGTACTGCGCCGGGACCTGCGCCAACGTGGCGTCGTCCAGCGGCGCCAGCCGGCCCTTGCTCGACAGCAGCGACAACGCCGGCGTGTTCTCGGTGATGAAGACGTCCGCGGGAGAGCTGTCGCCCTCGGCGATGATCTGGTTGGCGAGCTCGAAGTCGCCACCCTGCCGGATGGTGACGGGGATGCCGGTCTCCTCGGTGAACTCGTCCGCCCAGGCCTTGGCGATCTCCTTGTGCTGCGCGCTGTAGAGGGTGAGCGGTGCCCCCGGGGCCGGTGTGGTGGCGGTGGGGCCTCCGCAGGCGGTGAGCGCCAGGGCGGCGAGCATGGCGGCGACCGGGTCGAGCAGGCGCACAGGGTCCCTCCTTCGGGCGATGACGAAGGAAGGTTAGCATCGCCAAAGATGGTAAAGAGGGGCTTTGACCTGCGTAAACTCCGAGAAGTATCAGGCCGTGGTGGCCGGGACGGGCAGCGAGGCGCGCAGCCGCACCGTCCCGTCGACGATCTCCGCGCACGGCAGCAGCCCGGCCCGGCGGAAGAGCTTCGTGGACCCGATGTCCTCCGTGCGCGCCGACGCGACCAGCTCCGACACCCCCCGCTCCGCAGCCGTCTCCGCGGCCATCCGCAGCAGCGCGGTGCCCAGGCCCCGGCCCTGCCAGGCATCCGCCACGAGCAGCGCCACCACCGCGGTGCCCGGCTCGTCCGGGTCGACGTTCGCAAGCGCGACGGCGCTCCCGCCGTCCGCGGTGAGGGCGAGGATCGCCCCGCCGCCGACCAGGCGGGCGAGCGCCTCGGGCGTCAGGCGGGCGGTGGGTGACAGGAATCGGGACCGGCGGGTGTGCGGCGAGCAGATCGCATGCATTGCCCCGACCAGCGGGGCGTCCGACGCCGTCGCCGCTCGCAGCAACACCTCCGAACCGTCCTTCAGCAGCAGGGTGCGCTGCGCCGGCGCCGGCGTGGCACCGCGCAGCTCGATCTGTGCCGCCAGTTCCAGCAGCGCAGCGGCCCTCGACAGCTCCGTGGCGGTGAACGGCCACGCCCGCCCGAGATGCAGCTGCTGGCCCCCGACCCGCAGGCCGTGGACGTGCGCGGGGCCGTCCGCACCCGGGTCGACCAGCCGCGCCCGCAGCATCGTCGCCACCGCGCGCGGGGCGCTGCCGGGGTCGGCCGCGACCATCCGCGCCAGCGCGAGCGCCGTGGTGGCCGGGTCGGACAGCTCCGTCGCGTCCGCCCGCACCAGCAGCGTGCACGGGATCCCGGCCTGCTCGACCGCGGTCACCAGGTCGGCCGGGTTGCCGCCGTCCGGGACGCGCACCAGCAGCTCGTCCGTGACCGAACCGGCGTCGGTCGGCTCGCCGACCACGTGCAGCGAGATGATGTTGCATCCCGCGTCGCCCACCGCCGTCGCGAGTTCCCCGAGCCGACCGGGTCGATCCTCGAGCTCGACGTGAACGCGCCACAGTGCCACGGGAGGCAGGGTGTCACGGCCGTGTTACGCGTCCGGATCCCGGGGATGACGGCTGGACGTCGCCGTGGTGCCTGTGGTGCTCGTGGTGCCTGTGGTGCCCGTCGGACGCCCGCGAGTTGCGCATCCCGCCGCCGCGAGTTGCGCGTTCTGCCGCCGCGAGTTGCAGGTCTCGCCGTCAGGCGCGGGCCACGCCGAGGAACCCCTGCAGCGCCGCGAGCGTCTCCGCCGGGCGCTCCTCCACCAGGAAATGCCCCGCGTCCACGGCGCCGCCACGTACGTCGGTGGCGCGCTCCCGCCACACCGCCAGCACGTCGCCCGATCTCCCGACCACGCCCCGCGAGCCCCACAGGACGAGCAGCGGCGCCTCGACGCTCCGCCCGGCGTCGGCCCGGTCGTGCTCCAGGTCGATCGACGCGCCGGCCCGGTAGTCCTCCATCATCGCGTGACGGGCTGCAGCGTCGTCGAAGCAGCGTTCGTACTCCGCGAGCGCGTCCGGCGCGTACACGCCCAGGCCGCTTCCCCAGCCGCCCAGCAGGGAGTGCAGGTAGAAGCGCGGGTCGGCGCCGATCAGCGTCTCCGGGACCGGCTCGGGCTGGATGAAGAAGAACCAGTGGTAGTAGGCGGTGGCGAGCGCCCGGTCGACGTGCTCGTAGACGTGCAGCGTGGGCAGGATGTCCAGGACGGCGGCCCGCTCGACGGCGCCGGGATGGTCGAGCGCCATGCGGTGCGTCGTACGCGCGCCGCGGTCGTGCCCGATCACCGCGAACCGCTCGTACCCGAGCGCGCGCATCAGCCCGACCTGGTCGGCGGCCATCGCCCGGAAGCTGTACGACGCGTGGTCGGCGTCGGAGTCCGGCTTCGCCGAGTCGCCGTAGCCGCGCAGGTCCGCGGCCACCACCGTGTGGGTGCGGGCCAGCGCGGCGGCGATCCCGGCCCACATCGCCTTCGTCTGCGGGAAGCCGTGCAGGAGCAGCAGCGGTGGGCCCTCGCCCCCGCGGACCGCGGAGATGCGGGTCCCGTCGACGTCGGTGTCGACCCTCTCGAAGCCCTCGAACACCCGGTGGACGGTAGCTCAGGTGACGCGTTCCCGGGCCGGGTGCCGGCTCCCGGGAACCTGGAGATCGCGCTCGATGCCGCCGGCCCGGTCCGCGGCGCGGCGATCCGTCGCGTCGCAGTGCTCAACTCGGAGCGCTCCGCGCCGCTCAGCCTCCGGTCCGGGCCTTGCCTGACCGGCTGGCCTCACTTCTCGTCAGCAGCGACCGCTGCCGCGAGCTCGCGCTCGATGTCGGCCGTGGTGAGGGCGAGCGCGGCGACCAGCTGAGGCAACACCGACCGCGAGAACCGGGCTCTCGGCATCGAGATCGACACGGCCGCTTCGGCCAGACCGTCGGGCCCGCGCACGGCCCTGCCGATGGCAGTGACGCCGGTCTCGGTCCGACCGTCGTTCAATGCGAATCCGCGCTCGCGCGCCCGACGCATCTCGCGGCGGAGCGCTTTCGGATCGGGCCGCTCGTCGAGGCGGTCCAACCACCGTTCGTCGCTGTAGATCGCGTCGAACTGCTCGGGCAGCAGGTCGGCCAGCAGCAGTGCCCCGCCGGAGGCCTCGTGCGCGGGAAAGACCATGCCCTCGCGGTTGCCCACCCGCAGGGCTTGGGTTCCTTCCACCGAAGCGAGGAATCGGACGTGGTCACCGGCCAGCACCATGAGGTTCGTCGACTCGGCGACTCGCTCTGTGAGCACCACCAGATGCGGCAACGCGACGGTGCGCAGGAGGGCCGCGCGGGAGTGTGATCGGCCGGCGAGCGACAGCACCGGGCCCGCGCTGTAGCGCCGGTCGCCGTCCTGCATCGCGAAGTCCCGATAGCTCAACATCGACAACAACCGGTGCGCGGTGGAGCGGGCGACGCCCAGGCGCTCGGCCGCCTCGGACACCGTCAGCGGCCCCTCGACCTGCAAGATCGTCGCCAACTGGAGCGCATGGTCGACGCTGGTGATCGCGTAGGTAGGACGGTTCTTCATAGCAGAATTCTATGTTCTTCCTGATGGTACGGCTGTCACAATTCAGGTACGGCGTTCCGGTGCGAACGGTTCTCCCGAGCCCCGCGTTCACTTCGATCGCGGCGACGCCGACCCGGTCCTGACGCGAGATGGGACCCCACTGTCGTACATGCAGCCGGAGGTGGCTTTGGTGAGCAACAACTCGTCGGACGGTCGGTCGATCATCGGCAAACTCGCGGCCATCCTCCGGACGTTCTCCACCGGTGATCTCTACTCGCTCTCCGACATCGCGCGATCGGCGAACCTGCCCGTCTCCACCACGCACCGCCTGGTGGCGGAGCTGACGAAGTGGGATCTCCTGCAACGCGCCGACGACAAGCGCTACCGCATCGGGACGCTCGTGACCCACCTCGGCACCGCGGTATGGCACGAGCCGAACCTGAAGGAGCACGCGCGACGGATCCTCGACGACCTGTCCTCAGCCACACGGGCCACCGTCCGCCTCGGCGTGCTGGAGGACCGGGCCGTCTCCTACATCGAGAAGCGGCCCGACACGCCCATGACTCCGACGTTCACGGCGCGAGCACTGCCGGCCCACGCGACCGCCATGGGCAAGGCGCTACTGGCGTTCGCTCCACGAGAGACCCTCGACGCCGTCGTCAAGGATGGCCTCGAGCGGTACACGCCCTTCACGATCGTGTCGGCTCCGGCACTTCGTCGCGCACTGGCCATCTCCCGGCTCACCCGCGTGGCGACCAGTCGGCAGGAGTTGCGTCTCCACACCGCGGCCGTCGCCGTGCCCGTCGTGGCGGGCGGTGCGGTGGTGGCGGCCCTCGAGCTCACCGTGGGTGGCGCGGGCCACCAGTTGCACGTGATTCAGTCAGCCGTTGTCGTCGCCGCCCGGGCACTGTCCCGTGAACTGATCGCTGACCAGCATCGGGCTGGGCAGGACCGGCTCGTGATCGTCAAGAGCCCGAGCGTGATAGAGCGGCAGACCGGCAGCCTGACGTGGGCGGAACACCGATAGCCGACGAACCGGCCAGCCCTTCTTCCGGTCGATGGAAGGAGTGGTGGACACGCGCGACGCGCTTCGTGACGTCTCGGCCTTCCCTGTCGCCAGCAGCGGCGCTCGGCGAAGGGAGCCGTGCCAGCGGCTGTCGGATTCGAGGCACCGGCGGGCCTCGCGCTGATTCGTTCCCTTTTCCGGCCGACGGAAAGGGGGGTTGGTTCGGCTTGCGAGCCACATGAGACTCACCGCGACAGTGATCACGCACCCTCTGTCCGAGGAGCATGAACGATGCAGTTCTATCTCAACGGCTACAAGCCCGGCGATCCGTTCGTTGAGGACCCGCACCCCTCGGTCGCGCAGCGGTCGGGAGGCCTACCCGAAGACGCCGACGTGCTGATCATCGGGTGCGGCCCGGCCGGTCTGGTGCTGGCCGCGCAGCTGGCGAGTTTTCCCGACGTTCGGACCGTGGTCATCGACCGCAAGGACGGCCCGCTCGAGGTCGGCCAGGCGGACGGGGTGGCGTGCCGCAGCGTGGAGATGTTCGAGGCTTTCGGCCTGGCCGACCAGCTGGTCCACGAGGGGTACTGGGTCAACGAGGTCGCCTTCTGGCGCCCCGACCCGGCCGACCCGAGCAGGATCACCCGGACCGGGCGCATCGACGATGTCGAAGAGGGCATATCGGAGATGCCGCACGTGATCGTCAACCAGGCCCGGATGCTCGCCTATCTCCTCGACCACATGCAGCGCTCGGCCAGCAGGCTGGAGCCGTTCTACGGCCTGCACGCCGACGACATCAAGATCGACACAAGCGGCTCGTCCGAGTACCCGGTGACGGTCACGATGAAGCACCTGAAGGACTTCGAGGAGACCGGGGAGACCTCGACGATCCGGGCCAAGTACGTCGTCGGCAGCGACGGCTCGCGCAGCGCCACCCGCACCGCAATCGGCCGCGAACTGGCCGGCGACGCGACGAACCAGTCCTGGGGTGTCGTGGACGCCCTCGCGGTGACCGACTTCCCGGACATTCGACTCAAGTGCGCGATCCACTCCGCCAACGCCGGCAACATCCTGATCATCCCGCGCGAGGGCGGGTACATGGTGCGCCTCTACGTCGCATTGGACAACGTTCGCGACAAGGAGATGCTGGAGAACCGCAGCGTCACCCCGGAGAAGCTGGTCGCGGTCGCGAACCGGATCCTGCACCCTTACACCGTTGAGCTCAAGAGCGTCGGCTGGTGGGCGGTGTACTCCATCGGCCAGCGCCTGTGCGAGAAGTTCGACGACGTCCCAATCGAGGAGATGTCCACCCGCCTGCCGCGGGTGTTCATCGCCGGCGACGCTTGCCACACCCACAGTGCCAAGGCCGGACAGGGCATGAACGTGTCCATGGCCGACACCTGGAATCTCGGCTGGAAGCTGGCCTCAGTCCTGCGTGGGACGGGCCGCCCAGAGCTGCTGCACACCTATTCCGAGGAACGTCAGAAGATCGCCAAGCAGCTCATCGACTTCGACCGTGAGTTCTCCAAGATGTTCAGCGCCCATCCCACCGGATCCGGCGACGCTGACGATATCGGGGGCGACATCGAGGGTGTCGACCCCGAGGAGTTCCAGCAGTACTTCATCACCCAGGGGCGGTTTACCGCCGGCGTCGCGACGAAGTACGGCCCGTCGATGATCACGGCGGAACCGTTCTTCGAGAAACTCGCGGAGGGGTTCCCGGTCGGGATGCGGTTCCACTCCGCCCCGGTCGTCCGGTTGGCCGACGGCAGACCGGTGCATCTGGGCCACGCCGCCCGGGCGGACGGTGCCTGGCGGCTCTACGTGTTCGCCGACCGCGCCGAGCCGAGCGCAGCGAAGTCGCACTTCCGCGAGCTGTGCGACTTTCTCGAGTCGGATGCCTCGCCGATCAGGCGCCACATACCCGCCGGCGCCGACCCCGACTCCGTGCTCGACGTCCGGGCGATCTTCCAGCAGTGCCACCGCGAGCTCACTGTGGACGCGATGCCGTCCATCCTGCTGCCCAGGAAGGGCACGCTCGGCCTCGTCGACTACGAGAAGATGTTCTGCCCCGACCCGAAGGCCGGCGACATCTTCGACCTGCGCGCCGTCAACCGCGACACCGGCTGCATCGTCGTCGTCCGCCCGGACCAGTACGTCGCCCACGTGCTCCCGCTCCACGGACACGACGCACTGGCCGACTTCTTCGCCGGGATCCTCGTCGACCAGTCGTAGGGCCGCCGCACCCGGACCGGCGGCTGACACGCCGTGAGGTCGCCATTCGCGCGAAGTCCCGGGTCGCGTCACCGGGTCGATTCCACCGCAGCTCTTCTTCGCTGCACCTCAAGGGAGATACGGCATGAGCACGTTGGTCAGCGCAACGCCTGAGCAGGAGGCCCGACGCCGCAAATCGGTGATCTGGGTCGTCTCGATCGCCACCGTGGGTCTCGTCTTCGACGGCTACGACCTTGTCGTCTACGGCACGGTGGTCTCGACATTCCTGCGCGACCCCTCCCAGATCGGCCCGGTCACTCCCGCGGTGGCAGGCGCCCTCGGTAGCTACGCGCTGGTTGGGGTGCTCGTCGGAGCCTTGCTCGCCGGCTCCGTCGGCGACATTCTCGGCCGCCGGAAAGTGATGCTGGTCGCCTATGCGTGGTTCTCCATCGGCATGGCGGTCACCGCGCTGATGAGCAGCGCGACACCCTTCGGCCTGATGAGGTTCATCACCGGCCTCGGCGTCGGCGCGCTGGTCGCCACTACCGGTGCCATCGTCTCGGAGTTCGCACCACCAGGGAAGAAGAACCTGTGTAACGCCATCACCTACTCCGGCGTTCCGTTGGGCAGCCTGCTCGCCGCACTGCTGGCCATCCTGCTGCTCGCCGGGATCGGGTGGCGTGGAATGTTCTGGATCGGCGCCCTACCGATTGTGACGCTACTGCCGCTGGCCTTCTTCAAGATGCCTGAATCACCGACCTGGCTCGCCGCTCGCGGCCGCATTGACGAGGCCAGGGCAGTCTCGGAGCGGACCGGCGTGCCGTTGGCCGAGGTACCACCGGTAGGCGAGGCGAGTGCGCGCCGCGAGCGCGTGGGGTTCGCCGGACTCTTCGGGCAGGAATACTGGCTGCCGACCGTGCTGCTCGGTCTGATGAGCGCCACCGGTCTGGTGCTGGTCTACTCGCTGAACACCTGGCTACCGGAGTTGATGCTGCGCGCCGGGTTCAATGCCAAGGGATCACTGTCGTTCCTGCTGGTGCTCAACGGCGGCGCGGTCGTCGGCGCTCTGATCGGATCTCGGGTTGCCGACCGCCTCGGCCCCAAGCCGGTCGTCGCCGCCTGCTTCCTGATCGGATCGGCGGCCATCGCCCTGCTCACCGCCAGCCTCCCGCTCGCGCTGCTGCTGCTCTTCGTCGCGATCGCCGGGCTGGGCACCAGCGGCACCCAGACGCTGATCTACGGTTTCGTCGCCAACTACTACCGGACGACCGTCCGCGGTGCGGGGGTTGCCTGGTG
Source organism: Pseudonocardia sp. (assembly GCF_050246655.1). GTDB lineage: Bacteria > Actinomycetota > Actinomycetes > Mycobacteriales > Pseudonocardiaceae > Pseudonocardia. The sequence continues at coordinate 18,349 of NZ_JBFWVQ010000093.1, forward strand.
CGCCGGATTCGGCCGATTGGGCGGTGTCGGCGGGCCGGTGATCGGCGGCCTGCTCATCGCGGCCGGTCTCAGCACGAACTCAATCTTCTATGTACTCGCCGGACTCTCGGTGCTGGGCGTGCTTCTCACCCTGCTGGTCCCGCGCGCCCGAGGCCCGCGCGACCTGCACCCCACAGCGATCGAACCCTCCAGGACGGCCACCTCGGTGACCTCGGAGCCCGGAACCCCGCGCTCCTCACGTTGACCGGAGGAAAGAAATGTACAACCGGATTCTGGTGGCGATCGACGCTTCGCCCGACTCGCCCGATGACTCTCTCAACCGCACCACGCAGTTCGCGACAATGACCGGCGGGACCGTGTACCTGCTGCACGTTGCCCGGGGCCACATCATCCCGGCCGACATCAGCGCCGGATCCGGCCTCGGGGTCCGCTCTGCCGAGGACGACGTCGACGTCCGAGAGCGGCAGGTCGTGCAGCACGCCGTCGACCAGCTCGCCGCCGCGGGCATCGACGTGCACGGGGAGATGATCGAGGCCACCGAGCGCGATGCCGCCGAGGTCATCGTCCAGCGCGCCAAGGAACTCGAGGTCGACATCATCGTGCTGGGCTACCAGCACCACCGCGGCTCGGCGGTCGCCGAACACGTGATCCGCCAGCAACCTCATTGCTCGATCCTGTTGGCCCGCCCCCCGCTCTCGAACGGATGAATGCCCCCGGAGATCACACTACGAGGCAGAGGGAAACCTAGAGGTGGCCGGCAACTCGGGCGTCCGCGGTCGATCTGTGATCAGCAAGGTCACCGGCATCTTCCTCGCCATCACGGAGGTCGACGGGCCCACGTTGACCGAGATCGCCACCCGGTCCGGGCTGCCGCTGTCCACGACGCACCGGCTCGCGAACGAGTTGCTGGCGTGGGGACTCCTCGAGCGCGACGCCGACGGACGTTATCGGGTCGGGTCACCACTCAGGGCGCATGCGGCTGCGGACCCAACGGCGCGTCAGGACGCTGGAATGCACCTCCGGGAGCGGGTCGCCCCGGTGATGGACGACCTGTTCCGCGAGACCGGGGCTCATGTTCGCGCGGGGTTGCTGGACGGAACGGAGGTCGCCTACATCGAGAAGCTTTGTGGGCACCGCCCCGTCACCTGCTTGTCCGCCGCAGCCCGACTCCCGGCACACGCCACCGCGCTGGGAAAGATCCTGCTGGCGTTCTCCCCGACTGCAACGACCGATCTGATCGTCGCTCGCCGGCTCAAAGGGTACACGCGGGCGACGATCACCGAACCGGATCAGTTGCGGCGGTCTTTTCGAATGATCCGGATTGCGCGCATCGCAGTGTCGAATCGGGAGCTGAACGAGGATTGGTGTGGGGTCGCGGCACCGGTGTTCGGTCCGGGCGGAATGGTGTGGGCAGCCATCGAGCTCCGAGTACACGACTTCACCGCCGGTCTTTCTGCGGTTCGCGCTCCCCTGACGATCGCGGCGGCATGCCTGTCGCGCGATCTTGCGGCGCACACGGATCGAGGCCTGGGTCCTGAAGTTGACTCCCAGATGGCCCCACACGCCGACGACCGCCTTTCGCCGCACTATCGGCGATCCCGCCGCGATCGTCTGCGGCTTTCAGTGAGGTCGAGACCCAGTGCGTCATCCGCGCCGGAGCCTGCATGAGACAGCGCCGCTCTCAGGAAGGACACCAACGGCCAGGTACCCCGAGGACCGACGAAGGCCCTGGTCTCAGCTCGCGATTTGAGCCTCTGACCAGGACCTTTGTGGTGGTCGGGGTGACAGGATTTGAACCTGCGACCTCTTCGTCCCGAACGAAGCGCGCTACCAAGCTGCGCCACACCCCGATGGCCCCGGACTCCCCGGCGACCGTGGAGAAGTCTAGCCGACGTCTGCAGCCGCCGATTCGGGGGTGGGCTGCCGCCTCTCGTCCCCGACCGGGCGGGGGACGAGGGTCAGCAGGCTCGCCTCCGGCGGGCACGCCAGCCGAACCGGGGCCCACGGCGAGGTGCCGAGGCCCGCCGAGACATGCAGCTGCGTGTGGACGCCCCAGCGCGACACCCCACGGACCCGGGAGCGGTCGATCCCGCAGTTGGTGACCAGCGCGCCGAAGAACGGCACGCACACCTGCCCGCCATGGGTGTGGCCGGCGAGGACGAGGTCGTAGCCGTCCATCGCGAAGCGGTCCAGCACCCGGGGCTCGGGGGAGTGCGTGAGACCGAGCCGCAGGTCGGCGTCCTTCGCGGGGGCGCCGGCGATGCGGTCGTAGCGGTCCAGCCCGAGGTGCGGGTCGTCGACGCCGGCGACGGCGACGGTGAGGCCGGCGGCCTCGACCGTCACCCGCGTGTGGGTGACGTCCTGCCAGCCCCGTTCGACGAGGGCGGCCCGCAGGTCGCGCCACGGCAGAGGCGCGCCGCTGGGGCGCTTCGACGGGCCGCGGAAGTAACGCAGCGGGTTCTTCGGGGTAGGGCCGAAGTAGTCGTTGCTGCCGAATACGAAGAGCCCCGGGAAGCGCAGGAGCGGCGCCAGCGCGTTGACCACGGCCGGGACGGCACGCGGGTGGGCCAGGTTGTCGCCGGTGTCGACGACGAGATCGGGCTCGAGCTCGGCCAGTTCGGCCACCCAGCGCTGCTTGCTCGACTGCCCCGGCGTCATGTGCAGGTCCGACACGTGCAGCAGCCGCAGCGGCCGCGATCCCGGCACCAGAACCGGCAGAGTCGCCTCGCGCAGCGTCCAATGGCGCCGCTCGACCCCGGCGGCGTACGCGACCGTCATCGCGCCGGCACCTGCGGCACTCGCCGCTACCCGACCCCAACTCGACATCTGGACAGCGTACGGGTGGGCTAGCGTGAGTGTCCGTGAGCACCCTCAAGGAGCGGCTGCGCGCCGATCTCACCGCCGCGATGAAGGCACGCGACGAGCTGGTCAAGTCCACCCTGCGGATGACGCTGACGGCCATCGGCAACGCGGAGGTCGCCGGAACCGAAGCCCGCGAGCTGGACGACGCCGAGGTCCTCAAGGTGATCACCAAGGAGGCGAAGAAGCGGGCGGAGTCGGCCGAGGCCTTCGCTGCCGCCGGGCGGGAAGAGCTCGCCGCCCAGGAACGCGCCGAGGGCGAGGTGCTCGCCCGGTACCTGCCCGCTCAGCTCACGGACGAGGAGCTGGCCGCGGTCGCGCGCGAGGCCGTCGCCGCGGAGGCCACCGACGCCGGCCAGCAGCCGGGCCCTCGGCAGATGGGGCAGGTCATGAAGCGCGCCACCGCGGCCGTGGCAGGGCGGGCGGACGGCAGGCGGGTCGCTGCGGCCGTGAAGGCCCTGCTCACGGGTTGACCGGGTCGGGGCGACCGGCGGCGTGCTCGGGTGGCCGCCCGTGTGCGGTGTGGTCTCGCTCGCGCCCTTCCGCGCGGCCGCCTGCCGGCGAGCTGACACACACCGCGTGGCTCTGGCACACAGGGTCGGCGGTGTGTGCGGGCATCACGGGGTGTGTGCGAGCGCTGGCACGTCTGTGCGGGTGCCGGCGGCCGCGGCCGAGATGTGGCTCAGGACGCCGCGGCGGCCTTCCGCTGGGTCGTGGACCTCCGCGCCGCGGGCTTGCGCGTCGCCGGGCCCCGCGCCCGCCGTTCGGCGAGCAGCTCCGACGCGCGCTCGTCGGTGATCGTCGCGACCTCGTCGCCCTTGCGCAGCGACGCGTTCGTCTCCCCGTCGGTGACGTACGGGCCGAACCGGCCGTCCTTGATCACCATCGGCTTCTTCGTGGCCGCGTCCACGCCCAGCTCTCGCAGGGGCGGTGCGGCGGCGGCGGTGCGGCGCCCGCGCTGCTTCGGCTGCTTGTAGAGCTCCAGCGCCTCGTCGAGCGTGACGGTGAAGAGCTGCTCCTCGTCGGCGAGCGACCGCGAGTCCGTTCCCTTCTTCAGGTACGGCCCGTAGCGGCCGTTCTGGGCGGTGATCTCCTCGCCGTCGGCCGGGTCCACGCCGACCAGGCGGGGCAGCGACAGCAGCCGCAACGCGTCCTCGAGCGTGATCGTGTCCAGCGACATCGACTTGAACAGCGATCCCGTCCGGGGCTTCGGCTTCGCCGCCTTCCTCCGAGTCCCGTTGGACTCCTCGGCGACCTCCGGCAGGATCTCCGTGACGTACGGGCCGTAGCGCCCGTCCTTCGCGACGATCTCGTGGCCGGTCACGGGATCCGTGCCCAGCTGGCGCCCCTCCTGGGGTGTGGCGAACAGGCCCTCGGCGATCTCGGCGGTGAGCTCGTCCGGCGGCAGGTCCTCGGGCAGGTTCGCGCGCTGCGACGTGCCGTCGACGACCCGCTCCAGGTACGGCCCGTAGCGCCCGACGCGGACGACGACGGGATGGCCGTCGGCATCGTCGAACAGCCGGATGGAGTTGATCTCGCGGGCGTCGATCTCCTCCAGGTTCACGCCGACGAGCTTCTTGAGCCCGCCCGCGCGGGCGACGGAGCCGTCGCGCCCCTGGTCGCCGCCGAAGTAGAAGCC
>NZ_JBFWVQ010000094.1:0-22578 GCF_050246655.1 Pseudonocardia sp.
GGCGGGCAGTGGATGCGCAGCGCGTCGCCGGGACCTCGGACATCGAGATCGTCGCGGTGAACGACATCACCGACAACCAGACGCTCGCGCACCTGCTGAAGTACGACTCGATCCTCGGCAGGCTGCCTTACGAGGTCTCGGCCGACGACGACGAGATCGTCGTGGACGGCAAGGGCTTCAAGGGCCTCGCGGTGCGCGATCCCGCGGAGCTGCCGTGGAAGGAGCTCGGCGTGGACGTCGTCGTCGAGTCCACGGGGATCTTCACCAAGCGCGACGCCGCCGCGAAGCACCTGGAGGCCGGCGCGGCGAAGGTGATCATCTCCGCGCCCGCGTCGGGTGAGGACATCACCGTGGTCATGGGCGTGAACGACGCCGCCTACGACGGCTCGCAGACGGTCATCTCGAACGCGTCCTGCACGACGAACTGCCTCGCCCCGATGGCGAAGGTGCTCGACGACCTGGTGGGCATCGAGAAGGGTCTGATGACCACGATCCACGCCTACACCCAGGACCAGAACCTGCAGGACGGCCCGCACAAGGATCTTCGCCGGGCGCGTGCCGCAGCGTTGAACATCGTCCCGACGTCCACGGGCGCGGCGAAGGCGATCGGCCTGGTCCTCCCGCACCTCAAGGGCAAGCTGGACGGCTACGCGCTGCGCGTGCCGATCCCCACCGGCTCGGCCACCGACCTCACGGCGGTCGTCGGGCGCGAGACCAGTGTCGAGGAGGTCAACGCGGCGATGAAGGCCGCCGCGGAGGGCGCGCTCGCGGGGATCCTGTCCTACACCGAGGCGCCGATCGTCTCCTCGGACATCGTCACGGACCCGGCGTCCTGCATCTTCGACGCGGGCCTGACCAAGGTCCTCGGGAACCAGGTCAAGATCGTCGGCTGGTACGACAACGAGTGGGGCTACTCCAACCGTCTCGTGGACCTCACCGGCCTCGTGGCGTCGTCGCTGTGAGGACGCTCGACGACCTTCTCGACGAGGACGTGAACGGGCGCGGCGTGCTCGTGCGCGCCGACCTCAACGTCCCGTTGGAAGGCCCGGACGACGACCGGCGGATCACCGACGACGGCCGCATCCGCGCCTCCGTCCCGACGATCCTGTCGCTCGCCGAGGCGGGGGCCAAGGTCGTGGTCACGGCACACCTCGGCCGGCCGAAGGGCGGGCCGGAGCCGAAGTACTCGCTCGCGCCGGTCGCCTCGCGCCTGTCCGAGCTGCTCAACGTCCCGGTGCGGGTGGTGGCGCTCGAGGCGGGCCCGCCGCAGATGGTGGCGGGCAAGGTCGTGCTGGTCGAGAACATCCGCTTCGACCAGCGGGAGACGTCGAAGGACCCGGCCGAGCGCGCGGCGCTCGCGGAGGAGCTCGCCGCGCTGGTCGGCGAGGACGGCGCGTTCGTCTCCGACGGGTTCGGCGTCGTGCACCGCAAGCAGGCGTCGGTGTACGACGTCGCGGAGATCCTCCCCGCCTACGCCGGCGGGTTGGTGCTCGCCGAGGTGGAGGTGCTCCGCACTCTCACGGAGTCGCCGGACCGCCCGTACGTCGTGGTGCTCGGCGGTTCCAAGGTCTCGGACAAGCTCGCCGTGATCGAGGCGCTGCTGCCCAAGGTGGACTCGCTGCTGGTCGGCGGCGGCATGTGCTTCACGTTCCTCGCGGCCCTCGGCCACTCCGTGGGCGACTCGCTGCTGGAGACCGAGCAGATCGACAACTGCCGCAAGCTCCTGGAGTCCGGAAAGATCGTCCTGCCCACCGACGTCGTGGTGGCGGACGACTTCTCGGCCGAGGCGAACACCCGCACCGTCGACGTGGCGGAGATCCCGGACGGCTGGAAGGGCCTCGACATCGGGCCCGAGTCGGTCGCGGCGTTCGCCGAGGTGCTCGCAGGCGCGGCCACCGTGTTCTGGAACGGCCCGATGGGGGTGTTCGAGCTGGCCCCGTTCGCCGAGGGCACCCGCGGGGTGGCGCAGGCGATCGTGGACGCGACGGCCTCCGGGGGATACAGCGTCGTCGGCGGCGGGGACTCCGCCGCGGCCGTGCGCGCGCTGGGCCTGCCCGAGGACGGCTTCTCGCACATCTCGACGGGCGGCGGTGCCTCGCTGGAGTACCTGGAGGGCAAGGAGTTGCCCGGCCTCGCGGTGCTGGAGGGTGCGGAATGAGGTGTCGCGCATGAGCCGCAAGCCGCTGGTGGCCGGCAACTGGAAGATGAACCTCAACCATCTCGAGGCCATCGCGCTGGTGCAGAAGCTCGCGTTCGCGCTGCCCGAGAAGTACTACGACAAGGTCGAGGTCGCGGTCCTGCCGCCGTTCACCCACATCCGCAGCATCCAGACCATGATCGACGGTGACGGGTTGCTGCTGGTCCACGGCGCGCAGGATCTGTCCCCGCACGACTCCGGCGCCTACACCGGCGACGTGTCCGGCCCGATGCTCGCGAAGCTCGGCTGCCGCTACGTCGTCGTCGGGCACTCGGAGCGTCGCGAGATCCACGGCGAGACGGACGAGCTCGTCAACGCCAAGGTGCACGCCGCGTTCACGAACGGGCTCGTGCCGATCCTGTGCGTGGGCGAGGGCCTGGCGATCCGCGAGGCCGGCGAGCACGTCGGCCACTGCACGGCGCAGCTGACGGCGGCGCTGGCGAAGGTCTCGGCCGAGCAGGCCGCGTCGATCGTCGTCGCGTACGAGCCGGTGTGGGCCATCGGCACCGGCCGCGTCGCGAGCGCGGAGGACGCCCAGGAGGTGTGCGCCGCGCTGCGCGGGGCGCTCGCCGAGCTGTACGGGGACGCCGTCGCCGGCGGTGTGCGCATCCTCTACGGCGGTTCGGTGAAGGCCAAGAACGTCGGCGAGATCGCCGCCCAGCCCGACGTGGACGGCGCGCTCGTCGGCGGCGCCAGCCTGGACGCCGACGAGTTCGCCCAGCTGTGCGCGATCACCGCGGGTGGGCCGCTGCCATAGCCCGTGCGGTGCGGTTGCCATAGCCCGGTGCGGTGCGGTGATCTCGAGAGCGCGAACGGCACGTACGGGAAATAGGTCTTCCCATCCGGGCCGTTCGCGCCGGGCGACGTCGTGCGAACGGCCCGTGCGGGAACCGCACGGGCCGTTCGTGCGTGTAACGGATGAACCGATAGGGGCGAGCACACCGGCGACGGCACCGTCGTCGGCGGCGGGTACCCTGGCGGTCCCCACGATGGCGCGGACGGCCTCGCCCGCTCGCGACGGACGGATAGGTGTCTTAGCGGATGCAACTGGCGCTCCAGATCGTGCTGATCATCTCCAGCGTCCTGCTGGTGCTGCTGATCCTGCTGCACCGGGGCCGCGGCGGCGGTCTGTCCAGCCTGTTCGGTGGCGGCGTCCAGTCGAGCCTGTCCGGGTCGAGCGTCGTGGAGAAGAACCTCGACCGCCTCACCCTCTTCGTCGGCGCGATCTGGATCGTCGCGATCATCGGGACGGGCATGCTCGTGAAGATCGGCGGCTGAGGTCTCCGGTTCCCCGCCGCGGGCGGGGAACCTGGCAAGGCCCCGGCGGCGCCGGGGCATCTGGAACGTACGAAAGGCACGGCCATGGCAGGTGGGAACGCCATCAGGGGAACCCGCGTCGGAGCGGGACCGATGGGGGAGTCCGAGCGCGGCGAGACGGCTCCGCGCGAGCGCATCGCGTACTACTGCGCCAGCGGGCACGTCACCGCGCCGTCGTTCGCGTCAGGGGCGGAGATACCGGAGCTGTGGGACTGCCCACGCTGCGGTCTCCCGGCGGGGCGCGACATCGAGCACCCGCCCGCACCACCGCGCACCGAGCCGTACAAGACCCACCTCGCCTACGTGAAGGAGCGGCGCAGCGACGCGGACGGCGCCGCGATCCTCGAGGAGGCGCTCGGGCGCCTACGCGCGTCCCGCGAGCTCTGACGCTCCCGGTCCCTGGGTCTCCCGGTCTCCCGGGCGGCAGTCTCGGCCGTGGTCCCGCCCGGTTGCGCCTCGCAATGATCCCGCGCGGTTCGCAGGGCCGGCCGCGGTCTTCGCAGGGTCGCGCGCGCCTCGCAGGGCTGGCCGCGGTCTTCGCAGGGGTTGCGTGCGGTTCGCAGGGGCTGCGGCGTCTGCGAGGGGTGTCGGAGGTCTGTGAGGCGGGTCGGGCCGCGGTCTTCGCAGGGATCCCGTGCGCTTCGCAGGGCCGGCCGCTGGCTTCGCAGGGGTTGCGTGCGGTTCGCAGGGGCTGCGGCGTCTGCGAGGGGTGTCGGGGGCCTGTGAGGCGGGTCGGGCCGCGGTCTTCGCAGGGGTTGCGCGCGCTTCGCAGGGGCTGCGGCGTCTGCGAGGAGTGTCGGAAGTCTGCGAGGCGGGTCCGCCCGGCGCCTCACCAAGCCTGGACAGACGGCAAGCGCCGCTTGGCCCGTTGGACCCAAGTATTCCCGGGTCGGGGGGCAAGTTGGACCCAAGTATTTCCGGGTCGGGTGGGGCACGCGTTAGCGTGCGCCGCTTGGCCCGTTGGACCCAAGTATTCCCGGGTCGGGTGGGGCACGCGCTAGCGTGCGCCGCATGACCCGTTGGACACTGCCGCCCGACCGGATCCCCTCCGCCTGGTTCAACGTGGCGCCGCACCTGCCGACGCCACTGCAGCCGCCGCTGCACCCGGCCACGCGCGAGCCGGTCGGCCCGGAGGACCTCGCCCCGCTGTTCCCGATGGCGTTGATCGGGCAGGAGGTGTCGGCGGAGCCCTGGATCGACGTGCCCGGTGAGGTGCTCGACATCTTGCGACTGTGGCGCCCCACGCCGCTGGTGCGCGCCGTCCGTCTGGAGAAGGCCCTCGGCACGCCGGCCCGCATCTACTTCAAGGACGAGTCGGTGTCGCCCGCGGGCAGCCACAAGCCGAACACCGCGGTGCCGCAGGCGTTCTACAACAAGCAGGAGGGCATCGCGCGGCTGTCCACCGAGACCGGGGCGGGGCAGTGGGGTACCGCGCTCGCGTTCGCGTGCAGCCAGTTCGACCTGGAGCTGCAGGTCTACATGGTGCGCGCGTCCTACGACCAGAAGCCCTACCGCCGCATCGCGATCGAGACGTGGGGCGGGCAGGTCGTCCCGTCCCCGGTGGACGAGCCGGACCACCCGGGCTCGCTGGGCTCGGCGATCTCCGACGCCGTCCGGGACTGCGTCGGGCGCGAGGACACGCACTACGCCCTCGGGTCGGTGCTCAACCACGTGCTGCTGCACCAGACCGTCATCGGCCTGGAGGCGCGCGAGCAGCTGGATCTGGCCGGGGAGCGGCTGCCGGACGTCGTCATCGCGCCGTGCGGCGGCGGCTCGAACCTGGGCGGGATCGCATTCCCGTTCGTGCCCGACGCCGGGGTGCGGCTGCTCGCCGTGGAGCCGCTGTCCTGCCCCACGCTGACCCAGGGCCGCTTCGACTACGACTTCGGCGACACCGCGGGCTTCACCCCGCTCCTGCCGATGTACACCCTCGGCCACGACTTCGTCCCGCCGTCGATCCACGCGGGCGGGCTGCGCTACCACGGCGACTCGCCGCTGGTGTCCGCGCTGGTCCGCGACGGGCGGATGGAGGCCGTCGCCTACCCGCAGGGCAAGGTCTTCGAGGCCGCGGCGCAGTTCGCGAGGATCGAGGGCAAGATCCCGGCCCCGGAGGCCGCGCACGCTGTGCGGGCGGTGATCGACGAGGCGCTCGCCGCCAAGGAGACCGGCGAGGAGAAGGTGATCCTCTTCAACTTCTGCGGGCACGGGTTCCTCGATCTCAGCGCCTACGACGACTTCCTCCACGGGAGGCTCCCCGACGAGCAGGGCTGAGCCGTCCGGGCCGCCGCCCCACCACCGTGATCACCAGGGGGTGGGGCGTGCGGCCCTGGTTCCCCTGATCGACAACGGCCGGAGGCGTACCGGTCCGAAGGTTGCCATCTCTGCGCCCCGCCTGCGCAATCGAATCTTGTCGCTCCCCTCTCGCTCGCTTAGGCTTCCGTGACCTCAATGAGGTTTGCCTAACTTTCAGAGGCGGGGAGATGCGACGAGTTCTAGCGCTTGTCCTGGCCGCGGGCGTGCTCGCCGGTTGCGCGGGGGCCACCGAGGCACCCGAGAACACCGAGCGGCTGACGATCGCGATCCACGAGGACCGCGGGCCCGTCAACCTGTTCGCCGGTGTGTCGGAACCACTGGCCGAGCTGGTCTACGACAAGCTCGTGGCCCCGTCGCCGTACGTCGCCGAGCCGACGCCGTGGCTCGCCACCGCCGTGCGCGCGGTCGACCCCACCACGTGGGAGGCCGACCTGCGCCCCGACGTCACCTGGCACGACGGCACCCCGTTCGGCGTGAACGACGTCGTCTTCACGTTCCGGTACATGCGCGAGGCGCCGACCGGCCGGTGGACCCACCACGTCGCGGACATCCCCACGGTGACCGCGACGGCCGTCGATGCCGACACCGTGCGGTTCACCTGCGCGTTCGCCTGCCCCGAACTCGGCGACGTGACGCTCGCGGACCTGCCGATCATCCCCGAGCACGTCTGGGCCGCCGTCCCGCCGCAGGACGCGAAGAAGGTGACGGCGCTGCCGGTCGGGACCGGGCCGTACCGCTTGGTCGCCTACGCCCCCGGCAACGGTTACCGCTTCGAGGCCAACGAGCGCTACTTCGCCGGGCCGCCGCAGGTCGCGGCGCTGGAGGTCCCGGTGATCGAGGACCCGTCGACGACGTTCACGGCCCTGCGCACCGGCGAGATCGACGCGACGTTCCGGCCGCTCGCCCCCGAGCTGGTCGACCAGTTCGGCGGCGGGTCCGGCGGCATCGAGGTGATCCGGACGGCCCCCTACCAGTTCCCGGAGATGCGGATCAACTACGAGCGTGCGCCGTACGACGTCCCGGAGGTGCGCCGCGCGATCAGCCGGGCGATCGACAAGGAGCAGCTCAGCACGGTCGTCGGGCTCGGCAGGGCGCGCCCAGCGCTGCAGGGCTACCCGCACCCGGACTCGCCGCACACCGCGCCGGGCCTGTCCACCCCGTTCGACGCGACGGAGGCGGCGGCGCTGCTGGATGCCGCGGGCGTGCGCGACACCGACGGCGACGGCGTGCGGGAGATCGCGTCCGGCCCGCTGCGGCCCGCGATCCTGGTCAACGCGGCCTTCCCGGCGGACGTGCGGGCAGCCGAGCTGGCGGCCGAGGATCTGGGGAAGGTCGGGATCGCGGCCACGGTGGAGGGGGTGGACGCCGGGACGCTCACCGACCGCAACACCAAGCGCGAGTTCGACCTGCAGGTCGGCACGATCACCGCGCACGGCGTCGCGGACCCGGACCAGTTCATCATGTCGCACCGCTCGGGCTACCTGTGGAAGGCGCCGACGATCCCATACCCCGAGTTCGACGCGCTCTTCGAGCAGTGGCGGGCTGCATCGACCAACGACGCGCGCCGCGACGTCTCGTTCCAGATGCAGCAGCTGTTCAACCGCCAGCCCACGTCCGTCCCGCTCTACTACCCCGACGAGTACTACGCGGTGCGCGCGGACCGCTACGCCGGCTGGATGGAGTCGCCCGGCTTCGGCGTGGTGCACAAGTGGTCGCTCCTGCCCGGGCAGGTGAGCCGCGACGCGGGCGCGGTCGTCGCCGCCCGGTGAGCCCGGTGCGGGGCGTCGCGGCGAAGGTCGGGCAGTGCGCGCTGGTCGTGTGGGTCGCGGCAACGGTGAACTTCGCACTGCCACACCTCGCCCCCGGCGACCCGGTCACCTACTTCTACATCGGGCCGCTGCAGGGCCTGTCCGAGGAGCAGGCCGCGCAGATCCGGGCGAGCTACGGGCTGGACCGGTCGATCCCCGAGCAGTACGCGGCGTTCTGGGCCGGTCTCCTGCACGGCGACCTGGGGATCTCGGTGCAGCACAACCGCCCGGTCACCGACGTGCTGCTGGACCGGCTGCCGTGGACGGTCGTCCTCGTCGGCCTGGGGATCCTGGTCGCCGCGACGCTCGGCATCCTGCTCGCCGCGTGGGCGGCGTGGCGGCGGGGCTCGCGCGCCGACCGGGTCACCGTCGGGGGTGTGCTGGCGCTGGACTCGATGCCCGGTTTCTGGATCGGGATGATCCTCGTCGCCGTGTTCGCGGTGCAGCTGGGCCTGCTGCCCTCCTACGGCGGGGCGCCCATCTCCGGCGGCGGTATCGACTGGTACCTGGACGCGGGCGCGCGGCTGATCCTGCCGGTCGCCACGCTCGCGCTCGCGATGCTGGGCGAGTTCTTCCTGCTCGCCCGCGGGTCGATGGTGGCGGCCCTCGACGAGCCGTTCGTCCGGCTGGCGCGGGCCAAGGGCATCGCCGAGCGGCGGGTGGCGCTGCACCACGTGCTGCGCAACGCCCTGCTGCCGGTGTACACGAACGTGACGCTCGCGCTGGGGGCGCTGCTGTCCGGTGCGGTCGTCGTCGAGTCGGTGTTCGCCTATCCCGGCCTCGGCCAGCTGATCCACGAGGCCGTGATCGCCCGGGACTACCCGGTGCTGCAGGGCGTGCTGCTGATCGTGACGATCGGGGTCGTGGCGGCCAACATCGTGGCGGACCTGACCTACCCGCTGCTCGATCCGCGGGTACGGCGGGCGGTGACGACATGACCGGCGGCCTGAACGGCTCGCTGCGGTTCGGGATCGTGCTGCTCGCTGCGATCGCCGCCGTGGCGCTCGGCGCCGAGTTCCTCGCTCCCTACGACCCGGACGCGAGGGTGGGCGTCCCCTTCGGCACCCCGTCGGCGGAACACCCGCTGGGCACCAACGACGTGGGGCAGGACCTGCTCTCCGAGCTGATCTTCGGAGCCCGGGTGTCGCTCACCGTGGGGATCGTGGCGGCGTTGCTGGCCACGGGCGTGGGCCTGCTCGTGGGCCTCGTCGCGGGCTACCGGGGCGGGCGGACCGACACCGTGCTCATGCGTGGTACGGACGTCGTTCTGGCGCTGCCGGTGGTGCCGCTCACCATCGTGGTCGGCGTCTTCGCAGGTCCCGGGCTCGCCACCCAGATCGGCATCATCGGCGCCGTGCTGTGGGCGCGGGTGGCCCGCGAGCTGCGCGCCCAGGTGCTCTCGGTGCGCGAGCGCGACCACGTCCAGGCCACGCGGGCGATGGGCGCGGGGTCGCGCCACGTACTCGCCCGGCACGTGTTGCCCGCGGTGACCCCCGTCCTCGCGCCCCAGTTCGTGATCGCCACGAAGGTCGCGATCGGGCTGGAGGCCGCACTCGCCTTCCTCGGGCTCGGTGACGTGACCACCAAGAGCTGGGGCACCACGCTCTCGCTCGCGCACGCCCGCAGCGCGTTCCTCACCGACGCGTGGCTGTGGTGGGTGCTGCCGCCGGGGCTCGCGATCGCCGCCACCGTGCTGGCGTTCGCCATGATCGGCCAAGGCCTGGAGGAGCGGGCGCGCCCCCAGCTGCGCGACCACACGCCCCCCGCGCGCCGTGCGACGCAGGCACCGCCCCGGGTGGACGGCGGGCACCCCCTCGTCGTGGAGCACCTGTCGGTGGCCTACGGCGGCAGGGAGGTGGTGCACGACGTGACCCTGCACGTCGCGGCGGGCGAGACGGTCGGGCTCGTGGGCGGGTCGGGCAGCGGCAAGTCGACGATCGCCGCCGCGGTGGCCACGCTGCTGCCGCCCGCGGGCCGGGTGACGAGCGGGCGGATCCTGGTGGACGGCCACGACACCGCCACCCTGGACGCGCCCGGCCTGCGCGCGTTGCGGGGGCGCACGGTGGCGTTCGTGCCGCAGGACGCGATGAGCGCGCTGAACCCCGTGCACACGATCCGTGCGCAGGTCGCCGAGGCGGTCGCGGCGCACGGGCGGATCGGCCCGGAAGCGGCGCGCGCCCGCGCGGACGCCCTGCTGGCCGACGTCGGGCTCGATCCCGCGCGCGGCGCCGACCATCCACACCAGCTGTCGGGCGGCATGCGGCAGCGTGTGGTGATCGCGATCGCGCTGGCCGCGGACCCGGCGGTCCTCATCGCGGACGAGCCGACGAGCGGCCTGGACGTGCTCGCCCAGGACACCCTGCTGGACCTGCTCGCGGGCCTGCACGCGAGGCGGCGGATCGCGATCCTCGTCATCTCCCACGACCTGCCCGCGGTGGCCCGCATCGCCCACCGGATCGGGGTGGTGGACGGCGGCAGGCTCGTCGAGATCGGCGAGACCGGGCGCGTGCTCGACGCGCCCGCCCATCCCCGCACGCGCGCCCTGGTCGCGGCGGTGCCCACGCTGCCCGAGCCGGTGATCACGTGACCCCGGTGCTCGCCGTCCGGGAGCTCACCATCCGGTTCCCCAACGGGGCGGGGGTCCAGGACATCGACCTCGACGTGGCGGCCGGGGAGACCGTCGGGCTCGTCGGTGGTTCGGGCGCGGGCAAGTCGACGGTGGCGCGCGCCGTCGCCGGCCTGGTCGCACCGGACCGCATCGACTCCGGCCGGATCGAGCTCGACGGCGCGGACGTCCTCCGGGCCCGGCCGCGGGCGGCGCGGCGCCTGCGCCACGCCGTCCACCTGGTGTTCCAGGACCCGTACGCCTCCCTGGCCCCGACGCTGCGGGTCGACGCGGCCGTCGCCGAGCCGCTGGTGATCCGGCGCACCTGCCCGGACCCGCGGGAGCGTGCGGCGCGCGTGGACGCGGCGCTGGACGCCGTCCAGCTGGAGCCGCGGCACCGCCGGGCCCACCCGCACCAGCTCTCCGGGGGCCAGCGCCAGCGCGTCGCCCTGGCCAGGGCGCTCGTCACGCGGCCCCGGCTGCTGCTCGCCGACGAGCCGACCCAGATGCTCGACGCGTCGCTGCGGGTCGAGATGGTCGACCTGCTCGACGAACTCGCGGCGGGCTCGGGGGCCGCCGTCGTGCACATCACCCACGATCTCGCGCTCGCCGCCCGCACCTGCGCGCGCCTCGTCGTGCTGCGTGCGGGGCACGTGGTCGAGAGCGGGCCCACGGATACCCTCCTCGCCCGACCCGCGCACCCGTACACCGCGGACCTGCTCGCCGCTGCCCGCCGCCTGCACACCCGGAGGTCACCGTGATCGCTGCCGCCGTCGCCGTGCTCGACATGGACATCCGCTCGCCCGAGAGGTCGACGCGGGGTGACCTGATCGACTGCTACGCGTTGCCGGAGGTGGACCTGTCGGGCTACGACCTGCTCGTCGTGGGAGCCACCGCCGACCAGGAGTTCCTGGCGCGCCACCGCGACGTCGTCGAGCGCTTCCTGGACGGGGGCGGCGTGCTGCACTTCGGCGGGCAGCTGCACCGGGACTGGCTGCCGGGGGCGTCGCCGTTCGTCGCGCTGCCGCGTCCGGGCCTGGCCGCCTACCGGGTGGCGGAGGTGGCCCCGCACCCGATCTTCGACGGCGTGGAGGCGGCGGACCTGACCTTCCGGCGCGGCGTGGCCGGGTTCTTCGCCCGCGGCCACCACCCGCCGCCGGAGGGTGCGGACGTGCTCGTCCGGCTCGCCGGCGGGGAGCCCGCGACCTACGTCGACCGCGTCTCGACCCGCGGCACGATCCTCGTGCACGCCAGCGGTGAGCTGCTCGGGCTGGGGGAGCACAACGGCACCGGTGCCCGAGTGCCCGACCAGCTCGTGGCCTGGGCCCGCGAGGAGGCCGCCGTGCGGCGGGCCGCGGTGGCGGCCGGGGCACCGGCGGGCACCGCCCCGCCCGCCACGCCGCCTCCGCCGGTGCGGGACCCTGGGCAGCCGGTGCGCGGGCTCGCGGCCGTCTACGGCGGCGGCGCCGCGCACCACCGCGCGCTCACCGTGGCGAAGTACGCGCACCACCTCACCGGCGGGCTGATCTACCTCCCCGACCTCGCCCGGACCGACCTCACCGGCCTGGACGGGCTGATCCTGCCCGAGCGGATGCACCGCGGGCGGCTCACCGAGGCGGCACCCCGGATCCTGGAGCTGCTCGACGCGGGCGGCACCGTCGTCGCGTTCGCCGGGGGCGAGCCGATCCCGGAGTTCCTGCCCGGCGTGCGCTGGGAGCACCGCCCCACGAACTACTGGTGGTGGCTCGATCCCGGCTCCCGGTTGGAGCTGGGCTCCCCGTCGCCCGACCACGAGCTCTTCACCCACCTCGCGCTGCGCGACTGCACCTGGCACTACCACGGCGCCCTCGACCCGCCGCCGGGAGCGGAGGTGCTGGTCACGCTGCCGACCGGAGAGGCCCTGCTCTACGTGGACCGGGTCAGCAGCCCCGGCACGCTCGTCGTGGCGACGCTGGACCCGCTGCACCACTTCGGCAGCCACTTCATGCCCGCCACCGAGCGGTTCCTCGACGGGTTCCTGCCCTGGCTGGGGCAGGCCGTCCAGCGGGTGTCGCCATGAGGGACGGCGTGCTGGAGGTCGTCGACGTCGGGACGACACTCCGGTTCGGGCTCGACGACCTGAACCGCTACCACGGGCCGGTCGCCCCCGGCGGTGTGGCGCACGGGTTCGTCGCGATGCTGCGGGCGTGGCCGCTGCTCGCCGCCGGCGGGCCGCCGCGGCGCCGCGAGATCCGGGTCGGCACGGCGTTCGCCGGCCCGGGTGCGCGCGACGCGATCGAGCTCGTCACCCGGGCGGTCACGGAGGACCGCTACACCGTCGATCCCGGCCTCGCCCGGCCGGACCGCGGCCGGACGCTGGAGCGGTACGTCTTCGTGTTCACCCACGGCGACCGGTCGGTCCGGCTGGAGATCCGCGAGGGGTTCGTCACCGATGAGTTCGTCGAGCTGGCGCAGCGGTCCGGACGCACCTCCGACGAGGAGGCGCACCTCGACGTGCTCAAGCGGGAGATGGCCGACCGCCTGCTCGCGGTGGCGCCGGAACAGGTCTACGACGTCATCTGATCACGATCCGCCGAGCGCCCGCTGCGCCCCGGGGTGCAGCGGCACCGGCGCGGTGTCCGGCGCGGTGTCACGGGAGATGTTGGCCGCCTCCGGGTGCACCTTCTCCAGGTCGGCTTGCTTGTCGAACAGCAGGTTCGTGAGCGACGCGGCGAGCTCGTCGGGCATGTCCGCGTTCACGACGAGCAGGTTCGGCACGCCGATCGTCGCGACGTCGCCCGGCAGGCCGTAGGTGGACGCCGGGATGCTCGCGGCTTGGTAGACGGGCCCGTGCTGGGTCTGCATCGCGGGCAGCAGCCCGTCGAGGGGCACGAACGTCACACCGGTCCCGAGCGACGTCGTGAGGTCGGTGATGCCGCCGGTGGGCAGGCCGCCGGACCAGAACATCGCGTCGATGGTGCCGTCCTTCATGCCCTGGACGGTCTCGGGCAGCGACAGGGCCTGGCGCTGGACGCCGGTGTCCGGGTCCAGGTTCGCGGCCTGCAGCAGGCGCAGCGCGATCACCTCGGTGCCCGAGTTGGGCGAGCCCGTGGAGACCCGCTTGCCCGCCATGTCCGCGACCGTCGCGATCCCGGCGTCGGATCGCACGATGACCTGGGTGTAGTTCGTGTAGATCCGGGAGAGCGCGCGGATCGGCTGCGGCTGCGTGAACGAGCCCGTGCCGGCGACGGCGTCGGCCGCCGAGTCCGCGAGCGTGAACGCGATGTCCGAGCTGCCGGACGCGACGCGCTGCAGGTTCTCCACCGACGCGCCGGTGGCCTCGGCGGTGGCGGTGTAGCCCGGGATGTTGTGCGAGATCAGGTCGGCGTAGCCGCCGCCGAGCTGGTAGTACACGCCCGTGGTGTTGCCGGTCGCGATCGACAGCCGCCCGCCGGAGTACGCCGCGCCGTCGGCGCCGTCCCCGCCGCCGCGCGCACCTCCGCAGGCGGTGACGCCCGCGAGCACCACCGCCAGCCCGACCGCCGCGATCGTCCGTGTCCAGCGCCTCACGTCGTCCGCTCCTCACCGCCGCCGGAGGCGGCTCTCTTGTCACCGCCGCCGGAGGCGGCTCTCTTGTCACCGCCGCCGGAGGCGGCTCTCTTGTCACCGCCGCCGGAGGCGGCTTTCTCATTACCGTTCTTGCCTGTCCTCCCGCGCCGCAGCACGAGGTGCACCCCGAGCGCGAGTGCCAGCGCGCCGAGGCCGATGCCGACGGGCACCGGTTCCAGCACGAGCAGCAGCACGGCCGCCACACCTGCGAGTACCCGCTCGGGGACGCGGGCGGGGCCGAGCATCCAGCCGCCTGTCGCCACCGCGAGGCCGACCACGGCGACCGCGGCCACCAGCGCGGCGAGCGCGGTCGCGCCGAAGGGCCCGATGCCGAGCAGCGCGGTACCGCCGGGGGTGAGGACGAACGCCATCGGCACGAGGAAGGCGGGCAGCGTGTAGCGCCAGGTGGCCATCATCGTGCGGAACGCGTTCGCGCCCGTGATCGCGGCGGCGGCGACGGCCGCGAGCGCCGTCGGCGGGGTGACCTCGGAGAGCACCGCGAAGTAGAAGATGAACATGTACGTGGCCTCGACCGGCACCCCGAGCGTCTGCAGCGCCGGCCCGATGATCACCGCGGCGATGATGAACGACGCCGTGACGGGGACGGCGAGGCCGAGCAGCAGCACCGTGATCGCCGCCAGCACGGCGGTGATCGCGAGGTTCTCCCCGGACGCCCCGACGATGATCGACGACGCCTTGAGCCCGAGCCCGGTGAGCGTCACGACAGCGACGATGATCCCGGCCGCCGCGGTGGTGGCGGTGATCGGCAGGACGGACAGCGCCCCCTTCGACAGCGCCTCGCCGCAGCGTCGCGGGGTCAGCCGGTGCTCGCGGTCCAGGAACGAGAGCGCGAACGCGATGACCGTCGCGTAGACGACGGCCCGGAACGGCGAGGCGCCCAGCGCCATGAACACGACGATCGCGACGAGCGAGCTGAAGTGGTAGCCGAACCGCAGCAGCAGCCGCCACGCCGACGCGGTGTCGACGCGCACGGCACGCGCCCCGAACCGGCGGGCGTCCATCTCCACGGCGAGGATGACGCCGAGGTAGTACAGCAGCGTGGGAACCGTCGCGTAGATGAGGACCTGCAGGTAGGAGACGCGCAGGAACTCCGCGATGAGGAAGGCGGCGGCGCCGAGCGTGGGCGGGGAGAGGATCGCCCCGATGCCGGCCGCGGCGAGCACGCCGCCGCCCTGGGCGGGCGGATAGCCGGCGCGGCGCAGGATCGGCCACGTCACCGTGCCGAGCGTGACGGCGGTCGCGGTGCCCGAGCCCGACACCGTGCCGAGCAGGAAACCCGCGAGCGTCACGGTGCGTCCGGGGGCGGAGGCGGAGCGGCGGAACGCGGCGAAGGAGAGATCGACGAAGAACCGTCCGGCGCCGGAGAGCTCCAGCACCGCCCCGTAGAGGGTGAACAGCACGATGTAGGTCGCGGCCACGTCCAGCGGCACGCCGAAGATGCCCTCGGTGCCGTTGTAGAGCGCGACGATGATGCGGTCGAAGTCGTAGCCGCCGTGCGAGATCGACCAGGACGCCGGCAGGTAGCCGCCGTAGTAGGCGTACAGGACGAACCCGACGCAGATCCCCGGCAGGATCGGGCCCACCGTGCGCCGGCAGGCCTCCAGCACCAGCAGCGTGCACAGGGTGCCCATGACGATGTCGAGGGTCGTGGGGGCGAAGGCGCGGCGGATGAAGTCGTCGAACACCAGCAGCGGGTAGACGCACGCGACGAGCGACGCGGCGGCGAGCACCCAGTCCGTGACGCCGGGGCGGTCGGGGCGGCCCTCGGGCGGACGGCGCAGGCCGGGGCGGTAGACGATGAAGGTCAGCGGCAGCACCACGGCGAGGAAGCTCATCCGGTACTGGAGTACCGGGAGCGGCCGGAACACCCAGTACAGCGCGTAGACGGACAGGCCGGCGGCGATCACCGCGACGACGCGGTGCAGCCCAGGCGGCAGGTGCCGCGCGGGACGCTCGGCCTCGTCGGCACCGGCGCGGTCGAGGTCGATCTCGGTGTCGATCCTGCCGTCGATCTTGCTGTCGACCCTGCCGTCGGTCCTGCTGTCGCTGCGGTCGATCCTGATGGCGTCCCCGCCCTCCGGCCCGGCGGCGTGCACGGCGGTGGCGGAACCGTCGGTCCCGTCCACGCGCCTGTCACCGTCGGCCGCGGGGCACATCGGCACAGGGTGACACCCGTCACGACCGATCGCTCGTTGTGACGGGCCGACCGCACGCCGGATCTACTCCGGACGGACGAACCTCACCCCGGGAGCGCGCCGAGCAGCGTCGCCGGGCCGGTGACCCGTGCCCCCACCGCGATGACCCGGGCGCGCAGGGCCCGGTCCGCGGTCACGACGAGCACACCGCCGCCCAACGTGCCACCCAGCTCGCCGGCCAGCGCGGCGATCGTCGCGTCACCGTCGGCGGGGGCGTGGTGCACCAGCAGGCGAGGGTGCTCGGGCAGGTCCGCGGCGCGCGCGGCGGCGCCCTCCAGCACCAGGTGCACCCGGTACCCGCCGTGCACTCCGAGCGCCGAGCCCAGGCCCGGCCCGTCCAACCCCGCCACGAGCCGCGCGGCGAGCCGGCGGGCCGCCCCGGCGCGGTCGCGCCACCAGCCGTCGGGCCGCGACCCGACGACGTTCGCCCCGTCCACGACGACCTCGGTGACGGCCCGGTCGTCCGGGCCCTCGTCCGGACCGCTCACGCGATCGGTGGCGTGAGCTCCCGCGGCAGCTTCCCGGCGGCGGCCCGGTCCAGGAGCCAGCGGGTGCGCAGCTGCCCCCGTGCCCCGGCCACGGGGATCGCCGTCTCGCCCGCCCCGCCCAGCGCCATCGCCACGACCGGCGCCTTCGACTCGCCTGCCGCGACGATCCACACCTCGGCCGCCCGCCGGATCGCGGGCAGCGTGAGCGACACGCGGGTGGGCGGCGGCTTGGGGCAGCCGTGCACGGCCACGACCGTGCGCTCGGTCTCGTACACCGCGGGGGAGTGCGGGAACACCGACGCGGTGTGCCCCTCGGGCCCCATGCCGAGCATCAGCACGTCGAACACCGGGACGGGCCCGTGGTCCTCGGGACGGGCGCGACGGGCGAGCACCGCCGCATAGTCCTCGGCGGCCGCTTCCGCGCCCTGCGGCCCGGTGCCGGTGTCCGCGCCCATGGCGAAGACCCGCTCCGGGTCGACGCGCACGTGGTCCAGGAGCGCGGCGCGCGCCTGGGTCTCGTTGCGTTCGGGATCGCCGGGCGGCAGGAACCGCTCGTCCCCCCAGAAGAAGTCCACGCGCGACCAGTCCACGGCGTCCCGGGCGACGGTCTCGCGCATCCGTTCGAGCACCGAGATGCCGATCCCGCCGCCGGTGAGCACGATCCGCGGCACGGTGCCCGCGGCCTGGATGTCGACGAGCCGGGTGAGCAGGCGTGCCGCGACGGCCGTGGCGAGGACGTTCGGTTCGGAGGCGACGCTGACGTCGGTGCTCATCCGCTCGTCACACCCCCACCCGCACGGGCGTGCGCCCGCGGCTGACCTTCGCGATCCCGGCCAGGGCCTCGGCGTAGATGTCGTCGGGGTCCAGCCGGCGCAGCTCCTCGGCCAGGCAGTCCGGGACGGTGCGCCGCAAGAGCGCGACGCGACGCTCCGGCTGGCCGGGGGCGCGCAGGCTCCCGACCTTGCCGTCGGGCCGTACCAGCTCGATGCGCCCCGACGGGCGCGTGAGGTGCACCGACACGAGCCCCGGCCCGGACTCGGCGGGGGCCCGCTTGACCTTGACCGACAGCCGTGCCGCGAGCCAGCCCGCCATCAGCTCGGTGGACGGGGAGACGGCCTCGCCGCTCACGACGGCGGCCGTCACCGGCTCGAACGGCGGGTTGTCCAGGGCGGACGCGAGCACCGCCCGCCAGTGCGTGAGCCGGGTCCAGGTGAGGTCGGTGTCGCCCGCGGCGTGCCCGGCGCGGCGCTGCTCGAACGCCTTCATCGGGTTGCGGGCCGACAGCGCGTCGGTGATCCGGCGCTGCGCGAGCCGCCCGATCGGATGCTCGGACGGGACGGCGGGCGCGTCGGACGGCCACCAGGCCACCACCGGGGCGTCCGGCAGCAGCAGCGGGACGACCATCGCCGCGCTGGGCTCGTCCGCAGCGAGCGGGCCGTAGCCGCGCAGCACGACGACCTCGCTGGCGCCCGCGTCCCCGCCGACGCGGATCTGGGCGTCCAGGCGCGCCGCGGCCCTGCGGGCCCCGCGGGCGATGACGATCACCCGGCACGGATGCTCGCGGCTCGCGGTGTTCGCGGCCTCGATCGCGTCCTCGACGGCGCCGCCGTCGTCGGTGACGACCACGAGGGTGAGCACGCGGCCCAGGGCGAGCACGCCGCCGGACTCGCGCAGCTCCACGAGCTTGCGGTTGACCACGGACGTGGTGCTGCTGGGCAGGTCGACGATCACGGCCGCCTCCAGGTGCGCCCGGTGCGGGCCATCATCCGCCGCGCCGACTCCGGCCCCCAGCTCCCGGCGGGGTACGGATCGGGCGGGGCGTCCGACGCGCCCCAGTGCTCGATGACCGGGTCGAGGATCTTCCAGGACCGCTCGACCTCGTCGTTGACGGGGAAGAGCGACGGCTCGCCGAGCAGCACGTCCAGGATCAGCCGCTCGTAGGCCTCCGGCGACGCCTCGGTGAACGCGGTGCCGTAGCCGAAGTCCATCGTGACGTCGCGGACCTCCATCTGGCTGCCCGGCACCTTCGACCCGAACCGCATGGTGACGCCCTCGTCCGGCTGCACCCGGACCACGAACGCGTTCTCCCCGAGCTCCTCGGTCATGGTGGCGTCGAACGGCAGGTGCGGCGCCCGCTTGAAGATCACTGCGATCTCGGTGACGCGCCTGCCCAGCCGCTTGCCGGTGCGCAGGTAGAACGGCACGCCCGCCCAGCGGCGCTTCGCGACCTCGCAGGTGATCGCGGCGAAGGTCTCGGTGCGCGACTGCGGGTCGAAGCCCTTCTCCTCCTTCAGGCCCGGCACCAGCTCACCGCCCTGCCAGCCGCCGGTGTACTGGCCGCGGGCGGTGGTCTCGTCCAGCGGCCCGACGAGCCGCGTGGCGTTGAGCACCTTGATCTTCTCCAGGCGCAGGTCGGCCGAGGAGAACGAGGTGGGCTCCTCCATCGCGATGAACGCGAGCAGCTGCAGCAGGTGGTTCTGGATGACGTCGCGGGCCGCCCCGATGCCGTCGTAGTAGCCGGCGCGCCCGCCCAGGCCGATGTCCTCGGCCATCGTGATCTGCACGCTGTCCACGTAGTGGGCGTTCCAGATCGGCTCGAACAGCTGGTTGGCGAAGCGCAGCGCCAGGATGTTCTGCACCGTCTCCTTGCCGAGGTAGTGGTCGATGCGGAACACCGAGTCCTCGGGGAAGACGTCGCCCACGATCTCGTTGAGCTCGATCGCGGAGCGCAGGTCGTGCCCGAACGGCTTCTCGATCACGACGCGGCGCCACTGGTCGCCGTCCTGCGCCGAGAGGCCCGAGCGGGCCAGCTGCTTGAGCACCACCGGGAACGCGCCCGGCGGGATCGACAGGTAGAAGGCGTGGTTGCCGCCCGTGCCGCGGATCCGGTCCAGGTCGCGGACGGTCTGCTCCAGCCGGTCGAAGGCGTTGTCGTCGTCGAAGCTGCCCGGGACGAACCGGAAGCCCTCGGCGAGGCGGTCCCACACCTCCTGGCGGAACGGGGTGCGCGCGTGGGCGCGCACCGCGTCGTAGACCACCTGGCCGAAGTCCTCGGTGGCCCAGTCCCGCCGGGCGAAGCCGGTGAGGGCGAAGCCCGGTGGCAGCAGGCCCCGGTTGGCGAGGTCGTAGATCGCGGGCATGAGCTTCTTGCGCGCGAGGTCGCCGGTGACGCCGAAGATCACCAGCCCGCAGGGCCCTGCGATGCGGGGCAGGCGCTTGTCCCGCGGGTCGCGCAGCGGGTTGACCCGGTCCCGCGCGACCCGGCCGTTGAGCGCCGCCGAGGTATCGGCGGGCGCCGTCGTTCGGGTGGGCACGGCCGTCAGCGGGCCTGGTCGAGCTGCGACCGGACCGTCTCGCCGAGCTCCGCCCAGGACTTCTCGAACTTGTCCACGCCCTCGTCCTCCAGCACGACGAACACGTCGGGCAGGTCGACCCCGACCTGCGCCAGCCCGTCGAACTCCTCCTGCGCCTGGCCCGCGAGGCCGGTGACGCGGTCGCCGTGCACCTCGCCGTGGTCGGCGAAGGCGTCCATCGTCTTCTCCGGCATCGTGTTGACGGTGTCGGCGACGACGAGCTCGGTGACGTAGAGGGTGTCCGGGTAGTCCGGGTTCTTCACCCCGGTGGACGCCCACAGCGGGCGCTGCACCCTGGCCCCCTGCGCGGAGAGCTGCGCCCACCGCTTTCCGGTGAACACCTCCTGGAACGCGGCGTAGGCCAGCCGCGAGTTCGCCACTCCCGCCTTGCCGCGCAGCGCGAGCGCCTCGTCGGTGCCGATCGCCTCCAGCCGCTTGTCGATCTCGGTGTCGACGCGGGAGACGAAGAAGCTCGCCACCGAGGCGATGGAGCCGAGCTGGTGGCCGTTGGCCGACGCGCGCTCCAGGCCCGCCAGGTAGGCCTCCATCACGGCCTGGTAGCGCTCGACGGAGAAGATCAGCGTGACGTTCACGCTCACCCCCTCGGCGAGCGCCTGCGTGATGGCCGGCAGGCCCTCCTGCGTGGCCGGGATCTTCACCAGCAGGTTCGGCCGGTCCACCGCCTTCCAGAGGTCGAGGGCCTGCGCGACGGTGCCGTCGGTGTCGCGGGCGAGGCCGGGATCGACCTCGAGCGACACCCGCCCGTCGACGCCGTTCGTGGCCTCCCACGTCGAGCGGAAGACGTCGCAGGCCTGCTGCACGTCGCTCACCGTGATCTCGCGCACGGCGTCGGCGACCGACGCGCCGCGGGCGGCGAGCTCCCGGACCTGCTCGTCGTAGGCCTCCCCGTGCGCCAGCGCGCCGGCGAAGATCGTCGGGTTGGTCGTGACGCCCACGACGTGGTGGTCGGTGATGAGTGACTGGAGGTTGCCGCTGCGCAGCCGCTCGCGCGACAGATCGTCGAGCCAGATGGAGACGCCCGCGTCCGCCAGAGCGCCCAGTCGGTCGGTCTCGCGTTGTCCGGTCAAGGTCCCCTCCAGGAATGGTCAGGCCCGCTCGAGGCTGCGGCGGGCGGCGGCGACGACGGCCTCGGTGGTGAAGCCGAACTCGCGGAACAGGGTCTTGAAGTCGGCGCTGGCGCCGAAGTGCTCGATCGAGACGCACTCGCCCGCCGTGCCCGCGTACTTGTGCCAGGGCTGCGCCACCCCGGCCTCGACGGTGACGCGCGCGAGGACGTCCCCGGGCAGCACGGACTCGCGGTACGCCTCGTCCTGGGCCTCGAACCACTCCAGGCACGGCATGGAGACGACGCGGGTGGGCACGCCGTCGGCCTCCAGCACGTCGCGCGCCTCGGCGGCGATCTGCAGCTCCGAGCCGGTGGCGATCAGGATCAGCCGCGGTGTCCCGGCCCCGTCGCTTCCGGCCTCGCGCAGGACGTACCCGCCCCGGTTCACGCCCTCGGTGGAGGTGCCCTCCAGGATCGGCAGGTTCTGGCGGGTGAGCGCCAGGCCGAACGGCCCGGACGTCCGCTCCAGGATCCCCTTCCACGCCGCAGCCGTCTCGTTCGCATCGCCCGGCCGCACGACCTGCAGGTTCGGGATCGCCCGCAGCGCGGCCAGGTGCTCGATCGGCTGGTGGGTGGGGCCGTCCTCGCCGAGGCCGATGGAGTCGTGGGTCCAGACGTAGATCGACGGGCTCTGCATGACGGCGCCGAGGCGCACCGCGCCGCGCATGTAGTCGCTGAACACGAGGAACGTGCCGCCGTACGGGCGGGTCGGCCCGTGCAGGGCGATGCCGTTGAGGATGGCACCCATGGCGTGCTCGCGGACGCCGAAGTGCAGCGTGCGGCCGTACGGGGTGGCCTTCCACATGCTCGTGGAGATCGACTCGGGCCCGAACGAGCCCTCGCCCTCCATGGTGGTGTTGTTGCTCTCGGCGAGGTCGGCCGAGCCGCCCCACAGCTCCGGCAGGATCGGCGCGAGGGCTCCCAGCACCTCACCGGACGCCTTGCGGGTGGCGATCCCCTTCGGCTCGGGCTCCCAGACGGGCAGGGACTTCTCCCAGCCGTCGGGCAGCTCGCGGCGCAGCAACCGCTCCAGGAGCTCGCGGCGCTCCGGCTCGCGGGCGGTCCAGTCCTCGTAGCCCTTCTGCCAGGCGGCATGTGCCTCGCGGCCCCGGTCCGCGACCTTCCGGGCGTGCGCGAGGACCTCGGGGTCGACCGCGAAGCTCTTGTCCGGGTCGAACCCGAGGATCCGCTTCACCGCGGCGACCTCGTCCGCCCCCAGCGCCGAGCCGTGCGCCTTTCCGGTGTTCATGGCGTGCGGCGCGGGGAACGCGATGACCGTGCGCAGCAGGATGAACGACGGCCGCGCCGTCTCGGCCTTGGCAGCCTCCAGGGCCGCGAGGATGCCGGTGACGTTCTCCCCGCCCTCGACGACCTGGACGTGCCAGCCGTAGGCCTCGTAGCGCTTCGCGGTGTCCTCCGACAGCGCGATGCGGGTGTCGTCCTCGATGGAGATCCGGTTGTCGTCGTAGACGACGGTGAGGTTGCCCAGCTGCTGCGTGCCCGCGAGCGAGCTGGCCTCGCTGGTGACGCCCTCCTCGATGTCGCCGTCCGAGGCGATGACGAAGAT
>NZ_JBFWVQ010000095.1:0-22480 GCF_050246655.1 Pseudonocardia sp.
GGCGAACGTCAGACGGTGGTGGCGTCGTGCCAGAGGTCGTCCTCCTGGCGGGCGGAACGGACCTTCGCGAACACGAACGCGCCAGCGGCGAGGGCCGCAACGATGAAGATGATCTTCTTCACAGTGATCACGTCCTTGGGATTCGAGCGGAAGGTGGTGGTGTGGGAGTGGTGGGCCCAGCTGGATTTGAACCAGCGACCTCGTCGTTATCAGCGACGCGCTCTAACCACCTGAGCTATGGGCCCCTGCGCTGCGACGAGGTTACCTCAGCCTGAAGCGGTGCTTCTCACCGGTACCCCCCGGCTCTGACCTGCGGGAACACCGGTCAATCCCGCTCCGACAGCGTGACCTCGACCCCGCCGACGAGATCGGCGCAGACGTTGTAGATGAACGCCGACACGGTGAGCGCCACGGCCACCAGGACGCTGTTGATGATCCCGAACAGGGCTGCGTAGCCGAAGACCCGCCACGCGCTGATGAGCGACTGGCCGCCCGAGGCGCCGTCCCCGGACACGAGGTCGGAGTAGGTGCCGTTGAGCCGGTCCCACACTCCCATGACGTCCAGGACGCCGTAGAGCAGGCCGACGGCGACCATCCAGATCAGGAACAGCACCCCGGACAGCACCAGCGCGAGCTTCAGCACCGACCACGGATCGAGGCGCTTCAGCTGCAGCGCGGCCCGCCTCGGTGGGCGGTTGCGGGTGCGTATGGACGACCAACCCGCGCGCTCCGCCGCCGGGACGACCGGCGCGAGCCGGGGTGCCGTGTCACCCGGTGTCGCCGCGATGTCGCCGGGGGGCTCGACGAAGGCGGTGGGGACGTCGTCGAGGAGGTCCGTCGCCGTGGTGACGTGCTGTGCGGCGGCCGAGGCCTCCGCGATCTCCTCGTCGTCCGGGCTCGGCATGCGCCGCCACGGTGGCGGCGACGCCGCACCGGGCCCCGGTACGGGGACGGGGCCGGACACGGCGGACGGCGCCGGGATCGTCACCGTCGGCGACTCCGCCGACCCTGCGGCGCCGGGGTTCTCCCACGCCACGGGCTCGGTCTCGCGCGAGGGGGCGTCCCACGTCCCCCGGCCGCTGCCTGGCGCGGCGGCGAGGTCGGTCCGGTCGGCCGCGCCGTCGTCGGCCGGCGCCGGTGCGGCGGGCTCCACCGGGCCACCGTCGGCCGCGCCCGGATCCCCCTCCGCGGAACCGTTCGACCGTGGCGTCGGCGAGGGTCTGCTCCCGTTGTCGCTCTTCTCCCCCGCCGCACCGTTCCCGGCCGCCGCACCGTCCCCGCCGGACGCGACCGGCGTTCCGGTGCTGACCGATCCGCGGGCGTCGGGCTCGTCCGGCGTCTTCGTCGTGTCCGTCACGATCTCCTCGGTACTGGCTCGGGGCCCGTCGGGAGGATCAGCTCCCGCCGAGCTCGGCGTCGTCCGCATCGTCCTCCGCGTTGCGGGCGACCGCCAGGAGGGACGCGCCTTCGCCGAGGTTGATGAGCCGGACGCCCTTGGTCTGACGGCCGGCCTTGCGGACCTCGCGCGCCGACGTCCGGATGACGCCGCCGCTGGTGGTGATGGCGTACAGCTCGTCGTCGATGCCGACGACGAGCGCACCCACCAACGTGCCACGCCGCCGGTCGTACTGCAGCGTCAGCACCCCCTTGCCGCCACGGCCCTGGACGGGGTAGTCGTCGATCGGGGTGCGCTTGGCGTAGCCGCCCGCGGTCGCGACCAGCAGGAACGTGTCAGGGCGCACGACGGCCAGCGACAGCAGCCGGTCGCCCACGTTGAAGCGCATGCCGAGCACGCCGGACGTGGCGCGGCCCATCGGGCGCAGCGTCTCGTCGCCTGCGGTGAACCGGATCGACTGGCCCTCGGCCGAGACGAGCAGCAGGTCGTCGTCCGCGGAGCACAGCACCGCACCGACCAGCTCGTCCTCCTCCCGCAGGTTGATCCCGATGAGCCCGCCGGAGCGCGGGGAGTCGAAGTCCTCCAGCCGCGACTTCTTGACCAGACCATTTTTCGTCGCGAGGACGAGATAGGGCGCGGCCTGGTAGTCCTTGATCTGCATGACCTGCGCGATGTGCTCGTCCGGCTGGAACGCGAGCAGGTTCGCCACGTGCTGGCCACGGGCGTTGCGGTTGGCCTCCGGCAGCTCGTAGGCCTTGAGCCGGTACACGCGGCCCTTGTTCGTGAAGAACAGGATCCAGTCGTGGGTGGAGCACACGAAGAAGTGGGCGACGATGTCGTCCTGCTTCAGCGTGGCGCCCTGCACGCCCTTCCCGCCGCGCTTCTGCGCGCGGTACAGGTCGGTCTTCGTACGCTTCGCGTAGCCGGTCTGGGTGATCGTGACGACGACGTCCTCGACGGCGATGAGGTCCTCGTTGCGCACCTCGCCGTCGTCCGCGACGATCTGCGTCCGCCGCTCGTCGCCGTGCTTCTCGACGATCTCGGTGAGCTCGTCGCGCACGATCGCGCGCTGCCGCTCGGGGCGGGCGAGGATGTCCTGGTAGTCCGCGATCTCGCGCTCGATCTCGGCCAGCTCGTCGATGATCTTCTGACGTTCCAGCGCGGCCAGCCGGCGCAGCTGCATGTCGAGGATCGCGGTGGCCTGGATCTCGTCGACGTCGAGGAGCTCCATGAGGCCCTGGCGGGCGACGTCCACCGTCGCGGACGCCCGGATCAGCGCGATGACGTCGTCCAATGCGTCGAGCGCCTTGACGTAGCCGCGCAGGATGTGGGCGCGCTCCTCGGCCTTGCGCAGCCGGTAGCGGGTGCGCCGGACGATGACCTCGATCTGGTGGCGCACGTAGTTGCGCACCACCTGGTCCAGCCGCAGCGTGCGCGGCACGCCGTCCACGATGGCGAGCATGTTGACGCCGAAGCCGTACTGCAGCTGGGTGTGCTTGTAGAGGTTGTTGAGCACGACCTTCGCGACGGCGTCCCGCTTGAGCGTGATCACGATCCGCATGCCGATGCGGTCGCTCGACTCGTCGTTGATCTCGGCGATCCCGGTGAGCTTCCCGTCGCGCACCAGTGCCGCGATCGACTCGATCAGGTTGTCCGGGTTCACCTGGTAGGGCAGCTCGGTGACGACGAGGATCGCGCGGCCCTTGTTGTCGTCCTCGACCTCGACGACCGCGCGCATCCGCACCGAGCCGCGACCGGTGCGGTAGGCCTGCTCGATGCCTTCGCGGCCGACGATGAGCCCCGCGGTCGGGAAGTCCGGGCCGGGGATGCGCTCCATGAGCGCGGTGAGCAGCTCCTCGTCGGAGGCCTCCCAGTTCTCCAGCGACCACACGACACCGGCGCCGACCTCGCGCAGGTTGTGCGGCGGGATGTTGGTGGCCATGCCGACGGCGATGCCGACGCTGCCGTTGATCAGCAGGTTCGGGATGCGCGAGGGCAGGACGACCGGTTCCTGGGTGCGGCCGTCGTAGTTGTCCAGGAAGTCGACGGTCTCCTCGTCGATGTCCTGGAGCATCGCCATGGCCAGCGGGGAGAGCCGGCACTCCGTGTTGTGGCTGAGGAACCCGTTCGTGACGAACGCGTGGTCCGCCGCGTCCACCCGCAGGCTGTAGACGGGCTCGCTGCCCGTGGCGACGACGAGCTCGACCGGCGCCCAGCCGAAGAAGTCGACGTCCGGGGCGTCCGGGACCGCACGGGCCGGGTCCATCGCCGCGAGCTCGAGCTCCTGGAACGGCGCAGCGGACGGCGGCGCGGGCTCGGCGGTGGCGATCAGGTCGCCGGGCAGGAGCTCCTCGGCGAGCCTCCACAGCAGCGTCGGCTTGCCGTCGACGACCGCCCGGGACAGCAGCGGGTGGTTGCCGGTGCAGCGCAGCTCCCGCTCGCCGGCGACGACCGTGAGCACCTGGTGCGTCCCGGAGTGGTGGACGGCGGTGACCCGCACCGGCACACCGTGCAGACCGACGACCTTCAGGTCGACGTCGACGGTGGAGTCCGGCGCGATGCCCGGCACGAGGGCCGCGATCGGGACGGCCCCGTCCGGGGTGGCCACCGCGGTGTCGCCGGTGACGCAGTAGCGCATCGCGGCGGCAGGGTCGTTGCCGCGCGAGCCGAAGTTGCCCTGCCCGTCGATCAGCGGGTAGCGCATCGCCCACGGCTGCGCGAGCCGCACCAGGGCGTCGTAGATCGGGGTGTCGCCGTGGGGGTGGTAGTTCCCCATGACCTCGCCCACCACGCGGGCGCACTTGACGTACGCCCGGTCCGGGCGGAAGCCGTTCTCCCCCATCGAGTACAGGACGCGCCGGTGCACCGGCTTGAGCCCGTCCTCGACCAGCGGCAGCGCCCGGCCGACGATCACGCTCATCGCGTAGTCGATGTAGGAGCGCTGCATCTCCTGCTGGATGTCGACCGGTTCGATCCGGTCGCCGCCGCCGGCGGACGGGGGCGGCAGCATGGTGTCTGTCACGGGAGCCTTCTCGGTCGGTTCGGGGAACGCGGGGCCCAGGCTTCGGAGCGCATCAGACGTCCAGGAACCGGACGTCGCGCGCGTTGCGCGTGATGAAGGACCGGCGCGACTCGACGTCCTCGCCCATCAGGATCGAGAACAGCTCGTCGGCGGTGGCGGCGTCGTCCAGCGTGACCTGGAGCAGGACCCGGTTGGCGGGGTCCATCGTGGTCTCCCACAGCTCCTTGGCGTTCATCTCGCCGAGGCCCTTGTAGCGCTGGACGCCCTCCTCCTTGGGCAGCTTCCTGCCCGCCGCGCGGCCGGCCTCGATGAGCCCGTCGCGCTCGCGGTCGGAGTAGGCGAACTCGGGCTCGGCGTTGCGCCCCTGCCACTTGATCTTGTAGAGCGGGGGCTGGGCGAGGAACACGTGGCCGTGTTCCACCAGCGGGCGCATGAACCGGAACAGCAGCGTGAGCAGCAGCGTGCGGATGTGCTGGCCGTCCACGTCGGCGTCGGCCATCAGCACGATCTTGTGGTAGCGCAGCTTGGAGATGTCGAACTCGTCGTGGATGCCGGTGCCCAGCGCCGTGATGATCGCCTGGACCTCGGTGTTCTTGAGGACCCGGTCGATCCGCGCCTTCTCCACGTTGATGATCTTGCCTCGGATCGGCAGGATCGCCTGGTACATCGAGTCCCGCCCGGACTTGGCCGAGCCGCCAGCCGAGTCGCCCTCCACGATGTAGACCTCGGAGCGGGCCGGGTCCGTCGAGCGGCAGTCCGCGAGCTTGCCGGGCAGGCCGCCGAGGTCGCCCGCGCTCTTGCGCCGCACCAGCTCGCGCGCCTTGCGCGCCGCCATGCGGGCCTGCGCGGACTGCACCGCCTTGTTGACGATCGTGCGCGCCTCGGACGGGTTGCGCTCGAACCAGTCCGCGAGCCACTCGTTGCTCACGCGCTGGACGAACGACTTCACCTCGGTGTTGCCGAGCTTGGTCTTGGTCTGGCCCTCGAACTGCGGCTCCTTGACCTTGACCGAGACGATCGCGGCCAGGCCCTCACGGATGTCGTCGCCGGTGAGTGCGGGGTCCTTGTCCTTGAGCAGCTTCTTGTCCCGCGCGTAGCGGTTGACCGTGGTGGTCAGCGCAGCGCGAAATCCCTCCTCGTGCGTGCCGCCCTCGTGGGTGTTGATCGTGTTGGCGAAGGTGTAGACGGACTCCGTGTAGCCGGAGTTCCACTGCATCGCCACCTCGACGGCGTGGCCGTCGCCCTCGGCCGAGTAGGACACCAGCTTCTTGTGGATCGGGTCCTTCGTGCGGTTGAGGTGCGCGACGAAGTCCTCGAGCCCACCCGGGTAGCAGAAGGCGAACTCCTTGATCTTCGCGACGTAGCCCTCGGCGTCCGGTTCCTCGGCCGCGTGGCTGTCGCCGTTGCGCTCGTCGCGCAGGACGATCGTGAGGCCCTTGTTGAGGAAGGCCATCTCCTGCAGCCTGCGCTGGATCGTCTCGATGTTGAAGTCGACGGTCTCGAAGACGTCGGGGTCCGGGTAGAAGATGATCGACGTGCCGGTGCGGCGGGTCGCCTCCCCCTTGCGCAACGGGCCGGGGCGCGCGCGGTCGTAGTGCTGGCGGTAGACCGAGCCGCCCACGTGGATCTCCACGTCCAGCGCCGCCGAGAGCGCGTTCACCACGCTGACGCCGACGCCGTGCAGGCCGCCGGAGACGGCGTAGGACTTGCCGTCGAACTTGCCGCCCGCGTGCAGCACGGTGAGCACGACCTCGACGGCCGGGCGCTTCTCCACCGGGTGCATGCCGACGGGGATGCCGCGGCCGTCATCCACGACGCGCACGCCGCCGTCGACCTGCAGTGTGACCTCGACGCGCGTGGCGTAGCCCGCCATCGCCTCGTCGACGGCGTTGTCGACGACCTCCCAGATCAGGTGGTGCAGACCGCGCTCACCGGTGGACCCGATGTACATGCCCGGGCGCTTGCGGACCGCCTCCAGCCCCTCCAGGACCGTGATGGACGACGCGCTGTAGGCGTTCTTCTTCTCCGGCACTCGCTGCCCGTCTCCTCGGAACGAGGCCCGCTCGGCTCGCGGCGCATGCCGCAGGAGGAGGGGGCCGATCGACCGGACGGGCTCGGGGACCCGTCTCGTAACACCCCTCCATCATACCTGGCACGTTGCTGCAAACGCCCCTTAGACACCCTCAGCGGCGCCACTGAGCGGCGATCGTCACCTCAGGAGGGTGCGCGAGGCGGAGAACGGGTTTCGTTCAGGCTGACGGGCTGTCACGAGCCGCTGAACGGGCCGCAGATGCCGCTCGCCTCAGTTTATCGAGGTCGGGGGCCCGCACCGCACTCCTCGGCGCTTTGAGTGGCCCATTGAGCGGTGTGAGCGGCACCACAGGAGGTTCAGCCATAGGTGTCTCGGGGACCGCGCCCCCGGACGTGCCGCGGCCCGTGGCGCCACGACGGCCCCGACGGGCCCACGACCTTGACGCGGCGCACGACGTCGTCGCCCACCGCGGCGGCGATCTTCGCGACGATCTGGCGCTGCAGCTGCCGCAGCTGCGTCGCCCAGGCCGTCGACTCGGCCTGCAGCACGAGCTCCCCCTCGCGCAGCGACACCGGCGTGCTGTGATCGGCGATCTCCGGCCCGGCGATCTGCGGCCAGCGGCCGAGCACGGTGGCGCCGGTCAGCCGCGGCGACCAGCCACGGTCCATGGCCACCCGTGCGACCAGCCGCCCGAACGCCTGCGGATCCCGGTCGTCGGGACCCGGTCCCGACCAGCGCCTGCGGCGGCGACCCGCGACCGGTCGGGCCGTCCCGGACGCCTTCCGGGCGGCCTCCCGTCGCCTGTGCGCCGAGGCCTCACGGGCCGCGCGCAGCGCCTCCCGCGCGAGATCCGCGCCACGTGATCCGGACGGGGCACCGCCGTCCCCAGGGCTGTGGACGGATCCCTCCGCGCTGTGGACGCCGAACGGTTCACCGGTGTCGGTGGACGGCTGATTTCGCTGTTCAGAGCCGCTCTCAGGGGAGTTATCCACACTATCCACAGATTCGTCCACATATCGGGTTCACGACGACCGCCCGGCGACTGATTCCAGTTCGGACGTCACCGGCCCGGTGAGCACCGACCGCGGCCCGTCGTCCTCGCCGCGGCCGACCGTGTACCGGGTCCCGTCCAGCCCCTCCGGCACGTCCTCCGGCACCGCCGCGGTGACGAGCACCTGCTCCGCGGTGCGGGCCACGCCGGCCAGCGCCCGGCGGCGTCGCGTGTCCAGCTCGGCGAACACGTCGTCGAGGATGAGGACCGGTTCCACGTCGTCCGCGCACAGCAGACGGTACGAGGCGAGCCGCAACGCCAACGCCAGCGCCCAGGACTCCCCGTGACTCGCGTACCCCTTCGCCGGGCCGTCGCCGAGGCGCAGCTCCAGGTCGTCGCGGTGCGGCCCGACCAGGCACACCCCGCGTTCCACCTCCTGGCGGCGCACCCGGGCGAGCTCGTCGAGCATCAGGGCCTCCAGCTCGGCCGCCGTCGCGGGCAGCTCGTCACCTGCCCCCAGCGCGCTGCGGTAGCGCGCCGCCGCCGCCTCCGACGTCGGCGCCACCTCGGCGAACGCCACCGCGGCGAGCGGTGCGATGCCCGCCACCAGCTCCAGCCGGCCCGCGAGCAGGACCCCGCCGTGGCGTGCCAGGTGGCCGTCCCACACGTCGAGGGTGCGCAGGTCACCGCCCGCGCGGGCCGTCTTGAGCAGCGCCGAGCGCTGCCGCAGGACCCGGTCGTAGTCCGCGCGGACGCCTGCGTAACGCGGGAACCGCGACACCAGCAGGTCGTCGAGGAACGCGCGGCGCTCGCCCGGGTCGCCCCGCACCAGCGCGAGGTCCTCCGGCGCGAACAGCACCGTGCGCAGGATGCCGAGCACGTCGCGGACCTTCGCCACCGGCGCCCGGTTCACCCGTGCCCGGTTCGCCCGCCCCGGCGTGATCTCCAGCTCGACGGTGAGCTCGCGGCCGTGGTGCACGACCGTCGCCCGCACGATGGCACGCTCCGCACCACGGCGGACCAGTGGGGCGTCGGTCGCCACCCGGTGCGACCCGAGGGTCGCCACGTACCCGGCCGCCTCGACGAGGTTCGTCTTGCCCGCCCCGTTCGGCCCGACGAGCACCGTGACTCCCGGTTCGAGCGGCAGATCGGCGTCCTCCCACGAGCGGAAGTCCGCGACCGCGAGACGGCGCAGGTGCACTACCGCGCCGCGCCCGGCCCGGCCGGCTCGCCGGGCGATCCCGACGGCCCGGCCGCCTTGTGCACGGCGTGCCCCCCGAACTGCTGGCGCAGCGCCGCCACCGCCCGCATCGCGGGCGAGGAATCCTGCCGCGAGGCGAAGCGCGCGAACAGCGCCGCCGAGATCACGGGCAGCGGGACAGCCGCGTCGATGGCCTCCTGGATGGTCCAGCGGCCCTCGCCGGAGTCCTCGACGTAGTCCGTGAGCGCCTCCAGCCGCGGGTCCTCCTTGAGCGCCAGCACCAGCAGGTCGAGAAGCCACGACCGCACCACCGTGCCGCGCGACCACGCCTGGATGACCCCCGGCACGTCGTGGATGAGCGGCGAGGCCTCCATCAGCTCGAAACCCTCGGCGTAGGCCTGCATCAGCCCGTACTCGATGCCGTTGTGGACCATCTTCGCGAAGTGCCCCGCACCCACCGGCCCGGCGTGCGCGAAGCCCTCCTCGCGGGGGCCCTCCGGGCGCAGCGCGTCGAAGATCGGCATGGCGCGGTCGATGTCCTCCGGTGCCCCGCCCGCCATCAGGCCGTAGCCGTTCTGCTTGCCCCAGACGCCACCGGACACCCCGCAGTCCACGTAGCGGATGCCGTGCCCGTCGAGCAGCGCCGCGTTCACGGCGTCGTCGGTGTAGCGGGAGTTGCCGCCGTCGATCACGAGATCGCCCGCCGACAGGACCTCCGACAGCGACCGGACGGTGCCGCGGGTGACGTCGCCCGACGGCACCATCACCCAGACCACCCGCGGTGCGGTGAGCGCGGCGGCGAGCTCCGCGAGCGAGGCCACGTCGCTCACCTCGGGCCGCGGGTCGAACCCGACGACCTCGTGGCCTGCGGCGCGCAGCCGGTCCCGCATGTTGCCGCCCATGCGGCCGAGCCCGACGAGTCCGAGTTGCACGGGTCGCTCCTTGTCCGAGCAGTTCCTTGCCCGAGCAGTGCAGTCCGGGCGGTGGGGCCGGGATCAGCCTGGCAGGCGGACGGGCATCAGCAGGTGGAGGTATCCGGGCCGGGCCTTGTCGGCGTCGTCGCCGTCGTCGCTGTCCCCGCCGGGCTCCTCGGCCTGTACCGGGCGCACCAGCGCCGGGCGGCTCGGGGTGGTGAACGTGAGCTGAGCGCGCTCGGCGTGCAGGGCGCCCAACGCGTCGAGCAGGTAGCCCGGGTTGAACGCGATCGTGAGCGGTGCCCCGTCCAGCTCGCAGGCCAGCTCCTCCTCGGCGCTGCCGACGTCGTCGCCGCCCGCGGCCAGGCGCAGCCCGTCCTCCGAGAGTTCGAGTCGGACCTGCGCCACCCGGTCCGTCACCAGGGCCACTCGCTTGATCGCCTCGACCAGCGGCCCGACCTCGACGACGGCGGCGCTCGTGTGGTCGCTGGGGATGAGCTGGCGGAACCGGGGGAACTCGGCGTCCAGCAGGCGCGTGGTGGCCCGCCGCCCGCCGCCCGTGATGCCGAGCATCCCGTCGCCCGCCGACAGGGCGAGGCTCACCGTCCCCGCGCCCGCGAGCGTCTTCGCCACCTCGGCGAGCGTCCGCGACGGGATCAGCACCGCGCTCGAGACCCCGGCGAGATCCTCCCCCGGCGTCCACTCGAGCTCGCGCACCGCGAGGCGGAAGCGGTCCGTGGCCGCCAGGGTGAGCTGCGAGCCCTCGATCTCCAGCCGGACGCCGGTGAGCATGGGCAGCGTGTCGTCCCGGCCCGCCGCCACCGCCACCTGGGACACCGCCTCGGCGAGCACGTCCGCCGCGACCGTGCCGGCGAGCTGCGGCATCGCCGGCAGCTGCGGGTAGTCCTCCACCGGCATCGTCGGAAGCGTGAACCTGCTGTTGCCGCAGGCGATCGTGGCCCGCGCCCCGTCCACGACGAGATCGACGGGCTTGGACGGCAGGGCCCGCGTGATGTCGGCGAGCAGGCGCCCCGAGACCAGGACGCGGCCGGGATCGCCGATCGTCGCATCCAGCTCGACCCGAGCCGAGGTCTCGTAGTCGAACCCGGAGACGGTGAGCCGTTCACCGTCCCCGCCGGTGCTGGCCTCGACGAGCACACCACCGAGCACCGGAACCGGGGGCCGCGCCGGAAGGCTGCGGGCGACCCAGGCGGCGGCGTCGGCGAGGACGTCACGTTCGACCCGGAACTTCATGGTGGGACCTCATGGACGGACGGTGACGGGGCCCGCGCCGGGGCGGGGCCGTCGTCGGACGGCTGAGGGATGGGCGAGGGATGGCTGAGGGGAAACCTCGGTCGTCGGTGGTCGTGCGGGGGGCTCGGCACAGGGCCGGTCGGAGGGACGGCGTGGACCCGGGGGAAGCCGGGCCGGTGACATGTCGAGGCACCACCGTAGAGCCAATCGCCGTGGGGTGTCACGTCGGCCGTCCAGGGCCGATCCGGCGGCTCCCGCGCCCGTCCGTCCACGCCGTGGTTGTTCATGAAGTTCCTTCAAGAGAGAGAAACAGACGCAGGAACAGGGGCTGTGGGTGCTGTGGACAGGACTCGTCGTCGCTGGTCACGGCCCCGCGCCGGTGTGGAGCGGGATCGGGGGCACGCCGTGGACGGACGGGCCCTGTCGTGGATGGACGCCGGTGTCGGCGGGTTGTCCCGGTGCCGTTCCCGGGGTTGTCCACGGAACCGGCGCGCTCCGTCCACCGGCCTCGGTGAGTCTGTCCACAGACTTGTCCCCAGATGTGGGTGACGAGGGTGTTCGGTCGGGGACGGAGCGCGACCGGATCGCCCCGCTGCGGAGTGCCGGACGCCCACACCGTCGACCGCGTCGGGGGCCGTCCTCTACGCACGGTTGCCGGACGTGCGCAAAGAGCCACGCCGACGTGATCGTCAGCGGGCGGCGATCGTTGCCAAAACGTCGCCGAACGGTCGGTCCGCCGGCGTCAGGAGACGCGTGCCGCCAGCGCCACCGCGAGATCGCAGTTCGCGTCGTCGGTGCCGAAGGCGATCCCGGCGGTGGGTGAGGTGCCCTCGGTGGGGAACTGGATGTCGGGCACCTGGCCCGCCCCCGCGCCCGCTGCCGTCGTCGACACGTACACCAGCACGTTCCCGCGCCGCACCAGCACACCTGCCGCGCCCGCGAAGTCGCCGCTCGTGCAGAAGGCTTCGTCGCCCGCGCTCACGTCCTTGTTGAAGTAGGGCTGCGTCGACACGCTGATGCCACCACCCTGGTCGGTGGTGGTCCCCATCGCCTTCGTCCGTTCGTCGGTGTACATGCGCGCGGCGTCGGTCCCCTCGTGGCGGGCGACCCGCGCGAGCCGGCCGCCGTCTCCGGACTCGACCGCCCAGCAACTGACCTCCGCCTGCGGCAGCACCCGGTTGTCCAGCGCGACCCCGGCGAAGTCACCGAGCGTCCCCCCGAGCTGAACGAGGTCGTAGGTCCCGCCGAGGGTCGAGTCGACGTCCGCCGCCGACACCACGGTGCAGCCGGAGCCCGATCCGCCGACCACCGTCTCGCTCACCCGGGAGAATGCCCAGTAGGCACCGAACCCGACGAGGAGCACGAGAACACCGAGCAGGCCCAGCACGATGGCGACGACCTTGCCCGCGCCGCTGCCGCGTGGCGGGGGCGCGCCGGCACCGGGCGGGCCGTACTGCGGTGCGCCCCAGGGCTGCTGTGGCGGTCCCTGTGGCTGTCCGAACTGCGGTCCGAACTGCTGCCCGTACTCCGGTTGTCCGGGCGGGGACTGTCCGTACCGGGGCGGCCCGTGCTGCTGCCCGTACGGAGGCGGCCCGTACGGCTGTTGGGGCGGGTACCACCGGCCGTCCGGACCACGCGACCACCCGGGACCACCCGGCCCTGACGACATGCGCACTCCCCGGCTCGACCGGCCGGGCCGGCGGCCCGGCGCGCGATCAGTGTGACCGGGCCCGGTGCCCGAGTCGAGCGTGCAGGGTGTGGCGCGGGTCGAGCGCCCCACCGGCCTCGGGCGGGTGCGGGGGGCTGCGGGGACTCAGCGGCGGGCGCGCTGCTTGATCCGCGCCGTGAGCTCCTGGACCTGTTCGAAGGTCTTGCGCCGCTGCGCGATCTCGTTGCGGATCTTCTTGTCCGCGTGCATGACGGTGGTGTGGTCGCGGCCGCCGAACGTCTGTCCGATCCGCGGCAGCGACAGGTCCGTGAGCTCGCGGCACAGGTACATGGCGATCTGGCGCGCCGACGCGACCGCCTTCGTCTTGCCCGGCCCGCACAGCTCGTCCATGGAGAGGGTGAAGTACTCCGCGACGACGGCCATGATCGTCGGTGCCGTGATCTCGGACGTCGCGGAGTCCGGGATGAGGTCGCGCAGGACGATCTCGGCGAGCTGGGTGTCCACCGGCTGGCGGTTCAGCGACGCGAACGCGGTGACCCGGATGAGCGCGCCCTCCAGTTCACGGATGTTGCGCTCGATGCGCTGCGCGATGAACTCGAGCACGTCCCCCGGCACGGCGAGCCGGTCCTGGGCCGCCTTCTTGCGCAGGATCGCGATCCGCGTCTCCAGCTCCGGCGGCTGGATGTCGGTGATGAGGCCCCACTCGAAGCGGGTGCGCATCCGCTCGGCGAGGGTCTCCAGCCGCTTCGGCGGCCGGTCCGACGACACGACGATCTGCTTGTTCGCGTTGTGGAGGGTGTTGAAGGTGTGGAAGAACTCCTCCTGCGTCCCCTCCTTGCCCTCCAGGAACTGGATGTCGTCGACCAGCAGGACGTCGACGTCGCGGTAGCGCCGCTGGAAGGCGACCTTGCGGTCGTCGCGCAGCGAGTTGATGAAGTCGTTGGTGAACTCCTCGGTGGACACGTACCGCACCCGCATCCCGGGGAACAGGCGCTGCGTGTAGTGGCCCACCGCGTGCAGCAGGTGGGTCTTGCCCAGCCCCGAGTCGCCCCAGATGAAGAGCGGGTTGTACGCCCGCGCAGGCGCCTCGGCCACGGCGACGGCGGCCGCGTGGCTGAAGCGGTTCGAGGCGCCGATGACGAAGGTGTCGAAGATGTACTTCTCGTTGAGCCTCGTCTGGGACCGCGGCGCCGCCTGCTCGGCCGGTGGCGGGCCCGCATAGGTCGGCCACATCTCCTGCTGCGGGCCCGGTTCCGGCTCGGCCAGGGTGCCCGGCATCGCGGCGCCGTTCGCGACCGACGCGTCGAGGGCGTCCAGGTCGGCCGTCATCGCGGCGCCGTCGTGGCCGTTGGTCGTGGCCAGCAGGGCCGGGTCGCTCCCCCTGCGGTCCATGTGGCGGGCGCCGTCCGATCCGGGGTGACCCGGGGCCGGCTGCTCACCGCCGGGCTGGGGGACGTCGGTGCCGCCGGACGCCGCAGAGGCGTCGACGACGACCGCGAGGTTCACTGTCACGCCGAGGTGGCGGCCCAGCGCGTC
The DNA here is from genome assembly GCF_050246655.1 of Pseudonocardia sp. Classification (GTDB taxonomy): domain Bacteria; phylum Actinomycetota; class Actinomycetes; order Mycobacteriales; family Pseudonocardiaceae; genus Pseudonocardia. Next base: position 14,016 of record NZ_JBFWVQ010000095.1, read on the forward strand.
GCTGATGGGGCGCCGCAGGATGCGCTCGATCGCGTCCTTCGCGAACTCGCTCGGCGCCGCCAGCAGCGCGGTGCCGTCGATCAGGCCGAGCGGGCGGGTGAGCCGCAGGAAGGCGCGCTGCTGCGGCGAGAGTGGCTGCCCGGGGGAGCCCGTTGGGGACCCGGACAGGTCGGCGATCACCTGGATCCAGACCTGGCCCAGGTCGCTCGTTCCGGTTGCCACGGGACGCCCCCCTTCCGGATCCCCCTGCGCATTACGCCGGCCGGCGGGCCGGAATCCGGGACTGATCATCCCCAGAGTTGTCCACATCTGTGTGCAAGCAGCACCGTACGCGGGAGCGCGAGGCACGGTGGGCACGGGACCGTCCCGGTGGGGATCTCACCCGGGTCGAACTGTGAGAGGGCACGCTAACAACAGCGGGCCCGTGCCACAACCCGGCAGCACGGGGGTGGTTTGACCCCCCGTTCCGGGCTTGCGTACTCTTCTCCTCAGGCGTGTGCGCCGCCGTCCGGGCTTCCGGCGGGGATGCGCACCGCATCCCGTGAAGACCCGAGTGCAGACCGACGGCGGACCCCGATGCCCGCCCGTCGACCAGGAGAGCCCGCCGTGAGCAAGCGCACCTTCCAGCCGAACAACCGCCGCCGCGCGAAGACGCACGGGTTCCGGCTGCGGATGCGCACACGCGCGGGGCGCGCCATCCTCGCCGCCCGGCGCAGCAAGGGTCGCTCGCGGCTCTCGGCCTGAGCCCGGTGCTCCCGGCCGGCTCCCGGCTGACCCGCCGGGAGGAGTTCGCCTCGGTGATCCGCCGGGGCCGACGAGGTGGCCGGGAACGTCTGGTCGTGCACCTGGACGTGGACGGCGCTCCCCCGCCGCGGGCCGGCTTCGTCGTCAGCCGCGCCGTCGGTGGGTCGGTGGTCCGCCACCGGGTCGCCCGGCGGCTGCGCCATCTCGTCGCCGCCCGCCTGGTGGGCCTCCCGCCGAGCACGCGCCTCGTCGTACGGGCGCTCCCGCCGGCCGCCACGGCGTCGTCGGCGGAGCTGGCCGCCGACCTGGACGCGGGGCTGCGTGGCGCGCTGCGCAAGGCCGGTGCCCGGTGACGGACCGTCCCTCCCTGCTCGCCCGGTTGCTGCTCGGTCTGCTGGCGGTGTACCGCCGCTGGATCTCGCCGGCACTCCCGCCGACGTGTCGCTTCTATCCCAGCTGTAGTGCATATGCCGTCACGGCCGTGCGCAGGCACGGTGCGTTGCGGGGCACGTGGCTCACCGCCGGACGCCTGCTGCGCTGCGGTCCGTGGCACCCTGGGGGGGTCGACCACGTTCCGCCGCGCCGTGATCGACAAGGCGGCCGTCCCGGCAACCGCCCGGTCCAGGACCACGAGGAGCAAGCCCCGTGCTGAACTTCATCTACTACCCCGTCTCCTTCATCCTCTGGTTCTGGCATCAGGCGTTCGGGTACGTCCTCGGCTACTCCAGCGGCATCGCCTGGGCCCTCGCGGTCGTCTTCCTCGTCTTCACGCTGCGGCTGCTGCTGTTCAAGCCGTTCGTCCACCAGGTGCGCTCCATGCGGAAGATGCAGGAGTTCGCACCGGAGATGCAGAAGCTCAAGAAGAAGTACGGCAACGACCGCCAGAAGCTCTCCGAGGAGATGCAGAAGCTCCAGCGGCAGGAGGGCTTCAACCCGCTCGGTGGCTGCCTGCCGGTGCTGGTGCAGGTGCCGGTGTTCATCGGCCTGTTCCACGTGCTGAGGGAGTTCCAGCCGGGCGACCAGGAGAACTATTTCTTCGACGCGGAGGGCGTCGAGTCGTTCGTGAACTCGAGCCTTTTCGGGGCCAAGCTGAATGCGTGGCCTGCGATGGGCAGCGAGCAGCTCGCCGCGCTCGGGACGTCGATGACGTCGATGCTCATCGTGATGATCCCGCTGATGATCGCGGCGGGCATCTTCACCCACATCACGGCCCGGCACTCGGTCGCGCGACAGACGCAGGCACAGCGGGACGCCAACCCGCAGGCCGAGATCATGAACAAGCTGATGCTGTACGTCTTCCCGATCGGTGTGGTCGTCGGAGCGCCGTTCCTGCCGCTGGCAGTCCTCCTCTACTGGGTCGCCAACAACCTGTGGACGCTCGGTCAGCAGTACATCGTCTACCGGAAGATCGACGCCGAGGAGGCGGAGAAGAAGACCCGCGCCGCGGAGGTCTCTCAGACCCGCGCACCGCGTCCCGGCCAGAAGCCGGTCCGCCCGGAGCGGTCGACCTCGAGCCAGCCCGAGCGCCCCGCGAAGATCTCGGGTGGCAAGCCCGTCACGCGCAAGCAGGCGTCCGCGGAGGGTGCGGCGAACGCAGCGCCCGACGCCTCGCCGAACGGGTCCGGCTCGGCGAAGGAGTCGGCGAAGGAGTCGGCGAACGGCGCTGCTGGCTCCTCTGCTGGCTCGTCCGAGGGCGGCTCCGCGAACGGCACCACCCCCCGTCAGCCGGCCCGCCGAGGTGGCAAGAAGCGCCGCTGACCCACGAACCACCGGCGGCTGCCGACACCCGGGCGGCCGCGGCACCGGTGTCCGGGCACCGCCCCGGGCACCGGTGCGTGACATCGGAAGGAGATGCACGTGCCGAAGTCCGACGGAGCAGCGGAGGGCGGCCGTGGCGCGGTCGTCGCGGAGGATCAGCTCGTGCGCGAGGGCGACATCGCCGGTGACTACCTCGAGCGCCTGCTCGATGTGCTCGACTACGACGGCGACATCGACCTCGACGTCGAGGCGGGACGGGCGATCGTCAGCATCGACGGCGGCGAAGATCTGGAGAAGCTGGTCGGCGACCGCGGCTCGGTGCTCGAGGCACTGCAGGAGCTCACCCGGCTCGCGGTGCAGCAGGCGTCCGGCAACCGCAGCCGCCTGATGCTCGACATCGCGGGCTGGCGTCAGTCACGCCGCGACGAGCTCACCGAGTTGGGCATCCGCACCGGCCGCGAGGTCCTCGACGGCGGTAAGCCGGTGCGCCTGCGGCCGATGACGCCGTTCGAGCGCAAGGTCGTGCACGACGCCGTCGCGCGGATCAAGGGCGTGTCGAGCGAGAGCGAGGGCGAGGAGCCGCGGCGCCAGGTCGTCGTGTTCCGCAACCCCTGAGGCGCGATGTTTCACGTGGAACATCCGGCGTCCACTGTGTTCGGCGACCGGCTCGCCCTCGCGCGCCGCTACGCCGAGCACCTCGCGACGACGGGCGTCGAACGTGGACTGGTCGGGCCGCGCGAGGCGGAGCGGATCTGGGACCGGCACGTGCTCAACTGCGCGGTCGTCGCAGAACTCGTTCCCGACGGCGCACGCGTGGTCGATATCGGCTCGGGAGCGGGGCTGCCCGGGATACCGTTGGCGTTGGCCAGGCCCGATCTCCAGATCGTTCTGGTCGAACCGCTCGCCCGGAGGGTCGAGTGGCTCGTCGAGGTTCTCGACGATCTGGATCTGGACGTCCGGGTCGAACGGGGTCGGGCGGAGGAGGCCGCGGTGCGACGACGATGGGAAGGTGCCGACGTGGCGACCGCCCGTGCCGTCGCTCCCCTGGCACGGCTGGCGGGGTGGGCGCTCCCCCTGCTGCGCCCGGGGGGCACACTGCTCGCGGTGAAGGGTGCGTCCGCGCCCGCCGAGGTCGAGCGGGACGCGGCCGCGGTGCTGCGGGCCGGTGGCCGTACCCCCCGGGTGGTGCGCTGCGGGATCGGCCTCGTCGACCCCCCGAGCACCGTTGTCGTTGTCGAGAAGCAGGGCCGGCCGACCGGGCGTCCGGCGCGACGGAAGAAGGGTCGATCCGCGTGACCTACGACGTGTCCGCGCCCCGTGTTTCACGTGAAACATCGCGCGTGCGGTCGACCGACTGGACCCCGATCGCCGAGGAGGCGGAGAGGGCGGCGCGCGTGCTGCACCCGGACCGCTATGCCATGCCACGGCCGACCCATCGGCGAATCCTCACCGTCGCCAACCAGAAGGGCGGCGTCGGGAAGACGACGAGCACCGTCAACGTCGCAGCGGCGCTGTCGATGCACGGCATCCGGGCGCTGGTGATCGACCTCGATCCCCAGGGCAACGCGAGCACGGCGCTCGGCGTCGAGCATCGCGTCGGCACCCCCTCGGTGTACGAGGCGCTTCTCGGTGAGATCCGCCTGACGGACGCGGTCGTGGTGAGCACCGCGTCGCCACGGCTGCTCTGCGTTCCCGCGACGATCGACCTTGCGGGCGCCGAGATCGAGCTCGTCAGCATGGTCGCCCGGGAGAACCGGCTGCGGCAGGCGCTCTCTCCCGAGGTCCTCGACGACCTCGACGTCGACTACGTCTTCGTGGACTGCCCGCCCTCGCTCGGCCTGCTCACCGTGAACGCGCTCGTCGCTGCCGCCGAGGTGCTCATCCCGATCCAGTGCGAGTACTACGCGCTGGAGGGCCTGGGGCAGCTCCTCAGCAACATCGACCTCGTCCGCGCACACCTCAACACGGAGCTGCACGTCTCGACGATCCTGCTCACGATGTACGACGGCCGCACGAAGCTTGCGGACCAGGTCACCAGCGAGGTGCGCGAGCACTTCGGCGACACCGTCCTGCGCACGGTCATCCCGCGCAGCGTCAAGGTCTCCGAAGCGCCCGGCTACGGGCAGACGGTGCTCGCCTACGATCCCGGCTCGCGCGGCTCGATGAGCTACGTGGACGCCGCCCGGGAGATCGCCGAACGCGGAGCCGTCGGCTCCCCGACCGGAGGGTAGGCCGCGATGGCGGAGCGCAAGGGTGGACTCGGACGCGGCCTGGCGGCGTTGATCCCGACCGGTGCCGCCGGGGTCGACGCTCCGGCGCGCGCCGTCGGCGCCGTCGCGCCGGCCTGGTCCCGGCAGGACCACGGGGCGCCACGCCCGGCGCCGGACGCCGAACCGCTGCCGGTCGAGGGCACGGTCTACCGCGAGATCGACGTGACGATGATCCGCCCGAACCCGCGCCAGCCGCGCACGGTGTTCGACGAGGAGACCATCGCGGAGCTGGAGCACTCGATCCGCGAGTTCGGCCTCCTTCAGCCCGTCGTCGTGCGCGAGCGCCGCGGCGGCTACGAGCTGGTGATGGGCGAGCGTCGCTGGCGGGCCGCGCAGCGGGCGGGACTTCGGAGCATTCCCGCGATCGTCCGGCAAACCGGCGACGACGAGATGCTGCGTGACGCGCTGCTGGAGAACATCCACCGCGTCCAGCTGAACCCGTTGGAGGAGGCGGCGGCCTACGAGCAGCTGCTGGAGGAGTTCGGGGTCACCCACCACCAGCTCGCGGACCGGCTCGGTCGCAGCCGGCCCGCCGTCACGAACACGATCCGGTTGCTCAAGCTCCCGGTGTCGGTCCAGCGCCGGGTCGCCGTGGGCGTCCTGGCCGCGGGTCACGCCCGGGCGCTGCTCGGCCTGGACGATGCCGCGCAGCAGGAGCAGCTCGCCGTACGGATCGTCGCGGAGGGGCTCTCGGTGCGTGCGACCGAGGAGGCCGTGCTCCTCGCCCGGCAGGGCAAGCCGGAACGCCGGCGCCCGGCGCGGCGCACGGCGCAGGCCCCGGAGGCGGTGCGTGAGCTCGCCGACCGCCTCTCCGACACCTTCGACACGACCGTCAAGGTCGAGCTGGGCCAGCGCAAGGGCCGGATCGTCGTCGAGTTCGGTTCGGTCGAGGACCTGGAGCGCATCGCGGCGCTCATGACGCCGCCGTCACCCTGATGGTCTGGTTTCACGTGAAACCAGACCGGTCGTCGTAGTCCAGCCGCCGGTCGCCTCACCTGGGGTACCGTCGGTGTCTGCATCGATTTATCGTCGGGGTTGTCGGCGCACCGTGCGGCGGCAACCCATTCGCATCTGCCGCCGGAGGTTGGCCGTTGTCCTGGCACATGGCGGCTCTCACGCTCGACAACCTCGACGATCTGCCCAAGCGGTGTCGTCGCTGCGTCTTCTGGGAGCTCTCCCCGCATCTCGCCAACCAGGCCGTCGAGTTCGGCTCGGTGGAGTTCGAGAAGGAGGCGTGGGTCTCCGAGGTGCTGCTCGAGTGGGGCTCGTGCGGCAAGGTCGTCTACGTGCGCGGCGTGCCCGCAGGTTATGCCATCTACGCGCCGCCCTCCGCGGTACCCAGGGCCCAGGAGATGCCGACCGGGCCGGTGAGCGCGGATGCCGTGCTTCTCACGACGATGCAGGTCATGCCCGAGTTCTCCGGCGAGGGACTGGGTCGCCTGCTCGCGCAGTCCGTCGTCAAGGACCTCACGCGCCGCGGGGTGAAGGCCGTCGAGGTGTTCGGCGACGCCCGCCCCGGCACCGAGCCGGGCTGCGTCATCCCCGCCGACTTCCTCAGAGGCGTCGGATTCAAGACGATCCGCCCGCATCCGCGGTGGCCGAGGCTCCGCATGGAGCTGCGCTCCGGGATGACGTGGAAGGAGGACGTCGAGGCGGCGCTCGAGCAGCTGCTGACGTCCGTCAGCATCCCCATGCAGTCCACGGGGCCCGTCGAGCAGGTCGAGCGACCGGCGCGCGTGCCCGCGTACTGACTCGGCTCCGGGGCGGGGCCGTCAGATCGCCTGCGCGCCCCGCTCCAGCTCGCGGGCGAGCACGTCCGAGAACGTGAACGTGCCGGTCGGCTGGTCGTCCTGCCCGAGCAGGTACAGCCGTTTCACGGCGACGAGGACACCCTCGGCCACCACGTCGCGGAAGTTCGGGTCGAGCAGCTTGCGCCGGTCGCCGAGGTGGGTCAGGTAGCCGACCTCCACCCGCACCGCCGGCATCCGCGTGAGCCGTAGCAGCTCCCACGTCCGGCCCTGGCTGCGGCAGTCCATCATCGACGTGCGGATGAGCAGCTCGCGCTGGATGAGACCGGCGAGCGCCTCCCCGACCGTCGAGGTCGACCCGGAGCCGTTGCCGAAGTGGAACGTCGCGATGCCCTGGGCGTGCAGGCTGTGGTTCGCGTCGGTGTGCAGCGACAGGACGAGATCGGCTCCTGTGCTGTTCGCGAGCGCCGCGCGCTCGGACTCCAGCGGGCAGGTGTCCTCGCGCCGCGACAGCATCGCCTCCATGCCGGTGGCCGACATGCGGCCGACGATCCTGCGGGCGAGGTCCCACACCAGGTCGGCCTCGGCGATCCCCGCCACTGTCACCCCGCGATCAGGGCCGCCGTGCCCCGGGTCGATCACGATGCGTTTGCCGCGCAGCCGTGGACCCGCCCGGCGCAGGGACTCCTCCTCGCGCAGCAGGTGCGGGCGGCCGCCGGTGGCGCGAGGCGCGCCGAGGAGCCGCAGCGCCCGCAAGGTGTCCGGGCCGCAGACCCCGTCCGATACGGCGCAGAAATCCCGCTGGAACGCCCGGAGCGCACGCTCGGTCTGCTCGTCGAACACGCCGCTGGGCCGGCCGCTGTCGTAGCCGAGCTCCAGCAGGCGCTCCTGCAGCGTGACGACGTCGTCGCCGCTCATGGGCGACGAGATGAGCAGCGCGAGCATCCGATCGCCGAGCTTCCAGCCCGCCTCCCGCAGCGCGCGGTACGTGGCCGAGCCGACGATCCCGTCCGTGATGAGCCCCCGACGTTGCTGGAAGGCCCGCACGGCGTGCTCCACGACGTCGTCGAAGTACCCCTCTCCGGCGCGGGGCGCCCGCGGGGCCAGCAGGCCGTACTGCCGGAGCATCCTGCAGACCTCGACGACCGCCGGACCGCTGTCCCCTCGGCGCAGCAGCTGCATGCACCCCTCGCTCGCGTCTCGTGGGCGCCGCAACGCGGCGCTGGGCGGCCTACATTGTGCCCTGCGTGGTGGTCGGCACCCGATCGAGGGGGCGCTCCCGGCGTGTCCTGCGACGCGAACGGGTGACGGTCCGGACACAGAAACGGCACGGTCCGGGACGCCCGGGCCGTGCCGTCATCCGTTCGGGCGGATCTACAGGTAGTCCGACAGATCCGACAGCAGCGCCGCCTTCGGCTTGGCACCGACGATCTGCTTCACCGGCTTGCCGTCCTTGAACAGGATCATCGTCGGGATCGACATGACCTGGTAGTCCCGCGCGGTGGCCGGGTTCGCGTCGATGTCGAGCTTTGCGACCGTCAGCTTCTCCTTGTTCTCACCCGCGATCTCGTCCAGCACGGGCGCCACCATCTTGCACGGCCCACACCAGGCCGCCCAGAAGTCGACGAGCACGGTCTTCCCGCTGTCGATCACGTCCGACTGGAACGTCGCGTCGGTGACGTCGACGGTGTTTGCTGCCATGGATTCTCCGTTTCCCGGTGTGCTTTCTCGGTCAGTGTGCGACGGCCGCGACATCGGCGGAATCGGCGCCGTAGCCGCCGCCGACGAATTCGGTGTCGAGCGGCGCCTCGGCAAGCCAGCGCTCCGCGTCGATCGCGGCGGCACAACCCGATCCGGCCGCGGTGACCGCCTGCCGGTACGTGCGGTCGACGAGGTCGCCGCAGGCGAACACGCCGGGGATCGCGGTACGCGTGCTCGGCGACTC
>NZ_JBFWVQ010000096.1:0-22232 GCF_050246655.1 Pseudonocardia sp.
GTGGCGACGCCGTAGACCATCCACCGGGGCCCGTCCACCCCGACGAACACGGAGACGGCCTCGCCCGTGCGGGCCCGCAGCTCGCGGCCCCACCGGCCCTGGACGGAGCGGACGCGGGCACCGGCCTCGCGCAGCGAGGTGTTGATCTCCTTCGCGAGCTCGGGCCACAGGCGGTCCGTGGTCGGTGCGGCGAGCGCGCTGACCGAGAGCATCCCATGCGGCAGGGTGATCTGGACGGCCTGGATCGTGCGGCCGGCGCTCGGTTCGACGTCGACCACACCACCCGGGGGAACGGGCAGGCGCAGGGATCCGAAATCTGTGCGGTCGAGGCCGTCCGGGCGCTCGTGGTCGAGATCCTCGTCGTCCACCGGTCCGGACAGGACGCGGGCGGGTCTGCTGGAGGGGGAGCGGGCCGGGAGATCGTCGGGGAGCTGATCGAGCTCGATCCGGGCGCCTGCGGTCATCCGGCGACCTCCGCTGGGGGCGCGAGACGTTCGTGGCCGCCGGTGGAGCCGTAGCCGCCCGCCCCGCGGGCCGAGCCGGGGAGCCGCTCGACCTCGACGAACTGCACGCGCTCCACCCGCTGCACGACGAGCTGGGCGATCCGGTCGCCGCGGCGCAGGAACAGCGTCTCGCGCGGGTCGTGGTTGATCAGGCACACCCGGATCTCGCCGCGGTACCCCTCGTCGATGGTGCCGGGCGTGTTGACGACGGAGAGCCCCGCGCGGGCGGCGAGCCCGGAGCGGGGGTGGACGAACCCGGCGTGCCCGGGGGGCAGCGCGACCGCGATTCCCGTGCCGACGACGGCCCTCTCGCCGGGGGCGAGCGCGACGTCGGCCGTGCACCTCAGGTCCACGCCCGCGTCCCCGGGGTGCGCGTACGCGGGCACGGGCAGACCCTGGTCGAGCCGCGTGAGCGCCACCTCGACCGCGTCCCCGGGGCCGTCCCCGGTGCGGCCGGCACCTTCACCCGACACGGTGCCTCCTCGCCGACGATCCTGGACGATGCTGGACGATGCTGGACGATGCTGGTCGCCGCGCCGGCCGGCCCAGCCCGCCGGGACGTCGACCTCACGCGTCCGGTCACGGCGGGCACGACGCTACCCTCGCGGGTGTGAGCCACAGCCCGTCGCCCCCCGGCGCTGCGGCGTCCGGCGCCGTCCGGTTCGACGAGCGGTTGTCGGTGCCGTGGTGGTGGTACCTGCTCTCCACCGGGGTGGCCGTGCTCCTGGGCGCCGAGATCCACATGGGTTACCCGGGCCTGCGCAGCTGGGTCGGCTACGTGGTGGCGATCGTCGTCGCGATCGCCGTCCCGGCATGGATGGGGCGCACCCGGGTGCGGGTCGACGACGCCGGGCTGCGGGTCGGCGACGAGTTCCTGCCCGCAGCGGCGATCGGCCGCGCCGACGCGGTGGCACGCGCCGACAAGCAGACCGCCCTCGGCCCCGACCTGGATCCGGAGGCACTGTTCGTGCACCGGCCGTGGATCGGCCCGGTGGTGCGGGTCGAGGACACGCGCCCCGACAGCCGCACGCCGTACTGGGTGTTCAGCGTCCGGGATCCGGCCGCCCTGCTCGCCGCGCTCCCCCGACGCTCGTGACCGGCGGTCAGGCCGCGCAGTCCCGGCAGATGAACTGGCTCCCGTGGCGTTCGGCCAGCCTGCTGCGGTGATGGACGAGGAAGCAGCTCGCGCACGTGAACTCGTCGGCCTGCTTGGGCAGCACCTTGACGGTCAGCTCCTCGCCGGACAGGTCGGCACCGGGCAGCTCGAAGCTCTCGGCGGTGTCCGACTCGTCGACGTCGACGGCCGAGGACTGAGCCTCGTTGCGACGGGCCTTGAGCTCGTCCAGCGAGTCCTCGGCCATGTCGTCGGTCTCGTTGCGCCGCGGTGCGTCGTAGTCGGTCGCCATCGTTCCCACCCTCGAAATACGTCGTACGTGCCACTCTCGACGTGGTCGTGCCGCAGGACAACGTCGTGTGGCCGGGGTTTGTGCCCGGCATTCGAGTGATGCCGGTCTCCGCCGCGTCCCCCGCTCCCGGTCACCGGCGCGCGGAACCATAGCCGATGCCGCGGCGGCCGTTAGGGTTCGGTCTCGTGGCTCACGACGGCCCCGGCGGCACGCCCGACGACAACCTCGACCGCACTGCCTTCGACCAGCGCTCCCGGCAGCCCGGCGCCGACGCCGACGCGGTCGGGGCGTGGCTCGCCGAGCAGCTCGGCGACGATGCCTGGCGCGACTGCACGCTCGCGCCCGTCGGAGCGGGTCGCTCCAACCTCACCTACCGCGTGGACAGCGCGGCGGGTTCGGTCGTGCTGCGCCGCCCCCCGGTCGGTGCGATCGCCGCCACCGCCCACGACATGGGTCGTGAGCAGCGCGTCCTCTCCGCACTCGCGGGCACCCCGGTGCCGGTGCCGCGGATCTTCGCGGCGTCGGAGGGTGGGCCGCCCGTGGACGCGCCGTGCTTCGTCATGGAGCTGGTCGAGGGCGTCGTCCCCCTGGGAGAGCTGCCGAAGGGCTGGGCCGACACCGAGGCCGACCGTGCGCGGATGGCCACGGCCCTCGTCGACGTCCTGGTGGCGCTGCACGCGGTGGACGCCGGCTCCGTCGGCCTGGCCGGATTCGGGCGCCCGGAGGGCTTCATGGAGCGCCAGGTGCGCCGGTGGGGCACGCAGTGGGAGGCCGCCCGGGGCGGTGGCGGCGCGGACGCCGCCACCGAGGAACGGCTCACGCGCCTCGGGGTGCGCCTGTCCGAGGGCCTGCCCGCCACGCAGCGACACGCGATCGTGCACGGCGACTACCGCATCGACAACTGCCTGTTCGACGCCAAGGACCCCGGCCGCATCGCCGCCGTCCTGGACTGGGAGATGAGCACGCTCGGCGACCCGATGGCCGACCTCGGCCTGCTGCTCGTCTACTGGCACCACACCCGCGAGTCGCCCGTGTGGTCCGCCGCACAGCACCTGGACAGCCCCACCGCCCTGCCCGGCTTCCCCACCCGCCCGGAGATCGCCGCCGTCTACGCCGCGGGCTCCGGGCTGGATCTCACACCGCTGCCCTGGTACGTGGCGTTCGGGACGTTCAAGCTCGCCGTCGTGCTGGCCGGGATCCACGCCCGCGTGGCGGCGGGCGCCGTGCCGCGGTCGGCGTCCGAGGGCATCGAGGACGCCGTGGACCCGCTCGTGACGCTCGGCCACCACATCCTCGACGAGGGGCTCGCATGAACCGCGTCCGTCCCTACGAACGCCGCCGTCGCGGCCCGGTCGTCGTGCTGGCCGCGGCTCTCGCGGTGGTCGCGGCGGTCACGTGGACGGTCGTGCTGGCGACGGCGGGCGGCTCCGCCCCGGTCACCTGCCCCACGCCGGCCGCGGGTGGCGGCGAGGCGCTCGACGTGGACGCGCTCGACGCCGTCGCGCTCGCGCCGGTCGACACGATCGCCGTGCGGGTGCTCAACGCGGGCACCCAGCGCGGCCAGGCCAACCTCGTCGCGGCGCAGCTCGGCGACCTCGGATTCCGCGAGGCCGCCGGTCCCGGCAACGACCCCATGCACCCCGAGGGCGACATGGAGTGCATCGGGCAACTGCGGTTCGGGCCCGGGGGTGAGTCGGCCGCCGCGACGCTCGCGCTCGTGCTGCCGTGCACCGAACCGGTCCGCGACGGACGCGGGGACGCGACGGTGGACGTCGTCGTCGGCACGGAGTTCCGCGACGTGGACCCGTCCGCGGCCGTGCGGGAGGTGCTCGACGAGCTCGCCAACCCGACGGGGTCGGGAACCCAGACCGACGCCGAGGCCGGCGCCGAGGACCCGGCGACGGACCCGTCGGCGGCGGCGCCGCGGCTCGTGGCCCCGCCCGAGGCGCTCGCCACGGCCCGCGGCGACTCCTGCTGACGCGGCCCCACCCGTCCGGTTCCGACCGGGCGGCCTGCACGCCCGAAACTCGACGTCAGATCTCCGCCGCGCCCAGGGTCCGCGCGAGTTCGGTGAACGCGGCCGCGATCCCCGGCGTGGCGGCCAGGACGACGTCCGCCCCCAGGCCGTCGTCCGGTGCGCCGGCACCGGGGGGCCCCGGCACCCGCACGACGGCGCCCGCTTCGGCTGCGACCAGCGACGCCGCCCCCCAGTCCCACCAGTTCGTGCCGTGCTCGACGTAGCCGTCGAGCCAACCGGCGGCGACGGCGCACAGGTCGAGGGCCGCCGAGCCGGCCCGCCGGACGTCGCCGATGCTCGGCAGCATCCCGGCGACCATCCGGGCCTGCGCGGCGCGGCGCGTCGCGCTGTAGGCGAACCCGGTGCCGATGACGGCGCGCGCGAGGTCGGTGAGCCCGGAGACCCGCAGCGGCCGCCCGTCGCAGGTCGCGCCCGCGCCTGCCGCAGCGCTCCACAGCCGTCCCGAGGCCGGTTCGGCGACCGCTCCGGCCACGACGACTCCGCGCAGGACGGCGGCGACCGACACCCCGTACCAGGGCAGTCCGTGCAGGTAGTTGACGGTGCCGTCGATCGGGTCGACGACCCAGGTGACGGCGTCGCCACCGGTGCCGCCCGCCTCCTCGCCGACGACGGGCTCGCCGGGGCGCAGCTGGGCGAGCCGGGCGCGCAGGAGCGTCTCGACCGCGGTGTCGTTGGCGGTGACGACATCGGTGGGTGACGACTTCGTGGTCACCGACGCCGGGTCGGCCGCGTCCGGACGGGGCAGCTCGCGCAGGTGCGCCGCGGCCTCTGCGGCAACCGTCTCCGCCACCTGGCGCAGCTGCTCGGCGGACCGGCCCGCCCCGTCCCCGGTGTCCTGGTCCGTCTCCTGCCCCGCCTCGGCTCGCACTCCGCCATCCGACCACACACCCCGGGCCGGTCGGCAGCGACACCCGAGCCGACACCCGAGCCGACACCCCGCAGGGCTTCCCCGGCACCGGGTCGGTCGCGCGCAGTTACAATGGCCCGGTGCACCGCCCGGGAGCGGGCGCCGGGGCCGCCACCCCGCCGCCTCCCGCCACGGTGGCGCACCCGACATCTCCAGTTCGGCCGGGCCCCTCCGCGTCCCCGGCCGTCGGAACGAGCGCATGCAGCGAGAGGGCCTAGTGGCAGCCGCAGACTCTGCAACCCGCACCGACACCGACGAGGTCGTCGCGACCCCCGCGGGGAGCACCGCGCCTGCTCGCAGGCGCCGTGCCACCGGCACGACCAAGACCGCCGCCGCCAAGGCGGGCGCTCAGGCGGGCGCCGTGCCGGCCCCGAAGGGCCGGGCGGCGAAGGCCGCGCCGAACGGGGACGGCGAGCCGGGCGAGGACGGCGTCATCGACCTCGAGGGCGAGGGCGCCGACCTGGAGGGCGCACCGGAGGTCACCGACCTCGAGGACGTGGACGTCGACCTCGACCTGGGTGACGACCTCGCGGACGGCGACGCACCGGAGGCCGCCGACGAGGAGGCCGAGGCCGACTCCGAGGCCGAAGTCGAGGAGCCGGCCGAGGAGGCCGACGACGCTGACGCCGAGGACGAGCCCAACACCGGCGCCAACCGGCGCGCGCCGAGCACCCGCGAGCGCAGCGCCACGCCCCAGAAGAGCGGCGAGTTCGTCTGGGACGAGGAGGAGTCCGAGGCGCTGCGGCAGGCCCGCAAGGACGCCGAGCTCACCGCGTCGGCCGACTCCGTACGGGCGTACCTCAAGCAGATCGGCAAGGTCGCGCTGCTCAACGCGGAGGAGGAGGTCGAGCTCGCGAAGCGGATCGAGGCCGGCCTCTACGCCGCGGAGCGCATCCGCCGCGCGCAGGAGGCGAGCGAAAAGGTGTCGCCGCAGCTGCGGCGGGACTTGCGCTGGATCGTCCGGGACGGCGAGCGCGCGAAGAACCACCTGCTGGAGGCCAACCTCCGCCTCGTGGTCTCGCTGGCCAAGCGCTACACCGGCCGCGGCATGGCGTTCCTGGACCTCATCCAGGAAGGCAACCTGGGTCTGATCCGTGCGGTCGAGAAGTTCGACTACACCAAGGGCTACAAGTTCTCCACCTACGCGACGTGGTGGATCCGCCAGGCCATCACGCGCGCGATGGCGGACCAGGCCCGCACCATCCGCATCCCGGTGCACATGGTCGAGGTCATCAACAAGCTCGGCCGCATCCAGCGCGAGCTGCTCCAGGACCTGGGCCGCGAGCCCACGCCCGAGGAGCTGGCCAAGGAAATGGACATCACCCCGGAGAAGGTGCTGGAGATCCAGCAGTACGCCCGGGAGCCCATCTCGCTGGACCAGACCATCGGCGACGAGGGCGACTCGCAGCTCGGCGACTTCATCGAGGACAGCGAGGCGGTCGTCGCGGTCGACGCGGTGTCGTTCACGCTGCTGCAGGACCAGCTCCAGTCCGTGCTGGCCACGCTCTCCGAGCGCGAGGCGGGCGTCGTGCGGCTGCGCTTCGGCCTCACCGACGGCCAGCCGCGCACGCTGGACGAGATCGGCCAGGTCTACGGCGTCACCCGCGAGCGGATCCGCCAGATCGAGTCCAAGACGATGTCGAAGCTGCGCCACCCGTCGCGGTCGCAGGTCCTGAGGGACTACCTGGACTGAGCCGGGCGAGCGCGGTGGCGGCCGGGTCGTCACGCCCGCCGACGCGCGTGCACACCGTCGCGCGCCGGGCCGGCTCAGTCCGGCGACTGCGGCGTGAACGGCAGCTGCTCCACCCCGCCCTTGCCCACGACGACGGCGGACCCGGCGTCGATCTCGTGCCACACCCCGGGCAGCTGCGTGAGCGGCTCGGAGACGACGACGCGCGAGTCCGGCCCGAAGTGGGCGAACCGCTCGTCGGCCGGGTAGAGCCTGCGCAGGGACTCGACATCGGCGCTGCAGTAGAGCGTGTTCGCGACGGGCCCGCTGGCGTACCGGGCGGCCCAGAGCCGCTCGCCGTCGGTGACGCCGACGGTCATCTGCAGCGGCTCGTCGATGCCGGCCGCTGCGCCGAGCGCCTCGACGAATCCGGCCATGCGCTCCAGGCCGCCGAGCGGATCGTCCTCCAGCCCGAGCGTCAGGGCGAGGTGGAACATGAGCTCGGAGTCGGTGGTGCCCTTGATGTTGCCGAAGAGGTCCGGCCGCACCGCGAACATCATGTCGCGACGCAGGCGCTCGTAGCCGTCGACGTAGCCGTTGTGGACGAAGAGCCACCGCCCGTGCGCGAACGGGTGGCAGTTCGTCTCCTGGACGGGCGTGCCGGTGGCGGCCCGCACGTGCGCGAGGAACAGCGGCGAGGAGATCTCCGACGCCAGGGTGTGCAGGTTGCGGTCGCCCCAGGCGGGCGTCGCGCTGTGGAACACCGCCGGCACCTCGCGGCGGCCGAACCAGCCCAGCCCGAAGCCGTCACCGTTGGGGACGGCCATGTCGGGGGCGTGGCGGCGGCTCTGCTCGATGAGCGACCGTTCGGGGTCGTAGAGCAGCTCTCGCGGCTCGATCGGGGTGCCGAGGTAGCCGAGCCAGCGACACATGAGGTCCCCTTCTCGCGACGGTGTGCGCCCACCCTGCCCCACACCACCGGATCTCCCCCACGCCGGGCGAGGCGGCCCTGGCCGGACCGAGGGATCGTCGGAGCCGTACCGGCCGAGCGAAGGAGACCCATGCCCCAGCTCATGAAGCAGAAGGCGCGACCGCTCGGATGACCCGCCCATCGCCGGCGGGGCCGCGCCGCGTCGCCATCGCCTGTCAGGGCGGCGGGAGCCACACCGCGTTCACGGCCGGGGTGCTGAGCCGCCTGCTGGACGGCGGTGTACTCGATGGCGGTGTACTCGACGGCGGTGTACTCGACGGCGGTGTGCCCGACGGGGACGAGCTCGACGGGGGCTACGAGATCGTCGGGCTCAGCGGCACCTCCGGCGGCGCGGTGTGCGCGCTGCTGGCCTGGACGGCGCTGTGCGAGGGCGACCCGCGCGCGGCGCGGACGCTGCTCGACGGCTTCTGGGCGGACAACTCGGCGTCCTCCCCGCTGGACTCGGCCGCCAACCTGTGGCTGCTGTGGGCGAGCACGATGCAGAGCGTCGGCATGCTGCCCGCGGTGAGCCCGTACCACCTGCCGGTCGACGGGCTCGACCAGTTCCGCGACCTGCTCACCCGCTGGGTGGACTTCGACCGCGTCCAGGCGGACACCGCGGGCGAGCGCCCGCAGCTCGTGATCGGCGCCGTCGACGTGCTGTCCGGCCGGTTCCGGGCGTTCGACAGCCGCGCAGAGAAGATCACGCCGGACATGATCCTCGCGTCGGCGGCCATCCCCACGGTGTTCCGCACCGTCCACACCGACGGCGGGGCCTACTGGGACGGTCTGTTCTCCCAGAACCCTCCGGTGCACGAGCTGCTGCGCACGAAGCCGGACGAGCTGTGGGTGATCCAGATCAACCCCACGGCCCGCCAGGACGAGCCGCGCACGGTCCTCGACATCACCGACCGCCGCAACGAGCTCGCCGGCAACCTGTCGCTGTACCAGGAGCTGCACGGCATCGAGGTGATCGACCGCCTGCTCGCCGAGGGAAAGCTCGTCGGCGTCGACTACAAGCAGGTCACGGTGCGGGTGCTCGAGTTCGCCCGCCCGCACTCGTCGCGCCTGATGGGCCCGGCGTCGAAGCTGAACCGCGACGCCCGGTTCCTGCGCGAGCTGGCGGTGCAGGGGGAGCAGCAGGCCGTCGAGTTCCTCGGGATGCTCGCCTTCGAGCGCGCCTGGCGCAGCCGTGACGCCGAGCGGGTGCGGGCGATCATGGCACCGGACGTGGAGCTGACGTCGACCGCGCCGTTCCGAGCCCGTGCGGGGCTGCGCGGCGCGGCGGCCCACGAGGAGATCGCCGAGCTGTGCCGGACGGCGCGGATGGACCTCACCCGCAAGCAGCTCACCCGCGAGCGCGCGACCTGGACGGTGCGGCTGGACGGCCCGGCCCCCGCCGGCGGGTCCGCGGACGGGCGGGGCCGGATCGAGGCGGAGATCACCGACCGGCGGGTGACCCGCCTGCGGCTCGGCCCGGCCCCCGGGTAGGCCCCGCCCGCCGTCTCATCCCCGGGAGGGGAGGCGCGTGCCACGGCAGGCCGAGACGCTGGGTCACCGGACGGCGCCGACCGGCGCCGGAGGAGGAGAGTGATGTCCACCCTGAGTGTCTGGCGGTTCAGCACGCCCGAGGGCGCGGCGAACGCCGTCACCACGCTGGAGCAGCTGTCGAAGCAGCAGCTCATCACGGTGCACGACGCCGCGACCGTGTCCTGGGCCGAAGGCGCGAAGAAGCCGAAGACGCAGCAGCTGCACAACCTCGCCGGTGCGGGCGCCCTCGGTGGCGCCTTCTGGGGGATGCTGTTCGGCCTACTGTTCCTCGTGCCGCTGCTCGGCGCCGCGATCGGGGCAGCCGCCGGTGCGCTCGTCGGCTCGCTGACCGACGTCGGCATCGACGACGAGTTCATCAAGCGCGCCCGCGACGAGATCACCCCCGGCACGTCGGCGCTGTTCGTGCTGACCTCGGACGCCGTGCTGGACCGCGTCCGGGACGCGTTCTCGGGCCAGCACGCCGACCTGCTGTTCACCAACCTGTCGAGCGAGCAGGAGGCGGCGCTGCGCGAGGCGTTCGCCGACTGAGGCCGACCTGCGGCCGAACTGAGGCCGAACTGGGGCCGACCTCGCACATCCGTGCCGGCGCTCGCACACACCGCGAGGTGGTGGCACACACCGTCCACGGTGTGTGCGGTAGCCGTCCGGTGTGTGCGAGCGGCAGGCGAGCCGCCGCCCGCCGACGCCGGGACGTCAGGCGGCGGGACGCGCGTTCTTGCGCGGGCGCCCCCGCGGGCGCTTGTGCGGCAGCACCCGGCCGCGGTGGAAGATCTCCCCACCCCAGACGCCGCTGTACTCCCCCCGCACCAGGGCCGCCGTGAGACAGGCCGCCCGGACCGGGCAGCCGCGGCACAGGGCCTTGGCCCGCTCGAGGTCGGCCGGTGAGTCGGCGAACCAGAGCTCCGGGTCGTACACACGGCAAGGCTGCTCGTGCCCCCGCTCGTCGGCCGCGTCCAGCATCGCGGCGACGTCGAGCGGTCCCGGCGCGTGCGGCCGGATCGGCGACAGCGCAACGGACATGACGAGTACCCCCCTGACCTGCCGGTTCCCCATCCGGACTTGCGGTCTAGACCAATCATGCTCCTCGTCGGGGGTTTCCGCCCGCTTTCCGGACCTTCCGATCGGGTCACGGAAACTGGGCGCTAACCGGGCGCGCGCAGCATGAGGTACGGCGTATCGGCCCCGGGACCATCGCGCTCGGGCAGGCAGGTGGGATCGGATGATGAGACGGACCGGCTCCGCGGGCACCCTCGTGGGCGCCCGGCACGCGGCTCCGCAGGAGCTGCCCGGGCCCCGGCCCGGCGATCATGATGGCGATGACGCGGAGTCGGACACCGGGCCGGGCACGGAGCTGCCGTCCATGCTCGCCGACGGCGAGCGGCATCGCATGGCGACCGAGCTGCTGTTCGACCGCGTCGGTGTCGAGGCAGGCTGGCAGGTGCTCGATCTCGGGTGCGGCCCGCTGGACGTGCTGGCCGAGCGGGTCGGCTCGCGCGGCTACGTCATCGGGTTCGACCCGGACCAGGAGCTGCTGACCGCGGCCCGCAAGGCACTCGCGGCCCGCGGCGTGCACGGTGTCGAGCTGGCCCGCGGCGACTTCGACGCCACCGGGGGGGCCTCCGGCTCGTTCGACCTCGTCCACGCCCGCCTGCTGCTCGGCGAGCTGGCACGGCCGTCGGCGACCGTCCAGGAGATGGCGCGCCTCGCCCGGCCCGGCGGCTGGGTGGCGGTGCAGGACGCCGACCTCGCGTCCTGGACGTGCGAGCCTGCGCTGCCCGGGTGGGATCGGCTGCTGGACGGGATCACCCGGGTCTGGTCGGGGGACCCGAACATGGGACGCCGCCTGCCTCAGCTCCTGCGGGCCGTGGGCCTGGTCGACGTCGAGGTGGACGTGCACGCGGGCGTGTGGCCGTCCGACGATCCGCAGCGCGGGCTGCTGCCGTACCTGGTGAGGGCCCATCGCAGGCGCATCGTCGCCGAGGGGGGCCTCACCGAGGCCGAGCTGGACACCGGACTCGCGGAGGTCACCGAGCACCTCGCCCGGCCGGACACGCTCGTGATGGGCTGGACGCTCTTCCAGGCCTGGGGCCGCAAGCCGCTCGACGACTGACGCCGGTCTGGGTCACCCCAGGAGCCGCGCCTCGCGCCGGGCGATCTCCGCGGCCTCGGTGTTGCCTGCTTCCTCGTGGAGGTCGGCCAGCCGCTCCAGCGTGCGCACCTGCTCCTGCACGAACCCGATGCGGCGCCACTGGCGCAGCGCGTCGGACAGGCTGCTCAGGGCCTCCTGGCGCCTGCCCTCGGCGCGGT
Organism: Pseudonocardia sp.; assembly: GCF_050246655.1. Lineage (GTDB taxonomy): Bacteria > Actinomycetota > Actinomycetes > Mycobacteriales > Pseudonocardiaceae > Pseudonocardia. The sequence goes on from NZ_JBFWVQ010000096.1 coordinate 11,352, forward strand.
GCAGCTCGGCGAGGCTGCCCAGCGCCCTGGCGACACCGAACTGGTCGCCGTGGTGGCGGTGCAGCCGCAGGGCCTGCTCGATGTCGGAGTGCGCCTCGTCGACCCGGCCCTGCAGGGTGCGGATCTCCCCCAGCCGTTCCCGCAGTCCCGCCTCCGCCACGGCCTCGGACCCGCCGAGCTCCCTGAGCACCTGAAGGGCCCGCTGGAGGTACGTGGCGGCCTCGTCGAGGCGGTCCTGGCGCTGGCGCAGCCGGGCCAGGCGGCGCAGCACCCAGACCCGGCTGCGCTGGTCGCCCACCTCGACCAGGAGCGTGCGCGCGAGCTCGAGCTGGGCGTAGGCTTCGCCGTCCCCCGCGTCGTCGCGGCCCAGCTCGGTGAGTGCGCCGCCGAGGCCCGCAGCGGCGAGTGCGCGGCCCTCGTCGTCCTCCAGCTGCTCGAAGATCTTCGCGCAGCGCCGCAGGTGGACAACCGCGTCGTCGAGGCGGAACTGCATGACGTCCAGCTCACCGATGCCGCGCAGCGCATTGGCCTCCCACCAGCGCTCCCCGGCGCGGCTGGTCGCGGCCTGGGCGAGCTCGCAGACCGCGCGCCAGTCCTCGTAGAGCCCGCGGACGACGAACACCGGTGCGAGCCGCATCCCGAGCGCGGCGCCCAGCGTGATCAGATCGGCGGCGAACGCCTGCCCGATGACGCCGAGCAGGCCGGCCCACTCCGTCTGGAACCATGCGAGCGGCTCGGCCACCGCCGCGTCCACGACGGCGGGCTCCGGCCGCCAGCACTCCGGAGGCCGGAGCGTGAACCCGAAGTTCGACGTGGGGATCCCCGCACCGGCCTCCTGCGCGAGCCACAGCCACCCGCCGACGAGGCGGCCGACCGCCGCCGTGCGAGCCTCGGCGCTCTCGTCGGCCTGGACGAGCTCGCGGGCGTAGGCCCGCAGGAGGTCGTGGAAGCGGTAACGCACCTGGCCGAGGGCGTCCCGCCCGGCGACCTCGACGAGGCGGGCGTCGACGAGCGTGTCCGCCAGCTCCTCGGCCTCGTCCTGGGAGCTGTCGAGCAACGCCGCGGCCGTCCAGGCGGGGAAGTCCGCCGCCTCGATCAGGCCGAGCATCCGAAACGCCCGCCGCGCGTCCGGCGCGAGGCCCTGGTGGGAGAGCGCGAAGCTCGCCCGCACCCCCAGGTCGCCCACCCGCAGCCGGTCCAGGCGGTGATGCTCGTCGGCGAGATCCCCGACCAGCCGCGCGAGGCGCCAGTACGGGCGGGCGACCAGCCGGGCACCCGCGATGCGCAACGCCAGCGGCAGGTGCCCGCACAGCGCGACGATGCGGCGCGCGTCGTCCGCCTCCGCGGCCACCCGGGCCCGGCCGGCGACGGCCGCGAGCAGCGCGACCGCCTGGTCGTCGTCGAGGACGGCGAGATCGACCGACCGGGCGTTCTCCAGCCCCGCGAGCCGCGCCCGGCTGGTGACGAGCACCGCGCAGCCCGGCTCACCCGGAACCAGGGGGCGCACCTGGTGCTCGGCGGCGGCGTTGTCCAGCAGCACGAGCACGCGGCGCCCGGCGAGCCGGCTGCGGTAGAGGGCCGCCCGCTCGTCGAGATCGTCGGGGATGGCCGAGCCACCGACACCCAGCGCCCGCAGGAAGCGGGCGAGGACCTCGGCGGAGTCCAGCGGGTTGCCCTCCGCACCGCGCAGGTTCACGTAGAGCTGGCCGTCGGGGAACCGCTCGCGCAGGAGGTGTGCCACGTGCACGGCGAGCGTGGTCTTCCCGACCCCGGCCTGCCCGGACACCGCGACGACCGCCACCGTGTCGTCCGCGCGCCCGACGAGCCGCTCGGTGAGGGCGGTGATCTGGGTGCCGCGGCCGACGAAGTCCGGGATGTCGGCGAGCAGCTGTGCCGGAACCGGCCCGGCCGTCTGCGGCGCGGCGTCGAGGCTGCCGGAGAGGACCGCCTGCTCGAGGCGCTGCAGCGGGGGCCCCGGTTCCACGCCGAGCTCCTCGACCAGCGCGGCCCGGGTGCGCCGGTAGACCGCCAGCGCCTCCGGGGTGCGGCCGGCCCGGTACAGCGCCGTCATCAGGTGGGCCTGGAGCCGCTCGCGCAGCGGGTGGCGGGCCGCCAGCTCGGCCAGCTCGGGCACGATCGCCGCCGCGTTGCCCGCGGCCAGCTCCGCGCCGTAGAGGTCCTCCAGGCCGACCATGCGCATCTCGGTGAGGCGCTCGGCGGCGTCGCGCAGCACGGGGACGTCGCCGACGTCACCGAACGGCTCCCCGCGCCACAGTGTGAGTGCCTCGCGCAGCAGCGCCACGGCCCGGTCCGGCTCGTCGGCCGCGACGCCCTCGGCGAGCAGCCTCTCGAAGCGCTCGGCGTCCAGCTCCCCGGGATGGACGGTGAGCACGTAGGCACCGCCCTCGTGGCGGATGCGCCCCGGGTCCTCCAGCGCGTGGCGCAGCCGGTGCACGTGCAGGTGCAGCTTCTTGCGCGTCGCGGCGTCGACCGGCTGGCCCTCCCACAGCACCTCGAAGACCGCGTCCGCGGGCACGGCGTTGTTCGCGCGGACGAGCAGCAGCCCCAGCAGGGTCTTCAGCATCCTCGCCGTGACAGCCACTTTGGGGTCCGTCGCGCGGACGCGCACGGGTCCGAGGATCTCGAACTCCATGCACCACCCCTGCACCGATCCCGCACGCCGAGCAACGCAGTGTAGCGGCGCGACCGCGCAGATCACCCGGTACGACGGGTGAGATCAGGTCTCCAGCGCACGGCCCTCTCACCCGGTGGGACGAGGACGGCGTACGGAGATCAGCAGCTTAGGTGCGGTCGTGGCGGCGGAGGAAATCGACCATCCAGGGGAACACGTCGCGCGCCGAGTCCCTGCCCATGAACACGTCCTGGTGGCCGTAGCCGGTGAACGACACGTGCTCGTGCCAGGTGGCGCCCCGCTCCGCCAGGAGCCGGTGGCACACGAGGTTCGAGTCGGCGAAGACCCGGTTGTCCGCGCCGGTGGAGAACAGCACCGGCGTGGTGATCTCCGACGCCCGGCTCAGGTAGTCCGCCGGCAGCCGCGCGTAGGCGCCCTCCGCCGGCCGGTAGCGCACCGCCCGGCCGGCCCGCACCATGGCGTAGACGTGGCGGTAGTGGCTCGTCCCGGTGGCCCCGAACAGGTCACGCAGCCGGTGGTGGGTGATCGGATGCATGTTCTCGTGGCGGAAGAGCGCGGGCCACCCGGTGCCCCACATGAGGCTCAGCATGTGGCAGGCGGGCTCGTCGCACTCGCGGTGCGCCAGCGACACGGCGCTGCCGATCAGCTTGCCGAGGCTCAACCACGAACCCTCGCTCCAGCGCGGGTCCAGCTTCCCGATCCGTATCCGGTCCACGAGCCCCGGGGCGATCGCGAGCTTCGCGCGCGACCACGCTGGCACCCGCGGCGTGAGCGCGACACTGTTCGCCACGACGGACGCGATCCCGGCGGCATCGGCGTCGAGGACGCCGCCGAAGAGGCTCATCGTGAAGGCAGTGGAGCCCAGGCAGTGCGCGACCACGTGCACCGGGGCGTCGGTGTGCCGGCGGATCTCGGCCAGTGCGGGCGGGAAGTCGAACAGGGCGGCGTCGTCGAGCACGTCGCCGCGCGAGGTCGAGTAGTCGTAGAGGTTGGACAGCCGGGTGTCGAGGCACCACACGTCGAAGCCCTCGTCGAGCAGGTGCGTGACGAGGTTGCGGTGCTCCGGCATCACGAACATGTCCGTCGAGGTCGTGAGCCCGTGCGTGACGAGCACCGCCGAGCCCGCGCCGGGCCGCGTGAAGCGCACCATGCGCAGGCCGACCCGGTCCTCGGTGACGAGATCGTGGATCGTGACCTGCGCGTCCGGCACCCCGTCGAGCGTGTAGGGCCGGATCGGGCTCAGCGTGGGCGGTGCGGAACGGGTGTAGGAGTCCAGCAGCGAGGCGGTGAAGAACAGCCCGAAGCGGCGCAGCGCGCGCATCCGCTGCCCGAGCGTGCCACCGGTGGCGCGCAGCGTCGTGATCTGGCGCGCGAGGTCCCGCCGGGTGATCTTCAGCACCCCGTGCCCGACGGCCGCGCCGTCCGCGTCGCCCTCGCGCACGGTGATCGCGAGGGTCGTCGTGTCCGACCACACGTCGAACCCGGGGTCGTCCTGGACGAGCTTCTCGCCGACGAGGTGATACCGGCTGCCGTCGGTGGCGGTGAGCCGCGCCCGGTAGACCATGCGGCGGGTGCCCGGCTGCGGCCGGTGCGGGTCGCCGGGGCGCACCACATCCGCGACGAGCAGGTCCAGCGTGCCGTCCGTGACCGTGAGCGGATCGGGGTGCAGCGCCGCCGACTCCACGGTGCCGAACAGCCGGGCCCGGTGGCGCTCGTCGGCCTCGAACCCGTCCAGGTCCTCGATCGTGACGGCCACGGTGAGGCTCAAGTCCTCCGTGCGCCCCGCCACCGTGACCAGCCCACCCGTCATCCGCTCGGTGAACCGGAGCCCGCCACCCGCCGAGGAGCGCCGCGGCGGCGGTGCCGGGGCGGGATCCAGCGTGCGGTCCAGGTCCCAGCCGCGCGCCTCGGCGAGCACCGTGGCGCACCGCTCCGCGAGCGCGGTGATCGTGAGCAGCGGGTTCACCCCCAGCGAGCGGGGCACGGCAGCCCCGTCCCAGACGTACAGCCCCTCGTGCACGGCCGTGCCGGACTCCCCCGCGTAGACCCGGCCGACGTGGTCGACGACGCCGTGCTCGGCGTCCGGGCCCATCCCGGCGCCGCCGAGCGGATGGACCGTGACGCTGTCCTGCCCCAGCAGGGGGCTCGCGGTCGGGTTCTTCACGTACGTGCCACCGAGCGCGGCGGTGGCCTTCTCCAGGCGGTGGTGGACCGACCGGAACAGCGGCGACTCGCCGGGGTCGGTGGGCCACTCCAGCCCCAGCCGGTCCCCCGCGAGCCACATCCGGCCGTTGCTGCCGTCGTGGGCCATCACGAGGTAGACGAGGGTGTTGTCGACGGCCCCGCCGCCGACGGCGAGCGACTCCAGGACGCGCGCGACCTCGGCGAACTCGTCGCCGTCGTCGGTGTCGCGGCCGTCGAGGAGCCGCGCGCCCAGCAGTCCGGCGGCAAGGATCGGGCCGAGCGGGCGGGGCATCGCCCCCTCCTCGACGACGATGCCGTCGTCCAGGGCCCCGTCGCGCAGGTCGGCCAGGCCGGTGATGCAGGGGCCGACCGCCGGGTGGTCCTCGGCGTCGCCGAACCCCGCGCCGTACACGGGACGGTCGCAGTTGTAGGCGAACGCGAGCACGTCCCCGTTCGCGGTGAAGCCGTGCCCGAGCCGGCCCGAGAGCGGCAGCCCCGCTGCGCGGGAGCGCAGCAGGATCTCGGTGGAGCCCAGCGTGCCCGCGGCCAGCACCACGTCCTGCGCGCGGACGACCAGATCCGGTGCGCTGAACCGGCCGAACCCGCGCCCGACGACGCGGTAGTGGACGAGCCAGTCGCCGTCCGGGGCCCGCGACACGCGCCGGACCCGCACCCCGGTGACGATCTGCGCACCGTGGCTGCTGGCGTCGGCGAGGTAGGTGACGTCCACGGATCTCTTCGCACGGAAGTTGCAGCCCGCGACGCAGTCGCCGCACTCGCGGCAGGCCCGCTCCTCGACGCCGACGTGGTTGGGCCCGTCCGCGAAGCTCACGGTGATGGGCGGACGGGAGAACGCCGCCCCGACGGCCACCGCGCCGGCCTCGAGGGCCAGGAGCTTCGGTGGGGCGTCGTGCGGGTAGGGCTGCGGGGCGAGCATCTCGCGGGCCTGCGCGTACGCCTGCGCGAGCGCTCCCGGCGCCCGGAGCTCCTCCGGCCAGCAGGGATCGGCGAACACGCGGTCGTCGGCCTCCAGCGCCACCCCGGCGTTGATGAGCGAGCCGCCCCCGAGCCCGCATGCGACGAGCACCGTCATGTCTTCGTTGCGGCGTATGTCGTACAGGGCGTCGGGATCGCCGCGCCGCCCGTCGGGGGAGTCGACACGCACGTCCCTCCACGCCGCGGCGGCCGACGCCGGGAAGTCGCCCGGGCCGCGTTCCCGTCCGCGCTCCAGCACGACGACCCGGCGACCGGCCCTGGCCAGGCGCGACGCCGCGACGCCGCCGCCGTAGCCCGAGCCGACGACGACGGCGTCGTAGCGATCCGCCATCGCGTGGGGAGGATCGGAGAGCGTCATGGCGCACCCCCGGGTGTCGCGAGCAGATGTGGCGACCCCGCCGCCGGCCGCCCCCCTCCAGCGGCCGGCGGTCGCGATCGCCCCGGCGGAGGCCGTCCGGTCGTGTCCGAGAACCACACCGCCTCCGCCGGGGTGCGCTGACTCTGGCCGCTGCCGGTTTCCGCCCGGTTTCCTGTCGGCAGCCGAGCGGGCCACCCGATCATTGCCGCACCTGGGGCGACAAGGCAGCATGGGGCCGCGCTCGACCTGACCAGAGAGGAAGAAGATGACACTGACGATCGGTGAGCAGGCACCGGACTTCGAGGCCGAGACCACCGAGGGGACGATCAGGTTCCACGAGTGGCTCGACGGGTCCTGGGCGGTCCTGTTCTCCCACCCCCGCGACTTCACTCCCGTGTGCACGACCGAGCTCGGCTACATGGCGAGCATCAAGCCCGAGTTCGACAAGCGTGGCGTGAAGATCATCGGACTGTCGGTCGACCCCGTCGAGAACCACGCCAGGTGGGCCGAGGACATCGCCGAGACCCAGGGCACCGCCCCCAACTATCCGATGATCGGCGACAAGGACTTCACCGTCGCCAAGCTCTACGGGATGCTCCCGGCCGAGGTCGCGGGCGACCCGACGCAGCGCACCCCGGCGCAGAACGCCACCGTGCGCAACGTGTTCGTGATCGGCCCGGACAAGCAGATCAAGCTCGTGCTCGTCTACCCGATGACCACCGGCCGCAACTTCGACGAGGTGCTGCGGGTGATCGACTCGCTGCAGCTCACCGCCAACCACAAGGTCGCCACCCCGGCCCAGTGGAAGCAGGGCGACGACGTGATCATCGCCGGATCGGTCTCCGACGACCAGGCCAAGGAGATCTGGCCGGACGGGTGGGCGGCGCCCCGCCCGTACATCCGGATCGTGCCGCAGCCGCAGTAACAGCCCGGCCCCTCCGCGCGAACGGCACGTACGGGACACAGGTCTTCCCGTACGTGCCGTTCGCGCCATCGATCAGCCCGTCGGACCCGAGGCCGCCGGCGGCGCGACGGGCCGGCGGCCGTCCTGCCACGCCCCGAAGCCCCCCACCAGGTCCGACACGTCGGCAAAGCCGCGTGCCCGCAGCACCGACGCCGCGATGGACGAGCGGTAGCCACCCGCGCACAGCACCACCGTGGGCGCCCGCGGGTCCAGCTCGCCGAGCCGCCGGGTGAGCTCGGGCAGCGGGACGGGCCTGGCGCCGGGAACCGTTCCGGAGACCCGCACCTCGCCGGGCCCGCGCACGTCCACCACCTGCACGTCGCGGCCACCGTCCAGGAGGTCCGCGAGCCGGGCCGCGGTGAGCCGGCTCGCCGCGCGCAGGTGCCGCGTCGGCACGGCCGAGACGCCACCGTCGAGGTGGCCGAGGACGCGGTCGAAGCCGATCCGGGCCAGCCGGTTGCGGGCCTCCCGCTCGGTACCCGCATCGGCCAGCAGCACGATGTCGTCGTCCGCGCCGACGACGTCGCCGGTCATCTCGGCGAAGCGCCCGCCGAGGCCCACGTTGACCGACCTCGCGAGGTGGCCTGCGGCGAAGTCCGCCGGATCGCGGGTGTCGAGCACGACAGCGCCCGCGGGGACGTCGTCGAACGCCAGCGCGGGCACCGGCTCGTCCTCGTGGAGGATCGGGTGGGCCGCCCGGTTGGCCTGCGAGGCGTGGGCGAAGTACGGCGGCGCCGTGGACTGCCCGTCGAGCACCGCGGCGACGAACGCCTCCTCCGGCATCGGGGCGAGCGCGTAGTTGGTGCGCCGCTGCTCGCCGATCGTGCTGCTGGTCTCGCTGGAGAGGTTCTTCCCGCAGGCCGACCCCGCGCCGTGCGCGGGGAAGACCCGGGTGGCGTCGGGCAGGTCCAGCAGCCGCTCGCGGGTGGAGTGGTACAGCGCGCGGGCCAGCTCGTCCGGTGACCAGCCGCTCGCCCCGAGCAGGTCCGGGCGCCCCACGTCGCCGATGAACAACGTGTCCCCCGTGAGCACCCCCCACGGCGGCGCCCCGGCCCGCTCCCGGACGACCAGGCAGACCGACTCGGGGGTGTGGCCGGGGGTGTGACGCACCTCGATCTCGACCTCGCCCAGCGACAGCACCTGCCCGTCCGCGAGCGGCTCGACGGCGAAGCCCACCTGCGCCGCCGCCCCGAACGACACGATGGCCCCGGTGGCCTCGGCGAGCTCCAGGTGGCCGGACAGGAAGTCCGCGTGCACGTGGGTCTCGATCACCCGCTCGATCCGCAGGCCCGCTGCGTCGGCGTCCGCGAGGTACTCCCCGATGTCGCGCTGCGGGTCGACCACCACCGCCCGCCCCGTGGTGCGGTCGCCCAGCAGGTACGACGCCTGCGAGAGGCATCCCAGGTAGTACTGGCGGAACACGAGAGCGCCGGTGACCTCGATGTCCATGTCCCGATTGTTGCGTGAACCGGTCGGAAATGGTGGAGTGGACGACATGCCTCCCGCGAGCACCGAGCACATGTTCGTCGTGTGCCTGCTCGCCACCGACCAGCTCTCGGTCGACGACCGCGCCTGTCGCTGAACTCGCGGTACCCACCCGCACGTGGTGGGGCTGTACGACGCGCCCATCGCCCGCCACCGCCGAGGACCTGGCCTGCCATGACCACCCGCACGTCGCGCACCCCCGTCGGGTGCGCGCACACCGAACCGCTCGGGCCGCCCGAGCCGCCCGAGCGCGAGCAGGCGCCCGAACCCACGCCCAACGGCGAGCCACGCGGCCTGCTGGCCCGCCTGCGCGACGTCTCGGCCGCGGTCGGCGCCGCGCACCGCGAGGGCGTGCCCTTCTAATAGGCTCGTCGGCGTGGGCAGGCGCCGCGGACGGTCACGTTCGCCCCTGCCGCCCCGTCACGGCCTGGACCCCGCCCGCCTGCGGCTGCCTACCGCGGGCCCGTGGGTGACGCTGCGCGACCATCTCGTCGAGCGGTTGCCCCGGGTCGCGCCCGAACGCATCGACGAGATGCTGCGCGAGGGGCGCATCGTCGGCCTCGACGGTCCCGCGGCGCCGGACGCGCCGTTCGTCCCGGGGCAGGTGCTGTGGTTCCATCGCGACCTCCCCGACGAGGTCGAGGTCCCGTTCGACATCCCGGTGCTGCACCGCGACGAGAACGTGCTCGTCGTGGACAAGCCGCACTTCCTCGCCACGATCCCCCGCGGCCGCCACGTGCTGCAGACCGCGCTCGTGCGGCTGCGCCACGAGCTGGGCCTGCCGGGCCTGTCCCCCGCGCACCGGCTCGACCGCGCCACCGCGGGCGTCCTGCTATTCGTGGTGCGGCGCGAGCTGCGCGGGGCCTACCAGACGCTCTTCCGGGACCGGCGGGTGCGCAAGACCTACGAGGCGGTCGCGCCCGTCGCCGCCGGGCTCGCGCTGCCGCGGACGGTGACCAGCCGCATCGTGAAGGAACGGGGCGTCATCGCCGCCTACACCGCGGCCGGTCCGCCCAACGCCGAGACCCGCGTCGAGCTGCTCGAACGCCGTGGCGATCTCGGTCGCTACCGGCTCGTTCCCGCCACCGGCCGCACCCACCAGCTGCGCCTGCACATGGCCGAGCTCGGCGTGCCGATCGTGCACGACGACCTCTACCCCGTGGTGCGCGAGATCCCGCCCGGGGACTTCAGCTGCCCGCTGCAGCTGCTCGCGGCCGAGCTGGAGTTCACCGACCCCGTCACCGGGGAGCTGAGCCGCTTCACCAGCCGCCGGACGCTCGCCGCGTGGGACGGCTGACCCGCCGCCAGCCTGACTCCACCACCACCCCGCCGAGCCACGCGCGAACGGCACGTACGGGAAAACCTAGCTCCCGTACGTGCCGTTCGCGCGTTGGTGGGCGGGATGGCCTCAGGCCAGCGCGAGCACCAGCGCCGGGGCCGCCACCAGTCCGAGTGCCCCGAGCCGCACCAGCGCCCGCAGCGGCGACGGCAGCGGGGCGGGCGGCACCAGGATGCGCGCCTGCCGCGCGCCGAGCGCGTCCGCGAACGAGCTCAGCGCCGCTGCTGGCGCCCCGCCCCCGACGGCCTTGAGCGCCCGGGCGAGCTCGGTCGGCCGCACCTGGGACACGGCGACGTCGTCGGCCCGCATCTCCACCAGCGCCGCCACGGCCACCTGCGCGTTGCGCATTCCCCGCACGAACGGCGCCGTCGCCCCCCACGCCACGAACGGCAGGACCACGAGGTCGTGGCGCTCCCTCAGGTGCGCGCGCTCGTGAGCGAGGACGGCATCCAGCTCGGCCGCGTCGAGTATGTCCAGCACGCCCGCCGAGAGCACCAGCCGGGAGCGCCACCCGGGCAGGCAGTACGCCACCGGGACCGGGTGGTCCAGCACGCGGGCACCGGGCGCGGCCGACCACGCCGTGCCGAGCACGTCCACGAGGTCGCGGTGGCGGCGGCGCAGGCGCACCGTCCGCGTGGCCGTCGCGGCGAGCACGCCCAGGAGCCGCGCCGCGAGCACGACGGTGGCGACCAGCGCCAGCACGTGCACGGTGCCCATCTCCGGGGGCAGCCGCAGGTCCGCGAGCGACGAGCCGAACGCGCCGACCGCCGCTGCGGGGGTGGACGCCAGTGGCGACAGCGCGTAGACCAGCCCCGCGCCCAGCAGGGCCGTGCCACCCGCCAGGCCGACGGCCTGCCAGACGAGGAGCGCACCCACCGGGTCGCGGGCGGGCCACGCCGCCC
>NZ_JBFWVQ010000097.1:0-21709 GCF_050246655.1 Pseudonocardia sp.
CCGTGACCGAAGGGACCGTCGGCACCTGGCTCAAACAACCCGGCGACACCGTCGCCTTCGACGACCCCCTGTTCGAAGTATCCACCGACAAGGTCGACTCCGAAATCCCCAGCCCCTACGACGGCGTGCTGCTGGAGGTCCTCGTCGCCACCGGCGAGACAGTGCCGGTGGGCACCGTGCTCGCGCGGATCGGCGAGCCGGGCGTGGCACGCGCCGGCGCTGCCATGCCCGCGCCTTCCGGCGGTGCGGCACGGACGCCCACCCACGGGGCGGCGCCGTCCGTCACCGGCCGCGCCCCGGCCGATGCCGAGCCCGGGCGGATGCTCTCGCCCCTCGTGCGCCGACTCGCGGCCGAGAGCGGGATCGATCTCGCCACCGTCACCGGTTCGGGTGTGGGCGGGCGGATCCGTCGCGAGGACGTCGAGCGTGCGGTCGCGACCGCACGCACCCCGGCTCCCCCGCCGGTATCCACCCCCGCGCCCGCGGCACCGACGGCGCCCGCGCCCGGGGCGGCCCGGCCGGAACCCGCGGCTGCGCCGACCGCGCGGCTGGACCCGCGCGACGAGACGGTGCCGCTGCCGAAGATCCGGCTGACGATCGCCCAGCGGATGACGCACTCGGTGCGTACCGCGCCGCACGTGTGGACGTCGGTCGAGGTCGATCTCGACGCGATCGAGCGGGTCCGCGCGACGCACAAGGACCGCTTCCGCACGGAAGAGGGCATGTCGCTGACCCAGCTGGCGTTCGTCGCCCGCGCGATCTGCGACGCGCTGCGGGCCTTCCCGAACGTCAACTCCTCCCTGGACATGGAGGCGAAGACCCGGATCCTGCACCACTACGTGAACCTCGGCATCGCGGTCGACCTCAACGAACAGGGCCTGGTCGCTCCGGTCATCCGCGACGCGGACACGCTGAACCTGCGCGGGCTCGCGAGGGCCATCCGGGCGACGGCGCAGAAGGCGACCAGCGGGAAGCTCGGACCGGACGACCTCACCGGGTCGACGTTCACCGTCACCAGCCCCGGGCCGATCGCCGACTACGCCTCCGCGCCGATCATCAACCAGCCGAACTCGGCGATCATGTCGCTCAACATGATCACGCGTCGGCCGGTCGCCGTCGGCGACGCGATCGCGATCCACCCGATGACGATCCTCGGGTTCTGCTACGACCACCGCGCCTTCGACGGGGTGACCGCCTCGAAGTTCATGGCGCACGTCCGTGACTCGCTGCAGGACCGTGACTGGGCGGCCGAGCTCGCCTGACCCGGCGCCTGGCGTGGGGTGACCGTCGCGCGAGGTCGCTCCAGGCCAGGAGACCGAGTCCGAGGTCGGGATGGCTCTACGCGCCACCCCGGCGTTCTCGTGCTCGGGTCACCGGCCCGGAACACGTGTGCCGCTGAACACGTACTTCTGGGCCATGGCGACGGGGTCGTAGGTAGCGGGAGTCTGAGCCGATTCGCCGCCGAGGACGGTGACCGGTCGCGACTGCACGATGCAGATCGGGTCGCCGGGGCGGCGATGCCGGTCGAGCACCCATTCCACGTCCACGGGATATCCGAAGTGCTGCTCGATCCGCTGCACGGCCTCGACGACCGCGCTGATCTGCTCGTCGTCGAGCACCCGCCGGCTCATGAGCCGTCGCGGCATCTCGGTCTCCATCACCCGGCCGGCGGCGAAGTCGAATGCCGAGACGACCTTCTTGTGTGCCACGTCGTACTTGAGCACGCGGCGATCCGCCTTGCCCACCTCGATGTGGTCGGGATCGACCAGGCCCTGCACAATGGCCTCGCCCCATCCCCAGCTCGTCTCGAGCACGATCCGGTCGGTCTTGCCGGTGACGGGATGCAGGGAGAACGCCACACCCGATGCGCGCGCATGGATCAGTTCGATGACACCGACGGCGATCGGCATGTCCAGGTGGGAGATGCCCTTGCGCAGCCGGTAGACCAGCGCCCGCTCGGTGAAGAGCGACCCCCAGCAGGCGCGGATCGCGGCCAGGACGCGCTCGGTTCCCGACACTCCGAGATACGTGTCGAAGATGCCGGCGAAGCTCGCGTCGGCTGCGTCCTCGCCGGTCGCGGACGAACGGACCGCCGTCGGGATGTTGACGTCCACCCGGCGCAGGCAGAGCTCCTCGTACGCCATCGAGACGGTGTGCGAGAGGTCGCCGTCCATGGGCATCTGCTCGAACAGCTCGCGCAGAGTCGTCGATGCCCGTCCCACAGCGGCCGGCTCCGGTGCCTCACCCAGGTCGCCGACCACCTCGTCGACCCGGGCGTCGAGGCCCGTGGCACGGCAGTGCGCGCGATAGGCGTCGACGGTGACGGCGAACCCCGCCGGGACGCGGACTCCCGCACGGTGGAGCTCGCTGAGCCGACCCATCTTCGATCCGGCCATCGCCACCGCGCTCGCCGGGTCAACCTCGTCCACCCACACGACCGGCTCGTCCACGCGACCCTCCCGCACCGTTGTCTGCCCGCCTTCGGACCGGGTGGGTACTCCGTACCATCGTCGGCTACCCGAAGGAGCCGCCCGGACCGCTGACCGGAACCACTGCCATGACCGGTGTCATCGCGCGAGCGGCAGAACCGACTTTCGTGCGGCCGTGGCCGGACGTGTGCCTGGCCTGCTCCGCGCCCGCGCGACCGACGGAGGCCGATTCGCGATCTTGCGCGAGATCTGGGCGGCCGCCTCACGCACCCGGCTGACCGTGCGCGCCGGCAGCAGTCGGCTGCTCGGCCCGGCGACGGAGACGGCCGCCACACATCGCCCGTCCGCTCCGTGGACGGGCGCGGCGATGCACATCAGGCCGATCACCGTTTCCTCGCGGTCGAACCCCACGCCGACGCGCTCGATCTGCCTCAGCTCGCGTTCCATCGTCGAGGCGGAGACGATGGTCGAGGACGTGCGTGCGACGAGTGGGCCGCCCAGGAACCGCGCGCGGACGTCCTCGGCGGAATACGCCGTCAGCACCTTGCCGAGCGCGGTGCAGTACGCCGGCATGCGCCCGCCGACGCGGCTCAGCGGCGTCGCCACACGGTGACCGACGAGCTTCTCGACATAGAAGACCTCGCTCCCGTCGAGTACCGCGAGATGGACCGTCTCGTGCGTCACCTCGTACAGGTCCTCCAGGCACGGAAGGGCGGCCGCGCGGAGATCCGCCTGCAGACCACACAGCCCGGCGAACTCGAACAACCGGTTGCCCGGCTGGTACCGCGCGCCGTTGCGCGTCACCCAGCCCAGTTCGAGCATCTTGACAAGGCTTCGATACAACGTCGTCTTGGGCAGGCCGGTACGCGCGGTCAACCCGGAAAGGCTCAAGCTCGGATGATCGGCATCGAATGCGCCGAGAATCGCATCGGCGCGTTCATACGCTGACCGGCAATGGGCGGCGCTCGACACTGTTGCAGAAGTACTCATCAAAGGTTTGCCCCTGGCGTCATAGATGATGAATCTGTGGGACGAACCGGCGCGAGATCGCGATCGACACTGCAGCTCGTACGTACGGACGTTATGAGCGAGCCGGCCACGGCGCCAGGGCTCCTTGCCGCTATGCGGCAAGATCGCTACAGTCCAGGACTGTGTCACAGGACGGCACCCGACGCGGTGGCCAGCTCAGCTCCGTCCGCAATGCGGCACGACTGCTCAAGGCGTTCTCGCGCGAGCACCGCGAGCTCGGGGTCACCGAGGCGGCGAGGCGTCTCGGCGTCGGCACGAGCACCGCGTTCCGCCTGCTGACGACACTCACCGAGGAGCGGTTGCTCGAGCGAGGCGACGCCCGCGGCACCTACCGGCTGGGCCTCGCCATGTACGAGCTCGGTGTCACGGTGTTCCCGAACCTGGGCCTGCACGAAGCGGCCATGCCGGCACTCGCCGCCCTCCGGCAGAGCACGGGCGAGACCGTGCAACTGGCGGTGTTGGACCATCTCGAGGTCGTGTTCGTCGAACGGTTGGAGAGCCCGCAGACGCTGCGGTTCGTCGCTCGTGCCGGGCACCGCGTGCCGGCCCACGCCGCCAGCACGGGGAAGGTCCTGCTGGCGCACCTCGCTCCGGACGTCCTGAGGGAGCGGCTCCGGGATTGGCGCCCGATCGCGTTGACGCAGTACACGATCGCGTCCAGGGCCGCCTTGCTGGTCGACCTGCGCCGGGTCGCCGAGCGCGGTTGGGCGCAGAACATCGAGGAGAGCAGCCTGGGGGCAGCATCGGTCGCCGCGCCGATCCGCGACGAGGGCGGCACCGTCATCGCTGCGCTCAGCGTCGTGGCTCCCGTCAGCCGCTGCAACGCACAGGCACTGCGACGCAACCGGATCGCTGCCGTGGACGCCGCCAACGCCATCTCGCGGCGGATCGGGTATCGAGGCTGACCCATTCCTCGACCCGGCGACGCGGGAACCGCACGCCGACCGGCTACGGCGCGGGCGTTGCACGGTGCCGCCGCAACGCGGTGAGTCCCGCCGCCGCGAGCAGCGGGACGGCCTCGCCGACCTGGTCGAACCCCGATCCGACGGTGTGCCCCTCCACGTGGCGAGCGTGGATGCCCTCGGCGATGACGGCGACCTTGAAGTAGCCGAGAGCCAGGGCGAACGGCAGCGTGTCGACGTCTCTCCCGGATGCCAGTACGTAGCGCTGGACGAGGTCGTCGGCGCTGGGGAAGCGGGGGCTCGTGGAGGCTGCGGACCCGCCGAGCACCGGGTCGAAGGCCGGGTCGCGGTAGACGAGGTGGAGGGCGAGGTCGGCCAGCGGGTCGCCGAGGGTGGCCATCTCCCAGTCGACGACCGCGCGCACGGTCGCGATGTCTGCGCTGTCGAGAATGGCGTTGTCGACCCGGAAGTCGCCGTGCACGATCGCCGCGCCGCTCTCCTCGGGGCAGGACGCGGCCAGCCGAGCGTGCAGCGTCTCGACGTCGGCCACCTCCCGGGTGGCGACCCGGGTCCACTGGTCGTGCCAGCGCCGCACCTGCCGTTCCAGGTAGCCCTTCGGTCGGCCGAAGGCACCGAGGCCCACGGCTCGGGGGTCCACCGCGTGCAGCGCCACGAGCGTGTCGATCAGTGCGGAGGCGCATCGCTCGACGTCCGCGTCGGTGAACGCGGCGAGATCCGCCTGAGTGCGCAGCACGCGGCCGGGGACGTACTCGACGATGGAGAACGGCACGCCGATGACCGCGGGGTCGTCGGACTGTGCCACCGGCGGTGCCACCGGCACGCCGGTGTGGCGCAGGGCAGCCACCACGCGGTACTCGCGGGCCATGTCGTGTGCCGACGGTGTGAGGCCGCCGAGCGGTGGACGGCGCAGGACCCACCTGGACCGGCCGTCGGTGAGCAGGTAGGTCAGGTTCGACCGGCCACCCGAGATCAGCTCGGCGCGCAGCTCCCCCACGCCCGGCACCTCGGCGTCGAGGAACGCCTGCAGGCGGGACAGGTCGAGCCCGGCGATCATGTCCGTCACGGCCGGGGCTCGCCCGCGGCCGTCGTGCTCGAGCGAGCCGCCGTCGCCGCTCGTGTCACACGACGGGCGATCGACCAGCGGTGGGTCTCCGACGGCCCGTCGTAGATCCGGAACGGCCGCACCTCACGCAGGAAGCGGCCGAGCAGCACGTCACCGGACACCCCGAGCGCGCCGCAGATCTGCAGGGCGCGGTCGACGACCCGCCACACCGCCTCCGAGGTGAACGTCTTCGCGATGGCCGTGGCCTGGGCGGCGGAGCGTCCCTGGTCGAGCTCCCAACAGGCCTGCATGATCAGCCCGCGGCTCGCCGCGATGTCGATCTCGTTGTCGGCGATCATGGCCTGCGCCATCCCGAGGTCGGCCAGCGTGGAGCCGAACACCGTCCGCTCGCTCGCCCGGGCGACGGCGATGTCCTGTGCGCGGCGAGCGAGCCCCAGCCAGCGCATGCAGTGGGTCATCCGGGCGGGGCCGAGGCGCACCTGGGCGTGGCGGAAGCCCTGGTCGACCTCGCCGAGCACCGCCTCGTCGGGCACCACGCAGTGGTCGAGGAGCAGCTCGAGATGCCCGCCGTAGAGGCTCTCGTCGAGCGTCTCGATGTGGCGCACCAGCCGCAGCCCCGGGTTGTCGGCATCGACGAGGAACATCGTCGCGCCGCCCGCGTGACCCGGTTGCCCGGAGGTCCGTGCCATGCAGATCACGAAGGCGGCGCCGTCGGCGCCGGTGACGAACCACTTCCGGCCGTCGATGCGCCAACCGCCGGGCACCTCGACGGCGGTGGTCGCGAGTGCGCCCGCGTCCGAGCCGGCTCCGGGGGCCGGCTCGCTCATCGCGAAGCAGGACCGGAGGTCACCGGCCGCGAGGGGCGCCAGGTAGCGCGTCTTCTGCTCGTCGGTGGCGATCACCTCGAGCAGGTGCATGTTGCCCTCGTCGGGTGCGGCGATGTTCAGCGCGAGCGGCCCGAGCAGCGCGTAGCCCGCCTCCTCGAAGACCGCGGCGCGGGCGCGCATGTCGAGTCCGTGCCCGCCGAACTCGGTGCCGACGTGCGGCACGAAGATCCCGGCGGCCTTGGCGGCGGCCTGCAGCTCGGCACGGACGGACTCGGTGCGTGCGACCCCGCCGAGGCGCTCCTCGACGGGTATCACCACCTGCCGCACGAACGTCGCGGTGCGTTCGGCCAGCGCCGCGACCTCCGCGTCCGGTGCGAGTTCGACGGCCATCGTGTCTCCTCTCGATCACGACCGTCGGTCGGTGACGGCCTGGCAGCGGGCGGGCACACCGGTCACCGCATCCGCAGGACGACGCGCGCTCAGCGCGCGGGCGGCAGGATCCGCCGGTCCTGCAGCACCGTGATCCAGTGCACGAAGCTCTCCTCGGTGTCCCGCGCCTCGGTGAACCCGGCCTGCTTGATCTTGACGGTGCTGACGAACGCCGGCGGCGGCGGTTCGGTGGCCCCGTAGGCGAAGCAGAAGTCGGCGTAGTGGTGGGACTCGCCGAGAAGCTCGTCCATGGTGATCTGCCGCAGCCCGTGCTTGGCAACGATCTTGTCCCACACGTCGGCCTTCGACGGGAGGAGCTCGGCCATCGACACCGGCTCGTCCGGGCCGACCTCCACGCCGAGCGCCTCGGCGAGGGCGGGCCACATGTCGCGCCAGGAGAAGACCTCGCCGTTGGTCAGGTTGAAGTGCTGCCCCGCGGCCGCGGGTGCCTCGGCGGCCCACCGGATCGCGTTCGCGACCAGGCGGGTGTCGACAGCCTCCCAGACGTACGGGATCCCGCCGGGGAAGCCGAACGGACGGCCCTCCTCCCTGCAGATCGCCGCGTAGGCGCCGATCACTGGCGGCAGGTTCATCACCACGCCGGTGTTCGGGCCGACGATGAGCTGGGGCCGCATGATCGTGTAGTCGAAGCCCTTCTCGGTCGCCTTCGCGGTGAGGTAGTCCTCCTGCAGCCAGTAGAAGTTGGCGTGGTCGTCGCGGGGGAACCGCTCGCGAGCGGGGACCCGCATCGGGTGCAGGTGGATGCCGTAGGCCTTGGTGCCCTGCAGGATCGTCACCTGGCGCAGCTGCGCGACCTCGGCGAGCGGTTCGAGCAGGTTGCGCAGCATGGCCAGGTTGGTGTCCATCTGGTCCTGCTCGGTCCAGCCCGCGATCAGGCCGGGCTTCTCGTGGACCGCGGCGTAGACGACGTGCGTGACCCCGGCCAGGTCCTGCACGGCGTCCCGGCTCGCGGCCTCGTCGCGCAGGTCGATCGGCCGGTGGTCGAAGGGCTCGTCGCTGAACACCTCGGGCCGGCGGCGGGACACGGCGACGACGTTCCAGCCGTCGTCGAGGAACCGGTCGACACAGGCGGCGCCGACCAGCCCGCTGGCGCCGGCGATGAGGACGGTGTTGGGCATGGTCTCTCCCGGATGTGGGCATGGGTCACCGCGGCACGGCGCACCGCGGGTCAGGGCGGTGGTCGATGTGGTGTGCGCCGGGTCGGCGCTGTCGGACGCGGTCAGGCCTGTCCACGCTCGCGCGCACGCAGCTCGCGGCGCAGCAGCTTGCCGGTCACCGTCTTCGGGATCTCGGCCAGGAACTCGACGTGGCGGGGGTACTTGTACGCGGCCATGCGCTCCTTGCAGAACGCCACCAGCTCCGCCTCCGTGGCGGACCTCCCCGGCCGCAGCGAGACGAACGCCTTCACCGTCTCGCCGCGGTACTCGTCGGGCACCCCGACGACGGCCGCCTCGCGGACGGCCTCGTGCTCGTAGAGGACGTCCTCGACCTCGCGCGGCCAGACCTTGTAGCCGCCGGCGTTGATCTGGTCCTTCTTGCGGTCGACGATGTAGAACCAGCCCTGGTCGTCCATGTAGCCCACGTCGCCGGTGTGCAGCGCGCCGCCGGGGATGGCCTTCGCGGTCTCGTCCGGCTTGTTCCAGTAGCCGGCCACGACCTGCGGCCCGGACGTGACGAGCTCGCCGACCTCCCCGGGCGGCAGCTCGCCGCCGTCGTCCCCGACGATGCGCACCACGGTGTTGTAGATCGGCACCCCCACCGACAGCGCGCCGGACGCCTCGTCCACCGGCGCCTCGGCGTCGTACGGCACGCCGTGGCTGGGGGACGTGGTCTCGGTGAGCCCGTAGATGTTGTGGATGTACTGGCCGAACGCCGCGGAGAAGGCCTTCACCGTGGACGGCGGGATCGGCGCCCCGCCCGACCAGATCTTCGTCAGCGACGACAGCGCATCCTTCTCCGCGTTCGGCGCGTTCATCAGCGCGATGAACACCGTGATCGACCCAACGGTGAACGTCGGCCGTTCGCGCCGGATCGTCTCGATCGCGAGCGACGGCTCGAACCGGTAGAACAGCACCAGCGGAGTGCCGAGCAGCAGCGAGATCGTGACGTGGGCGATCAGCCCGGTGATGTGGAACAGCGGCGCCACGCCGAGGGTGACGTCGTCCGGCCCGAGCCGGCACCACTGCCGGTAGGCCTGGGAGTTGAACACCACGTTGCCGTGGGTGTTCATCGCGCCCTTGGGCGGCCCGGTCGTGCCCGACGTGTAGGTGAGGAACGCCGTGTCGTCGGCCGAGAACGACACCGGGGGCGGGCGCTGCCCGCGGAACCGCTCGAGCAGCCCGGCCAGGTCGACCGTGCCCTCGTTCTCGATGCGCTCGACGCCGCCGAACGCCCGGGCGTCGTTCACGCTCTGGTGCTCCAGCTCCGAGGTGGTGAGCACCGTCCTGACCGACGTCTTCGGCACGGCCGCGGACGCCACGTCCCGGTACAGCGCCTCCAGACACACCAGCACCGTGGCACCGGAGTCGGTGAGCAGCAGCTCCAGCTCCCGCTCCCGGTTCATCGGGTTGATCGACACCGCGATGCCGCCTGCCTTCCACGTGCCGACCAGCCCGATTACGAACTGCGGCACGTTCTGCAGGTACAGCGCCACCCGCTCACCCGCGGCGAACCCGTCGTCGAGCAGGCCCGCCGCGAACGCGTCGGTCAGCTCGTCGAGCTCGCAGTAGGTGATCCGGCCGTCGAAGTAGCGGATGGCGTCGCCGTCGGGGTTGCGCTCGACGGTGGCGCGGAACATCGCCAGCGCATCGGAGAACTCCGGCTCCAGGTCGGGCGGCTGGCCCGCGTCGTAACGTGCGAGCCAGGGCCGCTCGTCGTAGATCGACATCGTCGACTCCTAGCGGATCGCCACCGGGTTCACGGGCGCGCCGGTGCCGCTGACGACCTTCAGCGGCGCGGCCACGTAGAGGAAGGACCACCGTTCGTCGGCCGCGCAGGCGTCGGCAAGGTCGTCGAGCCAGGCGATCTCGGTGAGCGCCACCCCGAGGTTGCGCATCAGCGCGCAGTGCAGCGGCAGCGCCACCCCGGTACCCGGCTCGTAGGTCACCTCGTTGGCGATCGTGTCGGTCACCAGGTTCGGCACCTCCCGCTGCCGGAACCACTCCACCAGCTCCCGGGAGTACGTCAGCCCCGGCTCGTTGAAGCCGTCGTAGAACCTCTCCTTGTCGTTGAGCTCGTACCAGTACCTGAGAAAGCCGGTGCGCACGCACAGCACGTCGTGCGGCTCGATCGTCACTCCCTGGGCCTTGGCCGCGTCCTCGAGATCCTCATGGGTGAACGTCTCGCCCTTGTCGAGCCACTGCTTGCCGCGGTGACGGGCCATGTCGATGAGCACGCCCCGCCCGACCACGCCCTTCTCCGCGATCGGCAGCACCGAGGCCTTGTCGAGTCCGCCGATCGTCGTGCGGGCGTCGTAGCCGTTCCAGAGCTTGCCGTCGTACCACACATGGCCCAGCGCGTCGTACTGCGTCGAGCCCTGCAGGAAGATCTTCGCCGTGTCGTCGGCGTAGTGCAGGCCGCCCGGGAACTGCGGCGCGCCGTCACCGTCCCAGCTGCCCTCGTCCAGGACGTTCTGCCGCTCGATACCCGTCCGCCCTGGCCACAGCGGGTCGCCCGGGCCGTCGGTGCGGCCCATCTGGATCTGCAGCGTGAACACCTCGCCGGACTTGACGTGCTGCAGCCCGCGCAGGACCTCGCCGGCGTCCAGGTAGTTCAGGCTGCCCAGCTCGTCGTCGGGACCCCACTTGCCCCAGTTGGTGGGGGTGTCCTCGCCGAGAAGCTCACGCATCGCGGGTGCATCGGACATCGTCGTCTCCCTCACGATCACGAATGTGAACAGGGTCGCTCGCAGCCGAGCGTTCGCTCGGCATCGTGTTTAGCTGATGATGCACCCCACAATTAGGGGCGTCAAGCGGGGCAGTCGACAGTTAGACGGAGTCCATGTTTAGCTATTGTGAACACTAGCCTGGAGCAGGGAGTGGTTGATGACGGCAGCTCGGGGCACGGCCGACGAAGGGCTCGGCGCGCAGGTGCGGGCAGCACGGACGGCCAAGGGGGTCAGCCTTCGCGGCCTCGCGCGTGCGCTCGAGGTCAGCCCCGCCACCCTGAGCCAGATCGAGAACGGTCGGACCGGGCTGAGCGTGAGCCGGTTGAGCCGGATCGCGGAGGTGCTCGGGCTGACGGTGCCGCAGATCCTGGACACCGTCGTCGCGCCGGGAGCCCCGCCGTCACCGGTCAGGAGCCACGCCGCAGCGGACCCGTCCGACGGCCGCACCGCCCGGCCGACGATCGCCGACTGGCGCACGTACGATCCGCTCGACTTCGACCCCGTGCTCCGTGCCGCGCTCGACGAGTTCCTGGCCATCGGCTACCACGGCGCCACGGTCCGCGGTATCGCCGCCCGCGCCGGGCTCTCCGTCTCGGGGCTGTACCACCACTACACGAGCAAGCAGCAGATGCTGGTGACGATCCTCGACCTCACGATGGCCGAGCTGCTGCTTCGCGCACGCGCCGCACGCGCCGAGGGACGGAACCCGGTGCAGCGCTTCAGCCTGCTCGTCGAGCACCTGGCCCTGTACCACACGCACCGCAGGGAGCTGGGCTTCGTCGGCGCGGCCGAGATGCGCGCCCTCGACGCCGACAACCGACGCAAGATCGCCTGCCTGCGCATCACCCAGCAGCGGATGGTCGACCACGAGGTCGAAGACGCCGTCAGCCAAGGATGGTTTCGCGCCGACCACCCCCACGAGGCCGCTCGCGCCGTCGTCACCATGTGCACGGCGCTACCCACGTGGTGGCGACCCGACGGCCCGCTCAGCCCCGAGCAGGTGGCCGAGCAGTACGTCGGCTTCGCGCTGGACCTGATGCGCCATCGTCGGCCGTCGTGATCCACCGGGGCGGACTCCGGCGGTGACCGG
Organism: Pseudonocardia sp.; assembly: GCF_050246655.1. Taxonomy (GTDB): domain Bacteria; phylum Actinomycetota; class Actinomycetes; order Mycobacteriales; family Pseudonocardiaceae; genus Pseudonocardia. The sequence goes on from NZ_JBFWVQ010000097.1 coordinate 11,698, forward strand.
CGTGGCCCGGCGGTGACCGGCGTGGCCCGGCGGTGACCGGCGTGGCCCGGCGGTGACCGGCGTGGCCCGGCGGCGGCGGTCCGGGCCACCCGCCGGCGCGGAGGGCGGCCCGGGCGGCCAGCAGCAGCGCGCACCCCGCCGCCCTCACACACATCCCCCGGTGCTCGCACACACTGCCGACGGTGTGTGCCACCACCTGCGGCTCTGTGCCATCACCCGCACACATGTGCCACCACCCCCGAACGGACCCGGCAGCGCGCCAGCAAGCGCGCCGAGCACAGCACCGCGGGGCGTGACAGGCGACCTACACCAAAACCCTGCGGACCAAGGCCCGCGACGAGTACGACCGCGACATCTCCACCATGACCTACGGGCTGGTCGTGGTCCGGGACACCGAGCAGGAGGCCAAGCAGGCCTTCCAGGCGGTCATCGACCACGGCGACTGGGCGGCGGCCGGCAACGTCATGAAGGTGGCCGGTATGGAGAGCCAGTCGTTCAACGAGCAGATCAAGCAGTTCCAGGAGCGGTTCATCGCCGGCTGGGCCGGTTACCCGGTCGTCGGCACCCCCGAGCAGGTCGTCGAGGAGATGGGCCGGCTGAACGAGGCCGGCATGGACGGCATGATCATGGGATTCGTCGACTACTTCGAGGAGATGGAGTACTTCGGCGAGCGCGTGCTGCCGCTGATGAAGGAAGCTGGGCTGCGGCACTGAGCCGTGACTGCGGCGGCCTGCCGGCCGCCGGGTCCCGATCGTGAGCCCGGGAGGCGATGTCGTGCTGGTGGTAGCGGTGGTCGGGTCCCCGAACCCGGGCGGGCGCACCCGGGTGGCAGTGGACGCGGTGCTGCGCGGCGCCGCCGCGGAGGGTGCCGACACGCAGGTGGTCGAGCTGGCGAGCGTGTCGACGGACGATGCGCTCAGCGCGCTCGACCGGGCCGACGCCGCGGTGTTCGGCTCGCCCACCTACCGCGCCGACATCGCGGCCGGGCTCAAGGCGCTGCTGGACGCCACGCCTCGCGGCATGCCCTACGAGTCGGGCGACCCGCTGCGCGGCACCACCTGCGCCACGGTGCTCACCGGCGCCAGCGACCACCACTTCCTCGCGGTCGAGAAGGTGCGCGGGATCCTCGGCGGGTTCTTCGGGGCCCAGCTGCTCTCCCCCGGGCTCTACCTGCCGTCGGCATCGTTCACCGAGGACGGCGCCGCGCTGACCGACGACGCCGGCCGGCTGGCCGAGCTGCACGGGCGGGCGCTGGTCGAGCTGGCCACCGCGGTCCGCTCGTCGAAGTGGCTGCGCGGTCTGCGGCCGCTCATCTGAGAGAAGGGGCCGCGCGTGCCCGACATCACGATCGTCGAGGTCAGCCCCCGGGACGGGCTGCAGAACGAGAGCACGATCCTCTCGACCGACGCGAAGGTCGAGCTCATCACCCGGCTCGTCGACGCCGGGGCGCGGCGGATCGAGGCGGTGTCGTTCGCGCACCCGCGGCTGGTGCCGACGATGGCCGACGCCGAGGCCGTGATGGAGCGTGTGCCGCGGCGCGACGGCGTCTCCTACGCCGGGTTGATCCTCAACCGCAGGGGCCTGGACCGGGCGGTGGCCGCCGGTGTCGACGAGGTCAACGTCGTGGTGTGCGTGAGCGACACGTTCAGCGGGCGCAACCAGAACGTCACCGCGGACGAGGCGATGCGGATGGCGGGCGACGTCGTCGACGCGGCCCGGTCGCGGGGGCTGTTCACGACGATCACCCTGGCCACCGCGTTCGGCTGCCCGTTCGAGGGCGAGATCGACCCGGCCCGCGTCGCCGACTTCGCCCGCCGCAGCGTCGACGCGGGCGCGCAGGAGCTGTGCCTGGCCGACACGGTCGGCGTCGGCGCGCCGAACCAGGTGCAGGACCTGACCGCCCGGACGCGCGACCTCGTCGGCGCACCGGACGGCGGCGGCCCGGCGCTGCGCTTCCACTTCCACAACACCCGCAACACCGGGTTCGCCAACGCCTCCACGGCCGTCGCCGAGGGCGTCGACGTGCTCGACGCCAGCGCCGGCGGCATCGGCGGCTGCCCGTTCGCGCCGAAGGCGACCGGCAACATCGCCACCGACGACCTGGTCTACATGCTGGAGCGGATGGGCCGCCGGACCGGCATCGACCTGCCGGCGCTGCTGCCCACGGCCGACTTCCTCGGCGAGCAGCTGGGCCGCCGGGTACCCGCGCTGCTCCCCCGGGCCGGGACGTTCCCCTGATGGGCGAGAACCTGACCCGCAAGCTGCTGCGGGCGCACCTGCACGCAGGCGAGCTGGTGCCCGGCGCCGACCTCACGGTCGCAGTGGACCAGGTCCTGATCGAGGACGCCACCGGGACCATGTGCGCGATGCAGTTCGAGATGCTCGGGACCGACGCGGTCGCGGTGCCGCTGGCCGTGATGTACGTCGACCACAACGTGCTGCAGATCGACGACCGGAACATGCAGGACCACCGGTACCTGCGGTCGTTCTCGCAGCGCTACGGCCTGAGGTTCTCACCGCCGGGGCACGGCATCTCCCACTACGTGCACCTGGAGCGCTTCGCCCGCCCCGGCGAGCTGCTCCTCGGCGCGGACTCGCACACCACGAGCGCGGGTGCGCTGGGCATGTTCGCCACCGGCGCGGGCGGGCTGGAGGTGGCGGTGGCCCTGGCGGGACACGGCTTCGACCTGCCGTGCCCGCGGGTGATCGGCGTCGAGCTGGTCGGGCGGTTCGCCACCGCGGTCGAGCCGAAGGACGTGATCCTGGAGCTGCTGCGCCGCTACGGCGTGCGCGGGGGCCGTGGGGCGGTGTTCGAGTTCTTCGGCGACGGCGCGGCGGCCGTCCCGACCAGCGGCCGCGCAACGATCTGCAACATGGTGGTCGAGACCGGCGCCACCGCAGGCGTGTTCCCCGCCGACGAGGAGACCCGCCGCTGGCTGGCCGGTCAGGGCCGGGAGGAGGACTTCCGCCCGCTGGCCGCCGACCCGGGCGCAGGCTACGACGAGGTCGAACGCATCGACCTCGGGGCGCTCGTGCCGCTGGTCGCGCTGCCGCCGTCACCGGGGAACGTCGTGCCGGTGGCCGAGGTGGCGGGCACCGAGGTCGTGCAGGTGTGCGTCGGGTCCTCGGTCAACAGCTCCTACGAGGACCTCGCCACCGTCGCGGCCGTGCTGCGCGACCGCACCGTCCATCCGGGCGCCGTGCTGACGGTGACCCCGGGGTCGCGACAGATCCTGGACACGATCATCCGGTCCGGTGTGCACGGTGACCTGTCCGCGGCGGGCGCCCGGATGCTGGAGCCCGTCTGCGGGCCGTGTGTCGGGATCGGGCAGGCGCCGATCGGCCACCGCCCTTCGCTGCGCACGTTCAACCGCAACTTCCCCGGGCGCAGCGGCACCGCCGACGACGCGGTGTACCTGTGCTCTCCGTCGACCGCCGCGGCGAGCGCCCTGACCGGCGTGATCACCGACCCACGGGGGGCGCGCCTGCCCGAGCTGCGTCCGGCCGTCGATCCGGACACGACCATCCACGACCACCACATCCACCCGCCGCTGCCGGCAGAGCGCCGGTCCACCGTGGTCGTCGAGCGCGGGCCCAACCTCGTCCCGCCCCCGCAGCCGGCGCCGCCACCCGAGGACCTCGACGGCCGCGTGCTGATCGTCGTACCCGACGACATCTCCACCGGCGACATGGCCCCGGACGGCGTCGTCGCCATGTCGGTGTGGTCGAACATCGCCGAGTGCGCCCGGTTCATGTTCCGGCGGCTGGACCCCGGCTTCCACGACCGTGCGGTCGAGTGGGGCGGCGGCGTGATCGTCGGCGGGCACAACTACGGGCAGGGCTCGTCACGCGAGCACGCCGCGCTGGCCCCGGTGCACCTCGGCGTGCGGGCGATCGCGGCCGGCAGCTACGCGCGTATCCACCGGCGGAACCTGATCGCCGTCGGGGTCGTCCCGCTCGTCGTGACCGACGAGGACCGGGCCGCCGCCGCGGTCGGCCAGCACTGGCGGGTCGCCGGGCTCGCCGCCGCGGTGCGCTCGGGCGCGGACACCGTCACCGCCGCGGTCGACGGATCCCGCGACGCCACCCTACGGTTGCCGCTGTCGCCCGGCGAGCGGGCGGTGCTCGCGGCCGGCGGGCTGCTCGCGCACGTCCGCGCCGGCGACCGGCCCCGCGTCCCGGCGGCCGACCTCGCCGCCGCGCCGTGACGCTCCCGACACTCACGAGACCCGACCAGGCACCACCGAACCGAGAAGGAGTCCCCCCGTGTCCGACCACATCTACCGCCTCGCCGAGATCGTCGGTACGTCTCCGAACGGTGTGGACGACGCCATCCGCAACGCGGTGGCCCGCGCGAACCAGACCCTGCGCAACATCGACTGGTTCGAGATGACGGAGATCCGCGGGCACCTCGCGGACGGCGCGATCGCCGACTGGCAGGTCACGGTGAAGATCGGTTTCCGGCTCGAGGACTCGGAGTAGTTCCGACCCGCGTCTCGCCCGATCCCTGATCGCATGCAATCGATGCTGACTCTCGCCGATTTCGGGGCGTGACAGCCCAGATTGCATGCGATATGCTCCCCCCGTCGACGACGGAGGTCGGGGTGGCAGCAGCTCGCGAGCAGAACGGCCATGGCGTGGACGGCCACGACTCCGCACGCGCGGCCCACACCCACCTGGCCTACGAGGCGCTCAAGGAGCGGATCGCCTCAGGGGCCGTGCTGCCCGGGACGTGGTTGCGTGAGCACACCGAGGCCACCTCGCTCGGCCTCAGCCGCACACCCGTGCGCGAGGCGCTGCGCCTGCTCGCGGCCGAGGGCGTGGTGGAGCTCGTGCACAACCGCGGCGCACGGGTGATCAGCTGGAGCCCGGACGACATCGACGAGGCCTACCGGCTCCGGGCGTTGATCGAGGGGTACGGCGCCGGCCTGGCCGCCCGCCGCGCCGGCGCCGACGCCGTGGCGGAACTGCGCGCCCTGCAGGAGCGCTACGAACGCGCGCTGGCCGAGGGCGGAACGTCGGTGGCCAGCTCGGCGCAGTGCAACGACGACTTCCACGCCGCGGTCCTCGCCGCGTCCGGCAGCGCCCGGCTGCCGGCGCTCGTGGCCCTGGTGTCCAGCGCCCCGCTCGTCCGCCAGGTTCTGGGCGGGTACGACGACGACCGGCGGCGCAGCGTCCTGCAGCACCGCGACATCATCACCGCCATCGAGAACGGTGACGAGGACCTGGCGCGATCGGCGATGAGCAGCCACATCCTGGCCGCTCGGTACTCCGCCGTGCACCGCTCGCACTGATCGCCCCTCGCCCCAACGCTGACCCGGCTGCGTCCAACGGAGGACATGTACAAGGGCCATCGTCGCCATACGCTGCGCCGCTTCCCCGTCGTGTCGACGTCGAGCGCGGAGGAGGCCAGGGAGGCGGTCACCCACGTGTACCTCCCGCACGCCCTGCGCACGGACGACACGCCGTTGCGGATGACGCTCAACGCCGCCCGCCAGAAGCGCTTCACGCTGGGCTTCCTGGCCTACGGGCCCCGGCCGAGCTGAACATGCCGGCCACGCAGAACACCTACCACATCAACCTCACCACGCGCGGCCGGACGTTCGCCGAACGCGGGGACGGCACCCGGGCCGTCACCGAGGCGCGGGCCAGCGGCGTCGTGCTGCTGCCGAACCAGTCCAACACGGTGCACTGGACCCCGGACGCCGAGCAGCTGATCCTCAAGATCCCCCGCGCCCGGCTCGAGTCCCACCTCGCCGACCTGGTCGGTCACCCGGTCGTCGAGGCCGTCGACTTCGACTTCGGCTTCCGCACCGACTCCCCCCGCGGCCGCAGCCTGCTGTCCGCCGTCGAGTTCCTGGCGCGCGAGCTGGACCAACCCGGCGGGATCACCGAGACACCCCTTGCCCGTGAACAGCTCGAGACGTTCGTCATGACGCAGCTGCTGCTCGCCGTGCGGAACTCCCATTCCGACCTGCTGGAGGGCTACGCGGGAAAGGCCCGGTCCGCCCGGATCCGGCCGGTGCTGGCCTACCTGGAGTCGCATGCCGACCAGCCGCTCACGCCCTGCGACCTGGCCCGGGCCGGCTGCATGAGCGTGCGCGCGCTGCACGCCACCTTCCAGCACGAGCTGGGCGTGTCACCGATGGCCTACCTGCGGCGCGTCCGGCTCGACCACGTCCATGCCGAGCTGCTGCGGCTCACCTCGTCCGACGTGCGCATCAGCGACATCGCCATGCGCTGGGGCTTCTACCACCCGAGCCGGTTCGCCCGGCAGTACCAGGAGCGGTTCGGCGAGCTCCCCTCCGACACCGCGCGGCGGACCGCTCCGGCTCGGTAGCCAGCCCGTTGGGTGGGCCCTTCGGCCCTACTCGGCAGCTCCCCGGGCTCCGATGCTGCGGCCATGTCCGAGGCCCGGAAGGCGCGCAGGGCGTCCGCGCGTCGTCGGCCGTGGCTGCCGCCGCGGTGGTTCATCGAGCTGTTCTGGTTCGGCCACCGCGCACTGCTACGCGCTACCGGAAGCCGGTTCGGTCTGTGGCGGCCGAGGCCGGGCCGCTGGGGAGCGCTGCGGCTCGTCACGACAGGCCGACGCACCGGGCGGGCTCGCGAGGTCGTCCTCGGCTACGTCCAGGACAACGGCAACCTGATCACGTCGCACGGGGCCGGGGGGTCGCCCGCCTGATTCCCGCCCCCACGGGCGGGACCTCCGCCCGAGAACCGACGGCGTCGTCCCCGCCGGTCACGTGAGCACGCCGCCGCCGTCCACGACGACCTGCGAGCCCCGTGCGAGCCGGTCCGGTACTCGACCGCCGGACCATGGTCGAGATCCTGCTCGGCGCCCCCCATGCCCGCCGCGGGCAGCCTCGACGCTCACGCGAAGGAGACCACGGACATGACGGACCGGGGGCAAGTCGTCGGCACGCCAGGGCCCGCCGGGGACCTCGAGGGCGTCCGGACGGCGGCGGCACACGCGTCGGCCGACGTCCCGGTGGCCGCACCGGGCGATCCCGTCGGACGCGTGCTGGACGGGTTGCGCGGACGCCGGTTCGACAGCGCGGCGGCCGTCGCGGTCTGCACGGGGGACGTCCTGGTCGGAGTGGCCACCATGGAGCAGCTTCTCGCCGCTGCGCCGGACACCCTGCTGGCCGAGGTGATGGATGCCCAGCCGCCAACCGTCGCTCCCGGTACCCACCAGGAGCAGGCCGCCTGGCGTGCGGTGCAGCACGGGGAGGCGATGTTGGCCGTCGTCGACGATGCGGGCCGGTTCGGGGGGCTCGTCCCACCGCAGCGGCTGCTCGCCGTGCTGCTCGCCGAACACGACGAGGACATCGCCCGCCTCGGCGGTTTCCTCGGGTCGGCTGCGACCGCACGCTCGGCTGCCACCGAGAGCGTCCGGCGCCGACTGTGGCACCGGCTGCCCTGGCTGCTCGTCGGGTTGGCCGGCGCGCTGCTCGCCGCCGGACTCGTCGGGGCGTTCGAACGCCAGCTCGCTGAGGAGGTGCTCATCGCCTTCTTCATTCCCGGCGTGGTCTACCTGGCCGACGCCGTCGGAACCCAGACCGAGGCACTCGTCATCCGCGGGCTGGCCGCCGGGGTCGGCGTCGGTCGGATGGCCGCGCGCGAGGCTCTCACCGGCGCACTGCTCGGCGTCCTGTTCGCGGCCGTGGCCTACCCGCTCGTCGTGCTGATCTGGGGCAACGCGCAGGTCGCCGCCGCGGTCGCGATCGCGCTCTTCGCGGCGTCGTCACTGGCGACCGTCATCGCGCTGGTGCTGCCGTGGATGCTGAACCGGCTGGGCCACGACCCCGCCTTCGGCTCGGGACCGCTCGCGACGGTCGTCCAGGACCTGCTGTCGATTGCCCTCTACTTCCTGGCGGTGCTCCTCGTCGTCGACTGACGGCGACCAGCACCGGACGGGGCAGGGCCGGGATCGTCGCCGCGAACACCGCGGGGACATCCCGCTCGCGTACGCGAGCGCCGCGGCCACCGCCGGCACGCCGAAGCCCCATCAGCTCGCCGACGGTCGAGACGAACCAGGCGCGCCACAGCCGACGACGGTCCGTCCGCGCCATGTCCGCCTCCCCGGGGTCCCGGACGAACGGTGAGCCCGAGCGCGCAGGCGCGACAGCGGCGGACTACGCGGGTCCTCGGGCCGGTTGGCCCGGGGTCATCCAGGGGTGGGGACCTTCGGCCCGGTCGGCAGCCGCACGTCGCGGCGAATCGTGGGGGTGGCTCCGTCGTCAGGGAGAGAAGTCGTCAGGGAGAGATCATGCCGTTCGTCGATCGCGCCGACGCGGGCCGGCAGCTCGCCGGCCGCCTGCAGCACCTGAGGGACGAGGAGGTCGTCGTGCTGGGTCTGCCCAGGGGCGGGGTCCCGGTCGCCTTCGAGGTGGCACAGGCGCTCGCAGCGCCGATGGACGTGGTCCTGGTCCGCAAGCTCGGGGTCCCGTTCCAGCCCGAGCTCGCCATGGGCGCGGTCGGCGAGGGCGACGTGCTGGTGCTGAACGAGCAGATCCTCCGCCAGGCGCACCTGAGCGAGGCGGAGCTCGCCGAGATCGAGCGACAGGCGCGGGCGGAGGTCGACCGGCGGGCCCGCCGGTTCCGGGGCGACCGGTCCCGGCTGCCGCTCACCGGCCGGACGGCGGTGCTGGTCGACGACGGGATCGCGACGGGAGCGACCGCCCGCGCGGCGTGCCAGGTCGTCCGGGCGCAGGGGGCCGCCCGGGTCGTGCTCGCCGCGCCGGTGTGCGCGCGCGACACCGCCGCCGGGCTGCGCCAGGAGGTCGACGAACTCGTGTGCCTGCAGACCCCGGGCCGGCTCGTCGGGGTCGGCCATGCCTACGACGACTTCCACCAGGTTCCCGACGACGAGGTCATGCACCTGCTGCAGCGCGCGGCGCACCAGCAAGCCACGACGGCCGGCAGCGCCGACGATCCGCCGCCCCGCGAAGAGGAGGTCGACCTGCCGGTCGGGGAGGTGCACCTGCAGGGCCGCATCACCGTGCCGGGCGCGGCGACCGGTGTCGTCGTGTTCGCCCACGGCAGCGGCAGCAGCCGCCACAGCCCCCGCAACCGGTACGTGGCGGGTGTCCTTCAGCGCGCCGGCCTGGCGACCCTGCTGTTCGACCTGCTGACCCCACAGGAGGAACTGCGGCGCGCCAACGTCTTCGACATCGACCTGCTGGCCGACCGGCTCGGCGAGGTGACCCGGTGGGTCCGCCGCCGGCCGGCGTGCGCCGGGCTTCCGATCGGCTACTTCGGGGCGAGTACCGGCGCGGCCGCAGCGCTGTGGGCTGCCGCGGCACCGCAGGCCGACATCGCGGCGATCGTGTCCCGCGGTGGGCGGCCCGACCTGGCCGCCCAGCGCCTGGGCGCGGTGCGCGCACCCACCCTGCTGATCGTCGGCGGCTACGACGAGGTCCTCATCGAGCTCCATCGGCGCGCCCGGGACCTTCTGCGCTGCGAGAGCCGCCTCGTCATCGTCCCCGGCGCCTCCCATCTGTTCGAGGAACCGGGCACCCTCGAGTCGGCGGCCACGCATGCCGTCACCTGGTTCACCGATCACCTCGCGCCGGTCTCCCGGTAGGGGCGCCGAGCCGCGCCGATCGCCATCCTCATCGAGCACACCCGCCGACCCATGAGCAGCAGGTTTCATCGGCAGAACACCCGGCTTCGCCGCGCCTGATCTCAAGGTGAGACAGTGCTTGGCTGTCAAGTTTGACGCATCTAATATCGCAGCTCATGTGTCGTTCACCCCGAATCGAGCGGTCGTGACGAGCCGGCGGCGCTTTCTGACGGGGGCGGCGAGCGCGGCGCTCATGGGCGCGCCGCTGCCGGGGATGCTGGGGACTCCCGAGCCACCGCACGCCGGCCACGACGGCGGTCCGGCACACGGCGGTTCGGCACACGGCGGTGGGATCAACGGCCCCACGTTCCGCGACGGCGAGACGGTCGATCACGAGGCGAACGGCTTCGACCCGGACGCGATCCTGCGCGACTTCGACCTCGGCGC
>NZ_JBFWVQ010000098.1:0-21587 GCF_050246655.1 Pseudonocardia sp.
CTGCTGACGCAGTGGCGACCGGCGAGGAAGGCGCGGACCGCCCCGACCACCGGCGCACCGCTGCCCGCGCCCACCGGAGGCGAGTGAACCGTGCAGGCCGAGTACCTCGAGATCACCGACCTGACCGTCAGCTTCGACGGCTTCGTCGCCGTCGACACGGTCAACCTGTCCGTGCTCGCCGGGGACCTGCGGTTCCTCATCGGGCCCAACGGGGCGGGCAAGACCACCCTCATCGACGCCGTCTCCGGGCTCGTCGCGGCCACCGGCTCGGCGACGTTCGACGGCAACGAGCTCATCGGACGCAAGGAGCACCGCATCGCGCGCCTCGGCGTCGGGCGGACGTTCCAGACGGCCACCGTGTTCGAGGAGCTCACGGTGCTGCAGAACCTCGACATCGCCGCCGGCGCCAAGCGCTCGTCGCTCTCGCTGCTGCGCCGCCGCCGGTCCGTGCCGGCCGCGGTGGCCGAGACGCTCGAGACGGTGGGGCTCACCGACCTCGCGGACGCCCCCGCCGGGATCCTCGCCCACGGCCAGAAGCAGTGGCTGGAGATCGGGATGCTGCTGGTCCAGGATGCGCGGCTGCTCATGCTGGACGAGCCCGTCGCCGGGATGAGCGGCGAGGAGAAGGACGAGACCGGCCGGCTCCTGCAGCGCATCGCGGCCGAGAACCGCACCGTCGTCGTCGTGGAGCACGACATGGACTTCATGCGCTCCTTCGCCGCGTCGGTCACCGTGCTGCACGCCGGGAAGGTGCTCTCGGAGGGCAGCGTCGAGAAGGTGCAGGCCGACCCGCGGGTGCAGGAGGTCTACCTGGGGCCGGGCCACCACACGGAGGCCGAGGTCGCGGCCGTGCTGGGCGAGGGGGCCTGATGTCGACGGCGATGCTGGAGATGGTCGACGTCGAGGTGGCCTACGGGCGCACCTCCGTGGTGCACGGGGTGAGCATCGCCGTGCCCGACGACGGGGTCGCGGCCGTGATGGGGCACAACGGCGCCGGGAAGACGACGCTGCTGCGCGCCGCGGTCGGGCTGCTCCCCGTCCGCTCGGGCAGGATCGTGCTCGGCGGCGAGGACGTGACGAAGCTCGCCCCGCACCAGCGCGTCCGCCGCGGGCTCGCGTACGTCCCGCAGGGGCAGCAGTCCTTCGGGCAGATGACGACGATGGAGAACCTGCAGCTCGTCGCGGACGGCAAGCCCAACGGGGTGACGCTGGTGGACGAGGCGCTGGACCTGTTCCCCGCGCTGCGCGACCTGCTCGGGCGGCGGGCCGGGCTGCTGTCGGGCGGCCAGCGCCAACAGCTCGCGATCGCCCGCGCCCTGGTCACCGAGCCGCGGATGCTGATCCTGGACGAGCCGACCGAGGGCATCCAGCCGTCGGTGGTGACCGAGATCGAGAACACCATCCTGGCGCTGACGCAGCGCGGCGGGTTGTCCGTGCTCATGGTCGAGCAGCACGTCGGGTTCGCCCTGAACGCCGCGCACCGCTACTACGTGCTCGCCTCCGGGCGCATCACCGCCGAGGGCACCGGCGGGGTCGACGCGGTCACCGGGGTGCGGGCCGCGATGGCGATCTGACATGCGCAGGACACATCGTCGAAACACCGCGAGCTTAGAACGGTCCTCATGCATCTGAGCCCCCAGGAACGGGACAAGCTGCTCGTGCACGTCGCCGCGGACGTCGCCCGCGGGCGGCGGGCGCGGGGCTTGCGGATGAACTACCCGGAGGCGGTCGCGCTGATCACCGACCACGTGCTGGAGGGCGCCCGCGACGGCCGCTCCGTCAGCGAGCTGATGGCGTCCGGGCGCACGGTGCTGCGCCACGACGAGGTGCTCGACGGGGTGGGCGAGATGCTCGACTCGGTGCAGGTGGAAGCCACGTTCCCGGACGGCACCAAGCTCGTCACCGTGCATTCCCCGATCGCCTGATGGCGGGGTCGGCGAGCAGCGACGGGCCCGGTGCGGTGATCCCCGGCGACGTGCCGGTGGAGCTGAACCCGGGGCGCGAGCGCGTGACGATGGTCGTCACCAACACGGCGGACCGGCCGGTCCAGGTCGGGTCGCACTTCCACTTCGCCGCGGCCAACCCGGGGCTCGCCTTCGACCGGGAGGCGGCGTGGGGGCGCCACCTCGACATCCCGGCGGGAACGTCGGTGCGGTTCGAGCCCGGAATCGAGCGCGAGGTGACGCTGGTGCCGCTGGCCGGTGCCCGGGTCGTGCCGGGCCTGCGGGTGGAGTGGGCCGGCCCGCTGGACGCGCGGTCCCACGCGCCCGGACCCCTGGAGTACGGCTCATGACGACGATCGACCGCGCACGGTACGTCGACCTGTTCGGCCCGACGGTCGGCGACCGCATCCGCCTCGCGGACACGAACCTGCTCATCGAGGTCACCGAGGACCGCTCCCGCGGCGCGGGCTCCGGCGACGAGGTGCTCTTCGGCGGCGGCAAGGTGATCCGCGAGTCGATGGGCCAGTCCACGCGGACGTCCGCGGAGGGTGCACCGGACCTGGTGATCACCGGCACGGTGATCCTGGACCACTGGGGTGTGGTCAAGGCCGACGTCGGGATCCGCGACGGTCGCATCGTCGGGATCGGCAAGGCGGGCAACCCGGACACGATGGACGGCGTCGACGACGCGCTCGTCATCGGGCCCGGTACGGAGGTGATCGCCGGAAACGGCCGCATCCTCACCGCGGGCGGCATCGACTGCCACGTCCACTTCATCTGCCCCGAGCTCGTCGACACCGCGCTCGCGTCGGGGCTCACGACGCTGATGGGTGGCGGCACCGGCCCCGCGGACGGCACCAAGGCCACGACGATCACGCCGGGCCCGCGCAACATCGCGCGGATGCTGCAGGCGATGGACCATCTGCCGATCAACCTGCTGCTCATGGGCAAGGGCAACACCGTGCGGTCGGAGGCGCTGTGGGAGCAGCTGCGGGCCGGGGCGGGCGGGTTCAAGCTGCACGAGGACTGGGGCACCACCCCGGCCGCGATCGACGCGTGCCTGCGGGTGGCGGACGCGTCCGGGGTGCAGGTGGCGATCCACACCGACACCCTCAACGAGGCGGGGTTCCTGGAGTCCACCCTCGCCGCGATCGCCGGGCGCTCGATCAACGCCTTCCACACCGAGGGCGCGGGCGGCGGGCACGCCCCGGACATCATCGAGGTGGTCGCGCACCCCAACGTGCTGCCGTCCTCGACCAACCCGACGCGCCCGCACACCGTCAACACCATCGACGAGCACCTCGACATGCTGATGGTCTGCCACCACCTCAACCCGTCCGTGGTCGAGGACCTGGCGTTCGCCGAGAGCCGCATCCGGCCGACGACGATCGCGGCCGAGGACGTCCTGCACGACATGGGCGCCATCTCGATGATCAGCTCGGACTCGCAGGCCATGGGCCGCATCGGCGAGGTGATCATCCGTACCTGGCAGACCGCGCACGTCATGAAGGCCGCCCGTGGGGCACTGCCCGGGGACGGGCGGGCCGACAACGCCCGGGCCCGACGCTACGTCGCGAAGTACACGATCAACCCGGCGCTGGCGCACGGGATGGCGTCGGAGATCGGCTCCGTCGAGGTGGGCAAGCTCGCCGACCTCGTGCTGTGGGAGCCGAAGTTCTTCGGAGTGCGCCCGCAGGTGGTGCTCAAGGGCGGCTTCATCGCCTGGGCCGCGATGGGGGACGCGAACGCGTCCATCCCGACACCGCAGCCCGTCCTGGCGCGGCCGATGTTCGGCGCGGCACCGCGGGTGGCCTCGGAGACGTCGCTGAACTTCGTGGCGCCGGTCGCCGTCGACGAGCTGGGGTCGCTCGGGCTGGCGAAACCGTCGGTGGCGGTCACCGACACCCGCCGCGTCGGGAAGTCGGACATGATCGGGAACACCGCGATGCCGCACGTGGCGGTGGACGCGGACTCGTTCGCCGTCCGGATCGAGGGGGAGCTGGTCGAGTCCGCCCCGGTGACGGAGCTGCCGATGGCGCAGCGGTACTTCCTGTTCTGATGGGCTGCTCCGAGCGAGATGTTCCACGGGGCGAGGTCCCGGCACGGCGGCCGCGGCTGCCGACGGGCGGGTCGGGGGCACCGCGTCCGGCGAGCCGGTTGCTCCCACAGACCGCGTCGATCCTGCCGCGTCCGACGGCCGAGAGGAACACCAGCGGGGTTCTGACGGCCGGCAACCCCGTTGATGTTCCGCTCGCGTGCACCGGACCCGGATTCGCGCGGCGGCGGCGCGCGGCGGAAGCCTGCGGACGGGTCGGGCGCGCGCGGACCGGGTGTGCGCAGGCGGCACGGACCGGGCGTGCGCGGACCGGGGCGGCGTGGTGAGCCTCGCCGCGCTCGTCCTCGCGGACGCGCGGTTCCCCGGCGGCGGGCACGCCCATTCCGGGGGACTGGAGGAGGCCGTCGCGCGGGGGCTCGTGACGGACCTGGTCGGCCTCGATGCGTTCCTGCGTGGGCGGCTGAGGACGGCGGGGCTCGTGGCGGCAGCCTTCGCCGCGGCGGCGGCCCGGCTCGCGGAGGGGGCGAGCCGGCCCTTCGGCGCGGCGGGTTGGCCCGCCGACGAGGCGAACCCGGCCGCCGGGGGCGAGGCCCGGTCGCGCGCCCCCGGGCCCTGCGACGTCGCTGCGTGGGCCGACCTCGACGCCGAGCTGGACGCCCGCACGCCCTCCCCCGCGCAGCGCGCGGCGTCCCGCGCCCAGGGCAGGGCGACGTTGCGCGCGGTGCGGCTGGCCTGGCCCTCCCCCGTGCTGGACGCGCTGGTGGCCGTCCATCCGCGCCCACACCACCCGCTGCTGCTCGGCGCGGTGACGGGCCTGGACGGGGCCCGCCCCGCCGAGGCCGCCCGCTGCGCGGGCTACCTGGCCGTGACGGGTCCGGCATCGGCCGCGGTGCGGCTGCTCGGCCTGGACCCGCTCGCGGTGAACGCGCTGGTCGTGGCCCTCGGGCCGGACCTGGCGCACGTCGTGGGCGCTGCGACCGCGGAGGGGGCGGTCGCGGCGCTGCCGGCGCCCGGGGCGCCGGTCCTCGACCTCATGGCCCAGTCCCACGTCCGACACCACCGGGAGCAGGTGCGTCTCTTTGCCAGCTGAGCAGGGCCACAGTCACGGACACGACCACGGTCACGGGCACGGCCACAGTCACGGACACGGCCGGGACCACGCCGGTCACGACCCCCACACGGCACCGGCGCCCCCCGGGCGCGCCGTGCGGATCGGCGTCGGCGGGCCGGTCGGCAGCGGCAAGACGGCGCTGGTGGCGGCCGTGGCGCGCAGCCTCGCGCCACGGCTGAACCTCGCCGTCGTCACCAACGACATCTACACCACCGAGGACGCCGACTTCCTGCGCCGTGCGGGCGTGCTCGCTCCGGAGCGGGTGGAGGCGGTGCAGACGGGCTGCTGCCCGCACACCGCGATCCGCGACGACATCACCGCCAACCTGGACGCCGTCGAGCTGCTGGAGGAACGGTTCGGGGACCTCGACCTCGTCCTCGTCGAGAGCGGCGGCGACAACCTCACGGCCGTGTTCAGCCGCGGGCTCGTCGACCGGCAGGTGTTCGTCGTGGACGTCGCGGGCGGGGACAAGGTGCCCCGCAAGGGCGGCCCCGGCGTCACGACGGCCGACCTCCTCGTGATCAACAAGACCGACCTGGCGCCGCTCGTGGGCGCCGACATGGCGGTCATGCTCGCCGACGCCCATCGGATGCGCGGCGAGCTGCCGGTCGTGACGCAGTCGCTGGTCGAGACCCCGGACGCGCCCGCGGTCAGCGAGTGGGTGCTGGCCCAGGTGGCGGGCGTGCGCGGCGGGGCCGCCGTGGGCGCCTGACATGCGGGCGCGGGCGCGGGTCGTCGTCGAGCGGGACGGGGCGCGCTGCGTCGTGCGCGAGCTGCGCTCCGAGGCACCGTTGACGCTGGTACCGCAGCGGGGCGCGGTCGCGACCGGCGCAGACGCCGTCACCGTCCACATGGTCGGCTCGGCCACCACGCCCCTCGGCGGCGACGACGTGGCGCTGGACGTCGTCGTGGGCCCGGGCGCGGCCGTCGTCGTCACCGGGGTGGCTGCGGCCCTCGCCCTGCCCGGCGCGGGGGGCCGCAGCAGGCTCGCGGTGCACCTGGACGTCGCGGACGGGGCGTCGGCGCAGTACCTGCCCGAGCCGACCGTCGTCACCGGCCGGGCCGCGCACGACACGACGCTCGACGTGCGCCTGGGCGCGGACGCCCGGATGCGGTGCCGGGAGGTACTGGTCGCGGGCCGGTGCGGCGAGGCGGGCGGGAGCCTGCGCAGCCACGTCCGCGTGGCGGACGCCCGGGGACCGCTGCTGGTGCAGGAGTTGGAGCTGGGCGACCCCGCGCTGCACGCCTCGCCCGCGTACCTGGCCGGGCACCGGGTGATCGGGACCGAGGTGCTGGTATGGGGCGAGGACCCCGACACCGGCGCGTCCGGGGACATGTGGTCCCTGATGCCGCTGGCCCGCCGCGGCTGCCTCGCCACGGCCGTCGGGCCGGACGCCGTCACCACCCAACGCGACCTGGCCCTCGCGCTGGCCGCCCATCCCGGCTGGACCGCGACCGTGACGGGCGGGGTCGCCGGGGTGCGGTGACCGAGCAGGTCAGGAGGTGGGCGAGCGCAGACTCGACCAAGCCGACGTCCCGACCAGGACGTCGCCGCCGACCGCGGCGTCGACGATGCGCGGGAGGTCAGCTCCAGCGGTAGCCGCGCGGGGTCACCATCCGCCCCGCCACCATCCGCGTCGCGGACGACCCGACGACGACAGTGGTGAGCATGTCCACCTCGGCCGGGTCGAACCGCGCGATCGGGGCGGTCCAGACGCGCTGCCCGGTGCGGCCCGCCTGGCGCACCGCCCCGACGGGCGTGGTCGGCGGCCGATGCGCACGGATCACGTCCAGCGCGGCGCCGAGCTGCCAGTGCCGGTCCCGGCTGCGCGGGTTGTAGAAGCAGGCGACGAGGTCGGCCTCGGCAGCCGCGGTGACGCGGCGCAGGATCACCTCCCACGGCGTGTGCAGGTCCGAGAGCGAGATCAGGACGTGGTCGTGGCCCAGCGGCGCCCCGAGCAGGGACGCGGCGGCGAGCGCTGCCGTCACCCCCGGCACTCCGACGACCTCCACGTCCGGTCCGGCCTGCTGCAGGGCGGGGCTGCCCATCGCGTAGATCCCGGCGTCACCCGAGCCGATCAGGGCCACGGCGTGGCCCTTCGCGGCCAGCGCGACGGCCTCCGCGGCGCGCTGCTCCTCGTCGCCGAGCCCGCTCGCGCGGATCTCGGTGCCGGGACGCAGCAGGTGGCGGACCTGGTCGACGTACTGGTCCAGGCCGACGACCACGGCCGCGCGGCGCAGCTCCGCCTCGGCGCGGGGCACCCGCAGGTCCGCCGCACCGGGCCCGAGGCCGACGACGGCGAGCCGTCCCCTGGGCCGGGTGCGGGCGACCGCCACCGTCACGTTGTCGCCCTTGAGCTTCTCCACCACCAGCTCGACGGTCGCGCCGGGCGCGAGCTCGCTGGCGGCGTGCAGGGCGGCGGCCTCGGCGACGCTGGGGGTCCCCACCTCGGCGCGGACGACCTCGCTGGGGTTCGGCACGCCGACCTCGGCCAGGGCCGCGGCCGGGTAGGTGAGCAGCGCGGCGGGTGCGATCGCGGCGAGGATCCCGGCCTCGCCGGCCTTGAGGTCGACGCTCGCGTACGCGCGGACCGCACGCAGGTCCAACCCGTGGTCGGTCTCGACGCGGCGCAGCGCTGCCGTGACGGCCTCGGCCGGCACGCCGCGGGCGCTGCCGAGGCCGACGACCAGGGTCGGCGGGATCAGCCGGGTGAGGTCCGGCCCGGGCCGGGCCGGGAGGCGGTCGGTGACGGCGAGGGTGTGCCGCGGGACAGGGCGGCTGGTGGCGGCCGCGAGCGGCGGCAGCGGGAAGCCCAAGGGGTTCTCCACGCCCAGCGCCCCGTCGAGCAGGGCCGTCCCCGCGGCGGCGAGGTCGCCGTCCACCGTCGCGTGCAGGACGGCCACGACCTCGTCCAGCCCGGTGGCGCCGACGGAGTCCGACGCCGTCGTGATCACCGGCTGCGCGCCGAGCACGGCGGCCACGCTCCGGGCCAGCGCGTTCGCCCCTCCCCCGTGCCCCCCGGCGAGGGCGACGGCGAAGCGGCGGGCCTCGTCGACGCAGACGACGCCGGGGTCGGAGTGCTTGGAGGCGAGCAGCGGGGCGATCAGCCGCACGGTGGCGCCGGTGGCGAGGAAGAACACCGCACCGTCCAGGCCGGGCCAGCGGTCCGCGAGGTCGTCGAGCGCCACCACCTCGCTGCCGGGCACGGCGGCAGCGACCTCGGCGGCGGCGCGACGGCCCGCGGCGGTGACGGCGAACAGGGCGAGCGTCATGCGGTTCCCCAGAGCGGCGTCGTCGGGTCGGCGGCGTGCGAGGTCAGCCACGGGAGGCGCGCAGCGCGCGGCGCGCCTCACGGTCCGGCTTGCGGAACGTGTGGAAGTGGCCCGCGTGGTAGAGGTGCGACCGCGTCCCGGACGCCCCCAGCGCCGCGCCGACCAGGAAGAGCGTGTGCCGCCAGAGCTTGTGCTCCTTGCACCGGGCCGCGACCTCGTCGAGCCGGCAGCGGAACCACATCTCGTCCGGCCAGCTCACCCGGTACGCGACGACGACGGGGGTGTCGTCGGGGTAGCCGCCCGCGCGCAGCTCCTCGACCAGCTGCGACGTGCGGGCCGCCGACAGGAAGATCGCCATCGTGGTGCCGTGCCGCGCGAACTCGCGCACCTTCTCCCGCTCCGGCATCGGGGTCTTGCCGCCCTCCAGCCGGCACAGCACGACGGACTGCGCGACCTCCGGGATGGTCAGCTCGCGGCCGGCGGTGGCGGCGGCGGCGCCGAACGCCGACACGCCCGGCACGATCTCCACCTCCAGCCCGAGAGCCTCGGCCGCGTCGTACTGCTCCTGGACCGCACCCCACAACGACGGGTCCCCGGAGTGCACCCGCGCCACCCGCAGGCCCTCCCGCGCGGCGCGGGCGTAGAGCGCGAGGACGTCCTCGTGGGCGATCTTCGAGGAGTCGACGAGCTCAGCGCCCGGGCGGGCGTGCTCGGTGACGCACTCCTGCATGACGAGCGACGCCGCCCATACGACGACGTCGGCCTCCGCGATGCGCCGCGCACCGCGCAGCGTGATGAGGTCGGCCGCGCCCGGCCCGGCCCCCACGAACGACACTCTCCCGGCAACCACGCCGGACAGTCTGTGTGGCGAAGCGCCCGCCGTCCACGAGAGGACCGGCACACGGACGGGTCGACCCTGCGCCGAACGTGCGTCATCAGCTGAACAGCGCAGTGTCATCCACCACATGGGGCAACCGTCCGGTGAGTCCGGGCGACCGCCAGGCGACACCTACGACACATTCGGGCGGAACGGGCCTACTCGGCGTGGTTCGTGAGGTCTACTTCGAGCACGGCCCGACCCGGTCCTCACCGGCGGGCCACCGGAGTAGAGAGAGGACGAGCGATGTCCTACGACGTCGTGAGTGCGTACACGCTGGTCGTCGGCGACGACGACGGACCGCCGTCGGTCAGCGTGCACGCCACGGCCGACGAGGCCTGGCGCGCGCTCGATTACGAGGTGCGCAGGCGCTGTCGGATGCGGGCCCGCCCGCGGAGGCGGGTCGACGCGGAGGCCACCACCCGGCTGGCCGACGCCTGGCGGTCCGCGGACCGCGAGAGCCGCTTCTGGCAGATCCGCCCCCACCAGCTCCCGATCATGGTGCCCGCCGTGGCACCCCGCGCCCTCGCCGGTCAGCGGTAACCCACCGGCCGCCGGTCAGCGCCGATCGGCCCCCGCTCCCCCGTGCTCCCCGCTCAGCGCGCCCGATCCGCCAGGGCCGCCACCGCGTCCACGACGACGCCCCACAGCTCACGCGGCAGGCTGTGCCCCATCCCGGGCAGCATCATCAGCCGCGATCCCGGCACCGCAGCGGCCGTCGCCCTGCCGCCCGACGGGCGCACCAGCGGGTCCTGCGCGCCGTGCACGACCAGCGTCGGCACCGCCACTGCGCGCAGCCCCGCCACCCGGCTCGGCGAGGCGTTGATCGCGGCGAGCTGGCGCGCCACCCCGCCCGGGTCGTTGCTGCGCGCGAACGCGCGGCGCGCGTAGGCCTGCAGCCAGGCGACGTCCATCGGGTAGCCCGGTGACCCGATCACCTTCGTGACCGCCACGATCCGCTCGGCGGCCTCGTCCGCGGAGCGCGCGGGACGGATCAGCAGCGCCCGGGCCGCGGCCCTGTTCGGCCGCCCGATCCGCGGCGACGGCGTCGACATGATCGAGGTCAGCGAGCGCACCCGCTGCGGGTACGCGATCGTGAGCGCCTGGGCGATCATTCCGCCCATCGACACGCCGACGACGTGCGCGGACGCCCAGCCCAGCGCGTCCAGCACCGCGACGGCGTCGCCCGCCATGTCCTCGATCCGGTACGACGCGACCCGCCCGGGAGTGAGCAGGAGCGGGAGCAGGGCGGGGGTGCCGCGCTCGTGCAGGTGCGTGGACAGGCCGACGTCACGGTTGTCGAACCGCGCCGTCGCGAAGCCGCGGGCGGCGAAGCGGGCCACCAGCTCGTCGTGCCAGAAGTGCATCTGCATGCCAAGGCCCATGACGAGCAGCAACGGCTCGCCCGTCCCCGGCCCGCGCTCGACGGCGAGCGAGAGGGGACCGTGGACCGCCGTGAGCTGCTCGAAGGCGGGATCGACGCCGGTGCGGGTCATGCGGCCGCCTTCCCGTCCATCGCGTCGCGGACCGCGGCGTGGGACGTGTCCAGCGACCGCTCCAGCACCGCGGTGCGCCTGCGGGGATCCATGAGGTTGCCGCCCATGACGGCGAGATCGGCCGGGCCCGGCGTGAGCACCGTGACCCGCGTACCGGTGGCGCGCACGCGGCGGACCTCGGCGTCGGTCCAGTGGGTGATCAGCCGCCGCAACCAGCGTTCGGCGGCGGCCAGCGGGTCCAGCGGCAGGTCGTAGGCGTGGCTCGCCAGCGGCGCGAGCACGTACACCTCGTCGAGGTGCGGGGCGTTCGGGCGCGCCAGCAGGTCCACCGACGCGGCCGAGGCGATGCCGCCGTCCACGTACCGGTGCCCGCCGATGATGCGCGGCACGAACCAGCCCGGGATCGAGCAGGACGCGAGCACCGCCTCCGCCACCGACGACGGCGGCCCGCCCGCGCGTCCGAAGACGGTGCGCCTGCCCGTGTCGTAGTCGACCGCGACCACCCACAGCGGGGCGCCCGGCACCCAGCGGTCCTCGGTGGCACCGAGCCGGTCCTGCAGCGCGTCCACCAGCCGCACCAGCGACCCCATCCGGGCCCGCCCGACAGGCAGCAGCGCCGACGCCGCGACGACCGGGTTCACCGCGCGGGGAGCCGTCACCGCGCGGACGAGCATCCGCGGCGAGCCGATCCACGGCAGCGGGATCGGCGGGAACCCGTCGCCACTCTCCCGCTCGAGGGTGCGCATGTCCGGCAGGCGGTCCACCGGCAGGCCCGCCTGGTGGTCGATGAGCTCGTCGATCGACACGCCGCAGCGCAGCGCCGCACCCAGCACCGCGCCCGCGCTCGTGCCGACGACGAGGTCGACCTCACCCAGCGGCCGGTCCACCCGCGCCTGCAGCGCCTTGAGGGCCCCGGCCATCCACGCGGATCCCAGCACCCCGCCCGCGCCGAGGACGAGCCCGATGCGGCGGCTCACGGGACCGTCTCCTTCAGCTCCGAGAGCGACGTCTCCAGCGCGACTGCGAGGTCGTCCGCGTCCGCCATCGCGTCGCGGTCCGCGTTCAGCCCGTAGAAGACGCCGCCGTTGTAGGAGGTGATCCCGATCGACACCGCCTGCCCCTGCGCCAGCGGCACCACCGGGTACATCGCGACCATTCGCGCCCCCATCGCGTAGAGGGGGAACTGAGGGCCCGGGACGTTCGTGACCACGACGTTGAACACCCGCGACGACAGCGAGCTGGTGAGGCGTGCGGTGAGGCTGTGCAGCGTCGGCGGGGTGAGCCCGACCAGGCCCACCAGGGCCGTCGCGCCCACCGCCTGCCCGCTGCGCTTGTGCGCGAGCATCGTCGCCGACAGCGTGGCCAGCCGCGACACCGGATCCGGGTCACCCACCGGCAGGTCGACGAACACCGCCGAGATCTGGTTGCCCGCGGGCCTCCCGCCGCGGCGCGCCCGCACGCTCACCGGAACCATCGCCCGCACCGTCGTGGACCGCAGCACCGGCTCGCCGCGGCCCTCCAGCCAGCGCCGCAGCGCGCCGGTGACCACGGCGAGCACCACGTCGTTGACCGTCCCGCCGTGGGCCTTGCGGACCGCCTTGTAGTCGTCGAGCTCCGCCGCCGACGTGGCGAAGCGGCGGTGCGGCGAGATCGGGGCGTTCAGCGGGTGGGCGGGCGTCCCCCGCCCCGCGCTGCGTGCCGCCGCCAGCATCGCACCCGTCGTGGAGGCAATCTGGCCGACCGCGGCCCGCAGGTCCGTGACGGCCCTGCCGACCGTGTCCAGCGCCGTCCAGGGGCGGCGCAGGTGCGTCCCGAGCGCGTCCGCCATGAGCCCGAGCGAGGACGGCTCCGGCCGGGGGGCCCAGTCGTCCGGGGGTGACTCACGCGGCTCGGGGGTCATGTCGAGCAGGACCGCACCGATGTCGATCGACCCCAGCCCGTCCACCACAGCGTGATGGGTCTTCGAGATCACCGCGAACCGCGGCGACCCGTCCGGCGCGGTCAGGCCCTCGACGAGGTAGATCTCCCACAGCGGGCGGTCGCGGTCCAACTGGCGGCCCATCACCCGGCCGGCCAGCTCACGCAGCTGACCCTCCGTGCCCGGGCCGGGCAGCGCGGCGCGGCGGACGTGGTAGTCGAGGTCGAAGTCGGGGTCGTCCACCCACACCGGCGGGCCGAGCCACCCCGGCACCTCCCGCACCTTCTGCCGGTAGCGGGGCACCGCCGCGAGCCGCGCGCCGATCAGGCGTGCGAACGCGTCCGCGTCGATGTCGCCGTCGAAGATCAGCAAGCCGCCGACGTGCATGGCCGTCGTCGGACGCTCCATGTAGAGGAACGACGCGTCCAGCGGGGACAGCGGGTCCACGACGCCCTCCTGGAACTCGACAGGTCTCGACGGTGTGTCGTTCGCATGAAGCAACGGTTACTTGACGGTAGCAACGCGCGCCGCTCTCTGCACGAAACCACGGACGGCCTCCGGTGATCCGGCGGGGTGGGTGTGCAGGAACGACGCGTGCACCCCGCCGAGCAGGAAACCCTCAGGTGGGGAGCCCTGCCACGCCCACGCGGGCGCGTCGCCCGCCCGCGGCGTGGTCGCCGCGTGATGGAACTCATGCCCCGTCACCCGGCTGCCCGCCCCGAACAGCGCCGACGCTCCCAGCGCCACCGCGTCGCGGTAGCCGAGCGTGAGCCGGCCCGTCATCGCGGCGGAGGCGGGCAGCACGTCGCACAGCGGGAGCCCGTCCAGGTCCCGGCACAGGTACAGCAGGCCTCCGCACTCCGCGTGGACGGGCGCGCCCGACGCCGCCAGCGCCGCCACCGCGGCCCGCAGCGGCGCGTTGGCCGACAGCGCGCCGGCGTGCTCCTCCGGGAGGCCGCCGGGCAGCACCAGTGCTGCCGTCGCCGGTGGGAGGTGCTCGTCGCGCAGCGGGTCCAGGACGGCGACCGTCGCGCCCGCGGCCTCCAGCAGCTCGAGGTGCTCGGCGTAGCCGAAGGTGAACGCGGCTCCCCCGGCGACGGCGACGACGGGGTGTGCGGGGGCTGCGGGGTGCGCGGGGGCTGCGGGGGCTGCGGGGGCTGCGGGGTGCGGCTCGCGAACGGCCCGTACGGGAGCTAGGTCTTCCCATTCGTGCCGTTCGCGCAAGGGGGGCCGGGTGGGAGGGAGGGGCCGGGTGGGAGGGAGGGGCCGGGTGGGAGGGAGGGGCCGGGCGGGAGGGGGAGGCCGGGTGGAAGGGGGAGGCACGGCGGCAGCGGCCAGCGCCTCCATCGGCGACCACGCCGGCCCGGGTGCCAGCGGCGCGGCGCAGGCGACCACCGCGTCGAGGTCGACGTGCCGGGCCACCAGCTCCGCCATCGCGTCCACCGCGGCAGCGGCGGCGGCGCCGTGCTCGACGGCGGTGACCAGCCCGAGGTGCCGCGACGGGACGGCGAGTGCGTCCTGCCGCGGGAGGGCGCCGAGCACCGGCAGCCCCACCTCGTCGGCGGCGGCCCGGAGCACCTCCTCGTGGCGGGCGCTCCCGACCCGGTTGAGCACCACCCCCGCGATCCGGACGGCCGGATCGAACGACCGGAACCCGTGCAGCAGCGCGGCGAGGCTGCGCGACTGGCCGCGGCAGTCCACCACCAGCACCACCGGCGCCCCGAGCAGGCCCGCGACCTGCGCCGTCGAGCCGTGGCCGTCGCGGATGCGCCCGTCGAACAGGCCCATGACGCCCTCGACCACCGCCACCTCGGCCCCCGCCGCGCCGTGGCGCGCCAGTGGCGCGACCAGCTCGGCGCCGACGAGCACCGGGTCGAGGTTGCGGCCGGGACGGCCCGCGGCGAGCGTGTGGTAGCCGGGGTCGATGTAGTCCGGCCCGACCTTGAACGGCGCGACCGTGGTGCCCCGGCGGTGCAGCGCGGCCATCAGTCCCGTCGCGACCGTCGTCTTCCCGCTGCCGGACGAGGGCGCGGCGATCACCACCGCGCGGGCGCTCACCGTGCAGCCCGCGGGGTGGCCGTGCACACGTCCGGGGGTGTGCACGGCGTCCCGGAGATGTGCACGCCGCCCGGTCTACTCGTGCCCGAGGACGGGGTGCGCCACGTACGGCGCCTCCAGCGCGGCGATCTCGTCGTCGGAGAGCTCGACACCGACGGCCGCGACGGCGTCCTCCACGTGCCCGGGCTTCGTCGCCCCGACGATCGGGGCCGTCACCGCCTCCTTGTGCAGCATCCACGCGAGCGCCACCTGCGCGAGCGGCAGCCCGCGGGCCTTCGCGACGTCCGCGACGGCCCGGACGACGGCGTCGTCGGACTCGGTGTACATCCGGTCCGCGATGACGTCGCTGCCCGAGCGCGTGGTCGTGCGCTCGTCCGGCAGCCGCGCGAGCCGCCCGCGCGCCAGCGGGCTCCACGGGATGACCCCGACCCCGGAGTCCAGGCAGAGCGGGTGCATCTCCCGCTCCTCCTCGCGGTAGATCAGGTTGTAGTGGTCCTGCATGGAGACGAACCGCGTCCAGCCACCGAGGTCCGCGACGTGCTGGGCCTTCGCGAACTGCCAGGCGTACATGCTCGACGCGCCGATGTAGCGCGCCTTCCCCGCGCGGACGACGTCGTGGAGGGCCTCCATCGTCTCCTCGATCGGGGTCTCGGGATCCCAGCGGTGGATCTGGTAGAGGTCGACGAAGTCCGTGCCGAGGCGGCGCAGGGAGGCGTCGATCCCGGCCAGGACGTGCTTGCGGGACAGGCCCCGGTCGTTGCGGCCCGGCCCCATCGGGTTGAACACCTTGCTGGCGAGCACGTAGTCCTCGCGGCTGCCGAAGAACTCGCGCAGCAGCCGCCCGGTGACCTCCTCGCTCGCGCCGTCGGAGTACATGTCGGCGGTGTCGAAGAACGTCACGCCCGCCTCGGCCGCGCTGCGCACCAGCGGGCGGGCGGCGTCGACGTCGAGCACCCAGTCCCGCCACGCGGGCGAGCCGTAGCTCATCATCCCGAGGCAGATGCGGGACACGTGCAGGCCGGTCGAGCCGAGTCGGATCTGGTCCACGTACCCGGACCTTAGTTGCCCGGGCCCGCGAACGGGCCAGGCACGGCGCGGGCCGGCGGCTCACCACTCGATGCCGCGCTGGCCCTTCTGCCCGAAGTCCATCGGATGCTTGACCTTCGTCGTCTCCATCACCACGTCCGCGGCCGCGACCAACTCCGAAGCGGCATCCCGACCCGTGATGATCACATGCTGGCGGCCCTCCCGACGCGCCAGCACCTCCACCACCTCCTCCACCTCCACCCACCCCCACTTCATCGGGTAGGTGAACTCGTCGAGCACATACACCTCGTGGACCTGCGCCTCGATCCGCCGCCGAATCTCCGCCCACCCCTCAGCGGCCTGCGCCGCATGGTCACCCTCACTGCCCCGCTTGCGCGACCACGACCAGCCCTCACCCATCTTGTGCCACTCGACAGGGCCACCCTCACCGGTCTCAGCGTGCAGGCGGCCCAACGCCCGAAACGCAGCCTCCTCACCCACCCGCCACCTCGCCGACTTCACGAACTGGAACACCCCCACCGACCACCCCTGCGCCCACCCGCGCAACGCCAGCCCGAACGCGGCCGTCGACTTCCCCTTCATCTCCCCCGTATGCACCACCACCAACGGCCGGTTACGGCGCTGGCGGGTGGTGAGCCCGTCATCCGGCACGGTCGTGACCTGTCCCTGTGGCATGCGTCCACCGTAGGGCGCAGGATGCGGGACGTGTCGATCGTCATCCCGCTCGACGACCCGGCCGCCGATCTCGCCCGCGCGGGCGGCAAGGGGGCATCGCTCGCGCGGCTCGCCGCCGCCGGACTGCCGGTCCCCGAGGGCTTCTGCGTCACGACGGACGCCTACCGGCTCGCCGTCGCGGGCCGCGAGGCGGAGATCCGGGCCGCCCTCGCGGGCGTCGACCCGTCCCGGCCCGGCACCTCGGAGGCGGCGGCCGCGCGGATCGTGCCGCTGTTCGCGACCGTCCCCGACGACGCCGCGGAGGAGATCGTCGCCGCCTACCGACGCCTCGGTGGCGGGCCGGTGGCCGTCCGTTCGTCGGCGACGGCGGAGGACCTGCCGGATCTCTCGTTCGCCGGCCAGCAGGAGAGCTACCTCGACGTCGAAGGCGTCCCCGCGCTGCTCGACGCCGTCCGCCGCTGCTGGGCGTCGCTGTGGAACGCCAGGGCGATCGCCTACCGGGCCCGGGCGGGCGTCGCGGGGGACGACGTGGCGCTCGCCGTCGTGGTGCAGCGGATGGTGGACGCCGACGCGTCGGGGATCCTGTTCACCGCCGACCCCGTCACGGGCGCCCGGGACCGGGTCGTGGTCAACGCCGGCTGGGGGCTGGGCGAGGCCGTCGTGGGCGGGCGGGTCACGCCGGACACCGTCGTCGTGGCGGGGGACGTCGAGATGCGGGTGGCGGACAAGGCCCTCATGACCGTGCGGACCGGGAACGGGACCGCCGAGGTGCCGGTCCCCGAGGAGCGCCGCCGTGCCCCGGTGCTGGACGAGGCCGAGGCCCGCGAGCTCGCCGCGATCGGCGCGCGGGCCGAGGAGCTCGACGGCGTGCCGGTGGACGTCGAATGGGCCCGCACGAACGGCAGGCTGATCGTCCTGCAGGCCCGCCCGATCACCACCCTGCGCGAGACCTGGAACGACAGCCTGGCGGGCGACTTCCTCTGGACGGCCGCGAACGTCGGCGAGGCCGTGCCGGACGTCATGACGCCGTGCACGTGGTCCGTGGTGAAAATCTTCCTGGCCGAGTCGATGCCGCTGCCGGCCGTTGCGGGCTTCGGCCTCACCGGCAACGTCGGCGGGCGGCTCTACCTCAACATGAGCGTGATGCTCGCGGTCGCGGACGCCCTGTTCGTCGGCAGGCGGGCGCGGGAGGGCATCGTCCAGGTCTTCGGGGGCGTCCCCGACGAGCTCCTCGTGCCCCGGCTTCCCGTGGGCCGGTGGACGGTCATCCGGTCGGTGCTGCCGCGCATCGTGCGGGCACGGCGGCGCTTCGCGGCGGGACGGCGCGAGTTCCCCACGGTCGTCGCGCGTACACCGGCCCGTTGCGCCGCGCTGCGGGACCGGATCGCGACGGCGGACGCACCCGCGCTCACCGCCCTCTGGCGCGACGAGCTCGAGCCGTTCCTGCGGTCGGCGTCGTCGCTGCTCGGGGCGGTCGCGCGCGGCGACAACGGTCGCCTCGCCCTCAGTGGGACCCTGGCCCGCCAGGTCGGCGAGGACGACGCCGCGCTGCTCATGACCGGTGCCCGGCCCGGCGGCGGCGCGCTGGACAGCCTCGGCCCGGTCCTCGGCCTGGCGCGGCTCGCCCGCGACGAGATCGACCGCGACACCTACGTCGCGCGGTGGGGCCATCGCGGCCCGCACGAGCTGGAGCTGTCCCTCCCCCGCCCCGCCGAGGACCCGGGTTGGCTCGACCGCGAGCTCGCCGCGCTCGGCGAGAGCCACACGGACGGGCTCGCGCTCGTCGAACGCCGCGACGCCGCCCGGGCCGGGGCGTGGCAGCGGATCGAGCGCGCCGATCCGCGCACCGCCGCCCGCCTTCGCCGCAGCCTCGACGGGTGGGCGCGGCTCGCCGGCGCCCGCGAGCTGGCGCGCTCGGAGGTCGTGCGCGTGTTCTGGGTGCTGCGGGACTGGGTGCTGCGGGCGGGTGCGGTCACCGGGCACGGGGAGGACCTGTTCCTCCTGGCGGTGGACGAGATCCTCGCGGTCCTCGCAGTCGTCGCGGCCGGCGCCGGCCGCGGTGGCTCGGCGGCGGCGCCCGGCCCGGCAGGCGACGCGGGGACGGCGGCCCGCACGGCGCTGGCCGCCGTGCCGGCCCGCCAGGCTGCGCACGCCCACTACGCGGCGCTGCCGCCGTACCCGACGTGGATCCGGGGCCGCTTCGACCCGGACCGGTGGGCGGCCGACCCGGACCGGCGCAGCGACCTGGTGGACTGCACCGCCGGGGCGGCGGACCGGGTCGGCGGCGACGCGGCGGGTGTCGTGACGGGTTTCCCCGGGGCCGCCGGGGTCGTCGAGGGCACGGCGCGCGTGCTCGCCAGGGCCGAGGAGGGCGACGCGCTGCGGCCCGGCGAGATCCTCGTGACCACCGCGACGAACGTCGGCTGGACGCCGCTGTTCCCCCGTGCGGGCGCCGTGGTGACCGACGTCGGCGCGCCCCTGTCGCACGCCGCGATCGTGGCCCGCGAGCTCGGCGTCCCGGCCGTCGTCGGCTGCGGCGACGCCACCCGGCGGCTGCACACCGGCGACCGCCTGCGGGTCGACGGTGCCCGCGGCACGGTGGAGCTCCTGGGGCGGGCGCGCTGAGACCATGATCACCGTGAGCGGTGCAGGACGCT
Organism: Pseudonocardia sp.; assembly: GCF_050246655.1. Lineage (GTDB taxonomy): Bacteria > Actinomycetota > Actinomycetes > Mycobacteriales > Pseudonocardiaceae > Pseudonocardia. Next base: position 19,112 of record NZ_JBFWVQ010000098.1, read on the forward strand.
CGGATACGAGCGCGAGGTACCCGTCACGGTGATCATGGACGGGGTGGTGTGTGGCAGGGACGGTCAGGCCGCGCGGGCGGCGTGCACGACCCCGGCGACGCGGTCGGCGGAGAGCTCGTCGACCGTGACGAGCGCGGCACCCGCGGCCGCGGCCACGGATCGCGCGAGCCCGAGCCGGACGGGGCCGCTCTCGCAGTCGACCACCACCGTCGCGACCCCGTCCGCCGCGAGCAGGGCCGCCGCGCGCAGGGAGTCGGCGACGGGATCCGCGCCGGGGCGGGTCGCGACGGTCGCCCGCCCGTCGGTGAGCAGGACGACCAGCGGCCTGCGCCTCGGATCGCGCAGCCGCTCCACGGCGAGCACCCGGCGGGCGCGCAGCAGGCCGTCCGCGAGTGGCGTGCGCCCGCCCGTCCGCAGCCGGGCGAGCCGGGCCTGCGCGGCGGGGACGCTGGACGTCGGCGGCAGCGCCACCTCGGCCTCGCCGGCGCGGAAGGTCACGAGCCCGACCTTGTCGCGGCGCTGGTAGGCGTCGCGCAGCAGCGACAGCACCGCCCCCGTCACGGCGGCCATCCTCGTGCGCGCCGCCATCGACCCGGACGCGTCCACCACGAACAGCACGAGGTTGCCCTCGCGGCCTTCGCGGTGCGCCCCACGCAGGTCGCGGGGCCGGACGTCGATGGCGGGTCGGCGCTTCGCCGCCGGATGCTCGGGCGCCGGGTCGGACGCCACGGCCGATCGGCGCGTCCCGGGCGGGGCGGCCGCGCCGCGGCGGGCCCGCTGGTGCGGTGCCGCGGCGGCGAGCGTGGCGAGCAGGTGCAGGTCCGCGGCGCGGCGCGGCCCGGCGCCGGTGGGGCGGACGACGCGGCCGGCGTCCGTGCGGGCACGGGAGCGGCGGCCGGGCGCACCCTCGCCGAGCCCGGGGACGTCGATGAGCCGGGCGCGGAACGCCGCCGCCGGGGCGGGTGCGGCCCGGGAGGGGCCGTCGCCGCGGCCGCTGGCGTCGCGGGCGTCGCCGTCGGGATCGCGGTCCGGACCGGCACGGTGTGACCGGGGCCCGGCCGGATCGACACCCGTCAGGTCGCCGTCGGCCGCGCCGGACGCTTCGCCGGCCGGGTCCCGGCTGCCGGCCGGGCCGGGATCGGTGCCGTCCGGCGCATCGGCCGCGCCGGTGTCCCGGTCCGGGTGCGCGGGCCCGCCCGCCGATCCGTCCGCATCGCCGTCCGCATCGCCGTCCGCGGCCCCGCCGCCCGGCCCGTCCGGGTCGGGCTCGTCGTGCGCGGCGGCCGCCTTGCGCAGGGCGTCGTCCAGGGCCGCCTCGTCGATCCCGGGCTCGTCGAAGGGGTCGCGGCGGCGGCGGTGCGGCAGGGCGAGGCGGGCCGCGACCCGTACGTCCTCCTCCGCCACCGCGTCCGCGCCCCGCCAGGCGGCGTGGGCCATCGCGGCGCGGGCCATGACGAGGTCCGCGCGCATCCCGTCCACGTCGAACGAGGCGCACACGGCCGCGATCCGCCGCAGCTCCGCGTCCGGCACCACGACGCGCGGCAGGCGCTCCCGGGCCGCCGCGATGCGCTCGGCCACGTCCGCCTCCGCGCAGGCCCAGCGCGCGACGAACCCCGCGGCGTCCGCCTCGAACGCCAGCCGCCGCCGCACGACCTCCACCCGCGTTCCGACGTCGCGCGACGCGCGCACCTCCACGGTGAGCCCGAAGCGGTCCAGCAACTGCGGACGCAGCTCCCCCTCCTCCGGGTTCATCGTCCCGACCAGCAGGAACGACGCCGCGTGCGACACCGACACCCCGTCGCGCTCCACGTGCGCACGCCCCATGGCGGCGGCGTCGAGCAGCAGGTCCACGAGATGGTCGGGCAGCAGGTTCACCTCGTCCACGTACAGCACCCCGCGGTGCGCGTCGGCGAGCAGCCCCGGCTGGTAGGCCCGGACCCCCTCGGACAGGGCACGCTCCAGGTCCAGCGCACCGACCAGCCGGTCCTCGCTCGCCCCGACCGGCAGCTCCACCAGCGGCGCCGCAACGGTGAGCCGGCCCGACGGCGTCGCGACCTCCCCGTTGCCGGACGGGGCGGCCCCGTGCGGCCCGTCCGGGCAACCCGGGTCCGGCGCGCCCGGGTCGCAGTGGAAGCGGCACCCCGCCACGACCTCCACCGGCGGCAGCAGCGCCGCGAGCGCCCGCACCGCCGTCGACTTCGCCGTGCCCTTCTCACCGCGTACGAGCACGCCCCCGACGACGGGGTGGACGGCGTTGAGCAGCAACGCGAGGCGGAGGTCGTCCTGCCCGACGAGGGCGGAGAACGGGTACGTCGCTGGGGCCGTCACACCGCAACCCTCTCACGTCTGAACATCTGTTCAGGAGTTGGCTCACCCGGCCTCACGCCTCCGGCACACATGGTCGGCTCCCGGCCCGCCTCCGCTCCTCCCTCGCCAGAGCTCGGTCGATGCTCACCCGGCCTCACGCCTCCGGCAC
>NZ_JBFWVQ010000099.1:0-21398 GCF_050246655.1 Pseudonocardia sp.
GCGCTGGCGGTGATCCCGTCGACGCGCTCGAGCTGGGTGTTGACGTGCTCGAGCGTGTGCTGGGCGTTGTCCAGCAGCGGCGCGCTGCCCTCGTGCGCCTTGCGGAGGGCGATCGTCGCCTCGTCGAGCGTGCGGCCCAGCTTGAGCAGGGGGACGGCGAGCAACAGTACGAGGAGGACGAACGCCCCCGCGGCGATCAGCGCAGCGATCTGACCAGCCGACAAGGTGGCCTCCCGGGGTGTGCCGCGACGATGAACGTGATCGGCGCCAGGCTACTCCCCGACCACGATCCGGTACGGCCGGGCCGAGGGCGCGCCGGGAAGCGCCTCGATGATCTCGCGCAGCCGGGTGAGGGCCCGGTGCTGGGTGACGCGGACGGCGCCGGGAGTGGAGCCGACGATCACGGCGGTCTCCTCCGCGCTCAGCCGCATCACGACCCGCAGGGTGATCACCTCGCGCTGGCGGGCGCTCAGGCGGCTCACCAGGCGGCCCATCCAGTCGCCCAGCTCGACCTGCAGCATGTGGTCCTCCGGACCCTGTCCGGCGCTCGGGAGGTCCGGCAGCTCCGCGACGGGCTCGGTGCGGTTGCGCGCGATCGACCGGAAGGTGTCCGCGACCTTGTTGCTCGCGATCCCGTAGACGAAGGCGCGGAACGACCGTTCGGAGGGCTCGTAGGTGAGCAGCGCCTTGACGACGGCCACGCAGACCTCCTGCGCGACGTCCTCCGCGGAGAGCAGACCGGTCTCGTGGCGCCCGAGGCGGGCCCGGCAGTACTGCAGGGCCAGCGGATGCACCGCGGCGAGCAGCGCGTCCAGCGCGGACCCGCTACCCCCCAGCGCAGCGACCACGAGCAGGTCCAAGCCTGCCGGATCCTTGTTGGGCCCACCCTCGGGTGAGCGTGCCGCGTGCCCCAACAGTCCCATCCCCCCTCGGCCGCACGTCCTATCCTCGAGCGCAGCACCCGACCAGCGTGCGGCCCGTTGCCGGAACGACGAAACGAATCTCGTTCCCCCCGCGAGTCTTGCCACATGAGTCGTTCCGGTCACCATCTTGGGGGACGCTCCAACTCGGGAGCAAGTGCCTCTTTGTTACTCTCTGTTCAAGGATGACTGAACAGATGGTGGAGCAGCCCGGCCGTCCTCTGGACCCACGGGTCCGATCTGCCCGGACGAAGCGGGACCGGACACGAGCCGCGTTGCTGCACGCGGCCCAGACGTCCTTCGGGCTGCACGGCTGGGCCGGTACGCGCATGGAACACGTCGCCGCCACCGCCCGGGTGAGCCCCGCGACCGCGTACAACCACTTCGCCACGAAGCACGTCCTCATCGCGCACGTGGTCCGGCCGTACGTCGACACGCTCGTGGCCCATGCCCGTCAGGACGTTTCGGAGGGCCGTCCGGTTGCCCATGCCCTCACCGACCAGGTCGGGGCCCTGGCCAGCACCATGAGCCGCCACCGCATGCTGTCGGGTGCGTTCCTCGCGGCCTGCCAGGACTACGCGAGCCGCGTGAACGCCCCGCCGCGCGCCGACGACCCCCTGGATCCCCGCGCGATCGCACCGTTGTCCGAGGCGGTCCGGCTGCTGGTCGACCACGGGCAGCGCACCGGGGAGCTGCGTCCGTACCCACCCGCGGAGGACATCAGCGCGATGATCTCCACGCTCGTGCTGCTGCGCGGGATCGAGGCACCGGACGAGCCACCGGCGGAGACCACGCGGCTGATGCTCACCATCCTGTTCGGGGCGCTCTCCCCCGCACAGCTGCCCACGTAGCGGCGGCTCCCGGGGTCAGACCCGGCCGAGGTCGGTGAGAACGGCCGCGAGCGCGTCGCACGCTGCGCCGATCTCGGCCGGTGTGACGACCAGCGGCGGGGAGAACCGGATCGTCGAGCCGTGGGTGTCCTTGGCGAGCACGCCGCGGGCCGCGAGCTCCTCGCACACCTGCCGGCCCGTGGCCAGCCGGGGGTCGACGTCGATGCCGGCCCACAGGCCCGTCCCCCGGACGGCGACGACACCCGACCGTCCGGGCAGGCCCGTCAGCTCCCGCAGGCGCGCGTGCAGCAGCGCCCCGTTCTCGCGGGCCGCCCGCAGGACCTCGCCGTCGGCGAGGAGCCGCACGACCGCTCGCCCGACCGCACAGGCCAGCGGGTTGCCGCCGAACGTGCTGCCGTGCTGGCCGGGTGCGAGGACCCCGAGGACGGCCTCGTCGGCCACCACCGCGGAGACCGGGAGGATGCCCCCGCCCAGGGCCTTGCCCAGCAGGTACACGTCGGCGTCCACCCCGGCGGCGTGGGTCGCGAGGACGTGTCCGGTGCGCCCGAGGCCGGACTGCACCTCGTCGGCCACCATGAGCACGCCCGCGGCGTCGCAGACCTCGCGGACGGCGGCGAGGTAGCCGGCGGGCGGGACGAGGACCCCCGCCTCCCCCTGGATCGGCTCCAGCAGGACGGCCACGGTGTCGGGGGTGATCGCCTCCGCGACCGCGGCCGCGTCGCCGTACGGGACGACGTCGAAGCCGGGCGTGAACGGCCCGAACCCGGTGCGAGCCACCGGGTCGGTGGAGAAGCCGACGATCGTGGTCGTGCGCCCGTGGAAACCGCCGTCCATGACGACGATCCGGGCCCGGTCGACCGGCACCCCCTTGCGCTCGTAGCCCCACTTGCGCGCCACCTTGAGCCCGCTCTCGACCGCCTCGGCACCGGTGTTCATCGGCAGCACCATCTGCTTGCCGACGAGCTCGGCGAGCTCCGCGCAGAACGGGCCGAGCTGGTCGTTGCCGAAGGCGCGGCTGGTGAGCGTGACCCGGTCCAGCTGGCGGTGCGCCGCCGCGACCAGCGCGGGATGGCGGTGGCCGAAGTTGAGCGCCGAGTAGCCGGCGAGGAAGTCGAGGTAGCGCCGGCCCTCGACGTCGGTGACCCACGCGCCCTCGGCCTCGGCCACGACCACCGGCAACGGGTGGTAGTTGTGCGCGGAGTGGCGGGCCACCAGCTCCTCGTGGACGGCCGTCGGGGTCCGGGGACCGGCGGTGAGCGTCATGACTGTCACGCTAGGTACCGCACCGCCTGCCGACAATCGCGATCCATTGCCCCATCCCGACGGATCGTTGCGCGTCCGCCGCTCAACGAGCGGGATCGTTGCGCTCGGCCGAGGGTGGCTGCGCGGGCCGGCGCAGCAGCGGGGAGAGCACCAGGACGGACTTCGTCCGCGCCACGAACGGCTGCGCCCCGATCTGCTCCAGCACCCGTTCGAAGTGGCGCATGTCCGCGGCGAGGATGCGCAGCACGGCGTCCGCGTCCCCGGAGACCGTGCTCGCGTCCACCACCTCGGGGAAGCGCGCCACCGCCGCGCGGATCGCCTCCGGCGGGGTGGAGACGCGGCAGAACAGCTCCACGTAGCCCTCCACGGTCCAGCCGAGCGCCCCCGGGTCCAGCCGGGCCGTGAAGCCGGTGATCGCCCCGCCCTCGCGCAGCCGGTCGACCCGCCGCTTGACCGCCGACGCCGAGAGCCCCACCCGCGCGCCGAGGTCGGCGTAGCTGCGCCGCGCGTCCTCCACCAGCAGCGCGAGCAGGTCGGTGTCGAGCCGGTCGAGATCCATGGCGGACATGATTGCCGGGCCGGGCGCGATCCGGATACGGACCTGGCCATCGCGGGGGACACTGGGGCCCGTGCCCGAGCTCACCTACGGCGGCTACCTGCACCTCGACGAGCTGCTCGCGGCCCAGCGCCCGCGCAGCGGGCACCCCGACGAGCTGCTGTTCGTGATCGCGCACCAGACCTCGGAGCTGTGGCTGCGGCTCGTGCTCCACGAGCTGCGCCGCGCCTGTGAGGCGCTGGCCGCCGACGAGCTGCGCCCCGCCCTCAAGAACCTCGCCCGGGTCAAGCACGTGCAGCGCGTCCTCACCGACCAGTGGGCCGTGCTCGCCACTCTCACACCATCGGAGTACGCGCAGTTCCGCGCGGCGCTGGGCACGTCCTCGGGATTCCAGTCCGACCAGTACCGCGCCGTGGAGTTCGTGCTCGGCCGCAAGGACGAGGGCATGCTCGCGATGTTCGCCGCGGACCCGCGCGCCCACGACCTGCTGGCGGGCCTGCTGGACCGGCCGAGCCTCTACGACGAGTTCCTGCGCCATCTCGCCCGCCGCGGGCTTCCCGTGCCCGAGGGCGTGCTGCACCGCGACGTCCGCGAGCCGCACACGTTCACCCCGGAGCTGGTGGCGGCGTTCCGGCCGGTCTACACCGACCCGCACACCTGGTGGGACGTCTACGAGGCCTGCGAGGAGCTCGTCGACCTGGAGGAGAACTTCCAGCTGTGGCGCTTCCGCCACCTCAAGACCGTCGAGCGGACGATCGGCGCGCACCGCGGGACGGGCGGGTCCAGCGGCGCGGAGTTCCTGCGACGGGTGCTCGCGCACTCGTTCTTCCCGGAGCTGTACGCCGTGCGCTCGGAGCTCGGATGACCGGTTCCTGGCAGCGGCTCGCCGCCGAGCTCGACGCGGCCGACCCGCTGGCCCCGCTGCACGCGCGCTTCGTCACCGCGGAGGGGGTCGTCGCCTACCTCGACGGCAACTCGCTGGGCCGCCCGCTCGCCGCGGCGGCACAGCGCCTGCAGGAGTTCGTGCACGAGGACTGGGGCCGCGGTCTCATCCGTGGCTGGACCGACGGCCCCGACCCGTGGACGACGTGGCCGCAGCGGGTGGGCGACCGGGTCGCCGCTCTCGCCCTCGGCGCCGCGCCCGGGCAGACCGTCGTCGCGGACTCCACGACCGTGCTGCTCTACAAGCTGGCCCGCGCCGCGGTCGCCGCGCGGCCGGACCGCCACGAGATCGTCGTCGAGACGGGGGAGTTCCCCACGGACCGCTACGTCGCGGAGGGCGTCGCGGCCGAGACCGGTCGCACGCTGTGCTGGCGGGAGCCCGGCGCGGCCGGCCCGGCAGCGGGCCCGGACACGGCGCTCCTGCTGCAGAGCCACGTCGACTACCGCTCGGGCGCGATCGCCGACACCGCCGCGGTCACCGCGCAGGCCCACGCGGCGGGTGCGCTCGTGCTGTGGGACCTCAGCCACTCCGCGGGCGTCGTCCCGGTCGCCCTGGACTCGTGGGGCGCCGATCTCGCCGTCGGCTGCACGTACAAGTTCCTCTGCGGCGGCCCCGGCTCCCCCGCGTTCGCCTACGTCCGGCGCGACCTGCAGGAGACGCTGCGCCAGCCCGTGCAGGGCTGGATGGGGCGCCGGGACCCGTTCGCGATGGGACCGGGGTACGTCCCCGCCCCCGGGATCCGGTCGGTCGTGAGCGGCACCCCGCCGATCCTCGCGACAGTGCCCCTGCTCGCCGCTCTCGACCTGCTCGCGGAGGCCGGGCTCGACGCCGTGCGGGCCAAGTCGGTGGCGCTCACGTCGTTCGCCGTCGAGCTCGCCGACGCGCTGTTGCCCGGCGTCACCGTCGGCTCGCCCCGCGACCCGCACGCCCGCGGCGGGCACGTGCTGCTGCGCCATCCCGACGCGAAGGCCCTGGTCGCGGCACTGTGGGAGCGCGGGGTGCTGCCGGACTTCCGCGAACCGGACGGCATCCGCGTGGGTCTCGCCCCGCTGTCGACGAGCTTCGCCGAGGTCCACCGGGGGCTTTCCGTGCTCGCCGATCTGCTCGGCTGACCAGGTCGGACCGTCGAGAACGACATTGCGCTGATCAACAGGGCCTCCCGAGCTGCACAACGTCGTTCTCGACGGGGGCACCCCGGCCCCGGTGCTGACGATCGGCCTGCCGCGGTCCGTGGCAGGGTGGGCGCATGTCACCTGCCTCGTCCCCCGGGGTCGCGGTCGTCACCGGCGGAGCGCGTGGCTTCGGCCACGAGATCGCGCGCCGGCTCGTCGCCCGTGGCCACGACGTGATCGTCACCGACGTGGACGTCGACGCACTCGGGCCGGCCGCGGAGGCGATCGGCGCCACCGGGCTGGTCGCCGACGCGCGCCGCGTCGAGGACCACCGCAAGGTGGCCGCCGAGGCAGCCGGCCGGGGGCGGCTCACGGTGTGGGTGAACAACGCCGGGGTGGCCCGCGCCGGCCGCTCCTGGGAGCAGCCCGACGCGGACGTCGAGCTCACCGTCGAGGTCAACCTGCTCGGGGTCGTCCACGGCTCGCGGGTGGCCGTGGACGCGATGCGGGGGCACGGCGGGCACATCGTCAACATCGCGTCGATGTCCGGGCTCGGGCCGGTGCCGGGCCTGTCGGTGTACGCGGCCACGAAGGCGGGCGTCGTCAACTTCACGGCGAGCCTGCAGGGCGAGCTCGACCTCGCGGGCGTCCCGGTGCGGGTGCACGCGCTCTGCCCGCACGCCGCGGACACCGCTCTCGTGCGGGGCGCCCGGGACTCGGCGGACGCCGCGATCCTGTTCTCGCAGCGGGCGCTGCTCACGCCGGATGCGGTCGCCGACGCCGCCGTCGGCCTGCTGGACGGCAACCGGATCGTCCGGTCCCTGCCGGTGCACTGGGCGGCGCTCTCCCGGATCGGGGCGACGATGCCCACCACCGGGCTTCGGGTGCTGGCGGCGCTCCGCGAGCGGGGCGAGAAGCGCCGCGCGTCCGCATGAGGGTCCCGCGCCGGCACGACCACGACGCCGGCGGCGACCCCGCACTCCTCGCCGCCAAGGCCGCCCTGCGCGACGAGGTCTGGACCGCGCTCACCGAGGGCGGCGCCTCCCGCTTCCCCGGCGCGCGCCACCGGATCTCCAACTTCCGCGGGGCGGAGGCGGCCGCCGAGCGCCTCCGGGAGCTGGACGCCTGGCGGGCCGCGCGGACGGTGAAGGCGAACCCGGACTCCGCCCAGCTCCCGGTGCGGCAGCGGGCGCTGCAGGACGGCAAGACCGTCTACATGGCCGTGCCGCGGCTCGCCGAGCCCGAGCCGTTCTTCCTGCTCGACCCGAACGCGCTCGCCGATCCGCCGCGCCGCGCGGCGTCGATCGCGGGCGCCACCCGCTCGGCGAAGCGGGTCGCGGTCGCCGAGCTCGAACCCGTCGACCTCGTGGTCACCGGCTGCGTGGCCGCCGGCGTGGACGGCGCGCGCCTCGGCAAGGGCGGCGGGTTCGCGGACCTGGAGTTCGCCCTGGCCACCGCGGCCGGGCTGATCGGGCCGGGCACGCTCGTCGTCACCACGGTGCACGAGCTGCAGGTGCGCGGTCCCGGGGAGATCCCGACCGCGGCCCACGACGCCCCGCTGGACCTGGTCGTCACGCCGGAGCGCGTGATCGACTGCCGCGCGGAGCGCGGCGCGCGTCCCACGGGCGGGATCCGGTGGTCGGAACTGACGCCCGAGAAGATCGGGTCGATCCCGCTGCTGGAGCGGCTCGCACGGACGGCCCGACCATGATCGTCGAAATCGGGACATGAGCTGCGTATCCGCGGCTCATGTCCCCCTTCCGGTGATCATGGTCCGGAACCGGTCTCGGGATCGGCCGTCCGCGACGCTCGACCCCGCCCGGCGCGGGAGTCATCATCGACACCCGTGGAGACGCCAGCGGCCGGGATGCGGCGATGGACCCGCTGGGTCCGCCCTGCGCTGCTCGTCGCGCTGGTCGTCGCCGGGATCGTGCTGGTCGCGGCGGGCGAGCTGCCGCGGCTGGACGAGATGCGCGCCTGGGTCGTCGACGCCGGCTGGGCGGGGCCCGTCGTCTTCGCCCTGCTCTACGCCACGCTCTCGCTGACCCCCACACCCGCCTCGCTGCTCACGGTCGCGGCCGGCGTGCTGTTCGGGCTGCCGCTCGGGATCGCCACCGTGCTCGCCGGGGCCCTCATGGGGGCGAGCGCGGGGTTCGCGGCGGCCCGCGTGCTCGGCCGGGGCACAGTGCTGCGCTTCGCCGGCGCCCGCCTGGCCCGGCTGGACCGGTTCCTCCAGCGCCGCGGCGTCCTCGCCGTCGCCGGCGCCCGCCTGGTCCCGCTCGTGCCGTTCACGACGCTCAACCTCGCCTGCGGGCTCACCGCGCTGCGCTTCCGCGAGTACCTCCTGGGCACCGCGATCGGGATCCTGCCCTCCGTCCTCGCGTTCGTGACGATCGGCGCGTACGGCTCCGACCCCGGATCGGTGCCGTTCCTCGTCGCCGTGGGCGGGATCGTCGTGCTGGCCGCGGGGGCGGCCGTCGCCGCCCGCCGCCGCCATCGGGCGGTCGCGGACGACTCCTGAGAGCGAATGACGCGGCCCGACACCTCCGGTCGGCGCACGGCACCGCCGCCGAGCGGTCGTCTACGAGGGTCGGGTGGCGGGGATGGCACGAGGCGTGGTTCGATCTCCGGGCCGGGCGCTCGTCCGCCCGACCCTGGGCGGACACCGGCTGCATGAGGAGAAACAGATGCCCCAAGGCACGGTCAAGTGGTTCAACTCCGAGAAGGGCTTCGGGTTCATCACGCCCGACGGCGGCGGGAACGACGTCTTCGTCCACTACTCGGAGATCCAGGCCAACGGCTTCCGCACGCTCGACGAGAACCAGCGCGTCGAGTTCGAGATCGGCCAGGGGACGAAGGGCCCGCAGGCCCAGGGCGTGCGCGCGGTCTGATCCGCGGGATCGCCTCGGTGCCGTGACCTCCGGGCACGGCACCCGCCCCGAACGACGGCCCGGTTCGCCACGGCGAGCCGGGCCGCGTCGCGTCTGGGACCCTGTGGGGGTGGCCGGGCTCGCCGACCTGCTCATGGCGGTCCACTTCGCGTTCCTCGCCTACGTCGCGCTCGGCGGGTTCCTCGCGTGGTGGCGCCCCGTGCTGCTGCTCCCCCACCTCGCCGCCGCCTGCTGGGGTGCGCTCACCGTCACCGTCGGGCTGGTCTGCCCCCTCACCGAGTGGGAGGACGCGGCGCGGCGCGCCGCGGGCCAGGAGGGCCTGCCGCGCGGCTTCATCGACACCTACCTCACCGGGGTCGTCTATCCCGCGGACAACCTGCTCGCGGCGCAGCTGCTCGTCGCGGCCCTGGTGGCGGTGTCCTGGGCGGGTCTCGCCGCCCGGCTCATCCGGCGGCGGCCCGTACCGCGGCGATGATCGCGCGGACGATCACGGCGAGATCGTCGGGCGCGCAGACGTAGGGCGGCATCGTGTAGACGAGGTCGCGGAACGGGCGCAGCCACGCGCCGGCATCGACCGCGGCTCGGGTCGCGGCCGTCATGTCGACGGGCCGGTCGAGCTGTACCACCCCGATCGCGCCGCGCACCCGGACGTCGACGACCCCGGGCAGGTCCCTCGCCCCGGCGAGCCCCGCGCGCAACGCGTCGGAGATGCCGCGCACCTCGCGGCGCCAGTCGCGCTCCAGCAGCAGGCGCGTGGACGCGAGCGCCACTGAGGCGGCGAGCGGGTTGCCCATGAACGTCGGGCCGTGCATGAGCACGCCCGCCTCCCCGTCGGAGATCCCCCGGGCCACCTCCCGCGTGCAGAGCGCCGCGGCCATGGTCAGGTAGCCCCCGGTGAGCGCCTTGCCGACGCACATGACGTCCGGGCTGATCCCGGCGTGGTCGGCCGCGAAGAGCTCGCCGCTGCGCCCGAAGCCCGTGGCGATCTCGTCGAACACGAGCAGCACGTCGTGGGCCAGGCAGAGCTCGCGCAGCACGTGCAGGTAGCGCGGGTCGTGGAAGCGCATCCCACCCGCGCCCTGCACGACCGGCTCGACGATCACGGCCGCCAGCTCGTCCGCGTGCCGCTCGACCAGCTCGGCCAGCTCCGCGACGTACGCGGGCTCGAACGCCGCGGGCGGCGGCCCGGCGAACACCTGCCGCGGCAGCACGTCACGCCAGAGCGCGTGCATGCCCCCGTCGGGGTCGCAGACGCTCATCGCGGCGAACGTGTCGCCGTGGTAGCCACCGCGCCACGTCATCAAGCGGTGCTTCCCCGGGCGGCCGCGCGAGCGCTGGTACTGCAGGCACATCTTGATCGCGACCTCGACGGACACCGACCCCGAGTCCGCGAGGAACACGTGCTCCAGCGGCTCCGGGGTGATCTCGACGAGCAGCCGGGCGAGATCGACGGCCGGGCCGTGGGTGATCCCTCCGAACATGACGTGGCTCATCACGCCGAGCTGGTCGCGCACCGCGGCGTCCAGGACGGGGTGGCGGTAGCCGTGGATCGCCGCCCACCACGACGACATCCCGTCCACCAGCTCGCGGCCGTCCGCGGTGCGCAGCCGCACCCCCTCGGCGGAGGTCACCACCAGCGGGGTCGTGCGCGACGGCATCGGCGCGTACGGATGCCAGACGTGGTCGCGGTCGGCGGCGAGGAGGTCGTCGACGTCGTGCACGGTGGGTGACGCTATCCCCGCGAGCCACGCGGCATCAGGTCCACCCGCCCCGCCGGTGATCAGCCGGGCGGCCCGCCACCGTCGGGCGGTTGATCCCGCGGTGCGCGCACCCGGCTAGCCTGGACCGACCATGACCACGTCCGCGACCGAAGCCGCGATCGAGGCGGCCGAGCACCCTGCGCTGTCGCGGCGCCGCGAGCTCGGCGCGGCCAGCGCCCGGTCGCTCCTGCTCACGATCCTCGGCGAGTTCGTCCTGCCGCGCGGGGAGCCGGTCTGGACCCAGGTCCTCATCGACGTGCTCGGTCTGCTCGGGGTGGAGCAGAAGTCGGCGCGGCAGGCGCTCGCCCGCACCGCCGCGGAGGGGCTGCTCACCTCTGACCGCGAGGGTCGCCGCGTGCGGTGGTCGCTCACGGAGGCCGGGCGCCGCCTGCTCACCGACGGCGCCGCCCGCATCTACGGCTTCGGCGCCGCCGCACCACCGTGGGACGGCCGGTGGCTCGTGCTGCTCGTCAGCGTGCCGGAGTCCCGCCGCCGGCTGCGCCACCGGCTGCGCACCCGCCTGGCCTGGGCCGGTCTCGGCTCCCCCGCGCCGGGGGTGTGGCTCTCCCCCGATCCCGGCAAGCAGGCCGAGGTCGCCGACGTCGTCGAGGGCCTGGGGCTCACGTCGGTGAGCAGCTCGTTCGTCGGCCCGTTCGGCGCGATCGGCGACGAGCGCACGATCGTCGCCGAGGCCTGGGACCTCGCCGAGGTCGAGGAGGCCTACGAGGACTTCCTCGCCACCTTCTCGGGCGCCGCCCCCGCCGACGCCGCGGACGTCCTCACCCACCAGATCCTGCTCGTCCACGCGTGGCGGCGGTTCCCGTTCCTCGACCCGAAGCTTCCCGCCGAGCTGCTGCCGACGCGGTGGGCGGGCACCCGGGCGGCCGAGCTGTTCGACGCCCTGCACTCCCGGTGGCAGCGCACCGCCCGCAGGCACTGGCAGCGGCTCGTCGCCGGGTAGTCCCATGAGGGGATGAGCTTCGACGTAGGCACACTCCCGGTGACGGTCGGCGACGGGCCGTTGACGTTCGCGGACGTGCGCGCCGTCGCGCGTGACGGCGCACCTGTCGCGCTCAGCGCCACTGCCGACGCCGCGATCGCCCGCAGCCGCCGCGTGATCGACGCGCTGGCCGCCGACGACCGGCCGCACTACGGCGTGTCCACCGGCTTCGGCGCCCTCGCCACCCGGCACATCCCCGTCGAGCACCGGGCGCGGCTGCAGCGCAACGTGGTGCGCTCCCACGCCGCGGGCAGCGGCACCGACGTGGAGCGCGAGGTCGTCCGGGCGACGATGCTCCTGCGGCTCGCGACGATCGCCACCGGGCACACCGGCGTCCGCCCGGAGACGGCCCGGGCGCTCGCGGGGCTGCTCCGCGCCGGCATCACCCCCGTCGTGCCCGAGTACGGGTCGCTGGGCTGCTCGGGCGACCTCGCCCCACTCGCCGCGTGCGCGCTCACGCTGATCGGGGAAGGCGAGGTGCACGACCCCGGCGGGGCGCGCCGCCCGGCCGCCGAGGCCCTCGCCCGCGCGGGGCTCGCCCCGGTGACGCTGCACGAGAAGGAGGGCCTCGCCCTCATCAACGGCACCGATGGCATGCTCGGCATGCTCGTGCTCGCCTGCCTGGACCTGCGCGAGCTCCTGCGGGTCGCCGACGTGACCGCCGCCGCGAGCGTCGAGGCCCTGCTCGGCACGGACGCCGCGTTCGCCGCGGATCTCATGGCGCTGCGGCCCCACCCCGGCCAGGCCGACAGCGCAGCCAACCTGCGCGCGCTGCTCGCCGGTTCCGCGATCATGGCCAGCCATCGGACGCCGGACTGCACCCGGGTCCAGGACGCGTACTCGCTGCGGTGCGCACCGCAGGTGCACGGCGCGGCGCGCGACACCCTCGCCCACGCCGAGGCGGTGGCGACCCGGGAGCTGGCCGCGGCCGTCGACAACCCCGTCGTCACCACCGACGGGCGCGTCGAGAGCAACGGCAACTTCCACGGCGCCCCGGTCGGCTACGTCCTGGACTTCCTCGCGATCGCGGTCGCCGACGTCGCCTCGGTCGCCGAGCGACGCACCGACCGCTTCCTCGACGTCGCCCGCAGCCACGGTCTGCCCGCGTTCCTCGCCGAGGATCCCGGCATCGACTCCGGGTACATGATCGCCCAGTACACACAGGCGGCGATCGTCTCGGAGCTCAAGCGGTTGGCCGTCCCCGCGTCGGTGGACTCGATCCCGTCCAGCGCGATGCAGGAGGACCACGTGTCGATGGGCTGGTCGGCGGGCCGCAAGCTGCGGCGCGCGCTGGACGGCCTGCGCCGGGTCCTCGCGATCGAGCTGCTCACCGCGGTCCGCGGGCTGGACCTGCGGGCCCCGCTCGACCCGGCGCGGGGCACCGGCGCCGTCCGGGACCTCCTGCGCCGCCACGTTCCCGGCCCCGGGCCGGACCGCCATCTCGCCGCCGAGATCGACGCCGCCGTCCAGCTCGTGGCGTCGGGGGCGGTCCCGGCCGCCGCCGAGGCGGTAATGGGCCCCCTTCGCTGAGCGGGCGGGTTTCCCCGATACCGGCTCACCGGGACCCCTGGCACGGTCGCCAGGTGCAGCGGTGGGTCGTGCTCGGGATCGGCGGCGTGATCGCCCTGGCGTTCGCCGCGGTGCTGGCCACCACGGGGGTGCGGGCCCTCGAGCGGGCGGACGTTCCGGCCTGCACCGGCGCCGCCCGCCTCGACCTGCCCTGCCACGTGCGCCGCTACGACGTCCTCGCCCGCACGCAGGGGCCGCGGGTCGCCCTCGCCGAGCTGAAGGCCGCCCGCGACGGCGACGGCTACGTACGCACGGCCTGCCACCAGCTCGCCCACGTCGTCGGCAGGGCCGCGGGGGAGCAACGCGCGCTCGCCGACGCCTTCGCCGACGGTCCGGCCGACGGCGGGTCCCTCTGCTCGGGCGGCTACTTCCACGGCGTCGTCGAGTCGGCGATGGCCCGGCTCGGCGCGGACCCGATCCGGGACCGGGCCCGCGAGGTCTGCGCGCCGCTGCGCGACACCGCCCCGCGCGCGCCGCTGCACTACTACTGCGCCCACGGCACGGGCCACGGGTTCATGGCCCTGTACGCCTCGGACGTCCACGCCGCCCTCGCCGGCTGCGACCTGCTCGAACCCTGGGAAGCGGGGCACTGCGCAGGCGGGGTGTTCATGGAGAACCTCACGGCGGTGCACAACCCGCAGCGCCCGTCACGGTTCGTCCGCCCCGACGACCCGCTCTACCCGTGCGCGGAGGTCGCCGCCCGGTACCGCACCGAGTGCTACGACAAGCAGACCTCGTACGCGATGTACCTCGCCGACGACGACGTGACGACGGTGTTCGCGGAGTGCGTCGCCCTGCCCGACACCCCTGGTGCCGACCGGACGGCCTGCGTGCGCGGGCTCGGTGGGAAGATCGCGATCCTCGCGAACAAGTTCGTCACCGGCCGCGACGCGGTCGCCGTCGCGACGCGGTCGATGTGCCTGCTCGGGCCGGACGCCGCCACGCGCACGGACTGCGTGATCGGCTCCGTCACCGCACACGTCCGCGACCACAGCGGCGTCGCCGAGGCCGAGGCGCTCTGCGCCGCCCTGCGCGCCGATCCCGGCCCGCTCGCCGCCGTCTGCGACGTCGCGGTGCGTGACGCCGTCGCCACCTGGGGCCTGCTGGCAGCCCAGCCCGTCCAGCCCGCTCACCCGCACTGACGCCGAGGAGCGCCGTGACCGTCCTGCTGCCCGACCCGGTCCCCCGCACGGACCGGTCCGACCTGCCGGTCGCACTGGTCTCGATGCCGTTCATGACGCACTTCCGCCCGTCGATACAGATCGGCCTGCTCGCGGCGATCGCGCGCGAGCAGGGCTTCGACGTCTCGACCGTGCACGCCTACCTCGACTTCGCCGCGCAGGTGGGGCGGGAGACCTACGAGGTGCTGCGCGAGGCCCGGCAGGGGCTGCGGCTGGGCGACTGGCTGTTCTCCCGGGAGGCCTTCGGCGACGACGCGCCCGACCACGGCACGAAGCTGCTGGACAACCACCCGGCCGACGCCGAGGCCTTCCTCGCCGGGTTCGGCCCGGCGGAGCAGCTGGTGGAGCTGCGGGAGATCGGCGTCCCGGCGTTCCTCGACCGGATCGTCGCGGAGGGAGACTGGGGCCGCTTCGCGGTCGTCGGGTTCTCCTGCACCTTCGAGCAGAACACCGCCTCCTTCGCGCTGGCCCGGCGGATCAAGCAGCGGTGGCCGCACGTCGTCACGCTGTTCGGCGGGGCGAACTTCGACGGCGAGATGGGCGCGGAGCTGGTCCGGACCGTCGACTGCGTCGACTTCGCCGTCGTCGGCGAGGCTGACGTCGCGTTCCCGGCGTTCCTCACCGCGCTGCACGAGAACCGCGACCCGGCCACGGTCCCCGGCGTCACCTGTCGCCGCGACGGCGAGGTGCTCGATCCCCGCCGCGCCCCGCTCTTCCGTGGCCTCGACGCGCTGCCCTTCCCCGACTACGACGAGTACTTCGCCCGCGCGGGGCGGCACGGCCTGTTCGCCGACGGGCAGGAGCCGCGCCCCGAGATCCTCGTCGAGAGCTCCCGCGGGTGCTGGTGGGGCCAGAAGCACCACTGCACCTTCTGTGGCCTCAACGCCACCGGCATGGCGTACCGGGCCAAGTCGGCGGACCGGGTCCGTGCCGACCTCGACCAGGCCGCCGCCCGCTACCCGTCCCGGCGCTTCTTCGCCGTCGACGCGATCATGGACATGGCCTACCTCAAGGACCTGCTCCCCGGGCTGGCTGCGGACGGCGCCCCCTACGAGCTCTTCTACGAGGTCAAGTCCAACCTCACCCGCGCACAGATCAGGCTGATGCGCGACGCGGGCATGGGCAACATCCAGCCCGGCATCGAGTCGCTGTCCACCCACGTGCTGGGGCTGATGCGCAAGGGCGTCACCGGCATCCAGAACGTCAACACGATCCGCTGGGCCACCCACTACGGCCTCGACGTCACGTGGAACATCCTGTGCGGGTTCCCCGGCGAGACCCGGGAGGACTACTACGGGCAGGAACGGCTGCTGGACCTCCTGCACCACCTGCCCCCGCCGGGCGGGACGGGCCGGCTGCGGATGGACCGCTACAGCCCGCTCTTCGACGACCGGGAGTCCTTCGGCGTGCGCCGCGTCGCGCCGATGGCCGCCTACGGCCACGTCTACCCCGAGGGTGTCGACCTGTGGAAGGTGGCCTACGCCTTCGACCACGAGTTCACCGGTGGCCTGCCCGACTCCGCGTTCGAGGGCGTGCAGCGCGCCGCTTCGCGGTGGCGGGCCGCGTGGCGGGGGCTGCGCCGGCCGACGCTGACCTACCGACGCGTCCCCGACGGCCTGTCGGTCGCCGATTTCCGCGACCCCACCGCCCCGGTCGAGTTCACCCTCGCCGAGCCGCTGGCGTCGGCCTACGAGGCCTTCAGTGACCGGCCGACCACCGCCGCGAAGGTCGCCGCCGCCCTCGCGCTCGATCCCGCCGAGCTGGATGAGGCCATGGATGGCCTGTGCGCCGACGGCCTCGCGATGCGCGAGGGCCGCCAGTACCTCTGCCTCGCACTGCCTGCCGAACCCGACTGACCCCGAGAGAGGAACGATCACCATGCCCACCCGTCCCCACGAGCAGCCCGGCGATCCGCCCCGCGGCTCCCTCTACCGGCGCACCGTCTCGCGGCGGGCCATGCTGCTGTCCACCGGCGGCGCGGTCGCCGCGCTGGGCACCGCCGGGTGCGCGAGCGGGTCCGACACGGCTGGGACGGCCGCCACGACCCCGGCGAAGCCGCCCACCGACGTCTACTTCGGCTACGTCTTCGGCCGCCCGGAGATCACCGCTGTCGCGTTCGACGTCGACCCGCCCGCCGCCGACGGCGCCCGCACGCTGCGCGCGTACGTCTGCGACGGGCTCGGGATCCCGGTGGGACTCGCGCTGTGGTTCACCGGCACGGTCGACCCGGCGCAGACCGAGGGCCTGAACACGGTCGTCCCGCTGCCGTCCGCGTCGGGCGAGGAGACCCTGGAGATCGGCAACTTCACCGACTACGAGATCCGGGGCACATTCATCGACTCGACGGGCGGCCGGTTCCGCTACATGTCCAATCCCGCCACCGCCGGAGCGGGCATCTACCAGGTCACCGTGACTCCCGACCTGACCTACTCGGGGACCTCCACCGCAGGCGACGAGCTGGCGGGCAAGCTCCGCGACGGCGTGCTCACCGGCACGCTGACCACCTGGGACGGCAAGCAGATCCCGCTCCTGCAGGAGGTGCTCGCGCTGGCGACCCCCGCCCGGCTCGCCGCGTTCGGCAACACGGGCGCGGCCCGCGAGTGGGCGGCCAACAGCGCCGTGCCCGGCGAGTACGTCGCCGTGCTCTCCCCCGGTGGCACAGCGGCATTCGGGCGCAGCGGCAACGTCCGCAAGGGCTCGCCGGGCGGCGACATCATCGGCCTGGACAAGGCGGACTGAACCGGTGCCCGCGGACCGGCCGCCCGGCGGGACCGGTGCCCGCCGGCGCCGGCACCGGCGGCTCGTGCCCGTGCTGCTCGCCGCTGCTGTCGTCGGCGCTGTCGTCGGCGCTGTCGTCGGTGCGGCAGGTGTGCTGGGCGGCGCGCGGGTGGCGGGCACGCCGCCGCTCGGCGGCCACGGCGTCGATGGCGGTCACGGCGTCGATGGCGGTCACGGCGTCGATGGCGGCCACGGCGTCGATGGCGGCCACGGACCCGCCGCCGCCTGCACCGGCGCCGCCGTCCTCGACCCGGTCTGCCGGATGGGCGAGTACACCGCGCTCGCGCAGCAGGCAGGGGTGGGGTTGGCGCTGGCTCGGCTCGACGCCGACCGGCGAACCGACGGGGTGCTGCGGGGCGCCTGCCACGAGATCGTCCATCACCTCGGGTACGCCGAGGGCGAGCGGCTCGGCGCGGTGGCGCCGGCGTACGCGCGGGGCAGTGCGCTGTGCTCGGGCGGCTACTACCACGGCGCGACCGAGGCGGTGATGGTCCGCGCGGGTCCGACGACGGCGGACGGGGTGTGCGACGAGGTCGCCGCGGCCTCGCCCCGCTCATTGCCGCACCTGTGGTGTGCCCACGGCATGGGCCACGGGTACCTGGTGCTCAGCGGCGGGGACGTCCTCGCGGCCCTGGCGGGCTGCGACCGCCACACCGCCTGGGAAGCCGACCACTGCCACGGCGGCGTGTTCATGGAGAACGTCGCCGCCGGGCTCAGCGCCCCCGGCGGCACCGCCTGGTTGCGGCCCGGCGACCTCCTCCACCCCTGCCCCGCGCTGCCCGAGAGGTACAAGGACCGCTGCTACGACAAGCAGACCGCCTACGCCTTCTACCTCCACGACGGCGACCCCGGGCCGGTGTTCGCGCTGTGCGCCGCCGCGCCGGACGTCGCCCACCGGCCCGCCTGCCACCGCGGGATCGGCGACCGGGCCGTGGTGCGCAGCGAGAAACTCCTGATCACCGAGCAGGACAAGGCCGACGCTGTCGCGGCGCTGTGCGCGCTCGGACCCGATCCCGCCGCACGGGCGGAGTGCGTCGACGGCGCGGTCGCCACGATCGTGCGCCACGGCATCGGCGACTCCGTTGCGGACCACCTGTGCGCGGGCCTCGCCGGATCCGCCGACCGGGAGCGCTGCGCGGCGGAGCGTTCCGCCCGCATCGCCGAGTACCGCGGGAGCCCGTGACGCGTCAGCCCAGGCAGCCCGGCCCGAGCAGCGCCTTGAGGTCGCCCATGAGCGACGGCGAGTGGGCGACCCGGAACCCGTCGGCCAACCGCAGCGGGGTGGTGCGCGTCGGACCCACCAGCGACAGGTGCACCTCGGAGCTCCCCGGGTGGTTGGACAGCACCTCCCGCAGCCGCGAGACCCGTTCGGGGGTGACCATCTCCGTGCGGATGCTCACCTTCACCGGCGCCGCCGCGCCGTCACCGGTGGACAGGTCCGGCACCGCGAGGTCGTTGACGATCAGTGACACCCGGTCATCCCGGCGGCTCACCCGGGCCTTGAGCAGCACGATCGCGTCCTCGGCCACGTCCATGCCGACGACCTGGTAGCAGCGCGGGAAGAACAGCACCTCGATGCCGCCCGCGAGATCCTCCAGCTGCGCCGACGCCCACGGCTCGCCGTTCTTGTTCACCCGCCGGTTCACCCCGGCGAGGATCCCGCCGACGGTGACCTGCGCGCCGTCGGCGAGGTCGCCCTCCAGGATCGTGGGGATCGCGGTGTCCGCCTTGGCGGCGAGCACGTGCTCCACCCCGTGCAGAGGGTGGCCCGAGACGTAGAGGCCGAGCATCTCCCGCTCGACGGCCAGCCGGTGCTTGGTGTCCCACTCGTCGTCGGGGACCTGGGTGTCGAACACGCCCGCGAAGGCGTCGTCGGTGTCCGCCGAGCCGTCCATCGACCCGAACAGGTCGAACTGCCCCATCGACGCGGCCTTCTTCGTGCTCATCACCGCGTCGATCGCCTCAGCGTGCACGAGCAGCAGCCCCTTACGGGGGTGGCCGAGCGAGTCGAACGCACCGGCCTTGATCAGCGACTCCACGACCTTCTTGTTGCAGACCACCGCGTCGACCTTGCGCAGGAAGTCCGAGAAGTCGGTGAACGCGCCCTTCTCGCGGCGGGCCGCGACGATCGACTCGATGACACCCTCGCCGACGTTGCGGATGCCGCCCAGGCCGAACCGGATGTCCTCGCCGACCGGGGAGAAGTTGCGCACCGAGTCGTTGACGTCCGGCGGGAGCACCTTGAGCCCCATCCGGCGGCACTCCGACAGGTAGACCGCGGCCTTGTCCTTGTCGTCGCGCACGGACGTGAGCACCGCGGCCATGTACTCGGCCGGGTAGTTCGCCTTGAGGTAGGCCGTCCAGTAGGAGACGACGCCGTAGGCCGCGGAGTGCGCGCGGTTGAACGCGTAGTCCGAGAACGGCAGCAGGATGTCCCACAGCGTCTTCACCGCGTCCGCGGAGTAGCCGTGGTCCTTCATCCCGTCGGCGAAACCCTCGTACTCCTTGTCGAGGATCTCCTTCTTCTTCTTGCCCATCGCACGGCGCAGCAGATCCGCCTTGCCGAGCGAGTAGCCCGCGAGCTTCTGGGCGATCGCCATGACCTGTTCCTGGTAGACGATCAGGCCGTACGTCTCACCGAGGATGTCGCGCAACGGCTCGGCCAGCTCCGGGTGGATCGGCTTCACCTCTTGCCGGCCGTTCTTGCGGTCGGCGTAGTCGTTGTGCGCGTTGGCGCCCATCGGACCCGGCCGGTAGAGCGCGCCGACGGCGGAGATGTCGTCGAACTCGGTGGGGGCCATGCGGCGCAGCAGGTCGCGCATCGGGCCGCCGTCCAGCTGGAACACTCCGAGGGTGTCGCCGCGGGCGAGCAGCTCGTAGGTCGCGGGGTCGTCGAGCGCGACCTTCTCGATCTCCAGCCGGGGCTTGCCGTTCCGCTCGATGTTCTCCAGGGCGTCGTCGATGATCGTGAGGTTGCGCAGGCCGAGGAAGTCCATCTTCAGCAGCCCGAGCGTCTCGCAGGCGCCCATGTCGAACTGCGTGATGATCGCGCCGTCCGCCTCGCGGCGCTGGATCGGGATGACGTCGATGAGGGGGGTGCTCGACATGATCACGCCCGCGGCGTGCACGCCCCACTGCCGCTTGAGCCCCTCCAGCCCCCGCGCGGTGTCGATGATCTCCTTGACCTGGGCGTCGCTCTCGTAGAGCGCCCGCACCTCGGCGGCCTCGGAGTAGCGCTTGTGGGCGGGGTCGAAGATCCCCGACAGCGGGATGTCCTTGCCCATGACGGCGGGCGGCATCGCCTTGGAGATCCGGTCCGCCACGGCGTAGCCGGGCTGGCCGAACAGCACCCGCGCCGAGTCCTTGATCGCGGCCTTCGCCTTGATCGTGGAGTACGTGATGATCTGCGCGATCCGGTCCTCGCCGTACTTCTCCGTGACGTAGCGGATCATCTCGCCGCGCCTGCGCTCGTCGAAGTCCATGTCGATGTCGGGCATCGACACGCGCTCGGGGTTGAGGAACCGCTCGAAGATCAGCTTGTGTTCGATCGGGTCGAGGTCGGTGATGCCCAGGACGTACGCGACGAGCGAGCCCGCCGCCGAGCCGCGGCCCGGCCCGACCCGGATGCCGACCTCGCGCGCGTGCGAGATCAGGTCGGCCGTGACCAGGAAGTAGCCCGGGTAGCCCATCTGGCAGATGACGCCGACCTCGAACTCCGCCTGCGTGCGGTAGCGGTCGGTGACCCCGTTCGGGAACCGCCGGTGCAGGCCCCGCTCGACCTCCTTGACCAGCCAGGACTCCTCCGACTCGCCCTCCGGGACGGGGGCGCGGGGCATGAGGTCCTGGCCCTCGGTGAAACCGACGTCCACCCGCTCGGCGATGAGCAGCGTGTTGTCGCACGCCTCGGGGAACTCGCCGTCCCACTGGGACCGCATCTCCTGCGGGGACTTGAGGTAGAAGTCCTGCGCGTCGAACTTGAACCGGTTCGGGTCGGCGAGCGTCTTGCCGGTCTGCACGCAGAGCAGCACCTCGTGCGGCTTGGCGTCCTCGGCGTAGGTGTAGTGCAGGTCGTTCGTGGCGATGCCCGGCAGGTCGAGACGCTTCTTCAGCTCGAACAGGTCCTTTTGGACCTGCTTCTCGATCGCGATGCCGTGGTCCATCAGCTCGCAGAAGAAGTTGTCCCGCCCGAAGATGTCGCGGTAGTCGCTCGCGGCCTGGCAGGCGTCCTCGAAGCGGTGCTGCTGGAGCAGCCGCTGGACCTCGCCTGACGGGCAGCCGGTGGTGGCGATGATCCCCTTGCCGTAGGTCTCCAGCAGCTCGCGGTCCATGCGCGGCTTGTAGTAGTAGCCCTCCAGGCTCGCCAGCGACGAGAGCCGGAAGAGGTTGTGCATGCCCTCGGTGTTCTCCGCGAGCAGCGTCATGTGCGTGTACATCTCGCCGGGGTTGTCGTCGCTCACGACCTGCCCGCCCAGCGTGGCGCGCTTGCGCTCGTGCCGCGAGCCCGGGGAGAGGTAGCCCTCCATGCCGATGATCGGCTTCACGCCGTGGGCCTTGGCCTTGCGCCAGAACTCGTA
>NZ_JBFWVQ010000100.1:0-21306 GCF_050246655.1 Pseudonocardia sp.
TGTCCTCGGACGCGCTGGAGGCCGGGGACGTCAACTTCGCGAACATGATCTCGTCGATCCAGACCGACGAGGCCCGCCACGCCCAGCAGGGCGGGCCGACGCTGGAGCTGCTGGTCGAGCACGACCCCGTGCGGGCCCAGTGGACGATCGACAAGTTCTTCTGGCTCTCCGCCCGGGCGTTCTCCGCGCTCACCGGTCCGGCGATGGACTACTACACCCCCGTCGAGCACCGCAAGCAGTCCTACCGGGAGTTCATGGAGGAATGGATCATCGACCAGTTCGTCCGGACGATCGAGGACTACGGGCTGCGCCGGCCCTGGTACTGGGACGAGTTCATGGAGGGCCTCGACGTCTGGCACCACTCGCTGCACCTCGGCCTGTGGTTCTGGCGGCCCACGGTGTGGTGGCGGCCCGCGGGCGGGGTGGACGCTGAGTCGCGCGAGTGGCTGCGCGAGATGTACCCGAACTGGGACACCCTCTACGGCGACAAGTGGGCCGTGATCGCCGAGAACATCAACTCCGGCAACCTGGAGGCCACGCTGCCGGAGACGCTGCCGTGGCTGTGCAACATGTGCCACCTGCCGACGTGCAACGCGACGTACGGGCGGGACGGGAAGTGGCGGGTGCGCAACCACTCGCTCAGGCACAACGGCGTCACCTACCACTTCTGCTCCAAGGGCTGCCGGCAGATCTGGTGGGAGGACCGCGACGCGATCAACCACACCACGGTGGTGGAGCGGTTCCTCGGCGGCGAGATCCAGCCCATGGACGTGCCGGGGATCCTCGGCTGGATGGGGCTCACCCCGGACGTGATGGGCGACGACGCGCACGGCTACTCGTGGGCGAGATCCTTCGAGTCCGCGGAGGTGGGCTGACATGGCGGGCGACGACGCCGAGCCCCAGCTCGTGCCCCTCAACGCGATCTTCGCCGACGACTTCGTCGAGGTGCTCGCGCCCGTGCTCAGCACCGACACCATCGCCGAGCTGGCCGAGAAGGTGGCCTACCACAGCGAGGGCAAGCGGGTGCGCCGCCGCGACGCCGCCAAGGTCGTCTACTTCGACGACCGCATCCTGCCGCCCCACCTGACCGTGAGCGAGGCGGGCATCGGCCCGCTGGACCACGTCCGCGTCGACTACGAGGACTGACCGGCCATGGACAACCCCGTGGGACCCATCCTGCGCATGTGCGACGAGGTCGAGCTCGTCGCCGCCGCGATCGAGGACGACAACCCCGACCGCGACATCGAGATCGTCGACCGCGGCGCCTACGTCCGCATCCACGCTTCGGACCGGCTGCGGGTCACGGCGGAGTCGCTCAAGCGCCATCTCGGCGAGTCGTTCGAGATCCGCTCGCTGGAGGCGATCATGCCGTCGTTCTCGGGCCGGATCTCCACGTCCAGCGACGCGGTCGAGTGGTCCCTCGGCTCCGTGGGAGGCAGGTCATGACCGACACACCCACCCGCCGCCTGCGCACGTGGAGCGCCTTCGGCGACGTCCGCAAGCGGCCCACCGAGTACGAGATCGTCTCGCACGCGACGAACTGGACGCTCCGCTCGGGGCGCAAGGCGCCACTGGAGGGCAACCCGTCCTCGCCGGGCAACCTGTGGATGATCACCTACCGCGACCGCTCGCCGTTGCAGGCCGAGGACTGGGACGGCTTCCGCGATCCCGATGCCCACACCTACCGCACCTACGTCGTCCAGCAGGACGAGCAGGAGAGCCACGTCGCAGGCCTCCTGGAGCAGTACGCCGCGGTCGGCGCGGACGGAGCGCTCGCGCCGCGCTGGCGGGCCACCCTGGCCCGGCTGTTCACGCCCACGCGCTACCCGGTGCACGGCGCCCAGCAGGTCCAGGCCTACGTGGCGTTCATGGCGCCGTCGTCCTACATCACCGGCGCGGCGACGCTCGCGACCGCGGACCTGCTGCGCCGCGTGACCCTGGTCGCCTACCGCACCCGCGAGCTGCAGCTCGCCGACCCGGAGGCGGGGTTCGCTACCGGGGAACGGGCGGTCTGGGAGGACGCCCCGCAGTGGCAGCCCGCCCGCCGGGCCGTCGAGCTGGCACTTGTCACCTACGACTGGGCCGAGGCGTTCACCGCGCTCGACCTCGTGCTGCTGCCGACGCTGGACGACGTGCTCCTGCGCCAGCTCGGCGAGCTCGCGCGCGCCAACGGCGACGAGCTCACCTGGCTCCTGACGTCGTCGCTGGCGGCGGACGCGGCGCGGCGGGCCCGGTGGAGCGCCGCGCTGGCCCGCCACGCCCTGGCCGAACGGCCGGAGAACGCGGACGTCCTGCGGAAGTGGATCGACCGGTGGTCGCCGCGCGCCGACGCGGCGGCCCGCGGGCTGGGCGAGCTGATGGCGACCCTCCCCGAGCACGGCCGTTCGGCGTCGCAGGTGGCCGACGAGGCGGTCGCGGCCCGCCGCGACCTGCTCGCGAACGCCGGCCTGGTCGCCGCGGCGGCCTGATCGCACGAGAGGAGACGGCCCACGTGGCATCCGCGAACGACGCATCCACCGCGACCCGCGCGACCTGGACCGACGTCTACGAGGCCGACGAGCTCTGGGAGGACGACATGGCGGCCGTGACCGTGCGCGACACGCCCGTCCTGCTGCTCGACGCCGGGGGTGAGGTCCGGGCCTACCACAACCGCTGCCCTCACCAGGCGTGGCCGCTCGACGACGGCGACTTCACCGACGGCGTGCTCACCTGTTCGAACCATCTCTGGGAGTTCGACGCGCGTTCGGGCCGGGGGATCAACCCCGACGACTGCGCCCTGACCGCCTACCCGGTGAAGGTCGAGAACGGGCGGATCTGGGTCGCGGTGCCGTGATGGTGCCGGCAGGCCCCGCCGATCGCGTCGTACACGGCCGCTCCGACCAGGTCCGCATCGCGCAGGCCGAAGCGCGGCGCGTGCTGGAGCGGGTGCGCGGGATGCCCGCCGACGCGGCGCTGCACGCGCTGCGCTTCGCCGCGGGCACGGTGTGCGCACCGGTCGCGCGTGTGGTGCAGCAGGCCACCGCCGAGGCGGCGCGCGTGCACGGCATCCCGCCCGCCGCCCTCGCGGTCGTGGCGTTCGAGGTCGAGGAGGGGGAGCCGGTCGTGCGGGTGCGCCGGCAGGCGCACGGCAAGGCCGACTGGATCACCACCCGCACCACGGCGCTGACCGTGGAGCTCCGGTCCACCGGAAGGGGCGCAGTGCCGTGACCGCACGGACGGCCGACCGGGTCCGCGAGGCCCTCACCGAGGTCCTGGACCCCGATCTCGGGATCAACGTCGTCGACATGGGGTTCGTCCGCGACATCCGGATCGACGTCCGGAGCGACGGGGACAACGCCCGGCTCACGATGACCCTCACCTCGCCGGCCTGCCCCCTGACGAAGATCATGGAGGACCAGATCCGGACGGCGCTCGTCGGGTCGGGGCTCGTCGCGCGGTACGCGATCGACTGGGAGTTCTCCCCGCCGTGGCACCCGAGCGACATCACCCCCGAGGGCCGCGAGCAGCTCGTCGCGATCGGCTTCACACCCTGAGCGCTCACGGCGGCTAGCCTTCCCGCTCGGGAGGTGGGCCGGGTGCGCTGGATCGGACGCGGCCTGCAGCTGCGCCGCGACCGGTTCCTGCCCGACGCCCTTGCCGGCGCGACGCTCGCCGCGATCGCCGTGCCCGAGGTGCTGGGGTACGCGCGGATCGCAGGCATGCCGGTCGAGACCGGGCTGTACACGCTGCTCGCGCCTGCCGTCGTGTTCGCGGTGCTCGGCGCCTCGCGCTATCTCGTCGTCGGTGCGGACTCGGCGACCGCGGCCATGCTCGCCGCGGGCCTCGCCACGGTCGCCGTGGCCGGCAGCGACCGCTACGTCGCCCTGGCCGCGACGACGGCGCTGGTCGTGGCGGCCCTGCTGCTGGTCGCGCGCCTGCTGCGGCTGGGGGTGCTCGCGGACTTCTTGTCCCGCAGCGTGCTCGTCGGCTTCCTGACGGGGGTGGGCATCCAGGTCGCGGTGGGGCAGCTCGCCGACGTGACGGGCGTGCCGGTCACCACCCACGACGTGCCCGCCCTGCTGGTGCAGATCGCCCGGGGGCTGCCGGACGCCGACGGCACCGCCGTCGCGATCGCCGCGGGCGTGGTGGTCGTTGTCGTGGGGCTGCGGCTGATCGACCGCCGCATCCCGGGGGCCCTGATCGCGGTGGTCGCCGCCATCGCCGTGTCGGCGGCGATCGACCTCGACACCGCGCTCCTCGGGCCGGTCCCTTCGGGGCTGCCGACGCCCACGCTGCCCGGGGTGGGGCTGGAGGACCTGCGCACGGTGCTGCCGCTGGCCCTGTCGATGCTGGTCGTGATCCTCGCGCAGAGCGCGGCCACCGCGCGCGCCTATGCCGCCCGCCACGACGAGCGCGCCGACACCGACCAGGACGTCGTCGGCCTCGCGGGCGCGAACCTCGCCAGCGCCCTGACCGGCACGTTCGTCGTCAACGGCAGTCCCACGAAGACCCAGATCGTGGACTCCGCAGGCGGGCGCAGCCAGCTCGCGCAGCTCTGTGCGGCGCTGCTCGCCCTGGTGGTGGTGCTGGTGGCGACCCCGTCGCTCGCGCTGCTCCCGCTGGCGGCGCTCGCCGCGGTCGTGCTCCTCATCGGTGTCGAGCTCGTCGACGTCGACGGGCTGCGCAGGCTCTGGGCCGTGCGGCGGTCGGAGTGGGCGCTCGCACTGGTCACGGCGCTGGCCGTCGTCCTGTTCGGCGTCCAGACCGGCATCGCGATGGCCGTCGCCCTGTCCATCGCCGACCACCTGCGCCACAGCTACCACCCGCACAGCAGCGTGCTGCGCAAGTCCCCGGCCGGGCACTGGCACTCCGAGCCGGTCGCGCCCGGGCTGCGGACCGTCGACGGGCTGATCGTCTACCGCTTCGGTAGCGGGCTGTACTTCGCCAACGCGTCGCGCTTCGCCGCCGACGTCGCCCTGCTGACCACCAGCGGCCCGCCCGTGCGCTGGTTCTGCCTCGACGCCGCCGCGATCGGTGACGTCGACTACAGCGCGGGTGAGGTGCTGGACCGCGTCCGGGAACGCCTGGAGGATCGCGGGATCCGGCTCGTCCTGTCCAGCGTGGTCCCCGCGGTCCGCCGGCAGCTCGACCGGTACGGGTTCGTCGACCGGCTCGGCGCCGACCGGATCTTCGATACCTCCGGCGAGGTGCTGGAGACCTACGACGCCGCCACCTGAGCCCGCTCGCGCGCCAGCAGCGTCGTCGCCAGGAGCGCCGCCACCGCGCCGCCCGCGACGACGAGCACCATCGGCACCGCGCTGCCCTCGCCGCCGAGCGCCAGGAGCGGGGTGACGAGGACGCCGCCCGCGAACATCAGCGCCCCCAGCACCGCCGACGCCGAGCCGGCGGCACGCGCGCGCGCCACCCCGAGCACGGTGGCGTTGGCGGACACGAGCCCGCGGCTCGCGACGACGACGAACAGCAGGACCAGCACGGCGGGCAGATCCGACCCGACGAGCACCGCCCCGACCAGGGCGACGGCGGCCACCGTCGAGGAGGCGAGCCCGGCCACCAGCAGGCGGCGCACCGCGTGACGGCGCACGAGGCGGGCGTTGAGCAGGCCCAGCGCGATCATCCCGGCGGCGTTCGCGGCGAACACGATGCTGAACTGCGTGGCCGACAGGCCGTAGACGTCCTGCAGTGCGAACGACGACCCGGAGATGTAGCCGAAGAGCGAGGCGTAGGCGAAGGCGACGGTGAGCGCATAGCCGGCGAACACCCGGTCGCGGGCCAGGTCGACGAACGCCCGGCCGGTGCGGCGCAGCCCGCCCGGCTGCCGCCGGTCCGCTGGCAGCGTTTCGGGGATCGCCCGCCAGGCGGCCGCGGCGAGCACGAGGCTCGTCACCGCGAGCAGCCAGAACATCGGCCGCCAGCTGCCCGTCGCGGCCAGCAGGGCACCGCCCAGCACCGGCGCGATGATGGGGGCGACGCTCGACACGGTCATGAACAGCGAGAACAGCCGGGCCGCCTCGACCCCGCTCGCGATGTCCGCTGCGACGGCCCGGGCCAGCACGATGCCGCCGCCGCCCGACGCACCCTGCAGGAAGCGCCACGCGGCCAGCCACC
Source organism: Pseudonocardia sp. (assembly GCF_050246655.1). Classification (GTDB taxonomy): domain Bacteria; phylum Actinomycetota; class Actinomycetes; order Mycobacteriales; family Pseudonocardiaceae; genus Pseudonocardia. Next base: position 6,106 of record NZ_JBFWVQ010000100.1, read on the forward strand.
CCGCCGTCGGGGCGAGCGCGCAGAGCACCGAGGCGAGTGCGCACACGAGCGTCGAGCCGATGAGCAGCCGCCTGCGGCCCCGGGCGTCGGACAGCGGGCCGAGCACCAGCTGGCCCACGACGAGGCCGACGACGTCCGCGGTGAGGGTGAGCTGAACGGCCGCCTGGCTCGCGGCGAGGTCGTCGGCGAGCCCGGGGAAGGCGGGCAGGTAGAGGTCCATCGACAGCGGGCCGAACGCGGTGAACCCGCCGAGCAGCAGCGTGAGCACGGCGAGCCGGCGTCCGGTGAGGGGATGGCGGGTCATGCCGTCGAGTGTCGGGCGCTACCGTCGATCGAACCAATTCAGAGTTCAGTGCCCAACGATCGAGGATCGCGATGGATGTCCGCCAGCTCGAGTACGTCGTCGCCGTGGCCGAGGAGCTCAACTTCACCCGGGCCGCGGCGCGCTGCCACGTGGCACAGTCCGCGCTGAGCTACCAGGTCGCGCGGCTGGAACGCAAGCACGGCGTCACGCTCTTCGAGCGCACGAGCCGGTCGGTGCGTCTCGCTCCGGCGGGCGAGCTGCTGCTGCCGCGCGCCCGCGCCGTCCTCGCCGGGATCGAGGCCGCCCGTGTGGAGCTCGCCGAGCTGGCCGGGGTCGTCACCGGGCGGCTGCGGATCGGCATGATCGGCAGCACCGGCCAGGCCGCGCCGGTGGTGGAGCGCGCGCTCGCCGCGTTCCACCACCGCCATCCGGGTGTGGAGATCGCCATCCGGGACACCGGCAGCCGGCACATGGCCGGCCAGGTGCGCGACGGCGAGCTGGACGTCGCATTCGTCGGGCTGCACCCCGGGCAGCTCCCCGCAGGCCTGACCCACCGGGTGCTCGCCGACGAACCCCTCGTCCTCGCCGTACCCCACGGGCACCCGGACTCCGGCCTCGCCGACCTGGCGACCCGCAGCGCGTTCGTCGAGATGCGCGCCGAGTCCGGGCTGCGCCGCCAGGTGGATGCCGTGTTCGCCCGGGCGGGCCTCACCCGCCGGATCGCGTTCGAGCTGGCCACCTCCGACGCGGTGGCCCGGTTCGTCGCCCACGGCTTCGGCCCGGCCGTGGTGCCGCGCTCGGCCGTCGAGGCCCGGCCGGGCGACGTCAGCGCCCTGGACCTCGCCGATCCCGACGCGCGACACCCGATCGTCCTCGTCCACCGCGGCCCGGCCCCTTCCGCGCCCGGCGCGCGGGCCTTCCTCGCCGTCCTCGACGAGTTCGAGGCCCGGGCGCCGGTCAGGGCACCCAGGTCGTGAGATCGCGCCACGTCAGGCGCCGGTGGGCCGCCATCGGGGCCGGGGCGCCGGGTGCCGGGTGGCCCAGGCAGACGATCATCTCGGGCACCCAGCCGTCGGGCAGCCGCAGGACCACCGCCACCGCGGCGCGGCTGAACGACGTGACGGGCCCCGCCCCGACGCCGATCGCGTGGGCGGCGAGCAGCAGCGTGGCCGCCGCGGTGCCGACGTCGACGTGCAGGCCCGGGGCGTCCGGCGGGAACCCGAACGCGGCGGTGCGCGGGCGGTCCGTGCAGATGGTGATCGCGGCGACCGGGCGCTGGAGCATCCCCGGGGACACCATCCGCAGCAGACGCAGCGTCGTGGGGTCGTCGGTGGCGACGAAGCGCTGGAGGTGGCGGTTGCCGGCCGTCGGGGCCCAGCGGCCCGCGTCGAGGATCGTCTCCAGCTGCTCCCGGGGCAGCGGTTCGGCGGTCATCGCGCGCACCACCCGGCGGCTGCGGATGGCGGCGAGCACCGCCTCGCCCCCGTCCGTCACCGCGGGTCCTCCTCGAAGTGCGCGGCGAGGTGCGTGGCGAGGGCGCGGCACAGCTCGTCCAGGCGTGCGACGTACTCGGCGCGGCCGTCCCGGGGCACCGCCAGTTCCGGGGCGGCGTCGAGCGGACCCGACACGAACTCGGCGGTGGGCGCCGACGCCCGGGACGCGATCATCGCGCCGAGCCTGCGGGCCGCGGTGAGCAGCCGCAGCGGGCCGTACTCGGCCGCCTCGTCGACCTGCGTGCGTGCCGATGTCACGAGGTAGGCGAGCAGTTCGAGCGCCTCGTCCTCGCCGAGCACCGGGCGCGACGGGGGACCGTCCGGCATCCGTGCCTCCCTTCGTGGCCAGGGCATGATGCCGTGCCGCCCGGCCCGGGGACCAGCCGTCCGCCCGTGGGGGCCCTTCGCCCCTTGGGCCGAGCGCGCACTCGGTCGATCATCGGGTCGTGGAGGCTCAGACGATGACCGCGACGGGGACGACCAGTGGCGACCGGGCCTTCCTGCGCGCCATGCCGGCGGAGGTGCGCGCGGACTGGGAGTCGCTCGGCGTCCCGACCCCCGTCCCGGCCCGGTTCGATCCGGACCTCGCCGCCGACCTGCCCGAGCCGGTGCGGCGCTGGCTGCGCCGGGCCGTCGGGCCCGGGACGGCGCTGCGGTCCGCGGTCGAGCTGCGGATGCGCGGCGAGATCAAGCTCGGCTCCTGGCGGCCGTTCACGGCCGTGCAGCGGATGACCGCCGAGGGGCTGGTCTGGGCGGCCCGCCTGCGGGTCGCGGGGCTGCCCGTGGCCGGGTTCGACCGCTACACCCGCGGCAGCGGCGAGATGCGCTGGCGCCTGCTCCGGCTCGTGCCCCTCGTGTCGGCCTCGGACGCCGACGTCACCCGCAGCGCCGCAGGCAGGCTCGCTGCCGAGCAGCTCGTCGTGATCCCGGCGACGGCCCTGCGCGCCGACGTGGCCTGGCGCCCGGGGACCGGCGACAGCGCGACGGCGCTCGTCCCCGCAGGCGGGTGGGTCCACGAGGTGACGGTCCGCGTCGGCCCCTCGGGTGCCCTCACCGGGATCGAGATGGACCGCTACGGCGATCCCGGCGGCGGTTTCGGCGTCCACCGCTTCGGAGCGGTCCTGGAGGGCGCCCTGCGCACCGGCGGGTTCGAGATCCCGCGCCGTGTCGTCGCGGGTTGGTTCCCGGGCACCGACCGGTGGGCCGACGGCGAGTTCATCCGCTACACGGTGGACGCGGCGATCTTTCGCTGAAGCTCGCCGCGCGGGGATGCGGGCTCGGCGCGACCGCTGCGCCGATCGGGTGTGACACGGGTCCGTGACCATCCGTATCCCGAGCCGTCGTCGCTCGTTGGGCAGGCTGCGGCGCGTACATCGCCCGCTTCCGCGTGCCCGGATCACCCGGGCGCGCGAGAGACGTCGCCCGGTTGGCGGCCAACCTGGCGGGCGCCGGTGGACCGGCGCCGCGTGCGTCCGAGGCTCCTCGCCGCTGCTCGGCCCACCGGTCGCGTTCCGGTGCCCGCGGACGGCTCGTCCGGTGTGGTCGCCGTCACCGCGTGGACCGTGCTGGTAGATCCCCCGTTCTCGCCGGATGGATCATCGCGACCGGGTCGCCGGGCAGTCGTGATCATTGCTCCGAATGCCAGATCGGGCGTGGATCGCGCGCGGTCGGCTCGTCCGGAAAGCCCCCGTTAGCCCGTCCGGACCTGTATCCGGCCCGTTCCGACTGGACGGGTGAACTGCGGGAGGCCGTGAAACACGGTTCGGTGAACGCTCGATGTCCGAACGTGCGCCAATGACGGCGCCGTGAACGGAAACAGCGAAGGAGCCACCCCGATGAGCTGCAAGAAGTCCTTCAAGCACGCCGTCCCGGCGAAGTGCGGCCGCCGTCGCGGCCACCGCGACGAGTCCTCGAGCTCCGCCGGCCCGCGTCGCCGTCGGCACCGCAAGCACGACGAGAGCAGCAGCCGCGGCGGCTGCCGGCCGAAGCCGAAGCGCTGCCGCTGATCGGCACCGCGCCGCTGGCTCCGCCCGGTGTCGACCGGGCGGGGCCACGCTCCCCCCTTAGGTACCTCTGATGTCCGGCAGCAGCACCTCCGACCGGCTGCAGGCCGATTCCGAACCGGCCGACGAGGCGGACTCCAGCAGCCTGGTCGAGGCGGCCCCCACGATCAGCGTGAAGGAGATCTTCCGCAGATTCTGGCCGGAGACCAAGGGTCTCCGGTTCCGCCTTTTCCTGAGTCTCGTTCTGGTCGCTCTCGGCCCCGCGCTCGACACCGCGTCGATCTACCTCTTCAAGGTCCTGGTCGACGACGTCTTCACCCCGGGCGACTTCTCGCTCTTCCCTTACATCGCGGCGGCCTATCTCGCCATCACCATCGTCGAAGGCGTCATCTCCTTCATCGACGGATACCTGACGACGTGGATCGGCGAGAAGTTCCTCCTCCGGCTGCGCACCAAGCTGTTCGCCCACCTGCACCGGCTGTCGCTGGGATTCTTCGAGCGCCGCCAGCTCGGCGACGTGCTCTCCCGCCTGACCGGTGACATCGCCGCGATCGAGGGCCTGGTCCTCGCCGGCGTCGGCGAGCTGATCTCGTACGGCCTGAAGATCCTGTTCTTCGGCGGGATGCTGTTCTGGCTGAACTGGAAGCTGGCGCTGCTCTCGCTCGTCGCCGCGCCGCTGTTCGCCGCCACGTCGCGCTACTTCAGCAGGCGCATCAAGAAGGCCTCGCGCGAGAAGCGCCGTCGGGCGGGTGCGATCTCCGCGGTCGCGGAGGAGAGCCTCGGCAACGTCGCCCTCGTGCAGGCCTACGACCGCGCCGACCACGAGGTCGAGCGGTTCCACAAGGAGAACCTCGGCAGCTTCCGGGCGCAGATGGTCGCCACCCGGCTGCAGTCGCTGTTCGGTCCGATCATCGACATCTTCGAGGTCGGCGGCGTGCTGCTGGTCATGGGCTTCGCCGTGGCGGAGCTGGCGGCGGGCCGGCTCACCCTCGGCGGCCTGCTGGTCTTCATCGCCTACCTGACCCAGCTCTACGGCCCGGTGCGCGGGCTCGGCAACCTCTACAACTCGATCTACGCCGCGAGCGCGAGCGCCGAGCGGATCATCGAGCTGCTCGACGAGAAGCCGCTCGTCGACGACCCGCCGCAGGCGGTCCCGCTGGACCGGGCGCGCGGGGCGATCACCGTGGAGCAGGTCGACTTCGGCTATCCCGGCACCGACAAGCAGGCGCTCGCGGACGTCAGCTTCGCCGTGGCGCCCGGCCAGAAGGTCGCCGTCGTGGGCGCCAGCGGCGCGGGCAAGTCCAGCCTCGCGAAGCTCCTGCTGCGCACCTACGACCCCGACGTCGGCTCCATCCGGCTGGACGGGATCGACCTACGCGATCTCGCGCTGTCCGACCTGCGCCGCAACGTCGTCGCGGTGCTGCAGGAGACCCTGGTCTTCGACGGCACGGTCCGCGACAACATCCTCTGGGGCAGGCCGGACGCGACCGAGGAGGAGCTGGTCGCGGCGGCCGAGGCGGCCGACGCGCACCAGTACATCTGCGAGCTGCCCGACGGCTACGACACCCGGGTCGGCCAGCGCGGACGCATGCTCTCCGGGGGCCAGCGCCAGCGGTTGGCGATCGCGCGCGCGATGATCCGCGACGCTCCCGTGCTGCTGCTCGATGAGCCGACCACCGGCCTGGACGCCGCGTCCACCCAGCGCGTGCTGGAGCCGCTGCGCCGCCTCATGTCCGGCCGGACGACCGTGATCATCTCGCACAACCTGCTGACGGTCACCGACGCGGACAAGATCGTCTATCTGGAGGGCGGGCGGGTCACCGGCCTCGGCACGCACGAGGAGCTCCTTGCCGGTCATGCCGGCTACGCGGAGCTGTACCGCCTGCACCAGGAGGCCGAGGCGGACGTCGATGCGCCGGCCGACGTCGATGCCACCGGCATCGTCCCTGCCGGGATCGGCGTCGCCCTTGCCGCGTCCGACGACGTCGCGGCCACCGCCGTCGTGCGCCCGCGGCCCAGGCCGCGCCCGCTGCGTGCGGCCCCCGGCGTGCCGGTGCCGCAGCCGCGCCGGGCGCGCCCGGCGCCCGCGGCCGTCCGTCCCGCGGACCGGCCCGCCGCGGAGCCGGCGAACCGCCCGATGCGCCGTCCCGCGCCGAGCCGTCCCGTGCCGGTGAACGGGCAGGCCACGGGCGGGGGCCCGGTGCCGGCGGCCCGCATGGTCGACGGCGGCCAGATCGTCGACGCGCACCTGCCCGGCATCGCGTTCCGGGCCGGGCACCCCGAGCCGGCGGGCGGCCGACCCGTGACGAACGGGCACCCGGTGACGAACGGGCATCCGGTGAACGGCCGGCCGGCGACCAACGGGCACCCGGCGACCAACGGGCACCCGGTGAACGGCCGGGCGGCGACCAACGGGCATCCGGTGACCAACGGCCGCCCCGTGACCGGCGAGAACGTCGTGACCGAGGCGATCCCGACCGTGTCCCGGACCCGCCACGCCCGGCCCGTCCCCGCGCCGGCGCGGCCCGTCCCGCCGCCCCGGCATCGCGCGCCCGACCCGCGCGCCGGGGGTCGCCACAGCGCGCCCGGCGACGACGGGCCCGGCGATGCGCAGGACACGCAGCTGTTCCCGGTCACCCGGCGCACGCCCGGTCGTCACCGGCCCCCCACCGGACCGGTCCCGCGCGGGCGCCGCCTCGCCCCGGACGACGACCTGATCGCGCACACGATCACGCAGGCCATCCCCGTGGCCCGCGTGGGCACCCGCAGCCGCACGGAATCCGCTCCCCGGTCACCGATGAGGGAACACGCATGACGCTCGCCCCGCCCGCCCCGCCGCCGAGCCCGCTCGTCGGGCCGCCCGTCCCCGCGCCGGAGATCCCGGCCGACGACCCACCGGCGCTCGCCCCTGGCGCGGAGATCGTGCCCGGCTACACCGTCGTGGAGCACCTGCGCCGCGGCCGCGACGTCGACACCTACGACGCCTGGAGCGTGCTGCGGCACAGCAGGTGTGTGGTCAAGGCGATCCGTCCCGACCTGCTCGGCGACCGTTACTCGGTGTCGCTGCTGCGCCGCGAGGGGCGCCTGCTCCGCTCGCTCGCGCACCCGCACCTCGTGCGCGCCTACGAGCTCGTCCGCGGCGACTCCACCCGGCCGGACGCGCTGGTCCTCGAGGTGCTCTCCGGGGCCACGCTCGCCCACCTGATGGACGAGCTCGGCAGGCTCCCGGCGACCGACGTCGGCCACGTCGGCCGGCATCTGTGCTCGGCGCTGCACTACCTGCACGGGTCCGGCTACGTGCACCTCGACGTCAAGCCCAGCAACGTGATCGCCGACGAGGGACGGGCCAAGCTGATCGACCTCGGGCTCGCGCGCCGGCCCGGGCGGTGCCCGGCGGGCGTCGGGACCCGGCTGTACATGGCTCCCGAGCAGGCCGTCGGCGGGGAGGTGGGCCCGGCCGCGGACGTGTGGGGGATCGGCCTGCTGCTCTACGAGGCGGCCACCGGGCACCACCCGTTCCTGCCCGACGACGAGGCCGACCTCGATGCCGACCCCGATGCCTCCGACCCCTCCACGTCGGACGACCCCCTGCCGCCGCTGCAGCTCTCCCGTCGGGCCCCCCGTCTGCGGGCCCGACGGCGGCTGCCGCGCGCGGTCGCCGAGGTGATCGACGCCTGCCTGGAGCCGGACCCGGTACGCCGGCCGACCCTCGCCGAGCTGGACGCCGCCGTGTCGTTGCTGGTCCCCGACGAGGACCCGGCGGACCCAGCGGGCTGAGCGGACCGAGGCGGGCTCTAGAGGTCCGCGGCGAACCCGTGGATGTCGCGCACCGTCGCCCGGTAGGCCTCGGGAACCGCCTGGCGCCACGACATGTCCGCGGCGTGTGTGAGGCCGAGGTTCACCCTGCCCACCGCCGGCACGCCTGCGCGCTGCAGCAACCGGAAGTAGGCGATGCCCTCATCGCGCAGCGGGTCCAGCTCGTTCACCGTGACGACGTGCGCCGGCATGCCCTCGACGTCGCGCTCGGTGGCGAAGTACGGCCAGCACAGCGGGTTCTCGGCGTTCTCGCCGGTGGGGTCGTAGACGGTGACGAGCAGGTCCATCATCTCGCAGTTGAGGTAGTGGCCGTCGTTCTCGACCATCGACGGCAGCTCGCGCAGCTTGCGCTCGCGGCTCCAGCCGTAGCCGCCGCTGATGTAGGGCACCATCGCGTAGACGCCGTCGATCCGGTCCAGCCGGCCCTCCCGCCGGGCGCGCAGCGCGGTGGCGAGGACGAGGTTCGCGCCGCCGGACTCGCCCTGCAGCACGATCCTCGTGATGCCGAGGCCGGCGCGGTGCTCGTGCACCCAGTCCAGGGCGGCGGCACAGTCGTCCAGGCCCGCGGGGAAGGGGTTCGCTCCATCGGCCGTCCACGCGTTGCGGAAGCCGACCGTCACCACGACCATCCCGGTCGCCGCGAGGTCGTTGCTCCACCGGCGGTGCACCGCGTTGTGCGCCTCGAGGATGGTCATGCCTCCGCCGTGGATGTAGACGAGGCCGGGCAGCGGCCCGGACACCCCGGCCGGCCGGTAGATCTGCAGCGGGATGTCGTGGCCGTCCGGGCTGCGGACGGACTCCTCGCGGTACACGACGTCGGTGGCCCGCTCGCCCGGCCATTCCCACGGCACCGCCGCGTAGAGGCCCTCGAACGCGGTGTGCGCCCCGCCCACGAACTCGGCGACCGCCTCGGTGCCCGCTCCGCGGTCGAACGGCGGCGGTGCCGCGTGCCCATCCAGCCCGAAGGCGGCGAGCCCGGCCCGCAGCCCGGGGTGGAGCCGGGGATCGGTCCGGAGCTCGACGGCAGGATCGGCCAGTCGGCCCTCCTGCCGTGCGGCGGCCTGCTCGACCTGCGACGTTCCGCTCATCTGTTGCCTCTTTGCGACAAGAGTCGGATATGTTGCATCCCGACTGTGTCCCGGGCCACACTGGGTGTCAAGAGACCGTGCGAGGGAGGCATCACGGCACCGGCCATCGACACCGGATGCACGCCGCTGCAGGAGCAGCTCGCGGGGGCGTCCGGGCGTCCCACCGTGCTCGACGCGTTCCGCCGGGCGCGCCGCACCTTCCGCGACGGCAGGCGCGTCGACATGGGCGTGCTCGCGCGGGAGCTCGACGTCAACCGCGCCACGCTCTACCGGTGGGTGGGTTCGCGTGAACAACTGCTTGTCGAGGTGCTGTGGTGGCTGGGCCGGCGCACCTTCGAACGGCTGCTCGCCGATCCCGCGACCGTCCGGCCGGGGTGCAGCCGCTCGGCCTCCGTCCTCGATGCCTGGTTGCACGCGGTGATCGGCGACGCCGGGATGCAGGCCTTCGTCGAGCACGAGGGCGAGCTGGCGCTGCGGGTGCTCACCACCCGGGCCACCGACTTCCAGCCGCGCCTGCTCGGGTTCGTCGACGCCCTGCTCGCCGAGGACCTCGACGGCGGGACGATGTGGACGCCCGTCCCGCGCGCGGACCTCGCCTACGTCGTCGTGCGGATCCTGGAGTCCTACGTCTACCTGGGCCTGATCACCGGCGAGCGGCCCGACGCGGACCGGGCGGGCCGCGTGCTGCACTCGCTGCTGCAGCGTCAGGCGCCGAGCGCCAGCACCCCGGCCGTCGCGAGCAGCACGACCTTCCCGACCTCCGCCGCGACGTAGACCAGGTGCTCCCGGGAGCGCGGCACGTCCTCCCCGGCCAGGACCCGGTCCGAGCGCCGGTTCTTGCCTCGGGCGCACCACGACGAGCTGCGCGGCGAGCAGCACCGCGAGCGCGCCGGCGACGACGCGCAGCGCGGGCACCGCGACCGCGGCACCGACCAGCACGACCGCGAGCACGATCTCGGCCCGGTTCAGCGCGCGGAACACGATCCGCCCGATGCCGAGCCCGATCCGCAGGGGTCACGTCCGGTGCGCGGAACTTGAGCGGCGCCTCGAGGAACGAGATCGCGAGCACCATCCCGAGCCAGACGAACGCCGCGGCCGCGCCGATCGCCGCTGCAAGCTGCATGGCCCCATCCTGGCCTCGGTTCCTCGACGAGGCGCGCAGGCATGCTCGTGAAGTATGTCGCTTTCTACGATCTCGCCGAGAGCACCCGAGAGTCGGCGATGGAGGTGCACCGAGCTCGCCCCGAGCACCGGGGTCCCGCCTCGCGGCGGGACCCCGGCCGGGCCGGGCCTCAGCCGGCTGACGCCCCCTCCCGGGCCTGGGCCCGGGCCCGCGCGAGGTGGTCCTCCGGCGTGGTGATGTCCTCGACGTAGGTGAACAGCGGTGACGTGCCCCGCAGCATCACGAACGTCAACACACCGAAGCAGAACGGCAGCGTCATCGCCGGCAGGCCCCACGGGCCGAGGAACGACGCGATCGCCCCGAACAGCAGCGCGGTATAGGCCGCGCACGCCATCCCGAGCAATGCCGAACGCCAGGTCAGGACGTAGAACACCCCGGCGATCGCGAGACAGGCGTCGTAGGAGTTGAACCCCCACAGCCCGTTGTAGATCGCCACGCCGCTCGCGCCCAGTCCGATGCCGACCGCGGTGCCGATCACGACACCGATCAGCGCGAAGCCCGCCGCGATCCGCGAGCAGATCGCGATGCCGATCAGCACGAGGACCCCGCCGAGTATCGAGTTGACGAAGAACAGCTGGCCGATGCCGCGGAACACGGCGTTGATCCAGCCGTCAAGGCTCGATGCCACGGCGGCCGTCGCGTGCTCCCGCAGGGCGGTCGAGACCTGTGGCCCGTCCACCGCGGGCAGGAGCGGCGAGATCGACTCACCGATCCGGCCCCGCAGCGTGTGCAATCCGGTGATCATGAACAGCAGCACCGACAGGTTGAACGCCAGCGTGAAGGGCGGGACGCCCCACGCCTTCGCGAACAACGCCGCGAGCGCGGCCATCGCGATCGAGGACCCAGCGCTCACCACGACGATCCACGTGGTGGCCACCCCGTCCCACTTCGGGGCGAGGAAGGTCGCCAGGGCCAGCCCGCAGAGCACCCCGTTGAACCCGAAGAGCCCCGCTTCGATCGCGCCCCGGTCGAACCGCATCAGCAGTGCCACCAGGTTCGACACCACGACGCCGAGCGTGCCGCCGAACCCGAGCCACGGGTCGAACGACCACGCTGCGACCAGCACGAACAGCCCGGTGAACGGGTTGTTCATGAACATGACCTGCCCGACGCCGCGCAGGCAGTACTCCACGAACGCCAAGGGTGGCGCGTGCAGCACCCGTTCCTGCAGCGCGGGCGCGGTGCCGTCGACCCAGCCCCGCACGCGGGGCTGGGCACCGGCTTCTGGCGCCACGACTATCCGCCTAGGCACGCGCCACGGGCACGCCCTGGCCCGGGTCGACCTGCTGCGGACCGCTCGCGCTCGGCCGGACGTCGATGTCGAAGATCGCCGTCGGGATGTAGACCGTCGAGCAGGAGTTCGGGATGTCGACGACGCCGGACAGGCGCCCCTCGATCGGCGCGGCACCGAGGATCATGTAGGCCTGGATGTCGCTGTAGCCGAACTTCTGCAGGTAGTCGATCGCGTGCAGGCAGGCCCGCTGGTAGGACAGGTGCGAGTCGAGGTAGCGCTGCTCGCCGTCGAGGGTCACCGACGTGCCGGAGAACGCGAGCCACTGGTCGTAGCGCGGGTCGACGTTGCCGGGCATGAAGATCGCGTTCTCGCTGACGCCGTAGGTGGCCATGCCACCCTTGATCACGTCGACGTGCAGGTCCATGAACCCGCCCATCTCGATGGCGCCGCAGAAGGTGATCTCGCCGTCGCCCTGGGAGAAGTGCAGGTCGCCCATGGAGAGGTTCGCGCCGTCGACGAACACCGGGTAGAAGATCCGCGAGCCCTTGGTGAGGTTCTTGATGTCCTGGTTGCCGCCGTTCTCGCGCGGCGGGGCGGTGCGGGCGGCCTCACCGGCGACGCGCTCGATGTCGGACTCGGGCAGGTGCCCCAGGATCACCGAGTCCGGGTTGGGCGGCAGCGCCAGCGGCGGCACCCGGGTCGGGTTGGTGTCGATGAGCGCCTGCTCGCGGGCGTTCCACGTGCGCAGCAGCTCGTGCGAGGGCGCGGTCCCCATGAGGCCGGGGTGGATGATGCCGGTGAACGAGACGCCGGGGACGTGGCGCGAGGTGGCGGTCTGGCCGCTGAAGTCCCAGATCACCTTGTAGGCGTCGGGGAACTGCTCGGTGAGGAAGCCGCCGCCGTTGCGGGTGGCGAAGACGCCGGTGTAGCCCCAGCCCTGTCCGGCGAGCGGGCCGGAGTCCTCCTGCGGGATGGCGCCGACGTCGAGGATGTCGACGATCAGCAGGTCGCCGGGCTCCACGCCCTGGACGGCGATCGGGCCGGAGAGTACGTGCACGCCGGCCAGCGGGGCGTTGAGGACGTCCTCGGCCGAGTCGTCGTTGCGGATGGCGCCGTCGAACCACTCGCGGCAGTGCACCCGGAAGCTGTCGCCCGGCCGGACCTGTACCCGGGCCGGGATGTCGGGGTGCCAGCGGTTGTGGCCGACTATCTGCTGGTCGGTGAAGCTCTTCGTCGAGTCCAGGGGGAAGACGACCTCGGGCATGGCGGATCAGCACTCCTCATCGAGTGGATGTCCTGCGGGCAGGACGGATACGCCCGCGCCGGTCGGCGGGGCGTGGCTTTGTGGCTCTTTGTGGCTATGCGGCGGCGGCTACCGGGCGCCGCGGATCAGGGACGGGGCAGCGTGCGCGTCCGCGGATCGAACGGTGCGGCCGGGCGGCCGGGCCGACGCGGGAGCGACGACACGACGTCGGGCTCGGTGCGCGAGCGCTCCGAGCGGTCGATCACCGCCATCCGGCCTCGGTCGGCGAGGCCCAGCATCGGTGCGGTGATCATCCGCGGGGACAGGACCCCGCAGGTGGGGCACGCGATCGTGACGGGCGCCGTGCCGATCGGGACGCGGAGGTCGACGGGACCGTCGACGGCGCAGCGGTAGGTGTACGTCGCCATCCGAGGCTCCTCCTCTCGACGGCGAAGGAAATAATTTCCTAGGAAAATTAGCGATCGAGTGCTGCGCTGTCAACACCCGGCAGCTGCTGGATGACGTCCCAGCTCAGGCCGTCTGCGACCGCCAGGAACACCCGCTGGCGCAGGTGCCTGTCGCGCAGCTCGACGGTGCCACGCGGGCTCTCGTAGGCCAGCCCCTCCGACACCGACGTCATCGGCGACACCTCCGCCGACCCGGCGCGGCGCATCAGCGCCGTCAGCAGCCGGACACCCTCGTAGCAGGACTCCCCGAGGCTGTTCAGCACCGGCGCGTCCGCGCCGAAGCGGCGGAAGTAGGCGGCGGCGAAGTCCAGCCCGGACGCGGTGGCGAGGTCCTCGAAGTAGCCTGCCGACGTCATCAGCCCGCGGGTGTTGTCCGCGCCGGAGGCGAGCAGGACGTTCTCGTCGATCAGCGAGCTGAACCGCAGCACGTCGCGGTCCAGGCCGATCGCGCTGAACGCGCGGTTGAACTCCACGGCGTCGTCACCGATGAGCAGCATCAGCACGGCCTCGCAGGCGCTGGCCTCCACGCGGTGCAGCACCTCGGCGAAGTCCGACGTGCCCAGCGGGACGTACATCTCGTCACAGATCGTCCCGCCGATCCGCCGCAGGTGGCGGCGTGCGGTGGCGGCCGAACGGCGCGGCCAGACGTAGTCGTCCCCGACGATCGTCCAGCGGCGCACGCCCGCGGTGTCCGCGAACCAGTCCAGGGTGGGGGCGAGCTGCAGGTCCGGCGTCTCGCCGGTGAGGAAGACGCCGGGCCGGTGCTCGCCGCCCTCGTACAGCGCGGTGTAGGCGTACGGGACGCGCCCGCCGATCACCGGTGCGACGGCCTCGCGGACCGCGGAGATGTGCCAGCCGGTGACGGCCTGGACGGAGCCCGCGCAGATGAGCGCGTCCACGTCCCTGGCGACGGCCGCCGGCGCCTGCCCGCCGTCCACGATGACGAGGTTCAGCTCGCGGCCGAGCACGCCGCCCTCGGCGTTGATCTCCTCCATGGCGAGCTGGGCGCAGCTCTCGCAGGACGGCCCGAAGATCCCGGCCGGGCCCTGCAGCGGGACGACGAGGGCCATGTCGAGGACGTCGGGTCGCCGGGCGGGCGGCACCGTGAGATGCTTCGACGCCAAGCCCACTGCCATGGGCGTTACGCTAACGATGCGCTCCTGCGATGGTGCTGCTCCGATCGGAGGGACAGTAGTCGTCGATGGTGGGATCACAGCCCGTTCGGACTACGTCGTGCCACGACGAGACCATTCGCATGCTCACGATGGCGGAGCGCGCCGTCGTGCTCCGGCTGGAGGAGGCGCTGCGGGCGCGGGGATCCGGGATCGACCAGTGGCGCGTCCTCTCGCTGCTCGTCGAGCGGGGCGGGTGCTCGATGAACCTCGTCGCCGAGCACGCCATGCTGCTCGCCCCGAAGCTCAGCAAGCTCGTGGACCGCATGGTGTCGGCCAACCTCGTCCTGCGCCGCCCGGACGACCACGACCGCCGCAAGGTCCTGATCGCGGCGACGGCCCGCGGCCGCCTGGCGCTCGCGGAGTGGGACGAGGCCGCCGCTGAGGTGCAGGAACGCTTCCGCGCCACGCTCGGTCCCGACATCGAGGTGCTCCAGGAGCTCCTGGGTCGGGTGTGCCGTGGGCTCGGCACCGAGGACCCCGCCGCGACCGTCGGCTGATCCTGTTGACAGGCAACTAGACGGTTGCCTATCGTCGGATAGGCAACTGAATGGTTGCCTGATGGAGGATCCGTGGACGCGGTGTTCAAGGCGCTCGCCGATCCCCACCGGCGGCTGCTGCTCGACCGGCTCAACGCCCGCAACGGCCAGACGCTGCGGGAGCTGACCGACGGGCTGGACATGACGCGCCAGGCCGTCACGAAGCACCTCGCCGTGCTCGAGGCCGCCGGGCTCGTGGTCACCTGGCGGCGCGGGCGGGAGAAGGTGCACCACCTCAACGCCGCCCCCATCACCGAGATCGCGGACCGCTGGATCCACCGCTACGACCGCGCGCGGGCCCACGCCCTCGCGGACCTCACCCGAGCACTGGAGGGCACCGGCATGAGCGACACCGCGTTCGTCTACGTCACCCACATCCGCACCACGCCCGAGAAGCTCTGGCAGGCGCTCACCGAGCCCGCGTTCGTGAAGCGCTACTTCGGCGGCGGCGGGCCCGAGTCGGACTGGACGGTCGGCGCGCCCGTGCGCTGGAGCATGGGCGGCGACGACCCGCTGCACGACTGGGACCAGCACGTCCTCGAGGCCGACCCGCCGCGGCGGCTGGCCTACACCTGGCACAACTACCAGCCCGAGATGGCCGCGATGTTCGGCTGGAGCGACGAGCGGCTCGCCGAGCTGCGCCGCGAGCCGATCTCGAC
>NZ_JBFWVQ010000101.1:0-21281 GCF_050246655.1 Pseudonocardia sp.
TTGATCGCGCTCGCCCGCCGGCTGGTCGACCTCGTCTGGGCCCTGGTCCGCGACAACCGCCGCTTCACCACCGAGGCACCGGCCCCGGCAGCCACAGCGGCTTGACACGGTCATTGAAACTCCTCGGAGGTCGAGCCTCGGTCGCGCGGGCTCCGTGCTGTCGGGCAGGCGGAACCTACGGCGCCGGCGGGTGAGCGGGTCGGTGGTGGACGACGATGACGGGGCAGGGTGCGGCCTCGATCAGGCGCCGGCTGATCGAGTCGGCGCGGTGTCCGTCGTCCTCGTGGCCGACGACGACGGCGCGCGCGCCGCGTGCGATGTCCAGCAGCGCGGTGAGCACGTCGCCGCTGACGTGTTCCCGGTCGATCGGGGTGTCGGGACCGTCCTGCAGGGCGAGGTGGATCGCGGCGTCGAGCAGGGTGTGCGGGTCGGGGCCCGGGGTGTCGTCGGGTCGGGCGTACAGGGCGTGGACGCGGGTGCCGAGGGCGCTGGCCAGGTGGGCGCCGAGGAGGAGGGCCGCGTGGGCGTCGGGGCGTCCGTCGACGCCGACGACCACCGCGCCGGTGCGTGGTGGCGGGATCTGCGGGGCTGTGCCGCGGATGACGGCGACGGGGCAGCGGACCAGTTCGATGAGTTCGAGGGCGACCGGGCCGGCCAGCATGCCCGACCAGGCGCGGTCGCCGTAACCGCCGAGGACGAGCATGCGGGCGTGGGTGGCGAGGGTGACCAGGGTGTCGACGGGGTTGCCGCAGACGACCTCGGTCCGGCAGGGGCGGACGCCTTCCCGTTCCGCGGCGTCGCGCAGCTCGTGGAGCCAGGAGGGGGCGGCGGGTGCGGCGTCGTCGGGGGATCCCGGTACGACGTGTACCAGGTGCAGGGGTGCGGCCCAGGCGGCGGCGACGTCGAGGGCCCAGTGCGCGGCGTCGCGGGCCGAGTCGGATCGGTCGACGCCGACGACCAGTGGTTGTGCTGGGGTGTCGGTCTGGTTCATGCGGGGCCACCTCCCGGTGTGTCGGCCCTGGTGAGGATCGCGTGGGTGGGCTCGGACGGCGCGGCGCCGAGGGTCTCGCCGGCGCCCAGCCACCGCAGCGCTCCGTCCACGACGGTGCGCGACACGCGGACGCGCGTCCAGTGCCGTCCGGACCGTCCTCTGCGGCCGCTGGACCTACCCGACGGAGTCCCGCCGCCGCGCCCGGCCAGGCGACCGGGTCCGCTGCTCATGCCTCCTGGCGCGGCCGCGGTGGACACGGAGCTCCTCAGCACGTAGGAGGTAGGTGACGAGCGACGCGTCACCCGCCACAGCGCATGCGAGGGAGATCGGCCATGGACCTGCGGTCCGAGGACCATCACCAGGGCCTGCCCGCGAGCAGGCTCTCCGACGTCGAGTTGGAGCGGCAGGGTGCGCGGGCGCACGCGACGCGGAACTGGGTGTTCCTGCACGGCAGCGCCGACCAGTTCCGCCACCACACGGAGCGGATGTTGGAGCTGGAGCGGGAGTACCTGCGCCGGCACCCGAAGCGCACCTGGCAGGGCGTGGGTGGCGCCGCGTCGGAGCGGGTGAGCCGGGTCGAGCAGATCCGGCAGGCCGTGCGGTCCTTCCAGACGCAGATGGACGCGCTGCTCGCCGAGCTGGCGGAGGCCGAACGTGCGGAGGCTGCGCGGTCGGGGCCCACGGCGGTGGTGAACGGGTTCCTCGCGCGGTTCGCCGACGCGCCGGAGGGTCGGCTGCACAAGCTGGAGGCCCACCACATCGCCCGCGAGCTGGGTCTGGACCCGGCCGAGGTGGCGGCGCTGTACAAGCAGGACCCGCCGTTGCTGGCCACGCACGGAGCCGACCGGGTGCTCACGGACTCGGGCCGCGCGCAGTTGGTCGAGCGGACGTGGGTCCGGGAGACCCCGGCCCGCTGGGACGACGCCAAGGCGGCGGTGTTCGGCGACCTCGACCCGGCGCTCTTCGGGATCCACGCCGAGGACGGCGCGCCGCTCGGGGACGAATGGTGGCGGGTCGAGGACGGTACCGGCGTCGTCGGATACGGCCGGCTCGACGAGTCGTGGGGCGACGCCGAGATCCTCCTCGTCGTCGCGCCCGGGAGCCACGGCCATGGTGTCGGGACGTTCATCCTGGACCGTCTCGAGCGGGAGGCCGCTGCGCGGGGCCTGAACTACGTCTACAACGTCGTTCCCGATGGGCACCCGGCGCGCGCCCGGACCGCCGCGTGGCTACGGGAGCACGGGTTCAGCGAGAACGGTGACGGTGAGCTGCGCAAGCGGGTCCTGCGTGGCGGGGTGCGGCAGCTCGGCGGGTCAGCTCGTCGCCGCTGACCAGTCGCGGTACGCCTCGACTGCGGTCGGAAGGGTGGGAAAGATCCGCTGCGACCCGATGCGGTCGACGAGCCCGGCCCGCCGCAGGGCGGCGACCAGCTCCTGCTTGGCCCGGGCGAGCGCGATCACCACGCCGCGACGGTCGAGCTCGTCGCACAGCGCCTGGAGCGCGTCCGCGGCGGTGATGTCGATGTCGACGACCGCTTCCACGTCGAGCAGCAACCAGCGCGCCGGCGGGTCGGCCGCCGTCACCTCGGCGAGGGAGCGCTCGCGGAAGTCCTCGGCGTTGGCGAAGAAGAGCGGCGCGTCGTAGCGGAACACCACGAGCCCCGGCACGCTTCGCGCGTGCGGGTAGTCGTCGAGGTCGTGCATGCCGGCGAGGTCGGGGACGAGCCCGAGCACCGCGGCGTGCGGGCGTGACACGCGGCGGAACAGGTCGAGGATCGACAGGCCGACCGCGACCAGGACCCCGTAGAGCACCCCGAGCACCAGCACGGCCGCCGCCGTCACCAGGGCCAGCGCCAGTTCGGAGCGGCGGAAACGGGCGAAGCGGACCAGCTCGCCGACGTCCACCAGCCAGGCCGCGGCATAGACGACGAGCGCCCCGAGCGCCGCCGTCGGGAACGTCGCCAGCAGCGGCCCGCCCACCCACAGCACGGCGAGCACGGCGAGCAGCGCGGCCACCGAGTACAGCTGGCTGCGCGCCCCGGATGCGTCGGCGATCGCCGTCCTGCTGCCGCTGCTGCTCACGGGGAAGCCCTGCATCAGCCCGGCGGCGGCGTTGGCGGCGCCGAGGCCGAGCAGCTCCCGATCCGGTGCCACCCGCTCGCCGTGGCGGTCCGCGAACGCCCGTCCGGTGAGCACGTTGTCGGAGAACGCGACGACCGCGACGCCCACGGCCGGCCCGAGCAGCGCCAGCAGGTCCGTGGCGCCCACCGCGGGCCACGCGGGCGTCGGCAGGCCCTGCGGCACCGGCCCGACGACGGCCAGCCCGAGCGTCGACGGCAGCAGCGCCGTGGCAGCCGCCGCGAGCAGCACCGCGACGAGCGGCGCGGGAGCGCGCGGGGCGACCAGCGGCAGCCCCACCAGGACGGCGAGCACGGCGAGGGTGAGGAGCACGGTGGGCACGTGCACCTCGGTGATCCGGCCGGCGAACGAGAGGACCTCGGCGACGAACCCGGTGCCCTCGACCGCCACCCCGGTGAGGTTCTCCAGCTGCCCGGCGACCATCACCAACGCGATGCCGGAGAGGTAGCCCACGAGCACCGGCCGCGACAGCAGGTCCGCGAGGAAGCCGATGCGCGCTGCCCACCCGACCGTGCACACGGCCGCCACCAGCAGCGCCAGCATGGCCGACAGCACGGCGTACCGGGACGGGTCGCCGCCCGCGAGCGGGGCCACGGCGATCGCGGTCATCACCGCCGTGGTCGACTCCGGACCGATCGACACCAGCCGCGACGAGCCCAGCAACACGTACCCGGCGGTGGCGGCCACCGCCGCCCAGAGCCCCGCCACCGGCGGCATTCCCGCCACCTCGGCATAGGCGAGCACCTGGGGGACGAGGTAGGCGGCGACGGTCACCCCGGCGAGGCCGTCGCGGGCGAGCATCCGGCCGTCCTTGCGCGCAACGGCCTCGAACGCAGGCCGCAGGCCCGGCGCCCAGCGGCCGGTCACGTCCCCTCCTACCCGGTCGGTTGCGTGGTCACGTCGTCCTCCTCGGCGCCGTTCGACTCGCGACCGGGACCAGCGTCCACAGGCCGGCGCCCGGGGTCCAGGGACCTCGGCCGCGGATCCGCAGCCGAAGGGCCCGCAGCCTTCCGTCCGGGGCTCCGGGTCGTCCGGCCCGGTTTCCCGGGCCGTCCGCCGCTGACGAAGGAGTTCCTCCCGGCGCACGGTCGTCGTGGGATCTGCGGGGAGGGCACGATGCAGACAGCGACCGTCGTCGTCGGGGTGGACGGGTCGGAGGCCGCCTCCGAGGCCGTCCGGTGGGCCGCGGGAGAGGCGGCCCGGCGCGGCGCGGTGCTGCGGCTGGTCGCGGTGTGCGAGTGGCCGCGTCCCGGGTTCGCCGCGTACGACGGGCTGGGCCACGACGTCGCGGTCTCGCCGCTCGCCACCACGCGTGCCGCCGTCGACGCCGCGGCGGACCTCGCCCGCGCGACCGACGCCGACGTACGGATCGAGACGAGCGTGCGGTCCGGCTTCGCGCTGCCCTGCCTGCTCAAGGAGAGCCGGCGGACCGGGCTGGTCGTCGTCGGCGGCCGCGGGTGCGGGGGAGCACCCGGTATGCGGGTCGGTTCGGTGGCGTACGGGTTGGCGGCCCGGGCCGACTGCCCCGTCGTCGTGGTGCACGGCCGGGCGCAGCAGCCCGACACGCGCCCCGTGGTCGTCGGTGTCGATGGCTCCGCGGTGAGCGATGCGGCCCTGGAGTTCGCGTTCGACGCCGCCGCGGCACGGGGTGTCCCACTCGTCGCGGTGCATGTGCGGTGGGACATGGCGTTGCCGTCCTCCACCCTGCCCGCGGGTATGGACCGGCAGGAGGCCGAGGCGCACGGGCGCGAGGTGCTCGCCTCCTGCGTGGCGCGCTGGAGCGCGAAGTACCCGGACGTGCCGGTGGAGCAGGTCGTGCGCAGCGACCTTCCGGCCCAGGCGCTGCTGGAGCGGGCGAGCGGCGCCCAGATGGTCGTCGTCGGCTCCCACGGGCGCGGGCCGGTGCGCCGTGCGCTGCTCGGCTCGGTCTCGCACGCGCTCGTGCACCAGGCGCCGTGCCCGGTCGCGGTCGTCCGGTGGCCGCGGTGATCGGGGGTCGGGCCCGGTCGTCGTTCCCGCGCCGGCTGCCGGACCGCATCGAGGACGCCGCGGCCTGGCTGCTCGCGACGCTGGCGCTGCTCGCGACGCTGGGCGCGGCGCTCGTGGGTCAGGCCGTCTACGCGGCGGCCGCGGGTGAGCAGGCCCGCACCGACCGGGTCCAGGTGACGGCCACGGTGCTGGAGGACGCGCCGCCAGTCCTGACACCGGGGCCCGCCGCGCCCGCCATGTCCGTCCGGGCGGCGTGGACGGCCCCCGACGGCCCGCACACGGGTCAGATCGTGGTCGCCGGTCAGCTACCGGCCGGCTCGGTCTACCCGATCTGGGTCGACCTGTCCGGGCGTCCCGTACCGGCGCCGCCCTCGACCGTGGACGCCGTCGTCTCGGGGGTCGCCCTCGCGATGAGCGTGCTGGTCGGCGCCTTCTCGATGCTGGCCGGGCTCTGGTGGGCCGTCCGGGCGTGGACGCGGCGGCTCGCCTCCGCCGCGTGGGAGCGCGAATGGGCGGCCGTCGAGCCGAGGTGGTCGAGGCGCGGCACGGTGTGACGGCACCGGCGGTCAGGTGTCCCTGCGCACGGCGATCCGCGCGTCCACCACCACGCAGCCCTCGGCGGTCGGGATCACCGGGTTGAGGTCGAGCTCCGTGATCTCGGGCACCAGCTCGGCGAGCCGGCCGATCCGCAGGATCACGTCACGCAGTGCCGACCGGGACGCGACCCGGTCGCCCGCCCCGAAGAGGGTCGCGCCCGCGTGGAAGCCGTCGAGGAGCTCGTCGGCGTCCGCGGTGGAGAGCGGGACGAGGCGGTGGGCGCGGTCGGCGACGAGGTCGGTGAGCGTGCCGCCGAGGCCGACGGTGACGAGCGGCCCGAACGCGGGGTCGCCGGTGATCCCGACGAGCAGCTCGGGGCCCGGCGCGGCCATCGGCTGCACGAGCAGGCCCCGCAGCCGGTCGCCGAAGCGGCCGGTCAGCTCGGCCGCTGCCTCGGCCACGGCCTCGGCGGTGTCGAGGCCGAGCAGGACCCCACCCGCCACCGCCTTGTGCAGCACCCCGTCGGCGACGACCTTCAGCGCGACGGGCCGGCCCGCCGCCTCGAACGCGGCCACGGCGGCGTCGGCGCCCGCGACCGGTGTCGCGCGCAGGATCGGCAGCCCGAACGCCGCGAGGACGTCCTGGACCGCTTCCATCGGCAGCCACCCGCCGTCCGGCTGCCCGTCGAGGAATCCGGTGACGGCGCCGCGGGCGCCTGCGAGGTCGGGTGCGGGCTCCACCGAGGTGCGGCCGGCGGGCCGCGCGAGCCACGCGGCCCGGTCGGCGGCGTGGGCGAGGGCGACGGCGGCCGCCGCGGCGTCGGCGTACGAGGGCACCGTCCGCCCCGTGCGGGGATCGCGGATCGCGCCGACGTGCTCGACCTGCGTCGGGCGGACCGCGAGCAACGGCGTGGCGGAGCGGTCGGCGGCCAGCGCCACCACGGCGTCACCGGGGTCGCCGAGCGCGGTGGGCACGGTCACCGCGACGACCGCGTCGACGTCCGGGGCAGCGAGCAGGATGCGGGTGGCCTCGGCGAACACCCCCGGGTCGACGACGGCGGTGGTGTCGACCGGGTTGGTGACGGCGGCGCCGGACGGGAGCAGCCTGCCGAGCTCGTGCCGCGTCGAGTCGCCGACCGGGGCGACGGTGAGGCCGGCGGCGACGAGGGAGTCGGCGGCGAGCACCCCGGCGCCGCCGGCGTTGCTCACCACGGCGACCCGTCGCCCGCGCGGCAGCGGCTGCCAGCGCAGGAGCGCGAGCAGCTCGGTGACCTCGCCGAGCCGGTCGACCGCGCTGACGCCCGCCTGGCGGAACAGCGCGTCGCGCACGGTCCGCGGCGTCGCGGTCGCGGCGGTGTGCGAGGCGGCGGCCCGCCTGCCCGCCTCGGAGCTGCCCGACCGCAGCGTGACCACCGGGATCCGCGCGGAGAGCCGCCGCGCGAACCGGGAGAACTTGCGCGGGTTCCCGAACGACTCCATGTAGAGTACCGCCGCCGCCGTCCGCTCGTCGGCCTGCCACCACAGGAGCAGGTCGTTGGCGCTGACGTCGTACTTGTCGCCGGTCGAGACGGCCGTCGAAACGCCGAGGCCGAGCCGGCGCAGCTCGTCCTGCACGGCGATCGTCATGCCCCCGGACTGGGAGACCACCCCGACGTCGCCGGGCGCGGCGTTTCCCGGCGCGGCGAAGCCGGCGTCGAGCCGGACGGCGGGGTCGTGGTTGGCGATCCCGAGGCAGTTCGGCCCGATCATGCGCAGGCCGTGGCGGTCGACCGCGTCGAGCAGGCCGCCGGCCAGCTCCGGGTCCGCGGACAGCCCGGAGGAGATCACCACCAGCGCCCGGATGCCCCGCGCCCCGCACTCCTGCGCGACCCCGGGGACGGCCGCGGCCGGCACGCACACGACGGCGAGGTCGGGGACGGACGGCAGCTCGGCCACCGACCGGTGGCACGGGACGCCCGCGACCTCTGCCGCGTGGGGGTTGACGGCGCCGACGGTGCCGGTGAACCCGGCGGCGACGATGCCGCGCAGGACCGCGTGCCCGACCGTGTCCGGCCGGCGGCTCGCCCCCACCACGACGACCGAGCGGGGCCGCAGCAGCGGCCGCAGGCTCGCCACGTCCGCCACCTGCTCCCGGGCCGCGGCCGCCTCCAGGAAGCCCTCGTCCGGCTCCAGGTCGACCTCGACCCCGAGCTCGTCGCCCTCCGCACGGGTGCGCACGGTGAGACCGGAGTCGTCGAGCACCTGCCGCATCCGCGTGTTGCCGCGCAGCACGCGGGCGCTGAAGCGGCGGATGCCGCGGCGGCGGGCGAGTGCCGCGAGGTGCTCCAGCAGGAGCGTGCCGAGGCCGCGCGTCTGGTGGGGGTGTGCGACGACCAGGGCGACCTCAGCCGTGCCGGGGTCGGGCAGCGTGGCGTACTCGGCCACACCGATCAGCGCGCCGGCCCGGAACGCCCCGAGCCAGGCCCGACCGGGCACCCCGATGGCCGGACGCGGGAGCGAGCCGCCGGAGAAGAACCGCAGGTAGCGGTCCTCCAGGGGCAGGTCGGCGTAGAGCCGGTCGACCAGCGGTGCGTCGGCGGCGACGAGCTCGCGCAGCCGGATCGGCGAGCCGTCGGCGAGGAGGGCCCGCGCCACTGGCGGGGTGCGCCGGGTCCTCGATGCCTGCTCGACGCTCAACTCGTGCTCCCGTCGTCCGAGGTTCTGACACGCGACTGGTTCCGACCCTATTCGTGAGCGCGGCGCCGCCCGCCGGACCACGCGGCGGGACTTTCGGCCCCGCGCTCCGGATCCCTCGACCGCGTTCCGGGAGCACCGGGGCGGGCAGGCTCGTGATCGAGACGCACGACGCGCGACCCACCCACGAGGAGCGTTCACGATGTCCACCGATACCACCGGCCGGCAGGCGACCCGGGTGCGCCCGGAGGACCCGGTCCGGATGATCATGTCCACCCCGGTCGCGACGGTGGACTCCGGCGCCTCGGTGCTCGACGCCGCCACCGAGCTGGTGGCCGACGAGACCGGCGCCGTCCTGGTCACCGGCGCGGGGGCGCTCGGCCTGCTCAGCGAGCGCGACGTCCTCACGCTCGTGGGGACGGGCGTGGACCTCGCCGCGATCCAGGTCGTGGACGTGATGACGGAGGACCTCGTCTGGGCCCGCCCCGACGACACCGTCGCGGCGGTCGCGCACCAGATGGTCGAGGCCAAGGTGCGGCACCTGCCGGTGGGTGACGGCCGCCATGCCGTCGGCATCGTCTCGCTGCGCGACCTCACCGCGGTCCTCGTCGCCGCGATCCGCGGCGGGACTCCGCCGGTTCCCGGCAGGTGAGGAGATCAGCCATGACGACGACGTTGAGCCAGGGGCCTGCGCGCGAGCCGGCGACGGCGCGCAGGATCGCCGCGGAGCAGGCGGACCTGGAGCGCCTCCAGCTGGAGCACGTGCGCGAGCGGCTGCTCCGGGCCGGTGCGGCCGCGGGCGACGACCCGGCCGCTGTCGACGCAGCGTTCCGGGAGGCCGTGGCGGCGTTCGCCGGGGCGCCGGTCCGGGCGTTCGTGCCGGTGCTCGTGGAGCGGGCGGTGCGGGAGCAGCTGTGGGGTGCCCGCCGTCCGGGGCGGACCTGAACACCCCCCGCGCACGCACGATGGCGCAGCGTTCTGCCCGCAACTGTTCACTGAGGAGCTCTTGCGGCGAGCGCGCAACGCTGGCCACGATCCCCGCTCGTGGGCCGGATCGACGAGTACTTCCATGATCTGAACCCGCCACCGGTGCAAGACCTCGTCGTCGTCATCTTCGCCGTCGTCCGTGACCGCCGCGGCCGGGTCCTGCTCGTGCGACGCGTCGACGACGGCAACTGGGAGCTCCCCGGCGGGCGCGTCGAGGTCGGAGAAACCGCTTCGGGAACCGTCCTGCGAGAGGTAGAGGAGGAGTCCGGCGTCCGCATCGCGGTCACCGGCGTGTCCGGGATCTACAGCGACCCCGCCCACATCGTCGTCTACCTCGTCGAGGGAGCCCGACAGCAGGTCGCGATCTGCGTGCACGCCCGGCCGGAACCGGCCGAGCAGACGCCGCGACCCGACCATGACGAGACCTCGGACGCTGCGTGGTTCACCCCGGCAGACACGCGTGAGCTGGCGATGCAGGCAGATGTTCGTCGCCGGCTCGACCACGCCCTGGAGGACCCGGCCGGCGTCCATATCGATTAGTCAGCACAAGCCTGGCGGCGGAGGGCGAGCGCGACCGCGCCTGGGAGCGCCCCGCCACGTAACGTCCCGCGGGTCCCCAGCGACCCCACCTTCGCCCCAAGGAAGGTAAGGAGCTCCCCATGACATACCCGGGTGCGCCCGGCCAGCCGCCGCATGATCCCTACAGCCAGTACACGCCGCCGCCCGGATACCCGACCGGTCAGCACCCCACCTACCCGCACGGCACCCAGCAGTGGCCGCTGCCCGCACCCCCCGCGCCGAAGCCGAAGCCGAAGTGGCCCTGGATCGCCGGCGGCGTCGTCTTCCTGCTGTTCATCATCGGCGTCAGCGGTAACCGCCAGACCACCACGGCCCCGACCGCCACCCCCGCGACCATCCCTGCAGCTCCGACGGTCACCCGAGCCGACAGCACCACTCCCGCAGCCGCGGCCGCGCCGCCCGTCGCCTCGGGCCCCCAGACCAGCTTCGGTGACGGGACCTGGGTCGTCGGCGAGGACATCGAGCCCGGCACCTACAAGTCGACGGGTGCCAAGCCGGGCATCATCGAGTTCTGCTCGGTGACGACCCTGGCCGGGGACACTTCCGACTCCGACATCATCGACTGGGTCACCGCGAACGCCAATGAGCCCGTGCGGATCAAGGTCACCGGCAAGGTGAAGGCGGTCAAGGCCACCGGATGCGAGGACTTCACCAAGGTTGGCTGACCTCACGTCACTCCGGCCTACCGCGCCACCGCGGACACCGTCGAGGACGCCCGTACCCCCGGCCTGCGCCGCGCCCGGCACCGAGCGGGTCGCGGACGACCAGGCGGACGCCTCGGTCCGGCTGCCCGCCCAGTTCGCGGAGCGCCTGCGCGCATCTGAGCGGCGAGCGTCCTGCGGTCGACGGCGGCTCGGGCCCGCTCATCCTCCCACCGTGACCAAGTCCATGCGGTCGTGAACCGGCGGGTGCTGGTCATGTGGTGCCTGCCGGATCAGCGCGGCGCGCTCGCGCCGTACAGCGTCGACGTCCAGATGCTGTGGAGCACCTCGACGACCACCTGCGGATCCGCCTGTGGCGTTCGGCCGAGGGCCTCGGAGAGGTAGCGCTCGTCGAGCCAGATCAGCGCCCGGGCGGTTTCGTCGACGTCGGCGAGCTCGCCGATCCGTCCGCGGGCCTGCTCCTCGCGGATGTGCCGGGCGGTGGCGTCGATGAACTGCTGGACGAGCGCCCGGTACGCGAGCTCAACCTTCGCATCGGCTCCGGAGGCGTCGGCGAGCGCGCGGATGACCGGTCCGTGGCGGAGGTAGACCGAGGCCAGCCCTTCGAACGCGGCCCGGGCGTCGTTGTGCGGATCGTCGCCTCGTAGCCATCGGTCCGTCATCGCGAAGAGCTCGTGGCCGATGTGCTCGACGACGCGCAGTGCGAGCTCGTGCCGGTCGCGGAAGTGCACGTAGAAGGCCGGGCGCTTGAGCCCGGTGCGGCTCATCACCGCCTCGACGGTCACCTCGCGGAACGGCCGTTCGCGCAGCAGCTGCTCGGCGGCCTCGAGGATCTCACGCTCGGACTCCTTCGGGTCGTGCTTGGGACGTCGCCGAGCCGTGGTGGTGCTTGCGGGGGAACCGGCCATGCGGGTGATCGTAACCCATCACTGACGAGATGTCATTGACGTAGCGTCATTGACATGGCGTAAATATGGCCGCTACCGTCGCCACCGTCCGACGCGCAGCCGAGTGCGCCGCCCCCTCCGAAGGGACATCCCATGACCAGCACCCACGAGAGCGCCCGTCGGGTCGTCTTCATCGGCGCCGCGGGCGAGATGTGCCGCGTGGCCGTCGAACGATTCGCCACGGTCGAGGGCGACTGGGAGCTCACGCTGTGCGACATCCGCCCCGAGAGCCTCGAAACGCTGGTGCGGCGGCTGCCTGCCGGGCGGGCGACGGCACGGCGACTGGACCTCTACGACCGCGACGACCTGCTCGACGTCGTGCGCGGCGCCGAGCTCGTCGTCCTCGGCGCGGGTCCCTACGTCCGCACGTCGGGGCCGGTCATCGAGGCGTGCCTGGAGGCGAAAGTGCCCTATCTCGACTTCGACGACGACGTCGAGAGCACGCTCCACGCGCTGACCCTCCACGAGCAGGCCGGGCAGGCCGGGATCCCGATCTATGTCGGCTGCGGCGCCTCGCCCGGCATGACGAACGTCCTCGTGGCCGACGCCGCGGGCGAGTTCGACCACGTGGAGAACATCGACATGTGCTGGGTCGTCGGCGACGAGCGGCCCGGGATCGGCCGTGCGGTGTTGGAGCACTTCCTGCACATCACCGCCGGCCCCTGCCTGACCTGGGAGAACGGCGGGCCGATCATGCACCGGTCCTACGTCGAGACCGGTTCCGCGCCCATGGGCGGCGGCCTCGGCGAGACCCTCATGTACGAGACCGCACACCCCGAGGCGGTCACCGTCCCGCGGCGCTACCCCGACGCGAAGCGCATCCGGGTCATCGGCGGGCTCGACCCGGCGCCGTTCAACGGCATCGGCCGCGGCCTCGGCCTGGCCGTCCAGAAGGGCAAGATGACCACCGAGGAGGCGGTGGACTTCCTCTCCGACCTCCTCGACAACCGCCTCGGCAGCCTCAGGGGCTGGCGCCACGCGATGCGCGGCATGATCGACCAGATCCGCCGTGGCGAGAGCGACACCGGCGCGATGGTGCGGTTCCTCGCCTCCTCGGCCGTCCGTCGCACGGCGCCGTACCGCGGCGGCCTCCTCGTCCGCGTCACCGGGACCCGCGACGGGGTGCCGGGAGTGGCCATCCGGCGCACGCCGGTCGCCGGCCCCGGGACGTATCTCATGACCGACATGGCCGCCATCACCGGGACCTCGTGCGCCGCGTTCATGGCGCTCGCGCTCGACGAGCGCGGCAAGCGCACCGGGGCCCTCGCCCCCGAGGACTGGGTCGACCCGGCGGCGTTCTACGACGCCCTGGAGCGCGTCGGCACGCCACGCGCCGAGATCGTCGAGTCGGTGTAGCGATGACCGGCGAATACGACGTGGTGGTGATCGGTGCCGGGTTCGCCGGTCTCGTCGCCGCGCGGGACCTGAGCACCGCGGGGCGCTCGGTGGTCCTCCTCGAAGCACGCGACCGGATCGGTGGGCGGACCTACACCGGCGAGGCCTTCGGCCGCGCCGTCGAGCTCGGCGGCGGCTACGTCCACTGGACCCAGCCGCACGTCTGGCGCGAGCTGCTGCGCCACGGCATCGGCCTGACCCCACCGATGGAGATCGACACGATCCGCTGGCTCGCCGACGGCGCCCTGCACACCGGAACCCAGGCGGAGTACCAGGCCGTCGCGGCTCCCGTGATGGAGCGGTACGTCGGCGACGCCCGCGCCTGGTTCCCGATGCCCTTCGACCTCACCGCGGTCGACACGAGCGAGATCGAGCGGGAGACGCTCGCGGACCGGATGAAGGCCCTGGAGCTCTCCGCGTACGAACGGGACGTCCTCGATGGGATGCTGTCGACGCTCGTCCACTCCTACGACGAGCAGGGCATCGCCCAGCTGCTGCTGTGGACGGCCACGTACTTCGGCCACTGGGACGCGTTCTTCGAGACCGCCGGGTCGTGGCCGATCGAGGGTGGGACGCGGCGGCTCCTCGACGCCATCCTCGGCGAGTCGACGGCCGAGCTGCGCCTCTCGACGCCGGTCGCCTCGATCGACGACGACGGGTCCGGCGTCGTCGTGACCACCCGTGCGGGCGAGCGCGTCCGCGCCCGGTCCGCCGTCGTCGCGGTGCCGCTGAACGCGCTGAGCGACGTGACCCTGACCCCGGACGTCGTCCCGCCGGTGCGCACGATGATCGACGACAGGCACCCGATGCGCACCGTCAAGGTCTGGGCGCGGGTCCGCGGCGAGATCGAGCCCTTCATGGCCTTCGCGCCGGTGGGCGCGAACCCGATCAACACCGCCCGGGTCGAGTACCACCACGACGGCGACTCGATCGTCGTCTGCTTCGGGTCCGACTCCTCGGCGCTCGACGGGCGGGACCCAGAGGCCGTGCAGCGCGCCCTGCGGACGTTCGTCGCCGACATCGAGGTGCTCGACACGGCCTCCCACGACTGGGTCGGCGACCCGTACGCCCGAGGCACGTGGGTGCACCACCGACCCGGGAACCTCACCGGGGCGGCGCCGCTGATGCGCGCCACACGGGCGGATCCACTTCGCCGGCGGCGACATCGCCCCGATCGTCCTCGGGGGTATCGAGGGCGCGCTGGAGACCGGCACCGCGGCGGCCCGCAGCGTCGCCGCGCGACTTGCCGACGGCACGTACTGACCGGGAGCAGACATGATCACCAACACGCACGTCGACGTGCTGATCGTCGGCGCCGGCATCTCGGGCATCGGCGCCGCCTACCACCTGAAGACCCGCCGCCCGGGGACGTCGTTCGCCGTCCTCGAAGGCCGCGACACGATCGGCGGGACGTGGAGCCTGTTCCGTTACCCGGGCATCCGCTCGGACTCGGACATGCCGACGTTCGGGTTCGGTTTCGCACCGTGGACGCACCGCAGGGCGATCGCCGACGGGAGCACCATCCTCGACTACCTGCGCGAGATCGTCACCGAGAACGGGCTCGAGGCGCACATCCGCTTCGGCCACCGCGTGCTCGACGCGGCGTTCTCGTCGGCGGACGGCACGTGGACCGTCACCGTCGAGCGCTCCGGGAGCGCCGAGCCGGTCCAGCTCACCTCGCGGTTCCTGCTGCTGGGCACCGGCTACTACGACTACCGCTGCGGGTTCACGCCCGAGTTCGCCGGGATCGAGGACTTCGAGGGCGAGGTGATCCACCCGCAGCACTGGCCCGAGGACCTCGACCACGCCGGCAAGCGGGTCGTCGTCATCGGCAGCGGCGCGACGGCCGTCACGCTCGTCCCGGCGATGGCGGAGGCTGCCGGCCACGTCACGATGCTGCAGCGCTCGCCGAGCTACGTGCTCTGCATGCCCGCCGTCGACCCGATCGCGGCGGCGCTGAACGCGCTCCTCGGCCACCGGCGCGCGTACCCGATCCTCCGGCGCAAGAACGTCATGATCGGCCGCGGGCTCTTCACGGCCTGCCGGCGCTTCCCGCGGCTGATGCGCCGGCTGCTCATCGCCGGGGTGCGCCGGCGGCTGCCGAGGCACTTCGACGTCGACACCCATTTCACCCCGCACTACGACCCGTGGGACGAGCGGTTGTGCATCGTCCCCGACGGGGACCTGTTCACGGCGGTCTCGGCGGGCCGAGCCTCGGTGGTCACCGACCGGATCGCGCGCTTCACCGAGCGGGGCCTCCTGCTGGAGTCGGGTCAGGAGCTCGTCGCCGACGTCGTCGTCACCGCGACCGGGCTGAACCTGCTGCCCTTCGGCCGGATCCGGCTCGCCGTCGACGGGAACCCGGTGCACCTGCCGCAGACGACGATGTACAAGGCGATGATGCTGTCCGGGGTCCCGAACCTCGCGTTCGGTCTCGGCTACACGAACCTCGCCTGGACCCTCAAGGTCGACCTCGTGTGGCAGCACTTCTGCCGCCTGCTCGACCACATGGACGCGCACGGCCACGGAACGTTCGAAGCCGTGCTGGACGACCGGGACATGGAGCGGGTGCCGTTCCTCGACCTGCAGGCGGGCTACGTCCAGCGCGGGATCGGCGAGTTCCCCCGCGCCGGGACGCGCGGCCCGTGGACGGTCGAGCACGCCTACGAGCTGGACGTCGCGCGGTTGCGCGAGGGCCCGGTGCAGGACGACGCCCTGCGGTTCACGGCCGCCCGGCCGCGCCCCCTGGAGGCGGTGGCGTGACGGCGAAGGAGCCCTCGGGTCCGCCTGAACTGTTCAAGCTGGCTGCATCGTCGGCCGAAGGTGCGCCCAGGGGCGCGCCCGCTCGAAGTTGGCCGCGGCCCGCAGGACGGCGGCGTCGGCGTGCTGGTGCCCGGTGATCTGGAGCCCGACCGGTCGTCCGTCGGCGGTGAAGCCGGCCGGCACGGAGATCGCCGGAGTGGTCATCATGTTGAACGGGAAGGTCAGGACCCAGCCGAGCACCTGGTCGCGCAGCGGCCGGCCGATCAGTCGGTCGGGCGTGAACTGGGTGATCGGGAAGGCCGCGCTGGCGAGGGTCGGCGTGACCAGGAGGTCGTAGTCGGTCATGAACCCGGCGAAGGTGTCCCACATCCCCCCGCGGAACACGTCGGCGCGCGCGACGTCGAGGGCGCTGAGCTGTTCGAGCTCGTGCATGAGCTCGATGAGGTTGTCGTCGACGTGGCCGCGCTGCTCGTCCCAGTCGAGCAGGTCGTGGCCGCTGCCGATGCCGGGCACCCAGAGCCCGTTCCACATGGCTTCGATCGGGTTGTCCCACGCCGGCGAGGCGTCGGTGACGTTCGCGCCCAGTTCGGTGAACGCGGACACCGCGGTCCGGCAGATGTCGGCGATCTCCTCGTCCACCTGCGCGAAGCCCAGGTCGGGGGAGTAGGCGATCCGCCAGCCCCTGACGTCCTTGGCGATCTCGGTGACGTAGTCGACGGTGTCGGCGGGCAGGCTGGTCGGGTCCGAGGGGTCGGGGCCGGCCAGGACGTCGAGCATGAGGGCGTTGTCGGTGACGGTGCGGGTCATCGGACCGTGATAGACCCAGCTGCTGTACCGCACGCCGAGGATCGACTGCGGGATGCGACCGCCGGAGGGCTTGAGGCCGACGATTCCGCACAGCGAGGACGGCGACCGGACCGAGCCCGCTCCGTCGCTGCCCTCGGCGAGCTGGCCGAGGCCGGCGGCGACGGCGGCGGCAGCGCCCCCGCTCGAACCGCCGGCGATCAGCCCGTGCCTCCACGGGTTGCGCGTCGGCCCGAACAGGTGGTTGTCGGTGCTGCCGCAGTGGTAGCCGCTCTCGATCGTGTTGGTCTTGCCGAGGAACAGCCCTCCCGCCTCGCGCAGTCGCGTGACGACCGCCGCGTCGCGTTCGGGGATGTTGTCCTTGAGGGGTTCGAGGCCGAAGGTGAGCGGGAGCCCCGCGACGGCTGTGAGGTCCTTGATCGAGTACGGGAGGCCGTGCAGCGGTCCGCGCACCTCACCTCGGCGCTGTGCCGCGGTGAGCTCGTCGGCGTCCTGCAGGACCTTGTCCCGGTCGAAATCGGTGAAGGCGTTGAGCTCGGGATTCACCGCCTCGATCCGCGCGACGACCTGCTCGGCGACGTCGGTCGGCGGTGCCAATTCCCCATCGACCCGGCGGTCCGGTCGACGTCGACGTCGAGGCCCCTTCCTGCCGCGCCGGTCCGGCGCTCGACGGCTAGTGCGCGCGCTGCTGGCGGCGGAAGTTGCGGGGGGTCATCCCGAACCGGGTGGCGAACGCCCGGCTGAAGAACGAGGCGTTGGAAATGCCGTGGTGTGCGGCGATCTGACCGATGGGGACGTTCTCCCAGCTCCGTGAGCACAGGGCACGCCGGCAGGCTTCGAGCCGCCGTTCCTTGATCCAGTTGGCGACGGTGAGATCGTGTCGGGCGAACATGCGGTGCAGGGTGCGGGTGGAGACGAAGAACTCGGCCGCGATCCGCTCGGCGTCCAGCTGCGGGTCGTTCAGGTTGTCCTCGACGAACTCCCGGACCTGCTGGAAGAGATGGTCGTGGTCGTGGGTGCGGGTGTCGCCGGGCTCGGCCTCGGAGGCCGCGATGACCGCGAGCTCGGCCATCTCGTCGGCCAGGCGGGCGGCATTGCGCGGGGAGAGGGTTGGGGCGTCGTCGGCGGAGAGCCTGTGCAGCATCGGCGCGACGAGGGAACCGACGGCCGATGAGCGTGCGATCGTGCGTGCGGTCAGCCGCTCCAGCTCCGCGTCGGCGAACGGCAGACCCGTTCGGGGCCAGGTGTAGACGCGCATGTCCCAGACGCCGTCGAGGCTCCAGGTGAACGGGCGCGAGGTGTCGTAGAGGGCGAACCCTCCGTCGGCGACGACGCAGCGACGTCCGTCCTGCTCGAGGTAACCGGTGCCGTGCTCGATCACGCCGACGGCGAACAGGTCTGCGGTCGCGGCGGCGATCTGGGGGCGGGTCCGCCGGAACGTCTGCGGGGCCGACCGCACCGTCGCGGCCTGGAGGTGGCCGAGGTGGCGGGAGCGGACAGCACCGCGCAGGTCGGGCGCGGTGTGCGGCGTGATCTGCAGGTCCACGAACCGGGCTCGGATCAGCTCCGACCAGCTCGTCACCGAGCTGGCCCGCTCGATGGTGACGCCGTCGGGGACGGTGCTGTCCACCGTTGCAGGGTACGGGCTGTGTCGAGCGGAGTCAGCCTGGTCGCGGGCCCCGCGTTCCTCGGCCCACGGGCGTGGCACGGCCGGAGTGGCACGGAACGGCAAGTCGATGGCCCGACGAGAACACAACCCCCGTCGGCTCGTTCCTACGGTGCTGCCACGGATCTCCTGCACGAGCCTCGACCGAGATCTGGACCGATGACGGGACCAGGACACGCACCGAAGGAGAATGACATGACGTCAGTCGTCGAACACCGGGTTCACGGCGGAACGCAGAACCCTGCGCCGCAGGACTGGGTGCCGTTCGAGTGGGACGAGCCCGGCCTGGGCACGCAGGTCCACGGCGAGGTCGCGATCATTCGCCCGCACGGTACCGGCGGCTCCCTGCAGGCCGGGTTCTGGCGGACCGGCCCCACCTCGCCGGGCGCGAACGCGGACGGTTCACACGCCCTCGTCTACTCCTCCCCGCTGGGCGACGAGCTCGCGGCGGTCATCGAGGGGTCCGCGACGGTGACGGTCAACGCGACCGGGGAGCGCTTCGAGCTCGTTCCGGGCTCGATCCTCAGCCACCCGAAGGGCGTCGAGGTCACCTGGGAGATCAACTCGCCGTACTTCAAGAAGTACTGGGTGATCTGGAACGGCAGCCGGCCCACCGCGCAGCCCCGGCAGACGCTGAAGGTCAGCAACGTCAACGACAACCCGCCCGAGTGGGTCGACTACCACTTCACCGAGCCCGCCGAGGGCCCGCAGGTCGCGGGCGAGCTGTTCTTCATCAGCGAAGGCGGCTCGACCGGGACTTTCCTGAGCGGGATCTGGCGGTCGGGCAAGGGAATCGCCGGCACCGACGTCGCCCCTGACGGCACTCTCACCACGCCCTACACCGGCACCCTCGGCGACGAGACGATCCTCCTGCTGTCCGGCGAGGTCGAGATCCGCGAGACCGAGTCGGGCAGGGTGACCCACTACCGGGCCGGCGACGTGATCGGCCTGAACTCCGGCCAGCACATCACCTGGATCTCCAAGGGCCCCTTCACCAAGAAGCTCTGGGTGATCACCAAGGACCAGCTGCCGGAGTGAGCATCGGCGCGGAGGGGCGTCGTCAGCTGCGGGCGGCCCCTCCGCCCGAACCGCGAGGCCGCCGGCCCGAGGCGAGGGACCGGGCGATTCGAGCGGTGTCGATCGATGTGCCGCCGGCACATCATCAACTTCGATCGTGGCCCGTCTGCACATAGGCCGCTCGCCGACGCTGGGGCAGGGTTTGGCAGGCCGGATCACAGTCGTTCCGTACGAAAGTTGCGGCGCACCGCAGCCACCACACTGGAGGAAAGATGACCGAGCAGGCCAGCCTTTACGAGCGGCTCGGAGGCCTCGAGGCGCTCGAGACGTTCGCGCAGGTGGTTGTGAAGCGAGCGATGCTGGACGAGACGATCGGCCACATCTGGGAGCACCTGACCGAGGACGTGGTCCAGAAGGAGATCAGCGGCTTCGTCGACTGGCTCTGTCATTACTGGGGTGGTCCGCGGGAGTACCACGGGCCGGACATGGCGACGGTGCACCGTGGGATGGGGATCACCGAGGAGTACTGGGACGCCTTGTTCGCCCTCATCGACGAATGCTACGTCGAATTCGAGGTCGACCCCGACATCGTCAAGGAGGTCGACGCCTTTCTTAGGTCGTTCAAGTCGGCGATTGTGGGGAGCCCGAGATTCCGCGACGTCGTCAAGGCTCATCCGGATATGGATGTGATGAAGGGGATGAAGAGCGTGGGTGTCAACTGGCCGGCAGCTCCGGCCGCCGACGCGACGCCTGCCGCATCCTGATGCCGGCTCTCGGCGGCCGCACCTGCTCGCAGCTCACCGGGTGCTGTGCACCGGTCGGGGGTAGGAGATGAGCAATCAGAAATGGCGCATCGAGGTGTCCCGCGGCTGCATCGGTGCCGGCTTGTGCCTGGCGCTGGCACCGGAACACTTCGAGTTCGTCGGTGCCCGCGCGACCGCCACCACCGACACCGTCGAGGTCCCCGAGGCTCTCGAGCGCGTGCGCGCCGCGGCGGGGATCTGCCCGGCATCGGCGATCTCGGTGTCCGAGGAGTAAGTCCCCCCGGCCCGCGCATCGTCCGATCAGTCCCCGAGCTCCCGAACGAGGTGTCGAGACATGCGTACGCCGGTGAGAGCGGCGATCCTCGAGGCTCCGCGCCGTCCGATGCGCATCGCGACGGTGCACATCGACGCGCCCGAGCCGCAGGAGGTGCTGGTGCGGGTGGCGGCCGTCGGCCTCTGCCACAGCGACCTCCACTACGTGACGGGCAGCCTGTCCATCGGCCTGCCCGTCGTACTCGGCCACGAGGTCGCCGGCGTGGTGGAGCAGGTGGGACCGCAGGTGACCCGCCTCGCGCCCGGTGATCGCGTCGTCGCCAGCGTGACCCCGGCGTGCGGTGCGTGCCGCTTCTGCCTGCGCGGACGCCCGACGCAGTGCGCTCGGGTCGCCGAGGCTCGCCTGCGTCCCCGGGCGCGGCTGGTGGACGACGCGGGTCGGCCGGTCGAAACGTTGGGGGCCGTCGGGGCCTTCGCCGAGAAGATCCTGGTCACCGAGCGATCCCTGGCCAAGGTCCCGGCCCACGTCCCCGCGGAGGTGGCCTGCCTCCTCGGCTGCTGCGTCACCACCGGTGTCGGTGCGGTCACGCACGGCGCGGCGGTGGGGACGGACCACACGGTCGCCGTGATCGGCTGCGGTGGCGTCGGGATCGCCGCGATTCAGGGGGCACGTCTGGCCGGTGCCCGACGCATCGTCGCCATCGACGTCGTCAAGGAGAAGCTCGACGCCGCGCAGCGCTTCGGGGCGACCGACGTCCTCCTGGCCGGGCCGGACGAGGCCGACACCCGCGCGCAGCTGGAGCAGCTGATCCCCGGTGGGGTCGATCGCTCGTTCGAGGCGGTGGGCCGCAGCGGAACCGCCGCTCTCGCCTTCGGTCTGCTCGCACCGACGGGGGTCGCGACGATCCTCGGCCTGATGCCGCAGGGCGAGCAGCTCACCATCGGCGGGGACGAGCTGGTGTACGGCGACAGCCCGCAGTCGATGTCCTCGGTCTCGCCCGTCGCCCTGGCCTCCAGCCGTTCGCTGCCCGAATCGCCGAGCTCGTTGCGGACCACGCGCAACCCCTCGACGCGGTCGCGACCCAGGATCTCGACCG
>NZ_JBFWVQ010000102.1:0-21235 GCF_050246655.1 Pseudonocardia sp.
CGGCGCGCCGGTTCGTCGGCGTCGAGCTGCCGCTGGCGGTGCCGGTGGTGATCGCGGGGCTGCGGGTGGCGGCCGTGTCGAACATGAGCCTGGTGACGGTCGGTGCGCTGGTCGGGCTGGGCGGGCTCGGGCAGCTGTTCACGGAGGGCTTCCAGCGCGACATCCCCGCGGAGATCATCACCGGGATCGTGCTGGTGATGCTCCTGGCGCTGATCGTGGACGTGCTGCTGCTCCACGCGGGCAGGCTGATCACGCCGTGGACGCGGGTCGGGGCGGGGGCGCGCGCGTGAACGCCCGGCGCGGAGCGAAGGCGGAGCGCGCGTGAACGCCCAGCGCGGAGCGAAGGCGGAGCGCGCGTGAACGCCGTCCTCAACTGGTTCGCCGACCCGGCCAACTGGTCCGGCCCCGACGGGGTGCCGACCCGGCTGGCCGAGCATCTCTTCTACACGGTGCTGGCGGTGGTGATCGCCGCGGTGATCGGGATCCCGGTGGGCCTGGCGGTCGGCCACACCCACCGCGGGGGGTTCCTGGTCGTCGGCATGGCGAACAGCCTGCGCGCGCTGCCGACGCTGGGCCTGCTGGTGCTGCTGGTCGGGTTCATCGGCATCGGCCTGGGGGCGCCGCTGATCGCGCTGGTCGTGCTGGCGGTGCCGCCGATCCTCGCGGGCACCTACGCGGGCGTGCAGGCCGTGGACCGGGCCATCGTGGACGCCGCCCGGGGGATGGGCATGAGCGAGCGCGAGGTGCTGCTGCGCGTGGAGCTGCCCAACGCCCTCCCGCTGGTCATGGGCGGGGTGCGCAGCGCGACGCTGCAGGTCGTGTCGACCGCGACGATCGCCGCGTTCGTCTCCCTCGGCGGCTTCGGCCGCTACATCATCGACGGCCTTTCCGTGCGCAACTACGCGGAGATGGCCGCGGGCTCCATCCTCGTGGCCCTGCTCGCCGTGGCGGCGGACCTGCTGCTCGCCGGGGTCCAGCGCAGCGTCGTCTCGCCGGGGCTGCGCCTGCCACGGGGTGCGCGGCGGCGGCGCGCGCCGGACGCCGCGAGCGTGGCGACGTCGACCACCTGAGACTCCCGAGACCCGACGCAAGGAGAAGAGGACATGAGGAAGCGTCTGGCGGCCGTGCCCACGATCCTGGCCGCGATGGTGCTGGCGGTCACCGCGTGCGGAGGCGGGGGTGGTGGCGACCCGCTCTCGGGCGGGGGCTCCAGCCCCACCGCCGGCTCCGGTGACGCGGGGACCCCGATCAAGATCGGGTCGGCGAACTTCCCCGAGAACGTGCTGCTCGCCCAGATCTACGGCCAGGCGCTGGAGGCCAAGGGCGTCGCGGTGGACATCCTGCCGCCGATCCAGAGCCGCGAGGCCTACTTCCCGGGCCTGAAGGACGGCTCGATCGACCTCGTGCCCGAGTACACGGGCGTGCTCCTGCAGTTCCTGCAGCCCAACGCCACCGAGACCTCGCCCGACGAGGTGTACGCGGCGCTGCAGAAGGTGGTGCCCGCCCCGCTCATCGTCCTGAACCGCTCGGAGGCCGAGGACAAGGACGCCGTTGTCGTCACACAGGCCTTCGCGACGCAGAACAACGTGAAGACGATCGAGGACCTCGCCCCGCTGTGCCCGACGCTCGTGTTCGGCGGCCCGCCGGAGTTCCAGACCCGTCCCGACGGCATCCCGGGCCTGCAGGAGACCTACAACTGCACGTTCAAGGAGTACAAGTCCCTCGACGTGGGCGGCCCGCTCACGGTCGCGGCGCTGAAGAACGGTGACGTGCAGGCGGCCGACCTGTTCACCTCGGACCCCGCGATCACGAACAACGGTTTCGTCGCGCTGGAGGACCCGAAGAACAACTTCGCGGCCCAGAACGTCGTCCCGCTGATCAACAGCGCGAAGGCGACGGACCAGGTCAAGGAGGTGCTGAACGCCGTGTCGGCGAAGCTCACCACCCAGGTGCTGCTCGACCTCAACGGCCAGCTCGGCGGGGCGGACAAGCCGAACCCGGACGTGGTGGCCAAGGAGTGGCTGCAGTCGCAGGGTCTCCTGTAGACCGGACGAGCGCCGGGGAGGCGACCCCCGGTCGAGGGCGGCCCGCCCGCGGTCGGGCCGCCCTCCCGGCGAGTGGGGCTGCGTCGCGGCCCGACCGGACGGTAGCGTGCTACTCATGCGCGTCTCGAGGCTGCGGCGCTACCCGGTCAAGTCGATGCTCGGCGAGGACCTGGACGCTGCCGAGTTCACCCCGTCCGGGCTGACCGGCGACCGCGGTCTCGCGCTGGTCGACACCGAGACCGGCCGCGTGGCCACGGCGAAGCACCCGCGCCGGTACCGGGATCTGCTGCAGTGCGCCGCGGCGTTCACGGCGGCGGGCGTTCGGGTCACCCTGCCGGGCGGGCGGACGATCACGCCGGACGAGGTCGGTGTGCAGGTGTCGGGGCTGCTGGGTCGCGAGGTCGTGCTCACGGCGCGGCGGCCCGCCGGCGCCGAGGTGGAGCGGCCCGCCCCGGAGGACGTCATCGCTGCCGGGGTCGAGGCGGAGGTGCCGTTCGCGACGTTGGAGATCGCGCAGGGCACGCCGGGGGAGTCGTTCGTCGACTACGCCCCGGTGCACCTGATCACCACCGCGACGCTGGACCGGCTGGGCACCGAGGCGATCCGCTACCGGCCGAACATCGTGGTGGAGGGTGGACAGGAGGCGTTCGTCGAGAACGGCTGGGTCGGGCGCGAGATCGCCGTCGGCGAGGTGGTGCTGCGGGGCGTGCTGCCGACGCCGCGCTGCTCGGTCCCGACGCTCGCGCACGGCGACCTGCCGCTGCGTCCGGATGCGGTGCGGCCGCTGATGCGCGACAACCGGGTGGACGTTCCCGGGTTCGGCACGCTGCCCTGCGCGGGCCTGTACGCGGAGGTTCTGCGGGCGGGCACTGTGCGTGACGGAGACGAGGTCCGGATCGCCGGGTAGTCCCCTAAACGGCCTCATGGCATCGGGTTGTGGCTTACGCCACATGCTGGCAGCATCGGGGGATCAAGGCGTCCACCACCGCCGAAGCCGAGGGACGTGCCGGATGGCCGCGCTCGAACCGAGGAACTTCCTCCAGCCATGCCTCCTGCTGCTTCTGCGCGAGCGGCCCGACCACGGCTACGAGCTCGCGGCCCGGCTGAGACCGATGCACGACGGGGACGGCGACGCCGGGGCCGTCTACCGCACCCTGCGGGGGCTGGAGCGGATGGGGCTGGTGCGCTCGCAGTGGCAGACCTCGGACGTGGGGCCCGCGCGTCGCACGTACTTCATCACCGAGGACGGGATCGTGAGCCTCGACGAGCAGGCCGTCGGGCTGGACCAGACGCATGAGGCCCTGCACGTGTTCCTCGACCGCTACTCACGGGTCGTCGCGGCCGACGGCCGGGAGGTGAGCCGCCATGACGGCCCGCACGAACGCGTCCACGACCGGCTGCCGGACCAGCGCGGCTTTCACCGAGACGGCCGCGCGGGAGGCTTTCGCGCGTCGCAGCACCCCGGTCGCGGCCCTCGCCGCTGACGCGGAGCGGCTCGCGGCCGCCTGCCACGCGATGGCGCAGCGGTTCCGCGACGGTGGCCGGCTGGTGGCGTTCGGTGCGGGCGCGTCGGCCGCGGACGCCGCGCACGTCGTCGTCGAGTTCGTGCATCCGGTGATCGTGGGCAAGCGGGCGTTGCCCGCGCTCGCGTTGCCGGGCGGGCAGGCGGGCTTCGCCGCGGAGCTGGAGCTGTTCGCGGGCCCTCGGGACATCGCGCTCGCGTTCGCGCCCGACGGACCGCGGGCGGCCGCGGTCGCCCCGGTGCTGGCCGACGCCCGCGAGCGGGGGCTGCTGACGATGGCGCTGGTGGGCGCAGACGCGGGTGGCTGCGCGGCCGACCACGTGATCGCGGTGCCGTCGGAGGACCCGCGGATCGTCCGGGAGGGGCACGTGACGGCCTATCACGTGCTGTGGGAGCTCGTGCACGTGTTCCTGGAGGCGCAGGGCGCGTGAGCATCGACCGAGCTCTGGCGAGGGAGGAGCGGAGCGTGCCTGGAGCCGACCGTCGGTGGAGCGGCCCAGGACGAGCCGGGCATCGACGTCACGCACGGGCGGGGCGGCCATGAGGCCTGATCCGCATCCGGGCGACGTCTGCATCACCTGCTCCGACCAGGCCCTCCCGTTCGTCGTGCTGGAGCTGCGCGACGGCGCGCTGGCGCTCGTCGACACGGGGGCGGGCACGGCGGAGGAGGTGAGCGTCGCGCTGGTCGACGCCGCGGTGGGGGACACCGTGCTGGTGCACGCCGGTGAGGCGATCGCGGTGGTCGGATCGGGGCAGCCGTGAGCATCGAGGACCTGTACCCGTTCCTGAGCGGTGGTCGCAGCGGTCCGGACGTGGCCACGTTGCTGGCGGATGTCGCCCGTTCGACGGCGGAGAAGGTCGGTGAGATCGACCGGCTGCGCCGGGCCGTGATCGCGGACCAGGCGCCGGAGCTGGCGGAGTGCGCGGCGGCGACGGCGGCGCGGTTCGCCCGCGGTGGGCGGCTGTTCACCTTCGGCAACGGTGGGTCGGCGACGGACGCGGCGGCCGTCGCGGCGCTGCACGTCGATCCGGGGCCGGGGTACCGGGCGCTCCCCGCGGTGGCGCTGCCCGCCGACGTCGCGACGCTCACGGCGCTGGCCAACGACGTCGGGTTCGAGCTGGTGTTCGCCCGGCCGCTGGCGGCGGCCGGTGGGCGCGACGACATCGCGCTGGGCCTGTCGACCAGCGGTGGCTCGGCTAACGTGCTGCGCGGGTTCGTCGCGGCGCACGAGCGGGGGATGCTCACGGTCGGCTTCGCGGGCTACACGGGCGGCGCGATGGCGGACCAGGCCGCCGACGGCGTGATCGACCACCTGTTCGTCATGCCGTCGGCGTCGGTGCACCGCATCCAGGAGGCCCAGACGACGACCTACCACGTGCTGTGGGAGCTGGTGCAGGGCGAGCTGCGTCCCACGTGACCCGGGGTTTGCCCGTCGAGAACGACGTTCTGCAGCTGCAGAGGCCCTGTTGATCAGCACAACGTCGTTCTCGACGGGGGCGGGGGCAGGCGGGCGGATCAGCAGCAGCCGCCCGCGGTGCGCGGCGCCTGGCTGGGCAGCGCGGCGTTCGACCGGTCCACCCACTCCTGGTCGGGCGCGGCCCCGGGCTCGTAGGAGTCGCTCCAGTTCCACCACTCGTACGGCCTGGTCTGCGGGTGGCCCACCGGGGAGTCCTCCCAGTCCTCCTGGCGCCCGAGCGCGGTGATGTCGAGGTAGCTCCAGGTGTTGCCGAAGACCTCGTCACCGCGGCGGTCCACGAAGTAGGTGCGGAAGACGCGGTCGCCGTCGCGGATGAAGGCGTTGGTGCCGTGCCATTCGTCGACACCGAAGTCGGTGTCGAACGAGTCGGTGATCGTGACCCACGGCATCGTCCAGCCCATGCGCTCCTTCACGCGCGCGACGTCGGCCTGGGGCGCGCGGGACGCGAACACGAGGGTGGTTCCGCGGGCGTTGAGGTGGGCGAGGTTGCCGACGTGGTCGGCGATCATCGAGCAGCCACGGCAGGCGTGCTCGGGCCAGCCGAACACGCCGGGCTCGAGGAACGCCCGGTAGACGACGAGCTGGCGGCGGCCCGCGAACAGGTCGAGCAGGCTCGCGGTGCCGTCCGGGGTCTCGAAGGCGTACGGCTTCTCCACGGCCAGCCACGGCATCCGGCGGCGCTGCGCGGCCAGCGCGTCCCGGGTGCGGGTGAGCTCCTTCTCCTGCACGAGCAGCCGCTCGCGGGCGGCGTTCCATTCGGCGGCGGAAACGATCTGCACGGTGGTGTCCTTCCGGGTCGGGGCTCACCGGTCGAGGTGGGCCCGCAGGGCGTCGAGGGGGCCGTCCCAGTCGCGGGCGAGGGCGGCCAGGAACTGCTGCGCCACCTGCATGGGCGCGGAGCGCAGCCGGTAGCGCACCCGGCGCCGCTCGCCCGGCTCGGCGGTGACGAGCCCGGTCTCGGCCAGCAGGGCCAGGTGCTTGGCGATCGCCTGCCGGGAGATCGGCAGCGTGCTCGCGAGGTCCGTGGCCGTCGCGGGACCGCCGGACGCGAGCGCGCCGAGGATGGCGCGCCGCGTCGGGTCGGCGAGGGCGACGAACACCTGCTCGGCGACCGCCTCGGTGCCGGCGGCGATCGGTTCGGATGCCATCGGGGCAGTTCAGGCGGCCCGGCCGTCGAGGTAGGCGACCAGGTCGCCCAGCTCGGCGCGCCAGCCGTGCGTGTTGCCGTCGAAGGCGACCTTGTGGAGGTCGGGCGGGAGCTGCGCGAACCCGGTCTCGACGACGGTGAGCCGCGTCCCGGGGCCGGCCGGTTCGAGCGTGAACTCGACGTAGGTGCGGCGCGGGTCGTCCGCGGGCAGGCCGTAGATCTGCCAGGTGAAGCCGAAGACGTGCGGCTTCTCGACGCGCTCGATCGTGAGTTCCTGCTCGGGCCCCTCGTCCCAGCGCAGCCGGGCGGCCCCGCCGGGCCGCAGGTCGATGGTGGCCTCGTTGCCGAACCAGGTGCCGAGTCCCTCGGCGGTGGTGAGCGCGTCCCACACGCGGGCGGGCGGGTGGGCGAGATCGACGGTGCGCTCGATGCGGTCGGGGAATCCCATGGTTGCCTCCTTTATCGCAACTTGATGGTTGCGACACTATGGCAACTCACTGGTTGCGTCAAGGGGTCAGGATGCGCCCGAGCAGGAACCCGGATCGCCACGCGGTCTCGACCCGCGCCGAACCCCAGCCGTCCCCGGCCAGCCCGACGCCGTCCG
This sequence comes from Pseudonocardia sp., assembly GCF_050246655.1. Lineage (GTDB taxonomy): Bacteria > Actinomycetota > Actinomycetes > Mycobacteriales > Pseudonocardiaceae > Pseudonocardia. Next base: position 6,797 of record NZ_JBFWVQ010000102.1, read on the forward strand.
TGCCCAGGTGGAACGGCGCGTCACGGTCCTGGCCCGGCCGGGCGTGGCGCCACAGGCGCGCGTGGGTCCACACCGGGGGCGGGACGTCCAGCAGCTCGCGCAGTGCCTGCAGCGCCGCCGGGACCGCACCGGCGGGGTCGGCGTCGTGCGCGCGGGCCTGGAGGGCCGTCGTGTGCGCCACGAGCACGGGGGCGCCGTCCCCGCGGCGGCTCCCGTCGTCCGCGACGAACGAGAGCACCGGGTGGTCGTTGACGAACGTCGCGGCGAACTCCGGCCAGCACCGACGTGCCCACCCGGCCACCACTGCGACCACCGGCTCCCAGTCCTGCGCCGGGGGGACGCCGTCGTGGAGGCGCCGCGCCTGCGGGTCCGGCATCGCGAGGACGACGGCGTCCGCGCGCTCCCCGTCCACCACCGGGCCAGGGCCGACCCGCTCGACCGTCCGGCCGAACTCGATGTCCAGGCCGCGCGCGAGATCCGCGACGAGGCTGCCCAGCCCGTGCGGTGCCGCCCATCGGACCGGCCCGGTGGTGGGCTCGCCGCCCGCGACCGCGAACGTGTCCGTCCACGGCCGGGCGAGCCCACGCTGCGCCCAGCCCTGGACGAGCCGGGTGAACTCGGGGTCGCGCGTCGTGAGGTACGCCGCGCCCAGGTCGACGGGTCGCCCGTGCAGCGTCGGGCTCGCCATCCGCCCGCCGGGGTGACCCGCCCGTTCGAGCACCCGCACGTCCACCCCGCGGGTCTGCAGCTCCCGCGCACACGCGATGCCGGCGATACCGGCGCCGACGACGACCACCGCCATCCCGGTCACGCTACGGCGCCGGGCGTGCTCGGGCGTGCTACAGCCGGGCGTGCAGGGCGCGCAGCCAGGCGTACCAGCCCTCCAGGCCGTCCCCGCGGGTCGCGGACACCTCGATCGTCGCGACGCCCGGGCGCGCGCGGCGGGCGTTCGCGACGCACGCGGCGACGTCGAAGTCGACGTACGGCAGCAGGTCGATCTTGTTGACGACGACGAGATCGGCCGTGCGGAACATGTGGGGGTACTTGAGCGGCTTGTCCGCGCCCTCGGTGACCGACATGACGACCACGCGGGCGGCCTCGCCGAGGTCGAACAGCGCCGGGCAGACGAGGTTCCCGACGTTCTCCACGAACAGCACCGAGCCGTCCTCGGGCACGAGGACGTCCACGCCGCGGGCGACCATCGTCGCGTCCAGGTGGCAGCCCGCCCCCGTGTTGACCTGGACGGCGCGGGCGCCGGCGGCCCGGATCCGCTCGGCGTCGACGAGGGTCTCCTGGTCGCCCTCCAGCACGGCGACGGGCAGCTCGCCCGCGAGATCGCGCACCGTGCGTTCCAGGAGCGTGGTCTTGCCGGAGCCCGGCGAGCTCATGAGGTTGACGGCGAGGATCCCCGTCTCGGCGAAGCGGCGGCGGTTCACGGCGGCGAGGGCGTCGTTGGCGGCGAGGACGTGGGCTTCGAGATCCACCACCTCCCCCGCGCGAACGGCCCGTTCGGGCAATAGGTCTTCCCGTTCGTGCCGTTCGCTCGGGTGGGGGTGAGGGTGGGGGTGAGGGTGGGAGTGGGGGTGGAGATGCCCCGGCGCGGCCGGGTCGACCACGCGCACCCCGCCGTCACCCGAGTCCCCGTGACACCCGCACGTTGCGCACATCAGGCCATCTCCACTTCTCGGATCCGCAGCTCCGTCCCCCCGGTGACGGCGACGTCCGCGCTCCCGCACGCGCACAGGGGCAACACCTCGGCCGTCTCGAAGTCCGCTCCGCAGGAGCGGCACCGCGCGTGCCCCGGCGGCTCGTCGATCTCCAGCACCGCCCCCTCGCAGGTGGTGCCCGCGGTGACCATGTCGAAGCAGAAGCGCATGGCATCGGGCACGATCCCCGACAGCCGCCCGACCTCCAGCCGCACCCGCCGCACCGGACGCTCGCCGAGGCGACCGGTGATCGTGGAGACCACCGTCTGCGTCACGGACAGCTCGTGCATCTCACAGCGCTCCTAGCAGATGCGCGGCAGCGGGTCGCCGACCAGCATGTCGACGATCCGGGTGCCGCCGAACGCCGTCTTGAGCAAGACCATCCCGGGTGGGTCGTCGGCGATCGTCCCGATGATCGCCGCGTCCTCACCCAGGGGGTGCGCCCGCAACGCGGCCAGCGCGGCGTCCGCCCGGTCCGGCGCGACGACCGCGACGAAGCGACCCTCGCACGCCACGTAGAGCGGGTCGATGCCGAGCATCTCCGACGCCCCGGTGACGACGGGGCGCACCGGCACGGCGGCCTCGTCGAGGACGACCGCGACCTGCGAGGCGGTCGCGACCTCGTTGCAGATCGTCGCCACCCCGCCGCGGGTGGCGTCGCGCAGGCAGCGCACGCCGCCACCACCGGCGTCGAGCAGGGCCGCGGCGATGCCGTGCAACGGTGCGGTGTCGGACACGAGGTCGGCGGAGATGTCGAGCTCGCCGCGCGCCAGCATGATCGTCACACCGTGGTCGCCGATCGGGCCGGAGACGAGCACGCGGTCACCGGGCCGGGCGCCCGCCGCCGATAGCGCGAGGTCGCGCTCCCGCACCCCGACCCCCGCGGTGGTGACGAAGCAGCCGTCGGCCTTTCCGCGCTCGACGACCTTCGTGTCGCCCGTGACGATCTGCACGCCCGCCGCCGCGGCGGCCGCGGCCATCGACGCGACGATCCGCTGCAGGTCCGCGACCGCGAAGCCCTCCTCGAGGATGAACCCGCACGACAGGTGCAGCGGCCGGGCGCCGCACATCGCGAGGTCGTTGACCGTGCCGTTGACGGCGAGATCGCCGATGTCCCCGCCGGGGAAGAACAGGGGCGAGACCACGTAGGAGTCCGTCGTGAACGCGAGCCGGGCGCCGTCGATCGCGAGCGCGGCGCCGTCCTCCAGCCGTTCGAGCTCGGGGTTGCGGAAGGCGTCGACGAACACCGCCTCGATCAGCGTGTGCGTGGCCTTGCCGCCCGCTCCGTGCGCGAGGGTGATCCGCTCCTCGCGCACCTTCGGCCTGCGCCGGCGCGCCTTCTCGATGCGGGCGAGGACCTGCTCCTCCCGCGACAGCTCCGGGGCGGCTCCCGGTTCCCCCGAGCGAACGGCACGTACTGGAGCTAGGTCTTCCCGTTCGTGCCGTTCGCGCAGTCCGGGGGTGGGCGCGGGGCCGGACGTGGTCATCGGACGACCGGCCCCACCGTCGGCACGGGCAGGTCGACGGCTCCGCCGACCGACGAGCGCATCCGCTGCCGGGTGAACCGCCCGAAGTTGTAGTACGCAGCGCACGCGCCCTCGCTGGAGACCATGCAGGTCCCGATCGGCGTCTCCGGCGTGCAGGCGGTACCGAACACCTTGCACTCCCACGGCCGCAGCACGCCCTTCAGCACCTCCCCGCACTGGCACGCCTTCGGGTCGGCGACCCGCACGCCCGGCACGTCGAAGATCCGCTCGGCGTCGAAGGCGGAGTAGGCCTCGCGCACCTGCAGCGCCGAGTGCGCGATGAACCCCAGCCCGCGCCACTCGAAGTGCGGCCGCAGCTCCATCACCTCGCGGATCACCTTCAGCGCCTTGGGGTTGCCGTTCCACGGGACGACCCGGGCGTACTGGTTCTCCACCTCGCAACGGCCTTCGCGCAACTGGAGCATCAACTGGTGGACGGCCTGCAGCAGGTCCAGCGGCTCGAACCCGGCGCAGACCAGCGGCTTGCCCTCGCGCGAGCAGATCCAGTCGTAGGGTGCGCAGCCGATCACCGTCGAGACGTGGCCGGGGCCGATGAACCCGTCGAGACGCAGGTCGGGGGAGTCCAGGATCGCCTTGATCGCCGGGAGGATCGTGACGTGGTTGCAGAAGATCGAGAAGTTGTCGAGCCCCTCCGCCGCGGCGCGTAGCACCGTCATCGCGGTGGACGGTGCGGTGGTCTCGAAGCCGATCGCCATGAACACCACGCGCTTGTCCGGGTTGCGCCGGGCGATCTTCAGCGCGTCCAGCGGCGAGTAGACCATCCGGATGTCCGCACCCGCCGCCTTGGCGTCGAGGAAGGACCCGTTCCCGCCCGGCACCCGCAGCATGTCGCCGAACGAGGTCAGGATGACGTCGTCGTGTTCGGCGATCGCGACCGCATCGTCCACCCTGCCCATCGGGATCACGCACACCGGGCAGCCCGGGCCGTGCACGAGCTGCACGGTCTCGGGCAGGTAGTCCTCCAGCCCGTGCTTGTAGATCGTGTGCGTGTGCCCACCGCACACCTCCATGAACGTGTAGCGTCGTCCCGGCTCGCACAGCGCGGCGATCTTCGTCGACAGCGCCCGGGCCAACCCGGCGTCGCGGAACTCGTCGACGTACCTCATGGCCGGATGTCCGATTCCGCGAGGGCCTGAAGCTCGTCGGTGTAGGCGTCACCGAGGCCCATGAGGAACTCCAGGGACGCTTTCGCCTCCTTCTCGTCGATCTTGGAGAGCGCGAACCCGACGTGGATGAGGATCCAGTCCCCGGGCTCGACGCCGCCCTCCTCCGAGAGCAGCCCGACGTTCACCGCCCGCTTCACGCCCTCGACGCTGACCATGGCGAGGTCCTCGTGACCGGGCATCAGCTCGATCACCTCACCGGGAATGCCCAGGCACACGGTGTCTCCCTTCCACGAGCTGGGTGGCGATGTCGCGGACCGCAGCGACGGCGCTGTCCACGGCCGCAGCGACCGGGGGACTGAGCCCGATCGCCTCGTCGAACGACGCGGCCTCGCAGGCGACCACGACGACACGGCCGGGCGGGCGTTCCCCGAACGCAGCCGCCAGCTCGACGATCATGTTCAGGACGGTGTCCGGGTCGATCTGGTGCCCGGCGCCCAGCGACGGCGCCACCGGGTCCCCGGAGCTCAGGTCGTGCTCCAGCGCGGAGAGCGTGCCGGGCTTCGCGCCGCGGCTGATCGCGTCGACGAGCACGAGGGCGGTGTAGCCGTCCAGGAGCTGGAACGCGAGGTCGCGGGCGCGCAGGCCGAAGTCGACCACCTCGACGCCCTCCGGGAGGCCGTGCAGCCGCCGGACGACCTCCACGCCGAACCCGTCGTCGGTGAGCGTGATGTCCCCGACGCCCGCCACCAGCACCCTGGTCACGGTGCCAACTGTTCGCTGCGGACCGGCCTCCGCTCCTCGCTCGCCGGAGCTCGCTGCGATGCTCACCCGGTCCTCGCTCACGGTGCCAACTGTTCGCTGCGGACCGGCCTCCGCTCCTCGCTCGCCGGAGCTCGCTGCGATGCTCACCCGGTCCTCGCTCACGGTGCGGGCTCCAGCTCGTCCGGGCGGAAGTAGCGGAAGCGGCCGTGCGCGAGCTGCAGCTCCGCGGCCGGGTCGCCGTCCACCGAGACCGCCACGTGGACGCCGCCGTCGACGTCGTGCACCACCGCGTGGACGGTGGCGGTCAGGCCGTCGAGGAACCGGTCCTGGGCGTCCGTGCCGTGCGAGCCCGATCTCCGCGGCCGCAGCACCACCCGGCTCCCCTTCGCCACCGCCACGCCCGCGACGAGCACGGAGTCCGTGTCCGGATCGACCGAGGCGTCCGCGCCAGGGTCCCACCACGGCGTCGACTCCGGTGGCGCGACCTCGGGGCTGTCGGCACCGATACCACCGCCGATCGCGTCACCGAACGGCCGCGAGGTGCCCCAGGTCGGGATCTCGTCGGCGCGCGCGGCCGGGCGCAGCGACCGGATCGCCCCGTGCAGCCGCTCCAGGATCTCCGGCGGCATCTCCTCGATCGAGTCGATGATCCCCGCCGCGCGCGGGTCCGTCGCCCGTGCCTCCGCCTTCTCCGCGTCGGTCAGGGTGAGCGTGCGCAGCGTGAGGATCTCGTCGTTCTCCAGTCCGTCGAAGAGGTTCGTCGGCGACTCCGGCGCGATCTGCGGGTGGTCGTGCAGGATGATCGGCGAGCTGAGCAGCAGGTCCGCGCGCCCCTCCGGCCCCGCGAGCACCGGCCACGTGTGCTCGCACGTGCACTCCCGCACCATCGGCTCGGCCCAGCGCGGGTGGTCGACGGGGGAGACGAACGCCGCGCCCGGGGCGTGCACCACCGTGTGCGCGGCGATGAGCGAGGTCCGCAGCACCTCCGCCCGCGGCGCCCGCGGCGGGCACGCCCCGTCGTTGACGACGTCGAACCGCAGCCGGTGCACCAGGTACGGCCCCGGCAGGTCGGAGAGGCTCACCAGGACCCGGCCCCGGATCTCCCAGGTCGTGCGCACCAACCGCACCGTGTCCAGGTCCTCGACGATCTCGGTGGCGGGTAGCGCCACCGGCACGGTGCACCCGCCCGCCAGGAGCTCCGTGAGCGGCAGCTCGGCGTCGACGTGCACCGGGATGCCCTCCTCGAAGGCGAGATGCCGCAGCCCGTCCACCGTGAGCTCGGGGACCGGGGCGCCGTCCGGACCGCACGGCTGGCGCAGCTCCAGGCGCAGGAACCGCAGCCGAAGCCGCAGCACGCTCGCCGAGCCCGGCTCCAGCAGGCACTCCGTGCGGTTGCGGGACGGCTCGCTCGGGTCGTCGTCCGGGGTCAGGACGCCGAACTGCCAGCGCAGCACGTTCTTCTGCGCCGACGCCCGGTAGGGGTAGAGCAGGTACCCCTCGAACAGCACCGCGTCCGCGACCGCGGCGACCTCGTCGAAGACGGCCTCGTCGAACGTCACGGCGGGCCCTCCTCGCTCGCCGGCGCTCGCTGCGATGCTCCCGGGGCGGGCGGGCCCGACGACGCAACCTCCTTGAGCAGCCGCTCCACCGTGTCGTCCCACGTCGGGATCGCGTGCGCGGAGCGGTACGCGAGCAGCGCGTCCAGCGTCGAGCGGTGCAGCCGCACCCACCCACCGCCTGGGTAGTGCTCGTCCATCGCGGCGCGCCACGTCGCCACCGGCAACCGGAACTGCGCCTCGGCATGCCAGTCCACGAGCCCCAGCTGGATGCCCGATCCGGCGCCCGAGTGGTAGACGGTGCCGGAGAAGAGCAGCAGCAGCGGGACGTCGCGCGCCGAACCGGAGCCGTCCGCCTCCAGGCCGTGGAAGTACTTCGTGGCGGCGATGTCGAGGTCGTAGGTGAGTGGCACCGGGACGTCCACCTCGGTGCTGCCGGTGAACCCGCGCACCGTCAGGCCGACGGTCGCGAGCTGCAGCGGGTTGAGCGTCTCGCCCCACCGCGACGGCTCCCCGAACAGGTCGCCGAGGCGGGCCTGCTCGGCGGGGGTGTACGCGCGGCCGCGGGGCTCGATGCGGATCTGGCAGCGCAGCGCGATCGAGTGGACGGGCCGGTCCTCGGGAGCGTCGATGCGCAGCCGGAACAGCAGCGCCGGCCCGGCCGCGAACGGCTCCGGCCGGGCACCCACGCAGGTGAACCGGAGCACGTCAGCCCTCCCCGCCGTCGCAGTGGGGTGGCTTTGCTCCGGTCTGTTCGGAGTAAAGCCACCCCACTGCAGTCCCCGGCGCGGTCCCCGGCGCTGTGCCCCGGGCCGTGGCCGCAGCCGGCACCGCCCGGATCTCGACGGCCCGCTCCCGCAGCTCCGCGAAGAACCCGTCGATCGCCTCCCACGCCTCGCTGCCGCCGTCGAACCCGCGCCACCGCCGCCGCACCAGCCCGACGAGCCGGTAGCAGGCGTCCACCGGCACCAGCAGGCACTCGGCCTCCCCGGCCGTCCGGCCCGCGCCCGCACGGCGCACCAGCAGCGCCTCGACGTCCGGCTCCAGCTCGGCGGCCAGTGGCCCCGCCCCGATCCCGGCGGCGAACGCCTCCAGCTCCAGCTCGCTCTCCGTGGCCCCCGCCGGTCCCGGGTAGCAGGCCACGACCGTGCCGCGCACCGAGTTGCGCAGGAAGAAGGCGATCCCGACGGGGATCTTCAGCGCGTCCCAGACGGCATCGGAGACCGCGTGGTCCGGGTCGACCAGCACCCGGTCCGGGATGCGGCGGTACTCGCCGGCACCCGGGTTCGAGAACAGGAACCCGCACGGCCCGCAGGCGCACACCATCCGCCGGTCCGCCACGTGCACCAGGTGCGGGTGCTCCGGCGGCACCGGCGTCGCGCACAGCTCGCACACCTCCCGCGCGGGTGGGGGCGCGGCCGAGGGCTCGGCGAGGAAGCGGCGCAGTCCCGACAGGCCTGCCAGCCCGTACCGGTTGGTCGGCTCCCGGGCTCGGTCCGCTCCTCGCTCGCTGGCGCTCGCTGCGATGCTCCCTCGCCCTCCGCCTCCGCCGGTCACGGAACTCTGCCGGTCATGACGCCTTCCCGGACCTCGGCACCGGAGGCCGGGCCGGTGGGTTCCGCCGGGGCCCGGAACCCGATCTGCAGGAGCGCGGGCCCGACCGGTTCGGCATCGAACACCACCCCCGCCACCTCGGGTGCGAGCTCGCTCACCGCCGCCGCGACGACGTCCTTGACCGTGTCCGTGCCGCACCCGCCGCCGGAGAGCACCACGTGCACGCGGCCCTCGTCGTCGATCTCCCCGAGGGAGATCCCCGCGCCGTGCGCGCCCAGCCGCCGCCGCGCGGTGTCCAGCGCGTGGCCCAGCCGCTGCTCCAGCGGGACCGGGTGCAGGTCGTGCAGCGCCAGCAGGCCGGCGACCAGCGGGTCCGCGGCCATGCGGTGCACCATCGTGTCGCCCGCCCCGGCGCGCACGATCGCCACCATCTGCTCGAGGCCCGCTCCGTAGAACCGCATCAGCACCCGGACGAGCTCCTCGGCCGCGTACCCCACCGCCGGCCCGCCCTCGGCACCGATGCGTTGCAGGAGCTCCTCGATGCGCTGGGCGAGGCCGGGCGGGTCCAGGTCGGTAGAGGCCATCAGATGACGTTCAAGGTCGACGGCGACGTCATGCGGTGCAGCGGCTTCCCGTCACCCTTGTACATGTGCACGCCGCAGGGCAGGCACGGGTCGAAGCTGCGGACTGCGCGCATGATGTCGATGCCCTTGAAGTCGTCCCCGCGGCTCTCCTCGAAGATCGGCGTGTTCTGGACGGCGTCCTCGTACGGGCCGGGCGTGCCGTAGGTGTCGCGCACGCTGCCGTTCCACGGCGTCGGCGGGTACGGGTGGTAGTTGGCGATCTTGCCGCCGCGGATCACCATGTGGTGGCTCAGCACGCCGCGCACCGCCTCGGTGAAGCCGCAGGAGATCGCCTCGTCCGGGACGGTGAACTTCTCCCAGGTCTTGGTGTTCCCGCCGCGCACCTCGGCGAGCGCCTTCTCGATGAAGTGCAGCGCGCACGCCGCGGCGTAGGCCTGGAAGTAGGTCCGTGCCCGGTTGCGCTCGATCGCGTTCGAGAGCGGCTGGCCCTTCTTGTCGACCGGCGGCTTCCAGACGAACTGGACCTCGGGCTTGAGTACCGTGCGCGGCAGGTTGATCTCGACGCTCGACCCGGTGGCCTTGACGAAGCCGATGTCCACCAGGCCCGACAGCGCCGTCGGCCACAGGCGGGCGAGCGGGCCGCCGCCGGTGTCCAGGGCGAGGTGGTCCTTGCCGTCGTACCAGCGCGGCGACATCGTCCACGAGTACTTGTCGTCGAAGTCGCGCTTCTGCGGCGCGGGGATCGTGTGCTGGTTCCACGGGTGGCGGCGGTCCACCGGGTTGCCCAGCGGATCGGCCGTCACGAACATCTCCTGGTCGGCCCAGTCCCGGTAGAACGAGCTGCCGAGCAGGATCCGCAGGCCCAGGTTGATCTCGACGAGGTCGTTGGTGACCAGCTTGCCGTCCACCACCACACCGGGGGTGACGAACATCTTGCGGCCCCAGTTGGTCATGGTGCGGTACCGGAAGTCGCAGTGGTCGGGGTCCTGGAACGAGCCCCAGCAGCCCAGCAGCACGCGGCGGCGCCCGACCTCCTCGTAGCCGGGCATCGCCTCGTAGATGAAGTCCCACAGGTCGTCGTGCATCGGGACGACCCGCTTCATGAACTCCACGTACCGCATGAGGCGGGTGTAGTAGTCGGTGAACAGCTGGATGGTCGCGACCGTCCCGACGCCGCCCGGGTAGAGCGTGGACGGGTGCACGTGGCGCCCCTCCATGAGGCAGAACATCTCGCGCGTGTAGCGGCTGACCTGCAGCGCCTCGCGGTAGAAGTCGCCGGTGAACGGGTTGAGCGCCCGCATGATGTCGCCGACGGTCTTGTAGCCGTGGATGCCGGCGTTGGGGGCCTCGGTGCGGTTGGCCTGGTCCAGGACGCCGGGGTTGGTCTCCGCGATCATCTTCTCGCAGTAGTCCACCCCGACCAGGTTCTCCTGGAAGATGTTGTGGTCGAACATGTACTCGGCGGCCTCGCCGAGGTTCACGATCCACTCGCCGATGTGCGGCGGGCGCACCCCGTAGGCCATGTTCTGGTTGTAGACCGAGCACGTCGCGTGGTTGTCACCGCAGATCCCGCAGATGCGGCTGGTGATGAAGTGGGCGTCGCGCGGGTCCTTGCCCTTCATGAAGATCGAGTAGCCGCGGAAGATCGACGACGTCGAGTGGCACTCGGCCACGCGGTTCGTCCCAAAGTCGATCTTCGTGTAGATCCCGAGGCTCCCGACGATGCGGGTGATCGGGTCCCACGACATCTCGGTGAGACCGGCCTTCTCGGTGTCGCTAAGGGCGTGGCGGGGCTGCGTGGTGGTCATGTGGTCCTCACCAGGGCTTCCGGTATCCGGTGGTCAGCTCGCGGCCGTTCGACCGCCACCGCGGTTCCTTGTCGACCTTCTTCATGGTGATGTCGCGCAGCCTGCGGATGACGCCGCCGTAGGCCTTGCTCCCGCCTGCCGAGACCCGGCTTCCCGGCGGTGGGTCCATGAACGGCATGAACGCGTCCGGGAACCCCGGCATCGTGCATCCGATGCAGATGCCGCCGACGTTCGGGCAGCCGCCGACGCCGTTGATCCAGCCGCGCTTGGGGACGTTGCACTTCACGACCGGGCCCCAGCAGCCGAGCTTGACCAGGCACTCCGGCTGGCCGTACTCCGAGGCGAACTGGCCCTGCTCGTAGTAGCCCCCGCGGTCGCAGCCTTCGTGCACCGTGTTGCCGAACAGCCACGTGGGACGGCCCTCGGCGTCCAGCGGGATCATCGGTGCGCTGCCCGCGGCCTGGTAGAGCAGGTAGAGGATCGTCTCGGAGAGGTTGTCCGGGTGCACCGGGCAGCCCGGGACGTTGATGATCGGCAGCCCGGCCGGGGTCTTGAAGTTCCAGCCGAGATAGTCACGCACACCCATCGCGCCCGTGGGGTTGCCCGCCATCGCGTGGATGCCGCCGTACGTGGCGCAGGTGCCGACCGCGAGCACCGCGAGCGCCTTCGGTGCGAGCCGGTCCAGCCACTCGCTGGTGGTCATCGGCTGCCCGGTGTCCGGGTTGTTGCCGAACCCGCACCAGTACCCCTCCGGCTTGATCTTCTCGTTCGGGATCGACCCCTCCACGACCAGCACGAACGGTCCGTCCAGATCGCCGCGGTCGGCGCGGAAGAACCACTCGATGAAGTCGTTGTTGCTCCCCACCGGACCGTTGTCGAAGTCGATCAGCGGCCAGTGCACCGCGATCTTCGGCAGGCCGGGCAGTGCGCCCAGTGCGATCTCCTCGATGCTGGGCTGCGTCGCGGCGGTGAGGGCGACGGAGTCGCCGTCGCAGGACAGGCCGGCATTGATCCACAGGATGTGGATCGGGGGGGTCTCGGTGTCGCTCGGTGCGGTCATGCGGCGTCGCCTTCCGTGCCTGTGGTGGTGGGCCGGGCGACCACTGCGTGCGCGGACACGGTGATCGAGGCCACAAGAGTCCTGATCCCGACGTCGGGACGTAAGTGCGCGGCACAGGTAGTGCGAACGCGCTCGGCGAGGCCGGAGGGCGTAGGTTGCGCTCAACAGCGGTGGCACGACAGGGAAGGCACGTCCATGGCGAGCGCGGGCGAGCTCCGGCAGCAGGTGCAGCAGGCGAAGCAGGAGATCGACGACAGCCTCGGAGCGCTGAAGCAGGGCCGCGACTCGCTCGAAGGCGCGCAGCAGACGCTGCAGCAGGCGGGCGACGGCAGCAGCCAGGGCGACTTCGACCAGGCGGTCGCCACCCTGGCCGGCGCGATCAACGCCATCGACGACGCGATGAACCAGGTGAACGCCGCGAGCAACGAGGCCGACGGCATCGCGGCACGGCTGTGACCCGGACGACCCTCACGACGACCCGGACGGCGTGATGACCTCCGTCGCCGAGCTGCGCTTCCTGCTGGCCGAGGTGAAGGAACGGCTCGGGGAAGCCCGCGGCAGCGTGAGCACCGCGCAGGCCCGCCTGGACGAGGCGGCGACGCTGTTCGAGGACCTCGCCGAGGTCCACGGCGACACCGTGGTCCCGCCCGCGCTCGCGGGCGCGCGCAAGGCGCTCGACGACCTCGCTCCGCTGCTCGGCGCGGGCGACGTGGCGGTCGACGACCTCGACGCGCGGCTGTAAGAGGACGGGTGGCGGTGGTCGGCGGGCGGCGCAGCGACCGGCGGGAACGCATCCGGGAGGCGTTCGCCGCGTTCCACGCCGCGGCGACGGCGACGCTGGGCGCGGCAGCACGCATCCGGGAGGCCGCGGCGGTCGAGCACGCCGTCGCGATGGTCGAGAAGTGGCTGCGCGAGGACGGCCTGGAGGCGCTGCGCCAGCAGCCCGGGATGGAGCGGGTCCTCGCCAACCCGCGCCTGGCCGCCGCCGTGGCGGCCGTCGAGGCGGACCGCGCGCGGGAGTTCGGGAACTGGCTGGAGGGCGCCCCCGACGAGCTGGACGAGTTGCTCGCCCACGCCGCGCCGGGCTCGGCGGGTGAGCCGCCGCAGGGCTGGCTCGGCAGCGTGGGCACGGCCGACGGCGCGTCCCCGGCACCCGAGCTGTGGCGGATCGGCACCGCCCGGTTCGACGCGGGCGGACGCCCGTTCGGGGTGGGCGTGCCGCTGCTCGACGAGTCCCACCTGCAGATCACCTCCACCCCCGGCAGCCGGGTCCGCGCCGAGGCGATGGTCGAGTCGCTGCTCATGCGCGTGCTCAGCTACTTCCGGCCCGGCCGGGTGCAGCTGCACGTGTGGGACGTCGGCCAGTTCACCGGATCGCTGCCGGGCATGTACCCGCTCACCCGCACCGGCCTGCTCACGGTGCACGACCCCGCCCTGCTCGGCCCGTTGCTGGACGAGCTCTCGGACCGCATCCGGCGCGTGCACACCCGCGTGCTGGTGGACGGCCGCACGTCCCTGCGCGAGCAGGCCTCGCACACCAAGGAGCGCACCGAGCCGTGGGTGGTGGCGGTGCTGCTCGGCAACCGCCAGGCGCTGCGCGACGAGGACCGCCGCCAGCTGCAGCGGGTGGCCCGCGGCGGGCTCGCCTGCGGGGTGCAGCTGGTCCTGCTCGACGTGCCGATGACGATGAACGCCCAGGTGGAGACGGTCCGGTTCGGCGACGAGCGGGTCCTCTGCTCGATGACCGGCCCGTACGCGACCGTGACCCCGGACGAGCCGCTGCCGCGCGAGACGGTCACCGCCGCCTGCCACGCCGTCGTCGCCGGGCACCTGGAGTGGCAGGCCCGGATCGGTTCGTTCCAGGACCTGCTGCCCCGGGCGGGGGCCTGGGGCGCGGACCGCTCCATCGCGGGCCTGCACGCCCCGCTGGGCTTCGCGGACGGGCTGCCGGTGCCGATCGCGCTCGCCGACGCCTCCCCGCACGCGCTCATCGGCGGTCCGAGCGGGACCGGCAAGACGAACCTCATCCTCGCGATGATCGCGAGCCTCGCGGCCCGCTACCCGCCGCACGAGCTGGAGTTCTACCTCCTGGACTTCAAGGAGGGCGTGTCGTTCGCCCAGTTCGCGCCAGGGCTGCGTGACACCACCTGGCTCCCGCACGCCCGCCTCGTCGGCGTCAACATCAACACCGACCGCGAGTTCGGGGTGGCGCTGCTGCAGTTCCTCGTGGACGAGATGCGCCGCCGCGCCGAGGCGGCGAAGGCCCACGAGGTCACCAAGCTGGAGGAGCTGCGGGCCGCCGACCCGCACGGGCGCTGGCCCCGCATCGTCGCGGTGGTCGACGAGTTCCAGTACCTGTTCGCCGAGCGCGATGCCGTCACCCGCACGGCCACGGCGCTGCTGGAGGACGTCGCCCGGCGCGGCCGCTCCCAGGGCATCCACCTGGTGCTGGCCAGCCAGGACGTCTCCGGCATCGAGGCGTTCTGGGGCCGCCGCGCGATCTTCGAGCAGTTCGTGCTGCGCATCGCCCTGCCCCGGGCGCGGCAGGTCCTCGCCGAGCGCAACGACGCCACGCTGGACCTGCCGCGCTGGCACGCCGTGATCAACCCGGAGTCCGGGGTCCGGCACGGCAACGAGATCGCCCGCATCCCCGACGCCACCGCGCGCGGCACCGTGGACCGCGTCCAGCGGATCCTGCACGAGGCGTACGTGGACGGCGCCTGGGCCGACGGGCTCTTCGCGCCCGAGGTCCGCGA
>NZ_JBFWVQ010000103.1:0-20610 GCF_050246655.1 Pseudonocardia sp.
GCCACGAACACCTCCTGCACGACGTCCTCCGCCAGGGTCTCATCCGCGCAGATCCGACGCGCCAACGAGTACGCGCGGGCGCCCCATCGGTCGTACAGCTCGGCGAGGGCCTGCGAGGCGCCCTCGGCCACGGCACGCAGCAGTGACTCGTCGGACGCCTCGCCCGCCGGGACGCGCGGCCCGACCGCGCCGGGCCCGGCAGAACCCGGCGTCCGTCGGTCGCGCGCGCCCGAGGCATCGGCGGCAGGGTCCACCACGAGGCTCCTCACCCACGGCGTTCGCTGCAACATAGCCATGGGTTCACCGCGCCGGCCCCGCGACCCGATCCCGCGCCCTTCGGCGGCCCGTGGCGCGTCAGCAGTTCAGCAGCTCCGGGCGTTGGTTGAGCAGCTGCGCGCGGGGGGAGACGAACGCCTCGTACTCCGCAGTGGCGTCCGGCCGGAAGAGGCCCACCTTGCAGCAGTTCTGGAAGGCCAGCCGGACTCCGAAGTGCCGCTGCACCGCGCCGCGCATCGCGTCGCTGGCGACCAGGCGGAACACCTCGCCCCAGCTTGCGTCGTCCGGGGGCACCTCCAGGTTCTGTGCCGACGCCGCACCGGTCGTCTCGAGCTCCTTCGCCAACCGCTCGACCATCCCCCACGCGTAGGGCAGGGACTCCCGGACGCAGTCGACGAACTCCTCCTCGCTCACCGGACCCTTGCGAGCCCGCTCCTGCAGTGCTGGCGACACCGTCAACGACACGACGACCTCCTCGACGATCAACCCGACCGCGCCGACGCTACGGACGCCGTCGATCGGACCGGAACAGCCGACCGGGTGATCTTGATATGCACGAATGCGCACGTCAGAGCCTACGAACGCGGCGGATCAGCTCGGTGCCGCTTCGGTGTGGCGCAGCGCGAGCCCGAGGTGTTCGCGCAGTGTTGTGCCGGTGTACCCGGTGCGGAACGAGCCGCGCTCCTGCAGCAGCGGGACGACGGTGTCGGCGAACTCGTCCAGCCCGCCCGGCGTGATGTGTGGGACGAGCACGAACCCGTCCGCCGCGTCGGCCTGGACGAACTCGTCGATCGTGGCGGCGACGGTGGCGGGGGAGCCGACGAACGTCTGGCGCGCCGTCATCCGGACGACGACGTCGCGCAGCGAGAGCTTCTCGGCCTCCGCCACCGCTCGCCACCGGTTCGCCTCGCCCACCGGGTCGCGGTACATCCGCACGCTGGCCCGGCCCTTCGACACGGTGCTCTCGCCGACGATCGGGTCCTCCGCCGGGAGCGGGCCGTCCGGGTCGAGGTGGCCGAGGTCGCGGTTCCACAGCTGCTCGGCGAACTTGATCGCCGTCTGCCCGCTGACCTGCTGGTAGCGGACCTCCCGCGCCTTCTCCTCGGCCTCGGCGTCCGTGTCGCCGAGGACGAAGGTGGCCGCAGGCAGGATCTTGAGGTCCTCGGGTGCACGGCCGTACCGGGCGAGGCGGCCCTTCACGTCGGCGTAGAAGGCCTGTCCCGCCTCCAGGGTGGCGTGCCGGCTGAAGATCGCGTCCGCGTCCGAGGCGGCGAACTCGCGGCCCTCCTCGGAGTCGCCTGCCTGCAGGATCACCGGGCGCCCCTGGGGGCTGCGGGGGACGGCGAAGCGGCCGCCGATGTCGAACTGGTCGGAGGTGAAGGAGAACCGCCCGGCGTCGGGGTCGCGCAGGAACGTGCCCGACCCGGCGTCCGCGACGACCTCGTCACCCGCCCACGAGTCGAACAGCACCCGCGTGGCGGCGAGGAACTCCTGAGCCCGTGAGTAGCGCTGTTCGGCGGGCAGGAACCCGGCGCGGCGGAAGTTCTCGCCGGTGAACGCGTCCCACGACGTCACGACGTTCCACGCCGCGCGCCCGCCCGAGAGGTGGTCGAGCGTCGCGAACTGCCGCGCCACCTCGTAGGGCTCGTTGAACGTCGAGTTGATCGTCCCGGCCAGGCCGAGGTGCTCGGTGACGGCCGCGAGCGCCGCCAGGATCGTGAACGTGTCGGGTCGACCGACGACGTCCAGGTCGTAGATCAGGCCGTTCTGCTCGCGCAGCCGCAGGCCCTCGGCGAGGAACAGGAAGTCGAACAGCCCCCGTTCGGCGGTGCGTGCGAAGTGGGTGAACGACGAGAACTCGATGTGGCTGCCCGCCGCGGGGTCGCTCCACACGGTGGTGTTGTTGACGCCGGGGAAGTGGGCGGCGAGGTGGATCTGCTTGCGCGGCACGGTGATCCCTCAGACCTGGTCGGCGTAGCGGTTCGCGGGACGGGACAGGCCGAGCAACCCGCGCAGGGTGGCGGCCTCGTAGGCGGTGCGGTGCAGGCCCCGACGCTGCAGCTCGGGCACCAGCGCGTCCACGATCAGCGGCAGGTCGTGGGCGTGGGTGGCGGGGCGCAGGCGTACGCCGGACAGGCCCGCGGCGTGCCACTCCTCGATCAGGTCGGCGAGCTGCGCGGGCGTGCCGGCGACGATCCGGGCGTCGCTGGTGAGCTCCGCCCCGGCGAGGGTGTCCAGCCGGTCGAGCCGGGCAGCGGCCGCCTCGGCGGTCGGGTCGAGGACGACCAGGAGGTCGCCGAGGACGTGGACGGTGTCGCGACCCGCGATCTCGCGGGCCGCGTGGATCGCGCCGAGGATCCCGGGGATGTCGGCCGTCTCCTGCGGAGTGACGAACCCCACATCGGCGTGCGTCCCGACCAGCCGGAACGCGACCGGGACGTGTGCCAGCGCCGCGACGATCGGTTGCCCCTGCGGCGGACGCGGCGTGATCGACGGGCCGCGGACGGAGAAGAACCGGCCCTCGAAGTCGATGTAGTGCAGCTTCTCCCGGTCCACGAACCGGCCGGTGGCGGTGTCGCGGATCTCCGCGTCGTCCTCCCAGCTGTCCCAGAGCCTGCGCAGCACCTCGACGGCGTCCCCGGCCTCGGCGAACAGCTCGTCGCGGTCGGGGGCGGCGCGGCGGCCGAACAGCGCCGCCTCGTCCGGGCGTCCGGTGACGCGGACGCGGACGCCGGCGCGCCCGGCGGAGACGTAGTCGAGCGTCGCGATCGCCTTCGAGATGTGGAAGGGCTCGGAGTGGGTGACGACGGCGGTGGGGACGATGCCGATCCCGCTGGTCGCCGGCGCGACCCGCGCGGCGACGAGCGTGGCGTCGAGCCGGCCGCGGACCTGGTCGGTGCGGTCGTCGGGGGCCTGCATGCCGTAGCCGTCCTCGATCGTGACGAGGTCGAGCAGGCCCCGCTGCGCGAGCAGCACGAGGTCGGTCCAGTAGCCGGCGGTGAACAGCTCCCCGGCGCGGGCACCGGGTTCGCGCCACGACGCGGGGTGCCAGCCGGTTGCGTCGAGTGCGACGGCGAGATGAAGGGACATGCGGGCGCTCCAGGGGGCGGGGGGACGGGGGACGACCCGCCGTCAGTGCCCCGGAGGCGAGCCGTAACCGTCCAGCCACCGCCGCGCCACGAGCACGCACACCGCGTTCCACGGGGTGTGCCCACGGCCGTGCGCTGCTGGCCGCACGCTGCCTCCCCTCCGGATCCCGCTGACCTTGCGAGGCTATGCACCGGCGTCCGGTCGGTGTCAAGCCGCCGCGGGTTGAACGCTCACCGACCCGTGGGTACGTTCCGTCCGTGGACGCGCGGGACGGCACCGGCCCCGTGAGCCGGCCCGTCCCGCTGTCCGTCCTCGACCTCGCGCCCGTGCCCCGCGGCGGCACCGCGGCGGAGGCACTGCGGCACACGATCGAGCTGGCCCGCCTCGCCGAGGCCACCGGCTACCACCGCTACTGGGTGGCCGAGCATCACCTCGTGTCCGGGGTCGCGTCGTCGTCCACCCCGGTCCTCGTCGCGCTGGTCGCCGCCGCGACCGAACGGATCCGGGTGGGGTCCGGCGCGGTGCAGCTGCCGAACACGCCGCCGCTGCTCGTCGCCGAGCAGTTCGGCACCGTGGCGCAGCTGCACCCGGGACGGATCGACGTCGGCCTCGGCCGCTTCGACCTGGCGCACCTCCTGGCTCGGCGTTCCGGGGGAGCGCGCCCGGACCCGCCGCCCGCGCGCGTCGTCGACGGGCTCCTCGTCCCGACCCCGCCCCGGTTACCGCCGGGCGACCTCACCGCGCTGGAGGCGCTCGCCGCCCACCTGGGCGTCACGCCGGGCGAGCCGAGCCCCGACTACGGCGAGCAGGTCGACACGATCGCCGACCTGTTCGCCGGCCGGACCGTCGCGCCCGGCGGCCGTCCGCTCGTCGCGCACCCCGCCGACGGCGCCGACGTCCAGCTGTGGGTGCTGGGGTCGAGCGCGGGGGAGAGCGCGCGGGTCGCGGGCACCCGCGGCCTGCCCTTCGCGGTGAGCTACCACATCGCGCCGAGCGCGGTGCTCGACGCCGTCGAGGCCTACCGGGCCGCCTTCCGGCCCTCGGCGCAGCGGCCCGAGCCGTACGTGCTCGTGTCCGCCGACGTCGTCGTCGCCCCCACCGACGAACGGGCTCGGGAGCTCGCCGCCCCCTACGGCCAATGGGTGCTCGGCATCCGGACCGGCATCGGCGCCCAGCCCTACGTCACCCCCGCGGAGGCCCGCGCCCGTGCCTGGACCGCCGACGAGCGGGCTGCGGTGCAGGACCGGATCGACACGCAGGTCGTGGGATCGCCCTCGACCGTCGTCGAGCGGCTGGCCACGCTCGCCCGGGTGACCGGCGCCGACGAGCTGCTCGTCACGACGATCACGACCGACCACGCCGACCGGGTCCGCAGCACCGAGCTGCTCGCGAAGGCCTGGGCCGGGCGGAGCACGGCCGCCGCCTGAACCGGGCTCAGCCCGGCCCGACGCCCACCGGTGCGTCGCCGCGCAGCGTGATCCGGTGCATGACGC
Source organism: Pseudonocardia sp. (assembly GCF_050246655.1). Classification (GTDB taxonomy): domain Bacteria; phylum Actinomycetota; class Actinomycetes; order Mycobacteriales; family Pseudonocardiaceae; genus Pseudonocardia. The sequence continues at coordinate 4,860 of NZ_JBFWVQ010000103.1, forward strand.
GGCGGGTGTCGCCGTAGTCGCGGTTGGCGTAGTGCGCGGTGGAGCGGTTGTCCCACATCGCGACGTCGCCCGGTGCCCACCGGTGCCGCACGATGTGCTCCGGCTTGGTGAGGTGGGCGAAGAACAGGTCCAGCAGGTAGCGGCTCTCCGCGTCGGAGACCCCGTCGATGCGGATGGTGAAACCTGGGCTGACGAACAGCGACCGCCGCCCCGTCTCGGGATGGACGCGCACGACCGGGTGCTGCACCTGCTCCAGCGTGGTGTAGGTCTCGCCCTCCCACTGGGAGCCCTGCCCGCCGCGGCGCTGCGCCAGGTAGTAGCCGAACTCCTGCGATCCGTCGTGCACCGCCGTCAGCTGGTCGGCCAGGCGGCGCACCGGCGCCGACAGCGAGGCGTAGGCGAGCTCCAGGTCCGTCCAGCTCGTGTCGCCGCCTGCGGGCGGCAGGGTGACGGCGCGCAGGATGGAGCCCAGCGGCGGCTGCTTCACGAACGTCACGTCGGTGTGCCAGACGTCGGAGAAGCCGTCGTCGGCGCTGTCGAGCGCGTAGATCTCGGTGTGCGCGTCGTCGAGGCCCGGCACGACAGGGTGGGACGGGGTCAGCTCGCCGAGCCGGTTGCCCAGCGCGACCTGGCTGTCCGGGTCGAGGTGCTGGTCGCGGAAGAACAGGACCTTGTGCTCGGTGAGTGCGGACCGCACCGCGACGACCTGCGCGTCGTCGGCGGTGGCGAGGTCGAGGGTGACGAGCGCACCGAACGCCGGGCCCAGCCGCTCGAGCCGGAGTGCGGTGGAGGTGGATGTCATCGGATGTCCTCCTGTACGGCCGCTACGCGGCTGTCTCCATGGCCGCTACGCGGCTGTTTCAATGGCCGCTACGCGGCTGCGGCCTTCACGGCGTGCCCGACCTCGGCGCGCAGCGCGGCGTACTCGGCCGATCCGCGCAGCTCCTCGGGGTCGATCCCGGACCGCGGCAGGTCGATCGTCAGGTCGAGGGCGATACGGCCCGGGCGGGCGGTGAGCACGATGATGCGGCTGCCGAGGAACACCGCCTCGTCGGCGCTGTGGGTGACGAACACGCTGGTGCGGCCGGTCTCGTGGCTGACCGTGCGGACGTCCTCCTGCAACCGCTCGCGGGTCAGCGCGTCGAGGGCGGCGAACGGTTCGTCGAGGAGCAGCAGCGGGGTGTGCCCGGCCAGCGCCCGCGCGATCGCCACCCGCTGCTGCTGACCGCCGGAGATCTCCCAGACCTTGCGGTCGGCGGTGCCGGTCAGCCCGACCCGGGCGAGCAGGCCGTCCCGTGCCGCGGCCCGGTCGGCCCTGCCGACTCCGGCGTAGCGCAGGGCCAGCTCGACGTTGCCGCCGACGGACCGCCACGGGAACAGCCGCGGCTGCTGGAAGACCACCCCCGCGCTCGCACCGGGCACCGGCTCGGCGCCGGACACGGTGACCGTCCCCTCGGTCGGCCGCTCGAAGCCTGCGATCAACCGCAGCAGCGTGCTCTTGCCGCAGCCGGACGCGCCCACCAGGACCAGGAACTCGCCGGGATCGACCTGCAGGTCGACGGGGCCGAGCGCCTGGACGGGCGCCTGCCTGCCGGCGTAGGAGTGGGTCACGCCGGCGACCGAGATCGACCCGCTGGCGCCCGACGGCGTCGCGGCGAACGGCGCGGGGGACGCGTCGAGCTGGACCGCCCCCCGCCCGTCCTCAGCCCGCGAGGACACCGGGCAACCCCTTCGTGTAGACCGCGTCGCGGAACGTCGCCAGGTCGGGTGCGGCCGGGATCTGCCCCTGGTCGGCGAGGAACTGCGCGGCGTTCTGCAGGTTCTGCGCGACGTTGCCGGGTGCGCCGTCGGTGCCCAGCCACTCCGCCGACGTCAGCTCGGCCTCGGTGAGGTAGACGCCCTGCCGGAGCTGGCTCGCCGCGTCCTCCGGCGTCGTGCCGAGTTCGGGGGCGATGGCGGCGGCGGCCGCCTGCGGGTCGTCGTGGATCGTGCGCAGCGCCCGGGTCTGCACCTGCCGCCAGGTGTCGACGACGTCGGGGTTCGCCTCGGCGAACTGCCGCGACACGACTCCCAGGTCGAGGGTGGGCTTGCCGGCGGTGGCCAGCTCGCGGCTCGTGATCAACGTCGTGCCGTTCTTGCGGAGCTGGTCGAGGGTGGGCAGCCACGTGTAGACGGCGTCGACGTCCCCGCGGTCCCACGCCGCGAGCGATGCCTGCGGCTGCAGGTCGACGAGCTGGACGTCGGTGGGTGTGAGCCCGGCCTGCTGCAGCGCGGCGAGCAGGCTGTAGTGGGCGGTGGAGGCGAACGCGGTCGCGATGCGCCTGCCGCGCAGTCCCTCCACGGTGGTGATCCCGGTGTCGTTGCGGGCGACGAGCGCCTCGTTGTCGCCGGCGACGTCGAGCACGAAGGCCACGTCGTACGGGATGTTCAGGGGGGCCGAGAGCCCGCGGGCGACCGGGCTCGACCCGATCGCGCCGAAGTCGATCTCGCCGGCGATGAACGCCGTGTTGATGTCGGCGCCGGAGTCGAACTTGGTCCACTTGATGGTGAAACCGGGCAGCGCGTCCTCGAGCCAGCGGTTGTGCTTGACTACCAGGTCGCCGCTCGGGAAGGCCTGGTAGGCGAGCCGGATCGTCGGCTTGGAGCTGTCCTGGCCTGCCGGCCCGACGGCGCAGCCGGACAGCGCCAGGAGCCCCGCCACGGCGGCGACCAGCAACCGGGTGAATCCGGCTCGGATCGGAACCTGTCTCATGCCTTACCCCTCCAGGGAATGCTGCGCCGCTCGACCGAGCGGAGAAGTCCGTCGATGACCAGTCCGGAGATGCCGATCGCGAAGATGCCGACGAGCACGACCGGGGTGTTGTTGTAGTTGCTGGCGTCCTTGACCATTCCGCCGACGCCGGGAATGCCGTTGAAGAGCTCCGCCGCGACCACCGACGAATAGGCCATGCCCACCGCCAGCCGGATTCCGGTGAACGTCTCCGGCAACGCCGACGGGACCACCACGTCCCGGATCACCTCGCGCGGGGTGGCGCCGAGCGCTTTCGCCGCCTCGATGAGGCTCACCGGCGCTGCGGCGACGGCGGCGGTCGTCGCGACGGCGGCAGGTGGGAACGCGGCGAGGGCCAGCAGGGTCACCTTCGGGGCCTCGTCGATGCCCAGCCAGATCACCAGCAGGAAGAAGTAGGCCAGCGGCGGGAGCGCGCGCAGGAAGGTCAGCCACGGCTCCAGCACCGACCGGACCCAGCCGATGCTCCCCATGGCCAACCCGACGATCACGCCGACGACCACCCCGAGCAGCACGCCCGCGAACACCCGCCGCAACGTCATGTAGAGGTGCTCCCACAGCAGGTAGCCCTGGTAGCCACGGGCGCCGTCGTGCGTGGTCGAGACGTCGACGAACGCTTGCCACACGGTGGCCGGGTAGGGCACGAACGTCTCGTTCCAGATCCCGCTGGCGGCGGCGAGCTGCCAGAGCGCGAGGAAGACCACGACGGAGACGATCGGCAGCGCCGCCCGTCCGGCGGCCGGCGCCTCCGGTCGCCATCGCTGCCGTGGAGGGGGATCGGGGCGGCCGGGGGCGTCCGCGACGGGGCTGATCGAGCTGGACATCTGTCTCTGTCTCTCTTCCGCAGGCGGATCGGCGCGCACGAACGGCCCACGAAACGGTGGGTGAGAATGCGCACGGACAAGGGCGCACGAGGACGCCGGGGATGGCGTCAGATCGGAAGGTCCGCAGCGACCGGCGACGCGTCGCGCGGCGTCATGCCGGCTCGATCAGCGACAGCAGAAGGCCGAGCAGAGTCGGCACAGGTCGACGGTGATCCGCCGGACCAGGAGGCTGCTCGACATGGGTAGTTCCTACCCGACGCCGCTCACCGCGGGCAATAGCACGGGCAACAGCGGTGCCGGAACGGCCGGACCCGGCCATATCGTGGCGCGGACCGGACCGTGACGCACGACACCGGATATCTCCCACGGGATGGTGCAGCGCGGAATCCCTTGCTAGCTTGCCGTCCGTGACCGGTAGCCGCCAGACGATCCCGCGATTCCGCGTGGTGTTGATCGCTGTGGGCTACCCGTCCGTCACGGACCGCGACTGTCGCTGACGTTCGGCGACGCGCGTCGTCGCGTCGCCACCGCGTGGATCCCGGTCTCCTGACCGCGATCCCGCGATGGACCGGTCCCGTCGCCACGGTCGCCGTCCGGCCGGTCTCCTCGCTGTCGAAACTCGCCAGAACACGCCGCCAGAACGCCATCCGGCTCGTCGCGGAAAGCTGCTGCATCCCCGCGCGGAGAGGCCCATCCATGTCCAGACCCATGCCCGTGCCCCGGGCACGGCGACGTCCGCGAGCGCGGTCGCTCGCCGCCGTGCTCGCCGCCGCGTCCGTGCTCGCGACCGCCTGCGGCGGGGGATCGACCGACGAGCCCGGCGGCATCGACATCTCCAGCGGCGACCACCAGCTCAAGCTGGTCGCCTACGCCGTGCCGAAGGTCGGCTTCGACGAGATCATCCCGGCGTTCCGGGAGACCCCGGCCGGTGCGGAGATCGGTTTCTCGCAGTCCTACGGGGCCTCCGGCGACCAGTCCCGCAAGGTCGCCCGCCACGTCCCGGCGGACGTCGTCAACTTCTCGGTCGAGCCGGACATCACCCGCCTGGTCAAGGCGGGCGTCGTCGACAAGGACTGGAAGGAGCAGTTCCCGAACCACAGCATCCCGTTCGGTTCGGTCGTCTCCTTCGTCGTCCGTGAGGGGAACCCGAAGGGCATCCGGGACTGGGACGACCTGCTCAAGCCGGGCGTCGAGGTCATCACGCCCAACCCGTCCAGCTCGGGATCGGCGAAGTGGAACCTGCTGGCCCCGTTCTCCGCGGTGAGCGACGGCGGCAGCGATGTCGAGGCCGGCCTGGACTACGTCCGCGCGCTGGTGCGCGACCACATCAGGGTCAACCCGAAGTCCGGGCGGGAGGCGACGACCGCCTTCCAGCAGGGGCAGGGCGACGTCCTGCTCAGCTACGAGAACGAGGCGATCTTCCTGCAGCGGCAGAACGCCACCGCGCCGCCGACGCAGCGGATCGAGTACATCACGCCGCCGCAGACCTTCAAGATCGAGAACCCGGTGGCGATCGTCAACACCACCGAGCTGCGGCCACAGGCGGAGGCGTTCATCGGGTTCCTGTTCAGCCCGGAGGGCCAGCGAGTGTGGGCCGAGACCGGGTTCCGGCCGGTGGACCCGGCGATCGCCGCCCAGACCGCGAGCCTGTTCCCCGGCGAGATCGACACGATCTACACGATCGACCAGCTCGGGAAGATCCTCGGCAGGGGCGCCGGTGCGAACGGCGCCGACCTGTCGGGCTGGTCGGCGGTCGACACCGTGCTGTTCGGGCGTTCCGGCTCGATCACGACGATCTACGAGACCCGAGGGGCCGACTGATGAGCGCACCCGTACTGGAGAAGGCGGGACCCCCGCCCGCCGGTCCGACACCACCCGCACCGCCGCGACGGCGGCGCCGGCCCGGCAGCGCCGGGCCGCTGAGCCTGGGTATCGCGACGCTGTGGCTCAGCCTGATCGTGCTGCTGCCGCTCGCGGCGATCGCGGCGAAGTCCGTCGAGGACGGGCTGGCCGCCTTCTGGGCGGCGATCACCAGCGAGGCCGCCCTCGACGCCTTCCGCATCACGATCTGGGTCTCGCTCGTGGTCGCCGCGATCAACCTCTTGCTCGGCCTGGTCGTCGCCTGGGTGCTGGTCCGGGACGACTTCCCGGGCAGGAGGTTCGTGGACGCGATCATCGACCTGCCGTTCGCACTGCCGACGATCGTCGCGAGCATCGTGCTGCTGGGGCTGTACGGCCCGAACTCGCCGGTCGGGATCCACCTCTCGGCGACGCAGCCCGCGCTCGTGATCGCGCTGCTGTTCGTGACGCTGCCGTTCGCGGTGCGGCAGGTCCAGCCGGTGCTGATCGAGCTGGAGCGCGACGTCGAGGAGGCCGCCGCCTCGCTCGGCGCCCACAACCTGACGATCTTCTTCCGGGTGATCCTGCCCGGGCTGGTCCCGGCACTGCTGACCGGAGCCGGGCTGGCGTTCACGCGGGCGATCGGCGAGTTCGGCTCGATCGTGCTCGTCGGCGGCAACATCCCGGGCGAGACGCAGGTGGCCTCGCAGCTCATCCAGCAGCAGATCGAGATCGACGCACCGGTCAACGCGGCCGCGATCTCGGTCGTCCTGCTGCTCATCGCGTTCGTCGCGCTGACGGTGCTGCGGCTGGTGAGCACCCGGGCGCTGCGGCGGGGCGGGGGGCGGGCCTGATGCGCCAGTCGACGTGGTCGCGGCTCACCCTGCGCGCCGTCGCGCTGCTCTACCTGCTCGTCCTGCTCGTCGTGCCGATCGGGATCATCCTCTACCGCTCCTTCGAGCACGGCATCGTCCAGTTCTGGGAGTGGATCACCACTCCGGCCGCGATCTCGGCGCTGCAGCTGTCGCTGCTCATCGTCGCGATCGTCGTCCCGCTCAACGTCGTGTTCGGTGTCTTCACGGCGGTGGCGCTCGCCCGGGGCGGCCGGTTCCGCGGCCGCGCGTTCCTCGAGGCCGTCGTGGACCTGCCGTTCGCGGTCTCGCCGGTCGTCGCAGGCGTGGCGCTGATCATGCTCTGGGGCGCGGGCGGCTGGTTCGGCGGCATCGAGAGCCTGGGCTTCCGGGTGATCTTCGGGCTGCCCGGCATGGTGCTCGCGACCCTCTTCGTCACCTTGCCGTTCATCGTGCGCGAGGTCGAGCCGGTGCTGGAGGAGATCGGCGAGGAACAGGAGGAGGCGGCTGCCACCCTCGGCGCCACGACGTGGCAGACCTTCTCCCGCATCACCCTGCCCGCGATCCGGTGGGGCCTGATCTACGGCGTCATCCTCACCGTCGCCCGGTCCCTCGGCGAGTTCGGTGCCGTGATCATGGTGTCCTCCGGCTTCCCGGGCATCTCCCAGACCCTCACCCTGCTGGTCCATTCCCGCTACATCGACGACTACAACGAGTTCGGTGCCTACGCCGCCGCCACGCTCCTGATGCTCGTCGCCGTCCTGATCCTGATCCTGATGAACCTGCTGCAGCGCACGAGGAGCCGAGCATGACGATCTCCGTCACGGGAGCCAGCAAGCGGTACGGGGACTTCGTCGCGCTCGACGACGTCTCGATCGAGATCCCGGAAGGCTCGCTGACCGCGTTGCTCGGGCCGTCCGGCTCCGGGAAGTCGACGCTGCTACGGGCCATCGCCGGGCTGGACCAGCCGGACTCCGGCACGATCCGGATCTTCGGCGAGGACGTCACGAACCTGCCGCCGCAGAAGCGGGGCATCGGGTTCGTCTTCCAGCACTACGCGGCGTTCAAGCACCTCTCGGTGCGCGACAACGTCGGGTTCGGGCTGCGGATCCGCAAGCGGCCCAAGCCGGAGATCGCCGCCAAGGTCGGCGAGCTGCTCGAGGTCGTCGGCCTCGCCGGGTTCGCCGACCGGCTGCCCTCCCAGCTCTCCGGCGGGCAGCGCCAGCGCATGGCGCTCGCGCGCGCGCTCGCCATCGACCCGAAGGTCCTGCTGCTCGACGAGCCCTTCGGCGCGCTCGACGCAAAGGTCCGCGCCGACCTGCGCACGTGGCTGCGCCGGCTGCACGACGAGGTGCACGTGACGACGGTGATCGTCACGCACGACCAGGAGGAGGCGCTCGACATCGCCGACTCGATCGCCGTGCTGAACAAGGGGGCGATCGAGCAGGTCGGGAGCCCGACCGACCTCTACGACAACCCGAACAACGAGTTCGTGTTCTCGTTCCTCGGGTCGGTCTCGACGGTGGCGGGAAAGGCGGTACGGCCGCACGACCTGCGGCTGGAGCGGGTCCGTCGCGAGGGCGCCCTCGCCGCCGAGGTGGTCCGGGTGGTGTTCCTCGGGTTCGAGGTGCGCGTGGAGCTACGGGAGCCGGGCAGCGAGGACACGTTCGTCGCCGAGATCACCCGGGGTGACGCCGCCGCCCTGCGCCTCAATGTCGGTGACGAGATCTACGTGCGCCCGCTGAAGATCGCGGACGTGGAGGTGGCCGAGGTGGAGGAGGCCTTGCGAGCGCAGGCGGTGAGCCCCGGCCCGGCCTGACGACGGGCGTTTCTCCGGCAGCGTCGCGCGCACCGCGGCGGCTCGTGACCGCTCGTGACCGGGAAGGGTCTGGGAGGATCGCCACCGCTTCCTGCCCGATCCGAAGGAGTGCGCCGGATGGCCGGCTCGTGGACGCGCAACGACGCCGGCGTCATGGTGCTTCCGTCGGGCCGGTTGGTTCGTGGCCGCGCGCTGCGCGGACCCGCTCCCGCGGGGCCGTCGCCGGAGTTCGGTCTGTACCTGCTCGGCAGGCGACCGCCTCCGGTCGGCTGGGAGCACGGGTGGGTGAGGTGGCCCGATTTCTGGCTGCCTGCCGACCGGGACGCCTTCGCGAGGCAGCTGCGCGAGCTGCTGGAACGGTCCGGCGGCGAACGGGTCGAGGTCGCGTGCGGCGGCGGTCTCGGGCGGACCGGGACCGCGCTGGCCTGCCTCGCCGTCCTCGACGGCGTCCCGGCCGACCGAGCGGTCGACTACACCCGCGAGCACTACTCGGCGCGCGCGGTGGAGACGCCGTGGCAGAAACGGTTCGTCCGGCGGTTCAGGGCCCACAGCTGAAGCGCGGCGGACGGCGGAGGGCCGCTCAGGTCTGCATGAAGAACAGCTCCAGCTGGATGTTGTCCGGGTCCCGGAACACCAGCACGGAGTACTTCACGGGATCGTCCGTGTCGGTCACCCCTCCGTGGGGGATGCCGAGGTGGTCGAGCCATGCGGCCCAGGAGTCCAGGTCCGAGCGGGCCGGGACGGCGATGCCGATGTGGTCCAGACCGGTGCGCGTCTCGTCGGCCGGCTCCCCGCCGTTCGCGATGTTGTGGTGCAGCCCGATCATCACCCCGGCCGCGGGGTCCGCGAGCACGACCGCGTAGCCGGTCTCCTCGTTGCCGTAGTGCGGGAAGCGCGGCGGGATCCGCTCCAGGCCCAGCACGCGCTGGTACCACTCCGCGCTCGCCTCGACGTCGGTGACCGTCGGGGAGAAGTGGTGGAGGCCCGCCAAGGGCGGTCGCTGGCCTGCCGTCTGGGTCATGAGGACTCCTCGGGTGGATCGTCATCGTCGGCGTTCCGGAGCCCTCGGTAGTCTTCGCGCCCCCCGTGCCGGGGGACAATCGGCCATTTCGACGACGCGGGCGTGCCGGGTGGGCCGTCGGCTCAGAACGAGATCGACACCTTGAGCACCCCGTCGCCGCAGGTGTCGGCGAGCCGGAAGGCCTCCTCGATCTCCTCCGCCGGCAGGACGTGCGACAGCAGTGGCCGCACGTCGATGTCGCCCTGACGGATGTGCTCCAGCGCGTCGCGGAACGACGTCAGCCCCGGCTCGGCCTGGGCGCCGTGGGTCGAGAAGGCGGTCAGCTTCCGCCGGAAGAACCCGCGGAAGTCGATCGGCACGGGATCGTGCGTGTCGGGCAGCCCGAACCAGTGCAGCCGACCGCCGGTGCGGCAGCACGAGATCGACTGCAGGAGCGTCTCCTTGCGGCCGACGGCCTCGACGACGAGGTCGGCCCCCTCGCCCGCGGTGTGGTCCAGGACCACCTCGGCGAGGTCGTCGACGCGGGCGTCCACGGCGACGTCGGCCCCGAAGTGCGCGGCGGCGGCCAGGCGGGAGGGCGACCGGTCGGCCACGATCACCTGGCTCGCACCCGCCCGCTTCAGCCACCACGCCCAGAACATCCCGGCCGATCCCTGCCCGATGACCGCGACGGTCCGTCCCGCCACGTCGGTGGGGTGCCGGCGGGCGGCGAACACGACGGTGCCCAGCTGCTGGGCCATCAGCACCTCCGCGAGCGGTGGGCACCCGCCATCCAGCCGGACCGTCGAGCTCGCGCGGACCCGCTGCCATTCGGCGAAGCAGCGGGCCTGCGCCACCGGCGGCACCACGAGCACCCGGTCGCCGGGCGTGAAGGCCGTCGATCTCGACTCCACCACCTCACCGACGCCCTCGTGGCCGGGATAGCCCGGTGCCCACAGCTGCGGGTCGGTCTCCACGCCGTGGTTGACGATGTGCAGGTCGGAGCCGCAGATCGACGCGAACCGAGTCCGGACGAGCAGGTCGCCGTCGTGGGGCGGCTCGATCGGTGCGTCGACGGCGACCATCCGCCCCCGGTCGACCAGCAGCCCGGCTCGCGTCGTCCGCATCCGTGCTCCCTCCGCGCCCGCCCAGACTGCACCCTCGCGCTCGTCGAGCACAGGCCGCCGGTCGCCACCCTCGCCGCCGCCGGTCATCGATGACACCATTCCCCCGATGCCGGAGGCGCCCGTGGACCGCCACCCCGTTCGCGCGAGGATCGGCGCGGTGTCGCCCCTGCACCGGGCCGGCACCCGGCGCGGGCCCGGACCGGTCCTGTGCTCGGTGGCGTGCCTGCTGATCGTCCTCACCGCTCTGGTGGGCTGCTCGGGTCCCGTCGCCGCCCGGATGCAGCTCGTGGCTCCGTCGGCCACCACGCCTCCGGCCATCCCTCCGACCACGCTCTCGCCGACGCCCACACCGACCCCGACACCGTCGCCGACCACCCCGCCGACTCCGCCGACCTCGCCGACCCCCACGACCACGCCGGGCCCGCCGACCGGCGCGACCACGACGCCCGGGCCGTCCACCCCGACGACCGGGCCCGGCGACGACCGGGACGCCACCACGCAGGCGCCCACCACGCGCCCGGCGCCTTCGACGGTTCCGGCCCGGCCCGCGACGCCTCCCGCGGTGACGGCGGCGGACCACTCGCCGCTGCTGATCGGGTCGGCCGTCCTGGTGCTCGTGGCGGCGATCAGTGCGGCGGGGCTGCTCGTTCGTCGCGCCCGGTCGGACCGGCCCGCGGCGGTGGCGCCCGTTCCGGGCGCAGGCGCGCCGTCGGCCCCGGCCCCGGTCGCCGCCTCCGTGGTCATGCTGGCCGAGCTCGGTGAGGCGATGCTCGACTCCGGCTACGACGTCGAGAGCGTGCGCGAGGCCGTGGCGGACGTGGCCGCGGTCAACGGCATCCCGCGTGCGGAGATCATCACCCTCCCCACTGCCATGTTCGCCTCGGCGATGGCGGACGGCAGGCTGGAGACGAGCGCCGTGGCGACCGGTGGCGTGGCGCTGCACCTGCACCAGATCGAGGACCTGAGCGCCGTGGTGGCCGACGCCCGCGTCGGGCGGATCGACCCCGCGACCGCCCGGGAGCGCGTCCTGGCGATCCGCGCCGAGCCCCCGGTGTTCGGCCCGCTCACCCGCGTCGTGGGCAACGTCCTGGCGGCGGCCGGGTTGGCCGTCCTGCTCGGGGGCGCCTGGGCGGACATCACCATCGCCGCGACGCTCGGCGGTGTGGTCGGGGTGCTGCTCCTGGTGGAGCTCCCGCAGCGCTACCAGGTACTGGTCGTCCTGGCCGCGGCGTTCGTCGTCGCGCTGGTCGTCTTCCTGGTCGCGCGCACGGGGCTGCCTCTGGTGGTCCTCCCGTCGCTCATGGCGCCGCTGGTGACCTTGCTGCCGGGCGCGGCGCTCACCACCGGTGCGGTCGAGCTGTCCACCGGACAGATGATCTCCGGGGCGGGCCGGATCGCGGCGGGCGGCATGCAGCTGGTGCTGCTGGCGCTGGGCATCACCGGGGCCGCGGCGCTCGCCGGTGTCCCGGTGATCGAGCTGGACACCCCGCCCCAACCGCTCGGGCCGCTGGCGCCGTGGATCGCGGTCGCGGTGTTCGGCGTGGGCATCCTCGTGAACCGCTCCGCGCGGCCCCACTCGGTCGGCTGGATCCTGCTCGTCCTCTACGTCGCCTACGGTGCCCAGGTCGTCGGGGACGCGCTGTTCGGCAGCGTGCTCTCGGCCTTCGTCGGTGCCGCGGTGATGACCCCGGTCGCGGACGTGATCTCACGCGCGCCCGGCGGGCCGCCGACGATGGTGAGCTTCCTGCCCGCCTACTGGCTGCTCGTGCCCGGTGCCGTGGGGCTGGAGGGGGTCACCACGCTGCTCGACGGCGACGCCAGCGGGCTGTCCACCCTCACCACCACGCTGACGACCATGGTGACCATCTCCCTCGGCGTGCTCGTGGGCTTCGGGGTCTCCACGATCAGCCGTGGCGTGACGGAGCGGCGGCGCGCTTCCCGCCGGGCAGCAGAGCCCCCCGCGTCTCGATGAGCGGGAGCCCCGGGCGGGAGACTCGGCGGGTGCGTCCCAGGAGACCGAGGTTCTTCACGACCGACTCCGCCGCCGCCGAGCGGCTCCGACGGATGTACGCCGGCGGGCACGCGGACTCCGGGGCGCGTGCGTACGCGCGCTTCTGGAACCGGGTGATGCGCCTGGGGCTGCTGCCCCGGCGATGGGTGGTGCTCGAGGTGCGGGGGAGGAGGTCGGGCAGGCTGGTGCGCGTGCCCCTCGGCATGGCCCGGTATGACGCGCGCTGGTACCTCGTGTCGATGCTCGGCGAATGCCATTGGACGCGAAACGTGCGGGCCGCGGACGGCCGTGCGGCGCTGCTGCGGGTGCGCCGTCACCCCGTCCAGCTCACCGAGGTGCCGGTCCCGGAGCGCGGTCCGATCATCCGTGAGTACCTCCAGCGCGTGCCGGGGGCGCGGCCGCACATGCGCGTGGCGCTCGACGCGCCGCTCGAGGAGTTCCAGGCCCTCGCGCCCACCCACCCCGTCTTCGCCGTCGCGCCGCGCGAGGAGCAGGGCGCCCGCCGTCGCGCACGCTAGTAGGTGCGCTGCATCCGCATCCGCAGCGGCCGCCCGTCCGGATCCAGGAAGCGGCGGTAGGCGGGCTGGGTCAGCCAGGGATGGGTGTCCGCCACGCGCGCCGCCGTCTCCGCGGGCCGCTGGGTCCGCAGGCGACCCGCGGGCCGCGGGCCGACCCGCCCGCCGTCGTACCAGGCGTCGAGCGCTGCGACGCTGCTGCGCACCGCCTCGGCGGCGCCGTCGGGATCGACCAGGGCGTCGGTCGCGTCGCCGGGGATCCCGAGATGCTCGGTCATCAGCCGCAGCCGCAGGTCGCGCGCGAAGCGGCGGGCCCCGTCGCCGAGCCCGCTCGGATCGGTAGGCTCGCGGGGATCCCGCTCCTCGTCGAGCACGGCGGCGCACAGCTCCGAGTCGTGGGTCCACGAGCGCAGGTTGAGGTTCGCGCTGCCGATGCACGTCCAGACGTCGTCGATGACGCACACCTTCGCGTGCACGTAGATGGGTACGCCCGCCTCGTTCTCGATGTCCAGGATCTGGACGCGCTCGCCCCCCGCTTCCTGCACCATCGCCAGCGCCTCGCCGTGGCCCAGGCGGGCGGCGTCGAGGTAGAGGGGCTGCTCGTTGTCCGGGAACCGGGGCACGACGACGACCACCTGCAGGCGGGGTGCCCGGTGCAGCGCTGCCGCGATCATGACCGCGACGTCGTAGGCCCAGAGGTACTGGTCCTCGATGTAGACGAGCCGCTCCGCCCGGGTGAGCGCCTTGGCGTAGGCACGGGCGATGGTGCGCTCGCCGCTGGGGGCGAAGGCGAGGTGGGGGCGGGCGGGATAGGTCCGCAGGATCTGGACCGCGCACGTCCCGCACCGGGGCGGATCGACCTGGTCGGCGGTCGTGGCCGGGCGCCGTCCCGCCCACCGTCTGCGGTACAGCGGGGCGGTGCGGCGCTCCCAACGCTCGTCGAACGTGTCCGCGACCTCGCGCGCGGCCGGGCCGCGCAGCTCGACCTGCACGTCATGCCACGGTGGGCGCGGCCCGTACCGCTTGCTCGACGGGGACGCCTGCGGGTCGCCGCGGTGGCGGCTGTCGTCGTTGCGGCCGGTGGCGAAGTCGATCCCGCCGAGGAACGCCACGTCCTCGACGGGCCGGTCGGTGTGCCGCACGGCGAGGAACTTCTGGTGGTGGCAGCCGAGCGGGTGGCTCCCCGCGTCGAGCAGGACGCGACCGCCTCCTTCGCCGACCTCGTGGGCGAGCCGTTGCTGCACCGACCGGAAGCACCCGACCAGGTCGGGGTAGGAGGCCCACAGCAGGCCGCGGACGGACGCCCCGCGCCGGGCGGCGTCCCGAAGCGCGCCGGCGATGGTCGGTGCGTCGGTGCCTGCGGCGAGTCGCTCGCCCGCATCCGCGCGCCACGCGGAGAACCGCACCGTGGTGCCGGGCCCGGCGGCGGCCAAAGCCGCGGTGGCGGCGCTGAAGTACGTGGTGCCGTCCACGAGGGGACGCGCGAGGTTCCCCTCGGTCCAGGCGCGGATGCGGGTGGCCGTGTTCCCGCGCTGGTCGGCGCTCAGCAGCCACGACTCCGGTCCCCTGAACCGCGGCGGCCCCGTCCCGACGCAGGACCACAGCTTCGGGGCCAGCTCCTCGGCGTTCGGGGCGGCGGCCACCGGCACGGCGCCGACGTGTTCGGGGAGCAGCCGGTCGGGTTTGACGACCCTGCGCAGGCCGATGGCCGCCACCCGCTGCGAGTCCTGCCCGGCGAGCTCGATGAACAGGGACGGATCCTCCTCACCGTCGTCGCCGAGCAGCACGAACCGCAGCTCGGGGCGCCAGGCGAGGAGGCGGTCGAGGGTCGCGCGCTTGTGTACCCACCGCCGCCCGAACAGCGCCCACGGTCGCAGCACGGGCGCCATCAGCGCCGTACCCGGCGGAAAGCCGTCGCGGCGCAGCATGGCCTTGACCGGTGCGGCGAATCCCTTCGGCAGGCCGGTGAGGTAGTAGATCTCGGATCCGGGCCGGTCCTGCACCAACGCTCGGACCAGGCCGGCCATGCCCATCACCATCCGGCGGTCGCCTGCGGTGCGGCCCAGCAGGTTGCGGACACGGCCGAACTCGCGCACGGCGGTGCCGAGCGGGAGGATGCCGTCGACGTCCAGGACGACGCCGATCGGCCCGGGAGGGGCAGGTTCGGGCTCCGCCATGCTGCGCCACCTCCGGTGTCCTGCGGCGTCGCACGCGTGGTGGGCGACGGTGTCGGCCCCGCGACGCTATGGAGCGCGGCCGTCCGTCGGGCTCACCCGAACGAGGTGACGGCACGCGGTGCGGCTCCTCTCGGCGCTTCGGCCGATTCCTGGTCGGGCCCGGGCGCGGTGGACCGACCGACACGTGCCTGACAGCCTGACGCGGTGAACTCGCGTCGCCGCTGGGCCGACCTGTCTCCCCGCACCCGAGCCCTGATCACCGCCGCCGGTGTCGTCCAGATCGGATTGCTCGTCGCCGCGCTCGCCGACATCAGGCGACGCGATCCCGCCGAGGTTCGCGGGCCCCGTTGGGCGTGGGCACTGGCCTCGTTCGTCAACTTCGTCGGGCCGATCCTGTACTTCCTCACCGGCCGCCGCCGGGGCGGCGCGTAGCCGCGGGCGACGGTGCGCGCCGCGGGCGACGGTGCGCGCCGCGCTGACTGGTGCACCCGCGTCCGCCCGCGCGGTGCTGGCCTGCGTGGGCGCGGTGGTGGTGCGGCGGGCCCGGGCGAGCAGTTCGAGGCCGCGGTAGCGGCGGGCATCAGCCATTCGTCGTTGTTCGGCGAGGACTGCCGCTCTCGGGGTGCCGGCGGGCCTGGACCATGACGACGGACTCCAACTCGCGGATCTCGGTGGACAACCCAGCAGCCGGCGCACCGCGGCGAGCGCCAGCTGGGCGCGTACTGGGTCGGTGCGGCGGGCCTTGAGCGCGAGACTGCGTGCGCGGGCCAACGCCGCCGCGCTGATTTGATCAGCTTCTG
>NZ_JBFWVQ010000104.1:0-20549 GCF_050246655.1 Pseudonocardia sp.
ACCGCGAGCCCACCGGCCCGAGGCTACCCACCCATTCTTAGTGACCAGATCCCGCTCCCGAGCCCAAGAACCCCCAGGTCAGCGCGCTACCCACCCCCGACTCCCACCAGGAGTGTCCCGACTCAGGCCAGGCGGATGAACCGGTTGCGTTTGACCGACACCTTCCCGGCCACCGCACGCTCGGCCTTGACCTGTTCATCGATCCCGCGCAGCGTGCGCCGGGCCCGATCGTGGCGGTACTGGTAGTAGATGACCTGGTCACGGCGATGATCCCGCGGTCCGGCCGGCCACGGCTGGGTCAGGATCAGCCCGTCCGGGGGCTGCTGTTCCGGGTGCTCGCGGCGCCACTGGGTGATCACGTAGGGGATGTCGGTGATGCGGGCTCCGAGGATGAACGACAACCCCGCCGCCTCGATCGCGCGCGCCTGTTCGCCTCCGACCCGAGTTTGGTCACGTGATCGGGTGAGGTGAGACGGCAGGGTCCTGACCTGCGGTGATGTGGGCTGTTGGTGCGGGATTCACGCACTAACCGGTGGGTAGGCTGCCGGGTCGTGGCGTTCATCAGGCGGGTCCGGACCGGCTCGGGCGCCACAGTGGTGCAGATCGCCGAGTATGTGTCCGGGCGCAAGCAGCGGATCGTCGCGCACCTGGGTTCGGCACATACCGAGGCCGAATTGGGGCTGTTGATGGCGCGGGCCCGAGGGATGCTCGACGACGCCGCGCAGGGCGAGCTCGACCTGGGGCTGGCGAAGGTCGAGCGCCGTCATCGACTCGCTGCGTCGCCGCAGGACCCGGCCCTGTTCGACTCGACGTCGACGGCCGCCGGCCCGGCGCGTGGTCGTGGGTCGGTGGACACCGCCGAGCCCGCTCGGGTGGTGTCCACCTCGTCGGTCCTGTTGTTCGACCTGTTGGCCGGTGTGTACGACGCCCTCGGGTTCAGCGCCCTGGGTGACGAGGTGTTCCGCGACCTGGTGATCGCCCGGGTCGTGGAGCCCACCGCGCTGCATGATGCTGGGCGGGTCCTCGCCGACTTCGGCCGCGGGGCGGCGTCGTACTCGACGATGCGCCGCACCCTGCGCCGGGCTGCGCAGACCACCACGACCGAACCCGGTGCTGGGTCCTGCGGTGCCTCCTGCGCGGCCTCCGGCAAGGCGTCCAGCGCGGCGGCGGGCGCTGGTTCGTATCGGGACTGGATCGCAGACCTGTGCTTCGCACACGCCCTGAGCTGCGGTGATGTCAGTCTCGTGCTCTACGACGTGACCACCCTCTACTTCGAGGCGGACAAGGAGGACGGGCTGCGCAAGGTCGGGTTCTCCAAGGAGCGCCGGGTCGACCCGCAGATCGTGGTCGGCCTGCTGGTCGACCGACACGGCTTCCCGCTGGAGATCGGCTGCTTCGAGGGCAACAAGGCCGAGAAGCTCACCATCGTCCCGATCATCGAGCAGTTCCACACCAGGCACCGCATCGAGAACATGATCATCGTTGCGGATGCGGGGATGCTGTCTGCGGCGAACCTGACCACGTTGGACGAGGCAGGCTTCACGTTCATCGTCGGTTCGCGCCAGTCGAAGGCGCCGATCGACCTGGAGTCGCACTTCGGCTGGCACGGCGACGGGTTCACCGACGGCCAGGTCATCGACACCATCACACCCAAGCGGGGCGCGAACACCGCGAACAACACCAAGCTGCGGGCCGAACCTGTCTGGGACCCGACAGCCCATCCGGGATCGTGGCGAGCGGTGTGGACCTACTCGGCGAAGCGGTTCGCCCGGGACAACCGCACCCTCAACGCCCAGGAGGTCCGGGCCCGCGCCGTGGTCAACGGCGAGGCCTGCGCGCGGACGCCGCGGTTCGTCAAGACCACCGGCGACGGCCAGACCCTCGACGAGAAGGCCCTCGCCCGCGCACGACGCCTCGCCGGGCTCAAGGGCTACGTCACCAACCTGCCCGCCACCATCATGGACGCGGCCGCGGTGATCGAGGCCTACCACGACCTCTGGCACGTCGAGGCCTCTTTCCGGATGAGCAAGACCGACCTCGCCGCTCGGCCGATGTTCCACCGCACCCGCGACAGCATCGAAGCCCACCTGACCATCGTGTTCACCGCGCTCGCCGTCGCCCGCACCGCCCAGACCCGAACCGGCCTGTCCATCCGCAAGATCGTCCGCTCCCTGCGACCCCTGCGCTCGGCCACCATCGCCATCAACGGCGCCGAACAGACCTTCCCACCCCAGATCCCGGCCGAACTCGAGCCCATCGTGGCCGCGCTCCGCGACTGACTGCGTCACGCACCAACGACTTTGACCAAACTCAGGTGGTCGGCTCGACGATCCGGGCCAGGACCAGGTCCTGGAACACCGGGTCCCGGCCAGTGGCCCGGTCGAACCCGAGCAGCTCATACGCCCGGCACAACCCATCCCACAGATGCCCCATCCGAGAGGCCATGATCGGCAGCGTCCCCGCAACCAGACCGATCGGCCCGACCAGAGTCGAGCCCTCGGCCGAGCCGTCGGCGGCCGGGTCGATGACCGCCTCCAGATCCAACTGCTGCTGGCCCCCGGCCAGCCGCTGCGCCGCGGCCGCCTTGAGCGCTTCCAGCTCCCGCTCATCGTGGGCTGACCCGACGTGCTCCATCCGCCGCGCCCCACGCCGCTTGGAGTACACGATCTGCACCGCCGTCGCCCCGGACGCGGTCTTGACGGTGCGCACGTACGCCACGACCACCGACTCTACGAGCCCGCATTAGTGCACCCATTCCGGCCACCCAACCGACGAACCCGCAGGTCAGGCCACATACAACCACTCAAGATCAACAAAGTGGCAAGAGTCAGGAGGGCGCCATGCTCGAGACAGAGCAGGACGCCGCAGAACTGCTCGCGATCATGGTGGGTACGTGCTCGGCCACGCCTGTTCGCACGGCTAGATACATCCACTATTCGGAAATGCCTCGCGGCACGCGATGAACTCGATGATAAGTATCGTTACCGCAGCGTATACAATGCCGTAGAATGCACAGATCGCGTATCCGGCTGTACGCTTGTTTGCGGACTCACTTGTCACGTAGAATGGAAATGCAACGCCGACCCAGAGCAGTCCATAGAGTACTGAAAGTAAGATCAGGCCTGCCGCGAGGCCGGCCACCCAGGATCCATTATCCTGAATGTCTTCGAATACTTTCAGAAGCTGGCGGATTCCGTTCTCGGCACTGTCTCCAAATAGAAGCCCTACGGCTACACCTACAACGGGAGCCAACAGGGCGTCCCGGATTCTGTGCGCATCGCGGCTGCGTAGGGCACGAATATAGGCGCGCCCGGCCAAAGCGAGGTAGATGACCAAGCCCACCCCGGCGGCAATTGCTCCTACTGCCACTATTGCGATGGCGAACGCCGCGAACACCCCGAACCAGTAGAGCGCACCCATCGCGAGGATGCCGCCCGCGAGGCCGCTTGCGCCTGAATTGTTACTCATAGTCAGCCCGCCGACCTGGTCCTCTACTTCTGCGTGACACCCGGGCCGTCCAAGGCTACGACGGAGACGGTTGCCGATCCGCTGTTGCTCACGTAGAGTCTTCGCCCATCAGGAGATGCAGCCACGGCAATTGGCAACTTGCCGACGTCGACCTCATTCGTCAACTCTCTGGCTTCCAGGTCGATAATGGAAACTGATCCCGCCAGTTGGTTTGCGAGGTAGGCGTGCCGGCCGTCGGGCGCCAATGCAAAGTCGATTGGATTCTCGCTCAGCGCGATCTGATGCAAGGGTTCTCCCGAGACTGCATCGAATACACTCACCCTCGACTCCTCTGCAATATACAATAAACGCCCGTCGGGCGAGAAGGCGCCGGAGTCGGGGAATTCCTCAATGAAGACCCTCTGGATAACGCTGCGGGCAGCAGTGTCGATGAGAAAGAAGGATCCAGACGTATCCCCTGCAGCTATGGCGCATGCCACAGTCCCGGCCGGATTGACGAAGACGCGGATAAAACCTTGGGGTGCCACATCCGTATCAATGGTCGCGCTAGCGCGCGGCGGCTTCACGACGGATACCGTTGAACCATGGGCAACGTACAGCCCTCCGCCTCTGCCGGCGCTGACGTCGCGCGGATCTGAGCCGATCGATGTGGTCGTGACCCTGAACGTGGCCGGGTCCGCTGTCACAAGTGCGCCGGAGCCACCGTAGCCGGCAAGG
Source organism: Pseudonocardia sp. (assembly GCF_050246655.1). Lineage (GTDB taxonomy): Bacteria > Actinomycetota > Actinomycetes > Mycobacteriales > Pseudonocardiaceae > Pseudonocardia. The sequence continues at coordinate 4,186 of NZ_JBFWVQ010000104.1, forward strand.
CTCATGACAGCAGAGACTACGCCCTTATGATCGACAGTGATCCCCGTAGCGGGCGCATCCAATGGAATGTCCGCTACAGCGGTATTCGCGTCTCCATCGATGTCGATGACCAGGATCGATCCCGCACCAGATTCTCCACCATTTGCAACGAAAAGTCTCTTGCCATCCGGGCTCACTGCTAGCCCCCCAGGGCTGCCGCTGACGTTGATATCGGCAACCGCAAGGCGCGGGCCGCTTAGGCCGGAGCACCCCCCGAGGGCAAGCAACAGAACGAGCAGACCACTAACTCCTACGCTGCGCGCAGGCCACGCTTTCTTGCTGAATAGCAAGTGGTACTGGCTGGACGCACGGAAGTGGGTCGCTTTATCGTGTCGGGCAATCATCTCAGCTCAATTCTACTCATTTTCTCATCTACCTTCGTTCGAACGGGCCTCTCTGCTGCCAGGTCGTAGGCAGCAAGGTCGAGTGAGTTAAGCCTGTTCGAATGTCTCGGCGCTGCCTGCATCGGACGGATGTCGCATGGGGGTCGGAAACGTTGATTCGCTCAGAAGAGTCGCTCGATCTCGCCTCCATCTAGGACGTAGCCGTTGCCAAGCAGTTGCGGGCAGGTCGCGACGTCGGACTTGTAGGACAACTGCTCGCCTGAGGAGCCGTCTAGGATGGCGAGCTGGAAGTTCACCGTCACGATGACCTTGCCCGCCATCACTCCGCAAACCGCTGAGACGGGCTGGCGCCAGACGACACGCCCCACACGGTCGATGGCGTACACGGTGCCGTTCGTTGCGCGGGGCGCCCCGCCGTCGAACATGAAGATGTCGACCAGCCCGTTCACCTCGTCAGCATGGTTGAAAGTGGTGGAGCTTGCCGGGGGGATTTGCACCTTCCACGCGCTGCGGGCACTCGGGAGCTCGAGTGCGGTGAGTCGCCCGAGCGAGTCCGAGGCAAGCACGCGTGTCGTGCCGGGAATGGCGACGGTCCGCCGGTTGCGAACCAGCGTCGGGTCGTCGGTGGTCCCCGTGACGGCGCCGGTTGCTGGGTCGAGGAAGGTTATTTCGTCGCCGTCGTAGGTACTGGCGAAGAGTGCTCCCCCGGTGACGCCAATTACGCCCGCGATCTCCTTGGCTTGACCGGTGCTGCTGTCGATCACGGTGGCGTGTTCCTGTGGGTAGGTGCCGACGATCCAGCGCCCGTCGCTCGTCGTGCGCAGCGAAGAGAGGTACTCCTTGGCTGCGCAGTAGGCCGTGGCGTTGCCGTCAGACCCGGGAAGGACGGTGTCCCAAAGTGCTGCACCGGTGCGGGCGTCCGTGGCGTACAAGTGGGCCTTGTTCGTCGCCGGCGTGATCCCTGCCGCGGGTGTCGCGTCGATCGTCAAGGTGAGCAGCTGGTCGGTGTAGTCGGCTGTGCGGACCATGTTCAGCCCGCACTCGGCGGCGAACCGCGAGGAATCGGTGATGGTCAGTGTCGGGTTGCCGCTCATGTCGAGCACCACAATCGAGCCGTCCGAGCTTCGGGTGGCGATCCGGCTTCCATTGCTGACGACGCTGCCGGAATCCAACCGGCTCTCCAGCTGGTGTCGTTCGCCGGCCTGGAGCTGGTTCGTCGCTTCCGATTCCCCGTCCAGGGAGATCTCCGACGACGGCATCGTCGCCGGAGGCGACTCCGGGACGGTGCCGCACGCGGTGATCAAGGCGGCGATCACGGCGGCGACGAAGACGAGTCGCCGTCCGCTCGCCGAGATGGGCTCAGGGTGGCTCACAGTCGTCGGGTTCCTTTGATGAGGGGCCGTCGGCCAGGGCGTACCGTGCAGTTTGCCATCTGCACTTTGCAGTAGTCGACGTGAGGCCGTTACGGTGGGGGCGTCAGAGAGGTCGTGCGGACCGAGCCTCTGTTACGGCCACGTGTGCTGGACTGGCAGCGAGGTGATCTTCGGTGACATCAGGGCCCGTCGCGGATCGCCGCAGACTTGCCGCTGACCTGCGGCGATATCGGTCTGCGTCGGGTCGCACCGTCGAAGACGTGGCGCGGTACCTGGAGTGCTCACCAGCGAAGGTGTCGCGGATGGAGACGGGCGTGGTAAAGGTCGGGGTGCAGGACCTGCGTGCCCTGCTGGAGCTCTATGACGTCGTCGGGCCGGCTCGCGACGAGTTGTTCGCGCGGGCGCGCGAGTCGAGGCGACGAGGCTGGTGGCACGAGTTCGCCGACATCGTCCCCCCGGGCTCGGCACGGTTCTATGGCCTGGAGGACGCGGCGGTCACGATCGCGCACCACAGTGCCTCGCTCGTCCCGGGCCTGCTGCAGACCCGCAGCTACGTGGCGGCGCTGATCGGCTCGGTGCCTGGGATCGATCTGCCGTTGGCCGGGCAGCGCGTCGCGCTGCGGATGCGTCGCCAGCAGTTGCTCGACCGCGCCGTGCCGCCGCGGCTGCACGTCGTGCTCGACGAAGCGGTGCTGTGCCGGCGAGTCGGTGGACCGGCCGTGTTGGCGGAGCAGTTGCGCCATCTCCTCGCGGTCGCACAGCGGCCCACGGTGACGATCCAGGTGGTCGAGTTCACTGCGGCCACCCATCCGGCGGTCGGGGTCAGCTTCACCGTGTTCGGGCTCGGCGGTGCTACCGACGCCGATCAGGTCGTCTTCCGTGAACAGCTCGATGCGAACAGCTTCGTGGAACACCCCGACCAGGTCGCGATCTACACCTCCGCGCTGGCCGAGGCAGCGAGCGCCGCCGCGTCGCCGGAACGATCTCACGAGATCGTCCGCGAGCATCTGGCGCGGCTGTGAGGCGACGTGTCCGCGGTTCTTGGGTGCAGCTCGAACTCGCCTGCCCGCACGCCCAGGAGGAAGAGCTGCCATTCGCGGTGGGTGAAGCGCAAACGCGGGCCGTCCGGGTCCTTCGAGTCGCGCACCAGCACCTGGTCGTCGCGCACGGCGACATCGACGCAGGTCTGGTCCGAGCCCTGGCTGAAGCTGCTGTGCCGCCAGGCCCAGCCAAGTGGCCGGTGGCGGGCGTGATCGCCGGTGTGCGTCGTGGGGGAGCTGGGCATGGCACTCTCCTGGATGGGTGGGAAGGCTTCGGTGCACGGGTGGGGCCGGGCAGGACGATCGGCGGGCAGTTCGGGTTCGGGCACCGCGGTCCCCCTCATGACCGCGGTGCCCGAGCCCGAGTACCGGGCGGTTCGGCGGTGTCAGACGCCGACCCATCCGAGGTAACGGGCGGGGTCGTACCCGCTGATCGGCATGGTGTGGATGCCCGCGGTGCGCCCGTCCCAGGTTGTGATCATCTGGCCGCCGCCGAGGCTGATCGCAACGTGACCGGGGGCGCCGGCTGCGGAGCGGAAGAACACCAGCGCGCCCCGGGGCGGGTTGCGGTCGCCGGGGTGGCGGTTGCGCGCGATCGTCCAGTAGCTGTAGGCGCTGTCGCGGGCGGGACCGGTGGGCAGGCCTGCGGTGATGTCGCGGCCGGCCGCGAGATAGGCCTGGTACACCGCGGCCAGGCAGTAGCCGTCGAACTGGTGGCTGCCCATCCGGACGTTCATCCAGGCGATCGCGGTGTCAGCGGCGGGCGTCGGTGCCACTGGGGCCGGTGCGGACGCATCGCAGCGGGCGATGCCGGTGGTGAAGACGTTCGCGGCCGCGCTGCCGGAGACGTAGGCGTCGGGGATCCACGTCGGTTCGGACCGGGCCGGGTAGACGACGCGGTTGAAGATGTGGTTGGCGCGGGGCCCGACGCCGTCGGGCGACCAGGTCTGGCAGATGATCGTGATCGGCGTGCCGTCGCGCCACACCACCATCGGCGACAGCCGAGCGTTCGCCGTCGGCGCGGATCGCAGCGCGACACCGTCACCGCCGGTGTAGGCGACGCTGTACGCCCCGGCGTCGGCAGCCGGGGCCATCGCGATCATCGTGCCGGCGGTAGCGGCGGCGATCGCGAGCACTGTTGCGGCGCGGCGCCGCCTGGGGGTCACCGTCTGAGGCGGTGGTGCGGTTGGGTCAGGGAGGGCGCGGGTCGAAAGGGTCACGGCGAGCCTCCAGAGCGGGTACGGGCGATTCGGATGAACGCCTGTCGATCAGACCCTGAACCGGTGATCGCCGAGAAGACTGTTCTGCGGCAGCCTTGCCGTCCTGCCGCTCGCCGGCGCCACTACTCCAGTCCGCATCTCCGGCCGCGACGGGTAACACCGGCTGCCGTTCCGCCGAATTCCGGAGCGACAGCCGCCGCTTCCCGATCTCGTCGCGGCCCACTTGCCTCGAAGGGATAGCCGCCGTGCGACGTAGGGTCCTGCTCCCACTCGTTCTGCTCATGTTCGTGTCAGCCTGCGCCGTCCTACCGGGGGGACAGCCGACACCGCACACCTACGGCTCCGTCGCCGAGCTGGCGAAGGCGTTGCGCACACAGCAGCTCGCCGATGCCACGGTGTCGTTCCGGGGGCAGTCCGTCGAGTCCCCTGGGGTGGATGTCGTGAATTTCAGCGGCGGCATGGACGTGACGTCGGACGGGACCGACATGACCGTCGACCTGAAAGACCAGCGGAACCGGGACTACTCGATCGTGATCGTGGGCCAGGACGTCTTCGTCCGAAGCATGACCGGGACGTGGCAGAAGAGCCCGCTGCGCGAGTCGCTCGCGGGCCTGGCCGTACAGCCCGCCGGGCTGCCGGTCATCGGGAACCTGTGGTTCACCCAGTTCGACGGATCCGCCGACGCGTTCAGCCTCTCCGGCTCCTCGACCGTCTTGGGGTCGGCGAATACTGAGTACCGGATGCACGCCGACTTCCGCGAGGCGGCCAACCTGGCACTGCGCCACATCGGCGTTCCGGCACTGGGCAATGTCGGCGAGACGCGTATCGACCTCGACCTGAACCTCACCCTCGACCCGAACGACCGCCTGGTGGCCGCGCACTGGACCGTCTCGACGGACCGCGAGACCCGCACCGTCGACTGCACGTTCAGCGACTGGGGCGCGCCGGTCGACATCGCCGCTCCATCGGCCTGAGCGATGACCCATGCGTGCTCGACGTGGTCAGTACAACAGTCGCCTGTGCGGGCGAGGTCCGCGCAGCGGCAGAAATCCGGCTCGGACGAGGGTGAACAGGTACTCGGGGTCGGTGAGTCCGACCGTGCGGTGCAGGCCGAGTCGCTGCGCCTTCTCGCGGGCGTTGGAGAGACGGGCCTTTACGCCGGTCTCGCTGATCTTCAAGCGGTGGGCGACGGTATACAGCTTGCGCACCGCGGGGTCCGGGCGAATCGGCCACCACTGCAGGTACTCGGCGAACACCAGGGCGAGCGCCTCGTGCTGGCTGGGGGTCAACTCCGGTGGGCGTTCGGCCTCGGCGGTGCGACTGGTCGTGTTCGCGGTCCTGCGCGGGCCGTCCGCCTCGACCGGAATGCCGTCGGCCTCCAACAGCAGCCAATGCCGGTGACCGGCGGCCTCGCCGCCGGGAGCTGCCCCGTTGAGCAGCCGGATCGCCACACGTGGCCAGCTGAGCGTCTGGTGCCCGGCGGCGGGGAACGGGGCCTGCGCCCACGGGTGCACCACCGCCCCGTGGGTGTTGGTGATCTCCACGGCCCATCCGGTCTCGGTCGCCGTCACCGTCGCCGCATTACGAGAGATGCCGCGGTCGTCCAGCTCGACACCGACGGGAAGATCGCCGTGGCGGCCCGCCCGCAGCGACTGCCCGACCTGAACGCGCAACCCGACGGGTAGCACGCTGCGCTCCCGGGAGGACTCGAAGACCAACATCCACCGCTCGTCGGTCATCCCGATGTCCTTCCCGCCACACCGGCACACTCCGCAGACCACGTCGAGATCGTCGGTCGTCACCGATTGCATGCTGGAGGTTTGATGGCCCCCAACGACTTCTGGATCGGGCCCGCCGCCCGACCCGATACCTACCGGCTCATCGCCACACTCGGTGGCGGCGGCGAGGGCGAAGTCTGGCAGGCCGTGCTGCCGCTGTCGGCCGAGGGTCGCTCGATGGTGGCGGTCAAGATCCTTCATGGTGTCGGCGACGACGAGTACCAGTGGCAACAGTTCGGCCACCTCCTGCGCAGCCTCAGCCACCCGGGCCTGGTGCGTGTCACCGACGTGTTCAGCGGCCCGGCCATGCACCGCCCGGGTGCCGCGGACCCCGGGTCGCGGGTCAACGTCGTGGTGATGGACTACATCGACGGCCCGACGCTGCGGGAGTGGTGCGACGAGAACCCACAGGCCACGGCCGGGCAACGGCTGCGGATGCTGCGCATGGTCGCCGCTGCCCTCGACGAGATGCACTCCGGCCGCCACACTCAGGTCGCCGTCGCCCACGGCGACGTCAAACCGTCCAACATCGTCGTCCGCGACGGGACCGGCACCGTCCTGGTCGACCTCGGCCTCGCCCGACTCGCCGACAGCAACGGCGTGGCTGGTCGAAGTGCGCCCTACGCCGCGCCCGAACTGCGATCACCGCGGGCTTTGGCGACCCCCGAAGCCGACCGTTATGCCTTCGCCGTCACCACTGCGCAGGTGCTCACGGGGCAGGCTCCTCCCACCGGGCCGGACGGCTGGCTCGACCGCGGTGCAATCGAGTCCCTCCTGCGACTCAGCCCGGTGACGGCTCGCCGCCCCATGCTGGTCCGGCAGATCCTGCAGATCCTCGACGCACCGCCCGAAGCGCGTCCCCGGGCCCTGCGGGAGTGGCTCGACTCCGCCGCCGACGCTCTTTCGCAGTTCACCACCGGAGGCGAGGCCGACCCGCCGAAGCTGACACCGAGCTCCTCCGGCGTGCCCGTCGCCGCGGCCGAGTACCCGACGGAGGTCGATCCCCCACACCGCAGGCGCCGTCGCAGATGGCCCCTGTACCTCGCCGCAGGCGTCGCACTCGTCGTCGCAGGCGCCATCGCCGCCCAGCTCTTCGGGGCAGCGCCTCTGCCCGGTGGCGTGCCGGCAGGTCCGTCCGGCACCGAGACCGGCGTCGCATCCGGACCCACGTCCACGTCATCGCCGAACCCACCTGAGCCGACCGACGCCACCGGTCTGCCACTCACTCCGCAGTTCCTCGACAACCTGCGCCCCGTCGACACGGACAGCCACATCGGCCACAACGGAGGCTGGGAGACCGGCCCGGCCAGCACCAGCGGGACGCAGCACGGACACGCCGTCAGCATGGCCGCCTGGTGCTCCGGTCGCAACGGCGGCGACTATTGGATCGACTACGACCTCGCCCGCGACTGGAACACCTTCACAGCGACGGTCGGCCTGCGCGACGACGACGTCTCGGACGCGACCGCCAGCTACAAGGTCCTGGTCGACAACCAGCTGCTCGCGTCGGGATCGCTCACCATCGGGAAAACGATGCAGGTGAACGTCCCGGTCACGGGAGCCCTGCGACTCCGCCTACTGATCAACAATCCCACCGTCGGAACCCAGAACTGCACCGGCGATAAAGCGATGGTCTTGTGGGGATCCCCGACCCTCACACCGTGAACGTTCGGCCGGCAGGTCCTCGCCACGGGCGGCAGCGCGGTGGCCGCGGCATTCAGCGGGGTCCGGGTCAGGCGCGTCACCTTCGCGGTGCTAGTGATCTCCGCGGTGGTCGCGAGCATCGCCGGGATGCTCTACGCGGGGCGGCTCCAGTCCGGCCGCTTCCAGTGGGGGACCGGGGACGAGCTCTCGGTGATCGCGGCGGTCGTCCTGGGCGGGACGAGCCTGTTCGGCGGGACCGGGCGGATCGTCGGCTCGGTCGTGGGCGCCGTGTTCGTCGGATTGATCAACAACGGCCTGATCCTGGCCGGTCTCGACGTCAGCCAGCAGATCATCATCCAGGGCGTGATCATCATCATCGCCGTGGCGCTCACCCGGCGGCGCTAGCGTGCCGCCTGGCAGGATCGCCGCATGCCCGCGCTTCCGCTCGACGGGATCGTCGTCGTGTCGTGCGAGCAGGCGGTGGCCGCCCCGTTCGCCACCCGCCAGCTCGCCGATCTCGGCGCCCGGGTCATCAAGGTGGAGCGCCCGGACGGGGGCGACTTCGCCCGCGGCTACGACGAGACCGTCAAGGGCCTGTCCAGCCACTTCGTGTGGCTCAACCGCTCCAAGGAGAGTCTCGCGCTCGACCTCAAGGCCGACCGCGGGGAGGTCATGGGACGGCTCCTGGAACGCGCGGACGTCTTCGTGCAGAACTTCGCGCCCGGCGCCGTGGAGCGGCTGGGGCTGGGCCACGAGGCGCTGCGCGAGCGCCATCCCCGGCTGATCACCTGCTCGATCTCGGGCTACGGCCCGTCCGGCCCGTACCGGAATGCCAAGGCCTACGACCTGCTCGTCCAGTCCGAGGCGGGGCTCGTCGCCGTCACCGGTACCCCGCAGGCCCCCGCCAAGGCGGGGATCCCGGCGGCGGACATCGGGGCGGGCATTTACGCGTTCTCCGCGGTCCTCGCGGCCCTCTACGACCGCGAGCGGACGGGCGCGGGCACGCACCTGGAGATCAGCCTGTTCGACGCGCTCGTCGAGTGGATGGGCTTCCCGCTCTACTACACCGGCTACGGCGGCACCCCGCCCCCGCGCACCGGGACGAGCCACTCCGCGATCGCCCCCTACGGCACGTTCACCGCGGGCGACGGCACCGAGGTCGTGCTCTCGATCCAGAACGAGCGCGAGTGGGCGGCGTTCTGCTCGGGGGTGCTGGAGCGGCCGGAGGTGGCGACCGACCCCCGCTTCGACACCGGCGCCCGCCGGGTGGCGAACCGGCCCGCCCTGCACGCCGAGATCGGTGCGGTGCTCGCCGGGATCTCCGGTGCGGAGTTCCTGAGCAGGCTCGCCGCTGCGGGGATCGCGCACGCCCGCCGCCGGGAGGTCGCCGAGGTGCTGGAGCATCCCCAGCTGGCCGGCCGGTGGACGACCGTGGGCTCACCCGCGGGGGAGCTGCGGGCGCTCCCGCCGCCGATCGGGTTCCCCGGCAGGCCGGCCCGGATGGACCCGGTGCCCGCCCTCGGGGAGCACACCGACGCGATCCTCGCCTGGCTGGCCGCCCCGGGGTGACCGTCGAGAACGACCTTACGCAGCCCGGAACGCCTTGTTGATCAGCACAACGTCGTTCTCGACGGGGCCAGGCCCAGCAGGTCCAGCAGCTCGCGGTGGTCGTCGATCACGTGGTCCGGCACGGTGTCCCCCCAGGTGTCCCGCCCCCGACCGGAGCTGAACAGCACGGCCCGCATCCCGGCCGACTGGGCGCCGTGCACGTCGCGGTACATGTCGTCGCCGACGTGGAGCGCGTGCTCGGGCGCCACCCCCAGCCCGGCGAGCGCGCGCCGGAAGAGCCGCCCGTCCGGCTTGCGGAACCCGTGGTCGCCGGACACGACGACCGGGTCGAAGAGCTCCAGCAGGCCCACGTGCTGCAGCTCGGCCCGCGCCCATGCGCTCTGCGCGTCGGTGACGACGGCCAGCGGGAACCGCGCGGCCAGCTCGTCGAGCACCTCGCGCACCCCCGGGTAGAGCCGCAGCCGCCGCCGGGACACCCCCCGGTAGGTCTCGGCCAGCAGCAACGGCAGCTGCGCCCGCTTCCCGGCGGGCAGCGACCGGGTGTAGTCCGTGGCGTGCTCGTCGACGATCCGGGCCCAGATCGCGACGGCGTCGAACTCGGGGTGCTCCTCCCCGCTCGCGGCCCGCTGCTGGTCGACGTAGGCGTGGTAGAGCTCGCGCACCCGCCCACGGCGCACGTCGATGCCCTGGTAGGTCAGCAGGTGGCCGACCGCGCGGTGGACGGCGTCGTCGTGCTCGTCGGTGAGGATGTCGACGAGCGTGCCGTTGACGTCGAAGACGATCGCGCGGATGTCGTCCATGGGCCCCGTTCGGTCAGGGTGTGCGCAGGAGCTTCTTGGCCTGCGCGACCAGTCTGGCGCGGTACGGCGGATCGACGTAGTCGTTGCGCGCGATCCGCAGCAGGTTCGCCGCCATGTGGAACGGGACGCGCGCGGTCACGGACGCGAACGCGGCGTCCCGGTCGGGGAAGTGGCCGCAGTACTCCCACAGGAAGTGGCCGATGAACGGCTCGGCACCCTCGCGGCTACCGGTGGCGCGCAGGAACGCGTGCTGCAGCTCGCCCGCGACCCGCCCCACGTCGAACACGCGGTCCCCGCGGCGCATCCGCTCCAGGTCGATGGCGCCGACGTCGAGCCCGCCGCCGAAGAGGAAGTTGGCGGGGGTGGCGTCACCGTGCAGCCACACCTGCCGGTCGGCCCACATCCGCGGGCGCAGGCTCCACAGCTGCGCGAGCCACCCGATCTCGTCGACGTCCCAGGCGCCGAGGCGGCCCGCCACCCGCAGGGCGTCGAGGAGGCGGCCGAGGTAGCCGAGGTCGGTCCCGAAGTCGACGTGGGTGCCGTTCGCGGTGCGGTTGTGCTGGGTGGCCAGGTAGAAGGCCAGCGAGGTGAGCCTGCCGTACAGGTGGTCGTGCTCGCCGCGCAGCGCCCGGGCGATCGCGCTGGAGAGCGACTCACCGCCGTAGTACTCGAGCACGAGCACGCAGTTGATCTCGCGGTCCAGCCCCAGCGGCCGCACGACGTGGTGCGGCGAGCCGACCAGGTGGTAGCGGCGCAGCGTCTCGTAGCTCGCGAACTCCCTGCCGGCCTTCGACGCGGCCCGCTCGCGGTCCCACCCGAAGCGGTGGCCGAAGAACTTGCCGACCAGGCGCGTGCCGCTGGCGCGCTCCTCGTAGCCGTAGACCTCGTCGCCGGCGCGCATCCGGAACGCGCCGAACCCGGCCGGGTGCTCGACGCCGAGCCGCTCGACCATGATCCGCGACAGCATCCCGTGCAGCGGGTCCTGGGGCGAGACCCTGCCGACGTAGTGCCCGTCCAACCGTCCTCCGAACGACCGAGACGGCCATTGAACCGGAGGTCGCCGTGCCGACGTCGGTGGTTCACCGGGAGTTCACAGCCGCGCCACGCCGTCGACGCGTGGGCCGGCCCGGCTGCCTACGCTCGGCGCCATGGACGATCGGCTCGGGCGCCGCGTGTGGGCGCTGTTCACCCCCTACCGCACGACGCTCGTGGTGATCGTCGTGGCGGTCCTCGCGAGCAGCGGCCTCGGCATCATCACGCCGTTCCTCACCCAGGCCGCGTTCGACCGGGCGCTCTTCCCCGTGGACGGCTCGCCGGTCGACCTGCCGCTCCTGTGCTGGCTGGTGGCCGGGATGGTGGTGATACCGATCGTCGCGTCGCTGATCGGGGTGTTCCAGACCTGGCAGACTACGCTGCTCGGCAACCGCGTGATGGCCGACCTGCGTGGGCGGCTGTTCGAGCACCTCCAGCGCATGGACCTGTCGTTCTTCACCGCCACCCGCACCGGTGCGATCCAGTCCCGGCTCGCGAACGACGTCGGCGGGGTGCAGTCGGTGCTCTCGGAGACGGCGAGCTCGATCCTCGGCAACGTCGTGACGGTCACCGCCGCGCTGGTGGCGATGATCCTGCTGTCCTGGCAGCTCACGCTGGTGGCGATCGTCCTGATGCCGGTGTTCGTGCTGCTCCAGACCCGCGTGGGCCGGGTGCGGCAGCGCATCGCGGGGCGCACCCAGGAGTCGCTCTCGGACATGACGGCGATCACCGAGGAGTCGCTGTCCGTCTCGGGGGTGCTGCTCGCGAAGGTGTTCAACCGGCAGGCCTACGAGATCGAGCGCTACCGCGCCGAGAACGCCCGCCAGGTCGGGCTGCAGGTGCGCCAGGCGATGACCGGGCAGTCCTTCTTCGCGGTCGTCATGACGTTCATGAACGTCACCCCGGCCCTGGTGTACCTGGTCGCCGGGTTCCTCATCGCGGCGGGCACCGGCGTGAGCGCGGGCACGATCGTCGCGTTCACGACGCTGCAGGGCCGGCTGATCTTCCCGACCGTCAACCTGCTGCGGGTCGGGCTGGACGTCCAGACCTCGCTCGCGCTGTTCCGGCGGATCTTCGAGTACCTCGACCTGAAGCCGCGCATCGTGGACGCCCCGGCCGCGCGGGTGCTGCCGCCGAGCCCCGAGCCGGGGCGGGTGGAGCTCGAGAACGTGTGGTTCGCGTACCCCTCGGACACGTCCGGGGAACCCGCGTGGGCGGTCCGGGACGTCTCGTTCGTCGTCGAGCCGGGGCAGCTCGCGGCGATCGTCGGCCCGAGCGGGTCGGGGAAGACCACGCTCTCCTACCTCGTCCCGCGCCTGTACGACGTGGACCGGGGGCGGGTGCTCATCGACGGACAGGACGTCCGCGAGCTCACCCAGGCCTCGGTGGCCGACGCCATCGGGATGGTCACGCAGGACACGTACCTGCTGCACGCGACGGTCGCGGACAACCTGCGCTACGCCAAGCCGGACGCCACCGACGCCGAGCTGGAGGCGGCCGCCCGGGCGGCCAACATCCACGACCGCATCCTGAGCTTCGCCGAGGGTTACGACACCGTCGTCGGGGAGCGCGGCTACCGGCTCTCCGGCGGGGAGAAGCAACGCCTGGCGATCGCGCGGGTGCTGCTGTCCGATCCCCGGATCCTCATCCTCGACGAGGCCACCAGCGCCCTGGACACCACCAGCGAGCGCCTGGTCCAGGACGCGCTGGAGAACGCGACCAGCCGCCGTACCACGATCGCGATCGCGCACCGGCTGTCCACCGTCCTCGGCGCGGACGTGATCCTCGCCGTCGACGAGGGCCGGATCGTCGAGCGCGGCACCCACGCCGAACTGCTCGCCCGCGGCGGGCTCTACGCGCGGCTCTACACCGAGCAGTTCGCGGGTGGTGCCGTCGAGGCGCGGTGCGCGGACGGTGTGCTGTTCCGTGACGGGTCGACCGTCTGCGACCAGCACCGGCGGGCGGGTGCGGTGGCGGCACCGGTGGCGTGACGGGGGTTGCCGCGTTCGGCGCGGGCCGCCTGCGGCCGCGTGCTCCGGGGGTGGCTGGGGGCTTCCGGGGGTGGCGGGGGCCCTGGTGTTGGCGCGGGCCCCTGGTGTTGGCGCGGGCCGCTGGTGTTGGCGCGGGCCGCTGGCGTCGGGCCGCCGCCGCGTGCCCCGCGTGCTCCCCGCCGCCGCCGAGTGCCGCCTGCCGCCGCGTGCCGCGGGCCCGCGCACTCCCGCCCGCCGCCGCCTGCCGCGGGCCTGCGCACTCCCGCCCGGCACCGCCGTGTTCTACCCCGTCCGCCGTCGTGTTCCGCCGGCCCTGAGCGCCGCCTCGCAGGGGTCGAGTGCGCTTCGCAGATGGTGCAGCTCCTGCGAGGCGTGCGCGGTCTCTGCGAGGTGTCGTGCAGGGGTCTGCGAGGTAGTGGGCAGGCCTGCGGGGACGATGCTGGCGATGACCGCCTGCTGGCGGGGGGTCGGCCGCCGCCTGATCGGCGGCGGCTCCGCAGGGTTTGCGTGCGCTTCGCAGATGGTGCAGCTCCTGCGAGGCGTGCGCGGTCTCTGCGAGTGTCGTGCAGGGGTCTGCGAGGCGAGCGTGGTCTCTGCGAGGTTCTGCGCGGGGGTCTGCGAGGCGAGCGTGGTCTTTGCGAGGTGTTGCGCAGGGATCTGCGAGGTGTCGTGCAGGGGTCTGCGGCGGCGTCCCCCGGCACTGCGAGGTGTTGCGCAGGGGTGTGCGGGGTGTGTGCGGGGTCTGCGAGGACGGTGCTGGCGATGACCGCGCGCCGGCGGGGTGTCCGCCGCTGGCCGGGTGTCCGCCGCCCGGTCGGCGGCGGCTTCGCAGGATTTGCATGCGCCTCGCAGATGCTGCAGCTCCTGCGAGGCGTCCCCGAGCCCTGCGAGGTGCTCCGCAGGGATCTGCGAGGCGTGCCAAGACCCTGCGAAGACGAGGCCGACGACGGCACCCCGCACGCCGCCGGATCCGCCCGCCGCGCACCCTCCGAGGACACCCCGGCAGCCGGTTGTCCACCTCGTGCCGGGTTGTCCACAGCGTGCGAAACGGGTCTGGCGTCCCCGCCGCGCTCGCTCCCATGATCGAGCCATGATGATCGTGACGGTGATCGCGACGGCGGCCTTCACACTGACCGGGGCCCTCGCAGGCGCCGCGGCCCGGCGGCTCGTAGGGCGCCTGCCCCGGGGTGCGCCGGTCCGGCCGCCGGGGTGCGAGCTGGCCGTCGCCGTGCTCTGGGGGAGTGCCGGCGGGCTGTGGGTGAGCGGAGCGCTGCCGGGGGCCTGGCTCCCGGCGCTGCTCGGGGTGGGCTGGCTCGCGGCCGCGCTCGGCGCGGTCGACCTCGCCCGCGGGCGGCTCCCGGACGCGCTCACGCTCCCCGCGCTGCCGGCCGCGCTGCTGCTCGTCGTCCCGCTCGGCGCCGCCGCGGTGCTGCGGGGTCTCGCCGGAGCGGGTCTCGCAGTGGGCGCGCACGCCGCGATCCGGTGGTGCGCGCCCCGGGCGATGGGCGGCGGGGACGTCAAGCTCGCCGGCCCGCTGGGTGCGGTCCTGGCTGCGGGCTCGCTCGCCGCCCTCGTCCCGGCCGCGGTGCTGGCGGCCGCGCTGACCGCGATGCTCGGGGCGGCGCTCGGCGGGGTCGCGGCGATCTCCGGCCGGGTCCGCCGCGGCGGCGGCGTCCCGCACGGACCGTCGATGCTGCTCGCGGCGTGGACGGTCACGCTCGGCACGGCGCTGGGCGGCGCGGGCCCGGGTTTAGGCTGATCGGCCGGGAGCGGGTGGAAGGAAGGTCGTCGTGTTGCGCTGGATCACCGCCGGGGAGTCGCACGGCCCGGCCCTGGTGGCCGTCCTCGAGGGCATGGTCGCCGGGGTCGAGATCACCACGAAGGAGTTGGCCGCCGAGCTGGCCCGCCGCCGTCTCGGCCACGGGCGGGGTGCGCGGATGAAGTTCGAGGCGGACGAGCTGGAGGTCATCGGAGGGGTCCGGCACGGGCGCACCCAGGGCGGACCGGTGGCCGTCCGGATCGGCAACAGCGAGTGGCCGAAGTGGGAGACGGTGATGGCGGCCGATCCGGTCGACCCCGCGCTGATCGAGAACCGCGCCCGCAACGCCCCGCTCACCCGCCCGCGGCCCGGCCATGCCGATCTCGCCGGCATGACGAAGTTCGGGTTCGACGACGCCCGCCCCGTGCTGGAGCGGGCGAGCGCGAGGGAGACCGCCGCCCGGGTGGTCCTCGGCACCGTCGCGAAGGCGTTCCTCGCCCAGGCGTTGGGCGTGTCCGTGCTCTCCCACGTGGTCTCGCTGGGCACGGCGGAGGCCCCGGAGGACGAGCTGCCCGGCCCAGGGGACCTGGATCGCGTCGACGCGAGCCCGGTCCGTGCGTACTCGGACGCCGCCACCGCGGCGATGGTGGCCGAGGTGGACGCTGCGCAGTCCGACGGCGACACGCTCGGCGGTGTCGTCGAGGTGATCGCCTACGGGTTGCCGGTGGGGCTCGGCTCGTACGTGCAGTCGGACCGGCGCCTGGACGCCCGGCTCGCCGGGGCGCTGATGGGCATCCAGGCGATGAAGGGCGTGGAGATCGGCGACGGGTTCCGCACGGCACGGCGGCGCGGCAGCGCCGCACACGACGAGATGGTCCCCGGCGAGGACGGGGTCGAGCGCCTGTCGAACCGCGCGGGCGGCATCGAGGGCGGCATGACCAACGGCGAGCCCGTCCGCGTGCGCGTGGCGATGAAGCCGATCTCCACGGTGCCGCGCGCCCTACGCACCGTGGACGTCGCCACCGGGGGGCCGGCGCAGGCCATCCACCAGCGCTCGGACGTGTGTGCGGTGCCCGCGGCGGGCGTCGTCGCCGAGGCGATGGTCGCCCTCGTCCTGGCCGACGCCGCGCTGGAGAAGTTCGGTGGCGACTCGCTGGCGGAGACGCGCCGCAACCTCGTCGCGTACCGGGACGCCACGCGATGAGCGCGGGGAGACGTCCTCGCGTGGTCCTCGTCGGGCCACCGGGTTCGGGGAAGACCACCGTCGGGAAGATCCTGGCCCGCCGGCTCGGGCTGGAGTTCACCGATGTCGACGCGCTGATCGTGGAGCGGGCGGGCAAGCCGATCTCGGACATCTTCACCCAGGACGGCGAGCCGACGTTCCGGGCGCTGGAGCGCGAGGTGGTCGCCCACGCCCTCGGCACGACCAGCGGTGTCCTCGCGCTCGGCGGCGGGTCGGTGCTGGCGGCGGAGACCCGGGAACGGCTGCGAGGTCACGAGGTCGTCTACCTGACGGTCGGGCTGGCGGACGGTCTGCGCCGCACCGGCATGTCGACGGCCCGGCCGCTGCTCGTGGGCGTCAACCCGCGAGCGACGTTCCGCGCGTTGCTGGAGGCCCGCACACCGCTCTACCGCGAGGTCGCGACGATCGAGATCGACACCGTGCGCCGCAACACCAACCAGGTCGCCCGCGCCGTCCTGGAGGCTCTGGGCGCGGCCGACCCGGGGGCGCCCCGCTCCGCGGAGGACGACCTTCCGGGCGAGTCCGACGTGCT
>NZ_JBFWVQ010000105.1:0-20515 GCF_050246655.1 Pseudonocardia sp.
GAACGATATTCGGATGGTTGAGCTCGGCCGTAAGTGCGGCTTGCCGGAGGAAGCGCGCGCGAAGATTGTCCTGCTGTGGCTTGTCGCCCAGGCGGTTCAGAACGCGTGCCGCAACCCTCTCGTTCGTTGCTCTGTTACGCGCCAGGTACACGGTGGATACCGTTCCGGTGCCGAGCACGTCGACGAGTTCGTAGCGCCCATCGGCAAGAAGCCTCAGGTCGCGGTGGGCGCCGCGCGCCGACGCCGCGGTCGAGGCGCTCGCGCCGCTGCTCGGCAAGCCGGCGGCCGACGTCGTCCTGGAGGCGCGCCAGGCCCGCGAGGCGTTCCACCACTCGTTCCTCGACGGCGCGACGGCACCGGCGGGGTGAGCGGAGATGAGTGAGGCCGCGACGGCCCAGGAATCGGCCCGGTGGCACACGGTGTTCCACATCGACGACCTCTGGGAAGGCGAGATGGAGGCCGTCGACGTCGAGGGCAAGTCGATCCTCCTGGTCAACGTCGACGGTGAGGTGTGGGCGTACAAGAACCGCTGCCCGCACCAGGAGTGGCCGCTGAACGACGGCGACCTCGACGAGAGGAAGCTGACCTGCGCCAACCACCTGTGGGAGTTCGACGTGTCGACGGGCAAGGGCATCAACCCGACCAACTGCGCGCTGATCGGGTACCAGGTCGAGGTGGACGACGACGGCGCGATCTCGGTGTGCGTCTGATGTCCAGGTTCGTGCTGGTCGGGGGCGGGGTCGCGACCGCGGCCACCGCCGCCGGCCTGCGGGAGGCGGGGTTCGACGGCGAGATCGTGCTCGTCGCCGCCGAGCCACACCTCCCGTACGAGCGGCCGCCGCTGTCGAAGGAGTACCTCGCCGGGACGTTCGCGCTCGCGGACTTCCAGGTCGACGAGGCGAGCTGGTACGCCGACAACGCCGTCGAGGCGGTGCTCGGCACCAGGGTGCGGCAGCTCGACCTCGCGCAGCGCCGGGTGGCCCTCTCCGACGGTCGCTCGCTCGCGTACGACTCGCTGGTGCTCGGCACGGGCGTGCGGGCGCGGACGCTGCCGGGGTTCGCCGGCGAACGGGTGCACACGCTGCGCACGCTCGCCGACTCGCAGCGGCTCGGTGCTCGGCTCGCTCCCGGGACGCACCTGGCGATCCTCGGTGCCGGGTTCATCGGGTGCGAGGTGGCCGCGATCGCCGTGGCCAAGGGCGTGCGGGTGACGATCATCGAGCCGGAGCCGCTGCCGCTCGCCAGGGCGCTCGGACCGGACGTCGCCCGCGCGATGCTCGGCATCCACGGCGACCACGGCGTGGAGATCCGCACGGGCGAGCTGGTCACGGCGATGACCGAGACCGCGTCCGGGCTCGAGCTGCACACCCGGGACGGCGCGGTGATCGTGTGCGACGAGCTGCTGGTCGGCGTCGGCTCGGTGCCCAACGCCGAGCTCGCCGTCGAGGCGGGCCTCGTCGTGGACAGCGCCACCGGTGGGGGCATCCTGACCGACGAGTTCGGTCGCACCAGCGCGCCGGACGTCCACGCGATCGGCGACGTCGCCGTCCGGTGGCACCCGGAGCACGGTCGCCGGATCCGGGTCGAGCACCACGACACCGCGCGCCGGCACGGCCAGAACCTGGCGCGCAATCTGCTGGGCGAGGCCGTGCCGTTCACCGACCCGCACTGGTTCTGGTCCTGGCAGCACGAGCACAACCTGCAGTCGCTGGGACAGTTCCGGGGGGAGGGCGAGACGGTCGTCCGCGGCGCGGTCGAGGAGCGGTCGTTCTCGGTCTTCTCGCTCGTGGACGGACGGATCACGGCGATGGTCGCGCTGGACCGCCCGCGCGACGTGATTCAGGTCCGCAAGGTGATGACCGTGCCGCACGAGGTGACTGCGGCACAGCTCACCGACGAGGATTTCCCGATCAAGAGCCTGCTGCCGCGCAAGGCGAGAGCGGGCCGGCCGGAGGTGCGGGCATGACGGAGCTGGCCGAGACGACCGAGCGGAGCGTGCCGGAGCGAGCATCAGGCACCGACATCATCGTTCGCGAGCACCAGATCCGCCTGAGCGAGGCCGAGGCGACGGCGGCGCTGGCCCGGGTCATGGGCAAGCCCGCCACGCAGGCGCGGGCGCGGCTGCGCCTCGGCCCCGTGGGTGCGTGCGAGCAGCTCGCGCGCGTGCTGGACAAGGCGCTGGTGCGGGCGGAGCAGTCCGGCCTGGACGCCGACGTGCTCGTGCTGAGCGCGGGCGGCGCGGTGGCCGCCGAGGACATCGTGCGAGTGCGGCGCAAGGCCCATGGCGTCGCCGACTGGATCAGCAGCCCGACCAGCGACGTGACGATCGTCCTGCGGCCACGGGGCCTGGCGGCGGTGGCGGCGGTGCCGGCACCGATCGAGGAGCCCGCCGTCGCGCCGGCGCCGCCGGACCGGCCCGAGACCGAGGCGGAGCTCGTCGTGCGCGAGGCCCTGTACGACGTTGTCGACCCGGACCTCGGCGTGAACATCGTCGATCTCGGGTTCGTGCGGCGCGTGCGGATCGACCCCGACGACGTCGCGACCATCGTGATGACGCTGACGTCGGCGGCCTGCCCGCTCACCTCGGTCATGGAGATCCAGATCAAGTCGGTGATGGACGAGCTGGACACCGGGTTCGTCGTCGAGTGGGAATGGCTGCCGACCTGGCGCCCCCACGACATCAGCGAGGACGGCCGCGAGCAGCTGCGCGCGATCGGGTTCAACGCGTTCTGATCCCCGTCCGTACCCGTACCCCTTTCTCCGCTCTCCGACAGGAGCCGTGATGAGTGCTGCCCCGGACCAGGTCTCGATCGAGACGCTCGAAGCGATCATGAAGGCGTTCAACGCACACGACCTGGACGCGATCATGGAGTTCTTCGCCGACGACTGCACGTTCGACACGTCCGCCGGACCCGAGCCGTACGGTGCGCGCCTCGCCGGCAAGGCCGCCGTACGGGAGGGGCTCGCGGCGCGGTTCACCGCCATCCCCGACGTCCGGTACGACGCCGACCGGCACTGGATCAGCGGCCACCTCGCCGTCTCCGAGTGGCTCGTGCACGGCACCACCACCGACGGCACGCAGATCCGCGCCCGCGGCGTCGACCACTGGGAGTTCCGCGACGAGAAGATCGTCCGCAAGGACTCCTACTGGAAGATCGTCACCCCGCCGCGCGCCAGGCCTGGTCGGCGACCCGCCGCGACAGCGCTCGAAGGCTCCGGGCGCCCGTCCTGAAGGGGTCGGGTACCCGTCACCCCGGCCCGGTCATACGCGGTCGCGGGCCGCGGCTTCGAGCGTCATCGCCCGCCCCGCCAGGGCGTCGCTGCAGGCGCGGGGGGTCATGCCGTAGCGGTCGCGGAACTCGTTGATGAAGTGCGACGTGCTGCGGTAACCCACGGCCTTCGAGATCTGCGTGACGCTGACCTCGTTCTCGATCAGCAACTCCCGGGCCTTGTTCAGGCGCATCTCCTTCACGAACTGGTAGGGCGATCGGCCGGTCACGTCCCGGAACAGGTGCGAGAACGCCGACGGGCTCATGATCGCGCGCTCGGCCAGATCGGCGACGCTCAGCGGCTCGCCGATGTGCTCCTGCACGTACGCGATGATGCCGCTGACCGGGTTGCTCGCGCTCTCGCTGGCCGCCCGCTGCGTCAGCCGCGTGTACTGCTCGGCCTGCAGCGCCCGGTAGACGATCTCCTTGAGGAAGACGGGCGCGAGCACGCGCCGGTCGGCGCCGGTGGAGAGGGCGCGCAGGAAGCGCAGGATCGCGTCCATCATGTCGCGGTCGAGCGCCGAGACGAACGTCGGCGTGGCCGCCGTCGGGGGTGGTGCCTTCGGCCGCGTCGTGGTGAACGCGGTGGTCTGGCGCTCCAGGATGATGTCGGAGGACACCTCGCGCACCAGCGCGTGGTCGAGCTGGAGGCCGAACGACAGGAACGGCTTCGCCGGGCTGGCTTCGACGATCTCCGTGCGGAACGGCAGGTTGTCGCTGATCGCGAGGTACGTGAGCGGGTCGTAGTAGCACTTCGCCCCGTCGGCGGTGACGACCTTGCGGCCCTGGGCGATCACGCACAGGTGCAGCTCGCGGACCTCCTCCCACTGCGGCGCGGCGGGCGCGTCGAAGCGGTAGATGGCCAGCCCGGGCCACAGGCCCTCGTTCATGCCGATCTTGGGTGCGCGGGCCCTGAGCTCGGCGACCAGGTCACTCGGGGTGATCCGGAACTCGAGCGGGTTCAGGATGCTCATCGCGGCCTCCCGGACGACCGTGTCCTTGCGAGAAACTGCATTTCCCAAGAGGATACCTTGCAGGTCAAGGGTCCTACTCGTGCAGCTCCCCGTACGCGACGACCGACAGGAACCGGATCGGCAGCTCGACGAGCTCGCGCGGGCCGTGTGGTCCCTCCCCGTCGAGCTGCAGGGCGTCGCCGGGTCGCATCGTGTAGCTCGAGTCGCCGTGGCCGTAGACCATCTCGCCCTCGATCATGTACAGCAGCTCGGTGCCGGGGTGCTGGAAGAGCGGGAACTCCTCGCTGCGCTCGGTGAGCGTGACGAGGTGCGCCTCCATCCGCTTGTGCGGGCCGCGCAGCGCGCCCAGAAGCGTGTAGTCGTGGCCGATCCGGGTGCCCCTGGCCACGATGCGGGCGCCCTGGCCGGCTTCGGTGAAGACGGCTTCGCGCGGGATGTCGGCGTCCCGGAACAGGGAGGTGACGGGCACGTCGAGGTACTCGGCGAGGGTCGCCAGCGTGGTCAGGCTGCACGACGTGTGCGCGTTCTCGATCTTGGACAGCATGGGCTTGGAGATGCCCGTGCGGAGCGCGAGATCGGCCAGCGACATCCCGGCCGCCTGGCGCAGCCGTCGGACCTGCGCGCCGATCGCGCGCTCGAGCCGGCCGGCGGACGGGGCGACCTCGGCCACCTCGCGCGCGGCGGGGCCGTGTTCGGCGGGCGATTCGCTCACGGGCTGCACGCTCCCAGGCTAGGACAGGGCGCTGCGGTGCCGTCGCTGCGCGGAAACCGGTGCGCAACAGGCATTCACAGCGACGTGACCGATGTGTATCTTCGGATGATATACCGTTTCCCGGTGAGACACAGCGGTCCGGCCGGACGACGCTCGTGCGTCCCCACGCAAGGAGCCAGCAGGTATGACCCTCGACATGTCACCCTCGACCGTTGCGCCGGCAGTGGCGCCCTCCGACCTGAAGGCCCGCGCTCAGGCGGACGGGGTCCGGTTCCTGCTCGCGCTGTTCGTCGATCTCACCGGCAAGCCCTGCGCGAAGCTGGTGCCGGTCGTCGCGGCCGACGAGCTGCAGCACGAGGGAGTCGGGTTCGCCGGGTTCGCGGTCGGTGCCATCGGCCAGCAGCCGTGCGATCCCGACCTGATCGCGATCCCCGACGTCGACAGCTACACCCCGCTGCCGTGGGTGCGCCCCGACCTCGCCCTCGTGCACTGCGACCCGCACGTCGACGGCCGCGCGTGGCCGTTCGCTCCGCGCGTCGTCCTCAAGGCGATGATCGCGCAGGCGGCGGGGGAGGGGCTCGAGCTGTTCGCCGGCGCCGAGGTGGAGTACTTCCTCGTCGCGCGCGACGAGGACGGCACGCTGCGGCCCGCCGACACCAAGGACGTCGCGGCCCGTCCGTGCTACGACGCGCGCGGCCTGACCCGCATGTACGAGCACCTGACCGGCGTCTCCGAGGCGATGAACGCTCTCGGCTGGGGCAACTACGCCAACGACCACGAGGACGCCAACGGCCAGTTCGAGCAGAACTTCACCTACGCCGACGCCCTCACCACGGCCGACCGCGTGATCACCGCCCGGTACCTGATCTCGGTGCTCGCCGAGCAGCGCGGGATGACCGCGACCTTCATGCCCAAGCCGTTCGACGACCGCACCGGCTCGGGCATGCACCTGCACCTCTCGCTGTGGAGCGACGGCGAGTCCCGCTTCCCCGCCGACAGCGCTGCGTCGGATGCCCGCGGCTTCGGGCTCTCGCCGCTGGCCTACCGCTTCCTCGGCGGCGTCCTCGCCCACGCCGCGGGCATGCAGGCGGTGCTCGCCCCGACCGTCAACTCCTACAAGCGCACCGGTGCGACGTCGACCCGCTCCGGCGCGACCTGGTCGCCGCGCCGGCCGACCTACGGCGGCAACGACCGCACCCACTTCGTGCGGATCCCCGACCACCATCGCATCGAGTTGCGCGGAGCTGACGGCTCGACGAACCCGTACCTCGCGCTGGCGGCCACGCTCGCGGCCGGTCTCGACGGGATCGCCCGCGACACCGACCCGGGAGCTCCCGGCACCGGTGCGGACGCGGTTCTGCGCCCGGAACTGCCGCCCACGCTGCTGCACGCGATCGACGCATTCACCGCGGACCCGGTCGTCGTCGGCGCGCTGGACGCCGCCGGTCCGGGCGTCGCGGAGTACTTCGCCTCCCTCAAGCGCGAGGAGTTCCTCGACTGGCACAACACGGTCGGCTCCTGGGAGCACGACCGCTACCTGACCGCCTTCTGATCCTCTGCCGAGAGGAGACCGTCCGTGTGCGGAATCGTCGGGCTCCACCTGCGCGATCCCGAGCTGTACCCGCAGCTCGGGGTCCTGCTGGAGACCATGCTGTGCCAGATGGGGGACCGCGGTCCCGACTCGGCGGGCGTCGCGGTCTACGGCGACCACCGCCGGGTGCCACCCGGCCACGCGGCGGTCTCCCTGCTGCCGGGCGCGACCGCCGACCTCGCGGACGCGGTTCGCGCCGCCCTCTCGGGCGCGCCGGAGCTGGTGGTCACCGAAGCGGGCGACACGACCGTGGTCGCCGCCCCCGTCACCGACGACGAGCTGGTCGCCGCGGTCGGGCGGACGGCCCCCGGTGCCACCGTGATCGGATTCGGCACCGATCTCGCCGTCTACAAGGGCACCGGCCACCCGCGGGAGCTGGCCGACACGTACGACCTGGCGAACGCCCAGGGCTGGCAGGGCCTCGGCCACACCCGCATGGCCACCGAGTCCGCCGTCACCCCCGAGGGCTGCCACCCCTTCTCCGTCGGTCCGGACCAGTGCCTGGTGCACAACGGGTCGTTCGCCAACCACGCCACGATCCGCCGCGAGCTGCAGGCGGCCGGGCACGTGTTCGACTCGGAGAACGACACCGAGGTCGGGGCCCGGTTCGTCGCCGACCGGCTGATGCAGGGCGAGGACCTGGAGAAGGCGCTGCGGCTGGTCTGCGAGCGGTTCGACGGCTTCTACACCCTGCTCGTCACCAGTGCGGACGGGTTCGCCGTCGTGCGGGACGCGATCGCCTGCAAGCCGGCGATCATCGCCGAGACCGGCCGGTGGGTGGCGATGGCCTCGGAGTTCCGGGCGCTGGCCGACCTACCCGGCATCGAGCACGCCCGCCTCTACGAGCCCGAGCCCGAGCGCGTCTACGCGTGGACCCGCGAAGGAGTCGCGCCGTGACCGCCACCGTCGAGCCGACGGCGCAGACGTGCGCCGTGATCGATCTCGCCACCACGAGCGTCCGCGCGCTCAATGCCGAGCTGCACGCCCCGACCGCGCACCACTACGAGGTGCTGCACCCGCAGGGCGCCCATGCCGTCGCGGCGGGCGTCCAGGCCGACATCGCCGTCGACGTGCACGGCCATGTCGGCTACTACGCCGCCGGCATGAACGACGGCGGCCGGATCACCGTGCACGGCAACGCCGGCACCGGGGTCGCGGAGAACATGATGTCCGGCGTCGTCCGGGTCACCGGGGACGCGTCCCAGTCGGCGGGTGCCACCGCCCACGGCGGCCTGCTGGTCGTCGAGGGCTCGGCGTCGATGCGCTGCGGGATCTCCATGAAGGGCGTGGACATCGTCGTCGGCGCCGACATCGGTCCGATGTCGGCGTTCATGGCCCAGGCCGGCCGGCTCGTCGTCTGCGGCGACGCCGGTGCGAGCCTCGGCGACTCGATCTACGAGGCGCGGATCTACGTCCGCGGCAGCGTCGGCTCGCTCGGCGCCGACTGCGTCGAGAAGGAGGTGCGGCCCGAGCACCGGACCGAGCTGGCGGAGCTGCTGGACGCCGCGGGCATCGATGCGGACCCAGCCGACTTCCGCCGCTACGGGTCCGCGCGCCGCCTGTACCACTTCACCTCGGGGAACGACTACTGATGATCGACCCTGCGCTGCGTGAGTCGGCCACCTTCGACCGCGCCACCATCGCCGGCATCCAGCGCGCTGCCGCCACGGGGGTGTACGACATCCGCGGGTGGGGCGCCAAGCGTGCCCTCCCGCACTTCGACGACCTGCTCTTCCTGGGCGCCTCGGTGTCCCGCTACCCGCTGGAGGGCTACCGCGAGCGCTGCGACACCGACGTCGTGCTCGGCGACCGCAACGCGCGCCACCCCCTGCACCTGGACATCCCGATCACCATCGCCGGCATGTCCTTCGGCGCGCTCTCCGCGCAGGCCAAGGAGGCGCTGGGGCGCGGCGCGTCCGAGGTCGGCACGTCCACCACCACGGGGGACGGGGGGATGACCCCCGAAGAGCGCGGCCAGTCCAAGAACCTCGTCTACCAGTACCTGCCGTCGCGGTACGGGATGAACCCCACCGACCTGCGCAGGGCCGACGCCGTCGAGATCGTGCTGGGCCAGGGCGCCAAGCCCGGCGGGGGCGGGATGCTGCTCGGGCAGAAGATCTCCGACCGTGTCGCCGACATGCGCACACTGCCCGCCGGCATCGACCAGCGCTCCGCCTGCCGGCACCCCGACTGGACGGGCCCGGACGACCTCGCCATCAAGATCCTCGAGCTGCGCGAGATCACCGACTGGGAGAAGCCGATCTACGTCAAGATCGGCGCGTCGCGCACCTACTACGACGTCAAGCTGGCCGTCGCCGCCGGCGCCGACGTGGTGGTCGTCGACGGCATGCAGGGCGGCACCGCAGCCACCCAGGACGTGTTCATCGAGCACGTCGGCATCCCCACGCTCGCCGCCGTGCCGCTGGCCGTCCAGGCGCTGCAGGAGCTCGGTGTGCACCGCAAGGTCCAGCTCATCGTGTCCGGCGGGATCCGCACCGGCGCCGACGTCGCCAAGGCCATGGCACTCGGCGCGGACGCCGTCGCGATCGGCACCGCAGCCCTGATCGCGCTCGGCGACAACGATCCCCGCTACGACGAGGAGTACCGCGCGCTCGGCTCCGCCGCCGGGTTCTACGACGACTTCCAGGACGGCCGCGATCCCGCGGGCATCACCACGCAGGACCCGGAGCTTGCCGCGCGGCTCGATCCCGTCGAGGGCGGCCGGCGCCTCGCCAACTACCTGCGCGTCCTCACCCTCGAAGCACAGACCATCGCCCGCGCCTGCGGCAAGGCGCACCTGCAGCACCTCGAGCCCGAGGACATGGTGGCGCTGACGATCGAGGCCGCCGCGATGGCCCGCGTGCCGCTGGCCGGCACCTCGTGGATCCCGGGGCGGGAGCGATGACCGACCGCACCACCGATGTCCTCATCGTCGGCGGGGGGCTGCAGGGCTGCGCTGCGGCCTGGGCCCTCACCGAGCGCGGGATCACCGACGTCACGATCGTCGAGCGCGACACCGTCGGCTCCGGCGGCACCGGCAAGTCCTCCGGTGTCGTGCGCTGCCACTACGGCGTCCCGTCGCTCGCGGCGATGGCCACCCGGGCGCTGGAGGTCTTCGAGAACGCCGAAGACCTTCTCGGCGACGACATCGGCTTCCACCAGACCGGCTACGTCGTCGGAGTCGGTCCGGAGAACGTCGAGGCCCTGCAGGCGTCCATGGCCGGGCAGCGCGCCGTCGGCGTCCGCACCGAGGACATCGACCGGACGGAGGTGCAGAAGCTCTGGCCGGTGGCCGACCTGGAGCCCTTCGGCGCCTTCGCGTGGGAGGAGCGTGGCGGGTACGGCGACGCCTACCGGACCGCCCAGGCGTTCGCCGCCACCGCACGCCGCGCGGGCGCGCGGCTGCGGCAGGGCACCGTGGTGACCGAGGTCGCCGTCGACCGCGGCCGGGCCACCGGGGTCCGGCTCGCCGACGGCAGCACGATCTGCGCGGGCACGGTCGTGCTCGCCGCCGGGCCGTGGACGAGCGCGCTGCTGGCCCGGCACGGCATCGACCTTCCCATCACCGTGCACCGCGAGCAGATCGTGCTCATCGATCCCGGCGTCGACCTCGGGCCGGTC
The DNA here is from genome assembly GCF_050246655.1 of Pseudonocardia sp. GTDB lineage: Bacteria > Actinomycetota > Actinomycetes > Mycobacteriales > Pseudonocardiaceae > Pseudonocardia. The sequence continues at coordinate 10,168 of NZ_JBFWVQ010000105.1, forward strand.
CCGGTGTTCTCCGATCTCGTGTCGCTGCAGTACGTCCGGCCCGAGAGCGGCGGGGAGATCCTGTTCGGCAACTCCGACCTCGCCGAGCTGGAGCCCGCCGATCCGGGCGACTACTCGAACCGGGCGAACGACGCGTTCATCGACCTCACCGTCGACAAGGTCTCGACGCGGTTCCCCGGCCTGGACAACGCGTCGATCGCGTCCACCTACGCCGGCTGCTACGACGTCACCCCGGACTTCAACCCGGTCATCTCCGCGACGCCGATCGCGTCGCTCGTCGTCGCGGCCGGGTTCAGCGGGCACGGATTCAAGCTCTCGCCGTCCGTCGGCGGGCTGGTCGCCGACCTGGTCGTCGACGGCCGCAGCCGCGTCCCGGACGTCCCGGCGGCCGACTTCCGGCTGTCCCGCTTCGCGGAGGGCGCGCTGCTGCGCAGCCCGTACCCCTACGTCGGGGCCGGGGAGATGCGGTGACCCGGCGCCGGCCCCGGACGTACTCGGCGTGGGCACTCGCCCGGCACGGGCTGTTCGGAGGGGAGTGGCCACGCGCGTTCGGCCATCACGGGCCCCGCGACGGCTACGACGTCGTGATCATCGGTGGCGGGGTGCACGGGCTGGCCGCCGCCCACTACCTGGCGAGCAACCACGGCGTCACGAACGTCGCGGTGCTGGAGAAGTCCTACATCGGCTCCGGCGGCTCCGGCCGCAACACGGCGATCCTGCGGTCGAACTACCTCACGCCCGACGGTGTGCGGTTCTACGACCGCTCGGTGAAGCTGTACGAGCACCTGGCCGCCGACCTGAACTTCAACGTCATGTTCTCCCAGCGCGGGCACCTGACGCTGGCGCACAACGACTCGTCGCTGCGCACGATGCACTGGCGGGCCGAGGTCAACAAGCTGCAGGGCGTCGACTCCTCGGTGATCGGCCCGGCCGAGATCAAGAAACTGGTGCCCTACCTGGACACCTCGGCCGGCACCCGCTACCCGATCCTCGGGGCGCTCCACCACCCGCCGGGCGGGATCGTCCGGCACGACGCCGTCGTGTGGGGCTACGCCCGAGCGGCCGACGCGCAGGGCGTGCACATCCACCAGGGCACGGAGGTCGTCGGGATCGACGTGCAGGCCGACCGCGTCACCGGGGTGCGCACGGCCGACGGCCGGCGGATCAGCACGCCGGTGGTGGTCAACTGCACGGCGGGCTGGTCGACACTGATCTCGGACATGGCGGGCGTCGCCATGCCGGTGCACACCTTCCCGCTGCAGGCCGCCGTCACCGAGCCGGTGCGGCCGTTCCTGGACACCGTGGTCGTCTCCGGCACCCTGCACACCTACGTCAGCCAGACCGACCGTGGCGAGCTGGTGTTCGGGGCGAGTGTCGACCCGTTCGCGTCGTACTCGACGCGCGGCTCGCTGGAGTTCGTCGAGGGGCTCGCGCGGCACGTCCTGGAGCTGATGCCGGCGCTGTCGAAGATGCGGCTGCTGCGGCAGTGGGCGGGCCTGTGCGACATGACCCCCGACTACTCGCCGATCATGGGGCTCACACCCGTCGAGGGCTTCTTCGTCGACGTCGGGTGGGGGACCTACGGCTTCAAGGCCGGACCCGTCTCGGGCGAGGCCATGGCCGCCTGCATCGTCGACGGCAAGCCGCCCGAGATCATCGCCGCGTTCGCGCTGGACCGCTTCGAGGCCGGGCGGCTCGTCGGCGAGAAGGGCGCGGCCGCTGTCGGTCACTAGGAGACCAGGCCGCCCCGTCCGCCACGTCAGCACTCCAGACCCGGAGACGCACCCATGATGCTCCTCCCGTGCCCGCACTGCGGGACGCGCAACGTCAGCGAGTTCCGCTACGTCGGCGAGGCGAAGACGCGCCCCGACCCGGCGACCGCCACCCCGGCGGAGTGGCGGCGCCACCTCTACTTCAGCGCCAACCCGCTCGGCTGGGTCCGCGAGACCTGGTACCACGCCGCGGGCTGCCAGCGCTTCCTCGCCGTCCGGCGGCACACCGGGACGAACGAGGTGACCGCATGACGGGCGACCACCGCCTCCCGCGGCGGCCCGGCGAGGTGATCGACCGCTCCTCGACGCTGGCGTTCACGTGGAACGGCGCGCGCCACCTCGGCCATCCCGGCGACACCATCGTCTCGGCGCTGGCCGCGTCGGGCGTGCGGGTGTTCTCCCGCAGCTACAAGTACCACCGCCCGCGAGGCCTGCTCACCGCGGACGTGTTCGATCCGGGCTGCCAGTTCCAGGTCGGCGACGAGCCCAACGTCCGCGGCGCGCACCGGCGCCTCGAGCCCGGCATGGACGTGCGGTCGCAGAACACGTGGCCGTCGCTGCGCTTCGACGTCAAGGCCGTCAACCGGCTGGCCGGCCGGTTCCTCGCGACCGGCTTCTACTACAAGACGTTCATCAAGCCCGAGCGACTGTGGCCGGTGTACGAGAAGGTGCTGCGCCGGTTCGTGCATGCCGGCGAGGTACCGCCCGACTCCGAGCGGCCCTACTTCGACAAGCGCTACGCGCACCCCGACGTGCTGGTCGCCGGCGGCGGGCCCGCCGGGATGGCCGCGGCCCTCGCCGCGGCGCGCGCCGGCGCCTCGGTGATGCTCGTCGAGCAGGAGTACCAGCTCGGCGGGCACCTGCGCTGGGGCGGGCCCGACGACCTCGCGCTGCTCGCCGAGCTCCGCGCCGCCGTGCACGCCGAGTCCGGCATCGAGGTGCTGACCGACGCGGTCGTCGCCGCCCGCTACGACGGCAACTGGATCGCTGTCGCCCAGCGCGGGCTCCCCGGGATCGGCGAGCGGCTGGACAAGGCCCGCGCCGGGGTGCTGGTCGTCGCGGCCGGGTTGATCGAGCGCCCGTACGTGTTCGCGGGCAACGACCTGCCCGGGGTGATGCTCTCCACCGCCGTGCGGCGGCTGATCGGGCTGCACGCGGTGCGGCCCGGGCACCGGGCCGCGGTGCTCATCGCCAATCCCGAGGGCGACGCGGCCGCGGCCGACCTGCGTGCGGCCGGCGTCGACGTCGTCGAGCTCGACGCCCGCTGCGTCGATCGGGGCGGCCCCCGCCTCGTGCGGGCGGTCGGACGCGGCGGGGTGCAGGCCGTCGAGCTCGCGGGCGGGCGGCGCCACGACGTCGACCTGCTCGTCACCGCGGTCGGCTGGACGGCGCCGACGTCGCTGCTGGACATGGCAGGCGCCGTCCCCGTGTACCGGCCCGACGCGGCGCGGTTCGTGCCGGGCGAGCTGCCGGACACCGTGCTGGCCGCCGGCGGGATCGCCGGAGACGGCACGCCCGCGCAGCTCGTGGCGCACGCCGAGGCCGTCGGCGCCGAGGCGGCCCGGCGCGCGGGCGGGGCGGCCGCGCGGGAGGTACCACCGCTGCCGGAGGCCGAGCACCCGGAGCTGTTCTTCGCCCGTCCGATCGGCGGCTTCGTCGATCTCTCCGAGGACGTCACGGCGAAGGACATCACCACCGCCGTCGAGGAGGGCTACGACTCGGCCGAGCTGGTCAAGCGGTACACGACCGCGACGATGGGCCCGGCGCAGGGCAAGCTGGAGGCGATCAACACGGCGGCGCTGGTCGCCGAGGCGACCGGCCGCACCCTCGCCGAGACCGGCGTGACCACGTGGCGGCCGATGTACACCCCGGTGTCGCTGGGCGCGCTCGCTGGACGGAGGTTCGAGCCCGTCCGGCACTCGCCGATGCACCGCTGGCACACCGAGCACGGGGCGGTGCCGCTGGTCGCCGGCCTGTGGATCCGACCGGACCACTACGGCGATCCGCAGGCGGAGGCGCGCACCGTCCGCAGCCGTGTCGGGATCATCGACGTCACCCCGCTCGGCAAGCTCGACCTGCAGGGTCCCGATGTGCCGAAGCTGCTGGACCTGCTCTACGTCAACCGCGTGTCGACGCTGGACGTCGGCCGGGTCCGCTACGGCGTGATGTGCGCCGAGGACGGGGTCGTGCTCGACGACGGGGTCACCGGACGGCTCGGCGAGCAGCACTGGCTGATGTCCACGACGTCGTCGGGTGCCGCGACGGTCTGGGAGTGGGCGGAGAGCTGGCTGCAGACCGAGCACCCCCACTGGCAGGTGCACATCACGCCGGTGACCAGCGCCTACGCGAGCATCAACGTGGCAGGCCCGCGCTCGCGGGAACTGCTGGCCCGGCTGACCGACGTCGACCTGGCGAGCGCGGCCTTCGGCTACATGAACGTGCGCACCGGGACGGTCGCCGGCGTCGCCGACTGCGTGCTCTGGCGCATCGGCTTCACCGGGGAGCTGTCCTACGAGCTGCACGTGCCCGCCCACTTCGGGCTGCACGTGTGGGAGGAGCTGCTGCGCGCCGGCGGCGATCTCGGGGTGGCCCCCTTCGGCGTGGAGGCCCAGCGCATCCTGCGGCTGGAGAAGGGCCACTTCATCGTCGGCCAGGACACCGACGGCCTCACCCAGGCCCACACGGCGGGGCTCGGCCGGATGATCAAGCTCGACAAGCCGGACTTCGCCGGCAAGGCGGAGCTGCAGTGGCAGTCCGAACGGGCCGCGTACCCGAGGCTGGTGGGGATCCGCCCGCTCGATCCCGCCGTCGTGCCCGAGGAGGCGAGCCAGATCGTCAGCGACGGCGGGCACATCGTCGGGCGGATCACGTCCAGCCGGATGTCGCCCGCGCTCGGCCGCGCCGTCTGTCTCGGCCAGGTCGACGCGCACCTCGCCGATGCCGGCACCCGGCTCACCGTCCGCCTCCGCGACGGGCGGGACATCGCCGCCGAGGTGACGGCCGACCATGCCCAGTTCGACCCGGAGGGGGAGCGTCAGCGTGCCTGAGATCGCGCCGCCGATCGCCCGCAGTCCGATCAGCCTGCCGCGCAACGTCGCGCCGGTGGCCGGACCCACCCTCACCGACCTCTCGCTGCTGGCGAAGGTCGCGGTCCGCGCGCCGGCCACCGGAGCCGTGCGGGACGCGCTCGGCGTCGGGTTCGGCCGGGCCGCCCGGCCGGCCGCCGGCCCGCTGGCGGGGGCACTCGTCGTCGGTTCCGGGCCCGGCCAGTGGCTGGTCATCGGCGCCCAGGGCGCCACGCGGTGCCTGCGTGCCGCCGTCGACGGGATCCTCGCCGCCACCGACGAGTTCGCCACCCGCGTCGACGTGGGCCACGGCTGGGCGATGCTGCGGGTCACCGGGGCAACGGCCCCGGCCCTGCTCGCGAAGGTGTGCGCGATCGATCTCGCCGACCGGGTCACCCCCGACGGTGCCGCGTTCCGCTCGTCGGTGGCCCGCGTGGTCACCGACGTCGTGCGCGACGACGTCGACGGTGCCCGGTCCTACCTCGTCGGTTGCGCGCGGTCGTCCGGCCAGTACCTCGCCGACTCCCTGCTCGACGCCGGCCGCGAGTTCGGCCTGGTCACGTCGGCCCACCGCACTTGACCACCCTGGGCGTCAAGGCGCCGTTGACGCCGAGACGGATCGTGCAGGCGTCGTGGCGGGTACGTGTCAGGTGACGACGGCGGTGATCGCGCCGGCGGCGAGCTCCAGGGCGGTGTCGACCAGCTCGTCGGGGCGTGTCATCTGGCCTTGCAGGTCGATGATCAGTTCGTGGGCGCCGAGGTCTCGGGTGTGCGCGACGTCGTCGGCGATCTGTCGCCACGACCCGGTGAACGGCGCTCGTGTCGGTCCGAGCGCGGCGTCGGTGAACGCGGGTGCGGCGCGGACGATCAGCTCGAGCGCGTCGGGGTCGCGGCCGGCAGCAGCGGCGCCGTCACGGATGGTGGTCCAGCCGGCGGCGATGGCGTCGAACGGCAGGCTGGTCGGCAGCCAGCCGTCGGCGCTGCGAGCGATGCGGTCGAGCCCGGCCGCGGTGTAGGCGGCGAGCAGGATCGGCGGGCGGGGATGCTGTGCCGGGCGCACGGTCAGCGAGGCGGGCTCGATGCGTTCCTGGCCGGTGACGCGCTGGGTTCGGCCGCTCCACAGCGAGTGGAGCAGCTCGAGGATCTCGTCGAGTCGTCGGCCTCGCTGCCGCATCGGTGCGCCGACGGCCTCGTACTCGTCGAGTGACCATCCGACGCCGAGCCCGACCGTCAGTCGTCCGGCGCTGGCGACATCGACGCTGGCCAGGGCGCGGGCCAGCACGACCGGCGGGTACCACGGGGCGATGAGGACGCTGGTGCCGAGCCGGATCCGATCGGTGACGGTGGCCGCCACGCTGAGCGCCACGATCGGGTCGATCGCGGTGTGTTGCTCGGGTGGCAGCGTCCCGTCGGCGCTGGCCGGGTAGGCGGTGCGCGGGTTGACCGGAACCAGGAGCCGGTCGATGGCCCACAGCGAGGACAGGCCGCTGGCCTCGGCGGCGTTCGCCACCCGGCGCAACGTGTCGATGTCGGCGAAGCGGCCGAGCTGTGGCAGTCCGATGCCGATGCGCATGTCCGGCTCAGGCTGCGGGGAGCTGGGAGACGATCGCGTCGTGCACCGTCTGGTCGGGTGCCTGCGGCACCTCGACGTTCGGCAGGTCGACGAGCAGATCGAACGCCGGGTCGACCGAGGCGCCGGTGATCAGCGGACTGTGCGCCGAGGCGATGGTGGTGGCGCCCAACGCCCGCACCTGTTCGACGTGGTGGCGGTAGCGGCCGTTGTCGACCATGGCCAGCCATGGGGACAGCGCATGGTGCGCGAACATCGCCATGCCGCCTCGCCAGGCCTCCGGGTCGAGCTCGTCGACCGTCGCCTCGACCGCAGGGGAACACGGTGTGGCGAAGGCGTCCACCGCCCAGTAGGCCTCGGTCGAGGTGTCGAACACGCCGCGTGTCGTTGGTGAGTCCCACAGCGGTGGGCGCACGAAGCGCAGGCGGCGATCGTCGAGGTCGAGGTGCGATCCGTCATCGACCCAGCGGCAGCGCTGCAGTGGGAACTCGAAGGCGTTGGAGAACCGCTCGACCAGCGCCCACGAGGCGAGCAGCGTCGCGTTCGGGCAGTGCTCCATGACCTGGGCGAGATTGCCGGTGTGGTCGACGTCGTCGTGGGAGATGAAGACGTAGCGCACATCGGCCGGATCGACCAGCCCGAACACGTCGTCCAGCCACTGCGCACGGTTGGCGACGGTGCCGGTGTCGACGATGACCGGCTCGGCGCCGCGGATCACCATCGAGTTCAGGTACACGCGCAGCGGCGCCCCGAGTGCCTCTTGCACCTGATGGATCAGCCACGTCTCCGCGGCGATCCGCTCGGGAGGGCGGATGATCGTGGGAACGGCAGGTTCGTAGGCCATGTGTGGCGAACGTACGGATGCGTCGACGGGCCGTGAATCCCGCGGCCTCGGGTTCCAAGCGGGTCGATGACGGGGGCTGACCCCCATGAACGAGGGGGATGACCAGGCCCTCGACCCGTCGTACGCTGCATCGAATGGGCATCGACCAGGTCATCGCCGCCCGGGACCGCGTGCTCGCCGCCGACGCCGCCGAGCGGCCGCTGACCGAACTGCTCAGTGACGTGCTCGAGGCGTTGCACGGCGTCGCCACGTTCTCGGTCGCAGCGCTGCTCCTGACCGACACCGACTCGATGCTGCCCTTCGGTGGTGTCGTCGAGGGACTCAACCCCTCCCAGTGCACGCCGTTCTGGGACAACGAGCTGCTCGACCCCGACTTCGCCAAGTTCACTTCTCTGGCGCGCAGCGCCGAACCCGTCGCCACGCTGTCGCAACTGACCGACGGCGACCTCGCTCGTAGCCCGCGCTACCGCAAGCTGTACGAACCCGGCGGCGGCGACGAGATCCGGGTGGCCTTCACGACCGGCGCATCGTGCTGGGCCGTGGCCGCCCTGGTCCGCAGCGCCGAACTCGGACCGTTCCCCGCCGAAGAGTCGCAATCGGTCCTCGAGCTCGTCCCCGTCGCCGCCCGAGCGATTCGCTCCGCCGTGATGCGCCGCGACCGCGCCACCGCCGCCCCGGCGCCGACCATGCTCGTCATCGACAGCGACGCATCACTCGTCTCGGCAACGCCCGGCGCGGCCGACGTGCTGGCCGAGCTCGCCACCCACGGCGTCGACATCGACGTGCCGACGGTCGTCATGGCCGCAGCGCGACGAGCCAAGAACCTGAAGAACGCCACCGGAATCTCGATGCGCGCCCGCGGCAGCTCCGGCCGCTGGTTCCGCCTCCACGCCGCCCCGCTCGGCGACAACCAGGTCGCCGTCGTCGTCGAGCCCGCCGGTCCGGCCGACCTCGTCTCCATCGTCCTCGAGTCCTACGGCCTCACCCAACGCGAGTCCGAAGTGGTGCCACTCCTCGCCAGGGGGCTGTCGACCAAAGAGATCGCCGCCGAGATGTGCATCTCGCGCCACACCGTCAACGACCACATCAAGACGATCTTCTCCAAGTGCGGCGTGACCAGCCGCGGCGAACTCGTCGCCAGACTGTTCGCCGAGCACATCTCCGAACTTCACCACGCAGCAACCGCGCACCGCTGAACGCTGGCCTTCCCCCGGTCCGCGGACTCCGACGGTGAGGCTGCTCGCCCGCCGTACACACAGATTAGCCGTAGACTAATCGAATTAGCCTACGGAAGGTTGACGATGACCGAGTTCCTGGATGTCGACGGCGGCACGCTGGCCTACGAGACGACCGGTACGTCCGGCCCGCTGATGGTGCTGGTCCCCGGCATCGGCAACAGCCGCGACGCCTACCGGTTCCTCGCGCCTGCGCTGGCCGAGGCCGGGTACCGGGTCGCCACGGTCGATCTGCGCGGCTGCGGTGAGTCGAGCGCGACATGGCCGTCGTACACGCGGACCGACATCGCCGGTGACATGATCGCGGTGGTGAAGCATCTCGGCGGCCCGGCGGTGATCGTCGGCCACTCCATCTCGGGGGGCGCCGCCACGATCGCCGCGGCGACGGCCCCGTCCCTCGTCACCGCGCTGGTCGAGCTGGCGCCGTTCACGCGGAAGGTGGAGTTCTCCCTGCGTGATCTGCGGGTGGCGCGTTACCGGCGCGCGGCGCTGGCGATGGCGGGTGTCGCCCTGGGAAGTCGCAGGCAGTGGCGGAGGTACCTGGAGATCGCCATGCCCGAGCCGCGGCCGGCGGACTGGAGCGCGAGCCTCGATCGCATCGACGCCATGTTGCGCGAGCCCGGCCGGATGAAGGCGCTGCAGAAGCAGTTGAACAGTGCCGCTGATGCGGGCGCGCAGCTGGGCAACGTCCGCTGCCCGGTGCTGGTCGTGCAGGGCGGCCTCGACCCGGACTGGACCTCGCCGGTGGCCGAGGGAGAGGCGATCGTGTCGGCGTTGCCCGCCGGCCTGGGCCGACTCGACGTCATCCCCGGAGCGGGGCACTACCCTCACGTGCAGTGTCCGGCGGAGGTGGCCGCGATGATCCTGGCGTTCCTGGAGTCCGTGCGTGCCTAGAGCCGGCCTCGACGTGACGGCTGTGGTCGCGGCCGGGTCGGCGCTCGCCGACGAGGTCGGATTCGCCGGTGTGACCATGGGTCTGGTGGCCGAACGGGCCGGGGTGCGGACGCCGTCGCTGTACAAGCACATCGATTCGCTCGGCGCTCTGCGCCGCCGGATCGCCATGCAGGCCGTGCGCGACGTCTCTGCCGTGCTGACCCGGGCTGCCGTCGGCCGGTCCGGGCCCGACGCGGTCCGTGCCATCGCCGCTGCCTACCGACGGTGGGCCCTGGATCACCCCGGCCGGTACGCCGCCACCATCCACGCGCCGCCGGGCGACGACGCGGAGTTCCAGCAGGTGGCCGACGACGCCGTGGCCGTCCTGTTCGACGCCATCGCGGGGTTCGGGCTGCGTGGTGATCGGGCGATCGACGCCGTCCGCGCGATCCGAGCGATCATCCATGGCTTCGCCGGGCTCGAGGTCGGCGGCGCGTTCCAGATGACCCGCGATGTCGCCGGCAGCTACGACTTCCTCGTCGACACCCTCATCGCCGGCCTGCAACGCGTGGCGCCCGACGCCGATACCCCTGACGCAGCGGGATCATGACCACCGAGGTGGCCGCGGCCGGCACGGGAAATCGACCGGCCGACCGATGAGTTGCGCGGGCCGGGGCGGTCGATACGGGCGTCCCACCGGAACCGTCGACCGGAGCCCACCATGACCACGCCCGTACACCCCGGCCGGATGCTGTTCGTGAACATGCCGGTAGCCGACATCGAGCGCAGCAAGGCGTTCTTCTCCAAGCTCGGGTTCAGCTACGACCCGGCGTTCACCGGCGAGAACGCGGCCTGCATGCCCGTCGGCGAGCAGGCCTTCGTGATGCTGCTCGGCCGGGAGACGTTCGCGCAGTACGCGAAGCTGCCGGTCGGCGATCCCACGACGCACACGCTGGCCCTCTACTGCTTCAGCGTGTCGACCCGGGACG
>NZ_JBFWVQ010000106.1:0-19711 GCF_050246655.1 Pseudonocardia sp.
ACCGCCCTGGCCATCGTCCCCGGCAAGAACACCGCACTACCGGCCACCGCCATGCTCACGGCATCATGACCGAGCACTGACCCGCACGGTGTCGAGCACGAACTCCACCACACAGCGGGACGCGACCCCAGCGAAGTGCGACGGGCGTCTGCGGGGTGCGGGTTGTGGGGGCGCGGTGGCGGGTGGGAATGGCCGCGGCGGCGGGCCGTGCGGAGTCGGCCCGGCTTCGCAGGGGTTCGGCCCTGGCTTCGCAGGGTTCTGCTCGGCTTCGCAGGCGATCTGGTCCGGCTTCGCAGGGTTCTCCGACGCCTCGCAGAGGCTGCAGCACCTGCGAGGCGTGGGCGGTCTCTGCGAGGTGCAGGTCGCGGAGCACTGTGAGGCGTGTGCGGGCCCTGCGAGGTGCGGCCGGCCCCTGCGAGGAGCCCCGGCCAACCCCCCCGGCCGGCCCCTGCGAGGAGCCCCGGCCGACCCCCCGGCCACCCCCCCGGCCAACCCCCCGGCCGGCCCCGTCGCCCCCGCGGCGATTCCCCGACTTCCCCGGGCGCGCGCCCACCTGGAACGGTCGTAGGCTGCGTGGCCGTGCCCCTCTACGCCCTCGGCGACCGCGTGCCGTCGATCCATCCCGAGGCCTACGTCCACCCCGACGCCGTCGTGATCGGCGACGTCACGCTCGGTGCCGAGTCCTCGGTGTGGCCCACCGCCGTGCTGCGCGGCGACGACGGCCGCATCGTCGTCGGCGCGCGGACGTCCATCCAGGACGGGTCGATCATCCACACCACGGCCGTGCAGGACACGGTCATCGGCGCCGACGTCACGGTGGGCCACAACGTGCACATCGAGGCGGCCACGATCGGCGACCACGCGCTGATCTCGTCCGGCTCGGTGGTGCTCAACGGCGCGACGGTCGGGGTGGGCGCGGTCGTCGCCGCCGGGGCGGTGGTGTCGCCGAACGCGCAGATCCCGCCGCGGCGGATGGCGATGGGCGTCCCCGCGCGCGTCCGCGACGGCCACGAGGTGCCGGACGGGTACTTCGCGTTCGGCGTCGACTCCTACGTGCAGCGCGGGAAGCGCTACCGCGCCGAGCTGCGCAGGATCGACGGCTGATGGCCGCCCGCGCGCCCAAGCCGCTCCGTGAGGTCGTCGAGGCCGGCTGGGCGGCCGCCCTGGCCCCCGTCGAGCCCGTCGTCGCGAGGATGGGGGAGTTCCTGCGCGCCGAGCTCGCCGCGGGTCGTCGCTACCTGCCGGCGGGCGCGAACGTCCTGCGCGCCTTCACCCAGCCCTTCGACCGCGTGCGCGTGCTGATCGTCGGCCAGGACCCCTACCCGACGCCGGGGCACGCCGTCGGGCTGTCGTTCTCGGTGGCGCCGGACGTGCGGCCGATTCCGAAGTCGCTGGTCAACATCTACAAGGAGTACTGCGAGGATCTCGGCCACCCGATGCCGTCCACCGGCGATCTCACGCCGTGGGCCGAGCGCGGGGTGCTGCTGCTCAACCGGTGCCTCACCGTGGAACCGGGCAAGCCGGCGTCGCACCGCGGCAAGGGCTGGGAGGCCGTCACCGAGCAGGCGATCCGCGCGCTCGTGGACCGCGACGGCGAGCCGCTCGTCGCGATCCTCTGGGGGCGCGACGCCCGCAACCTCGTGCCGCTGCTGGGTGACGTGCCGGCGATCGAGTCCGCGCACCCGAGCCCGATGTCGGCGGCGAACGGCTTCTTCGGCTCCCGCCCCTTCAGCCGTGCCAACGCGCTGCTGGAGGAGCTGGGCGGCGAGCCGATCGACTGGAAACTGCCCTGACCGCTGCTCCGTCCGGGTGATGCGATGGGCGGCGGCGCGGGTCCCGGGTGAGGATCGGGCCATGCCTCGACGCCTGCGCGCCGCGGCGCTGCTTCTCGGTGCCGCCCTGCTCGGTGCCTTACTGCTCGTCCCGGGGATCATCGGCGACGGCCCCGTGCCGCCGCGGAGCTCGGACGACAGCGGCCCCGTGCTGCTGCACTCGATCCGCGACCTGCAGCGGATCGTCCCCGCCCAGGGCACCTACGAGGTCACGGTGCTGCTCCGAGAGGGTCGCGAGAACGTCCCGACCTGGGTCTACGGGTACGAGGGCGCGCTGCTCGCGCACGGCACGGTGGACGCCTACGTCGATCTCGCCGGATTGGGCCCGGAGGCCGTCGCGGTCTCCGCGGACCGCTCGGCGGTCACCGTCACGCTGCCCGAGCCCCTGCTCGCACCGCCCGCGGTCGACCACGGGCGCAGCCAGGTCGTCGACGACGACCGGGGGCTCGTCACCGCCGCCATGGAGGCGTTCGACGGGCGCAGCGATCGCACCCAGCAGCTCTTCCGGATGGCAGAGTCGAAGCTCGCCGCTGCGGCCGAGGCGAGCGAGCTGCGAGCCCGCGCCGAGCGCAACGTCGTGGACATGGTGCGCGGGATGGGCCGCGGGCTCGGGTTCGACACCGTGGACGTCGTGTTCGTGCGGCCGGACGAACCCTGACACGCGAGTGCCCCGCACCCTGAGGCTGCGGGGCACCGATGCGTCGGACGGGCTCAGGCGCGTGCGACCTTGCCGGCCTTCAGGCACGACGTGCACACGGCCAGGCGGCGGCGGTTGCCGCCGTCCACCCGGGCGCGCACGGTCTGGATGTTCGGGTTCCAGCGGCGGTGGGTGCGGCGGTGCGAGTGCGAGACGGACATGCCGAAGCCCGGACCCTTGCCACAGACGTCGCAGACGGCAGCCACGTCGAACACTCCTCGGATGTAGACGGAAGACGTTCCCGGAAACCGAACCGGGTCGCGGACATCCACGATACCTGCGTGGTCCGGGTGGCGGCAGCGGGGGCCCCGGCGGGCGCCCGGGTAGCCTCGCGGTCGTGCCGGTCCCGCTCGACGCCATCCTGCTGCGCGGCTGGGCGACGGCGGCGACGCAGGGGCTGGAGCGCTACTGCGCCGAGATCGACCGGATCAACGTCTTCCCCGTTCCGGACGGCGACACCGGCACGAACATGCTGCTCACGATGCGGGCCGCCGCGGACGCGGGCCGCCGCGGCCTGCGCGAGGACGGGGCGTCGCCCGAAGGGCCCGGCCCGGTCGCGGCGGCCCTGGCGCGGGGGGCGCTGCAGGGGGCTCGCGGCAACTCCGGGCTGATGCTCTCGCAGGTGCTGCGCGGCCTCGCCGAGGCGATCGAGGAGGCCATCGAGGAGGCGGTCGGGGACGCCGGCGGGGCCCCCGTGCCGGCCGGGGCGGCGGTGGGGGAGGCCGCGCGCGCCCCGACCGTCGCCGCGCCGCTGACGGACGGGGCCGTCCTCGCCGACGGCCTGCACCGGGCGCACCGGCTCGCGAGGGCCGCCTTCAGCCATCCCCGGGAGGGCACGGGGCTCTCGGTGCTGAGCGCCGCCGCCGCGGCGGCCTCGGTGCGGGTGAGGCAGGGCGACGGCTGCCTGGCCGCGGTGGCGGCATCGGCGGGTGTGGCCGCCGCGACGGCCCTGCGCGAGACCACGGCCCAGCTGCCGGAGCTGGCCCGTGCCGGCGTCGTGGACGCGGGCGGGTTCGGGCTCTGCGTGGTGCTGGAGGCGCTCGCCTGCGTCGCCGACCGGCGGCCGCCGGGCGGGGCGCCCGTCCCGGCGGCGCCGCTGCGGCTGCCCGTCCGCAGCCGCGCGGCGCTCACGGCCGAGCGGGAGGCGGGCTCGCCCGACTTCGAGTACGAGGTCATGTACCTGCTGGAGGCGACGCACGAGGCCGCCGTCGACGAGCTGCGGGAACGGCTGGACACGATCGGCGACTCCGTCGCCGTCGTCGGGGACGGCGCCGGGTTGTGGAACGTCCACGTCCACTGCAACGACGTCGGCGCCGCCCTCGAGGCCGGGCTGGACGCCGGCAGGCCCCACCGGGTGACCGTCGTGCGGTTCGCCGACCAGCAGCCGCACGCCGCGGCGGATGCCCGGTTCCCCCGGGCGCGGGCGGTGCTGCTCGTCGCGGCCGGCGAGCCCGCAGCGCTCGCCCGCGAGGCAGGCGCGGACGTCCTGGAACGCACGGACCGGCCGATCGACGCCGCCGAGTTGGGCGCCGCGCTCGCGGGCACCCGCGCCCGGCACGTCGTGCTCCTGCCCGGGGACTCCGAGCTCACCCCGGTCGCGGAACGGGCCGCCACCGACGCTCGTCGCGACGGGCAGGACGTGCTCGTCGTCCCGACGTCGTCGGTGCTGCAGGGGCTCGCCGCGCTCGCCGTCCACGACCCGGAGCGCCGCCCGGTCGAGGACGTCGTCGCGATGGCGGAGGCAGCGGCGTGCTGCCGCACCGCGGGGCTGGTGATCGCGGAGTCGGAGGCGCTCACCTGGGTAGGTCGCTGCGAGCCGGGCGACGTCCTGGGCATCTCGGACGGCGAGGTGGTCCTCATCGCGCCGGACCTGCCCGTCGGCGCGCTCTGGCTCGCGCACCGCATGCTCGTGGGCGGCGGCGAGATCGTCACCGCGCTGCTCGGCCGCGGGGTGTCGGACGACGTGGGCGAGGGCCTGGTCGCGGACCTGCGCCGCACCCACCCGGAGGTGGACACCGTCGTCCTGCGCGGCGACCGCACGGACTACCCGCTGGTCCTGGGGGTGGAATGACCGCTGATCTCGATGCCCCGCTCACCCCGTTCGTCGGGACGAGGGCGGCGAACGCGCTCGCCGAGCAGCTGGAGATCACCACCGTGGGCGAGCTGGTGCGCCACTACCCGCGCCGCTACGTCGGCCGCGGCACCCTCACCCCGCTGTCCGGGCTGGCCCTCGGCGAGGACGTCACGGTCGTGGCGCTGGTGGAGTCCGCGGAGCTGCGGTCCATGCGCAGCCGCCGGGGGCAGCTGCTGTCGGTGACGATCCGCGACGGCAGCGGCGGCTCGATCGACTGCACCTTCTTCCACGGTCACAAGCTCAAGAGCCTGCTCACGCCCGGTACGCGGGCGCTCTTCGCGGGCAAGGTCGGCATCTACGGCAAGGGTCGCTACCGCAAGCTGCAGCTCACGCACCCGCAGTTCGAGCCCCTCGGTGCCGACGAGGACGAGCGGCCGTTCCTCGCCGTCTACGCCGCGACGGCGCGGCTGCGCAGCTGGGAGATCGGGCGCTGCGTGCGCCAGGTGCTGGAGGTCCTCGACGATCCGGCCGATCCGCTGCCGGTCGAGCTGCGCCGCGCCGAGGGGCTGCCCGAGCTGGGGCGGGCGCTGCGGCGGATCCACCTGCCGGAGTCGGAGGACGACCACCGCGCGGCCCGGCGGCGCCTGGTCTGGGACGAGGCGATGGGCGTGCAGCTCGCGCTGGCGCTGCGTCGCCACGCCGCAGGTGCGCGGCCCGCGCCCGCCTGCCCGCGGCGGGCGGACGGCTTGCTCGCCGCCTTCGACGCCGCCCTGCCCTACGTCCTCACCGAGGGGCAGACCGAGGTCGGCGCCGAGGTGGCGGAGGACCTGGAACGCGAGCATCCGATGAACCGGCTCGTCCAGGGCGACGTCGGCGCGGGCAAGACGCTCGTCGCGGTGCGGGCGATGCTGCAGGTCGTGGACGCGGGCCGGCAGGCCGCGATGCTCGCCCCCACCGAGGTGCTCGCGGCCCAGCACGCGCGGTCGCTGCGCGCGCTGCTCGGCCCGCTCGGGATCGCCGGGGAGCTGGGAGCCGCCGAGCACGCCACGTCCGTCGCCCTGCTGACGGGCTCGCTCGGGGCCGCCGCCCGGCGCACGGCGCTGCTCGACGCCCAGTCCGGCGCCGCCGGCATCGTCGTCGGTACGCACGCGCTGATCCAGGACCGGGTCGGGTTCGCCGATCTCGGCCTCGTGGTCGTCGACGAGCAGCACCGGTTCGGCGTGGAGCAGCGCGACGCGCTGCGCACGCGCGGAGGGTCCGCGCCGCACATGCTCGTCATGACCGCGACGCCGATCCCGCGCACCGTCGCGATGACGGTCTACGGCGACCTGGAGGTCTCCGCGCTGCGCGGCCTGCCCGGCGGGCGTTCGGCGATCGCGACGTCCGTCGTGCCGGTGGCGGAGAAGCCCGCTTGGCTGGACCGAGTGTGGGCGCGGCTGCGCGAGGAGGTCGCGGCGGGGCACCAGGCGTACGTGGTCTGCCCGCGGGTCGGGGGCACGGCCGCCGACGAGGACGCCGTCGGCGCCGCCGAGGACGCCGAGCCGCCGCAGGACGACGAGGAGTCGGCCGATGGCGAGGAGGCGCGCCGTCCGCCGCTCGCCGTGCTCGACGTGGCCCCCCAGCTCGCCGAGGGGCCCCTCGCGGGCCTGCGGATGGGGATCCTGCACGGCAAGCTGCCGCCCGACGAGAAAGACGCTGTGATGCGGGCGTTCGACGCCGGCGACCTGGACGTGCTGGTCGCCACCACCGTCGTCGAGGTCGGGGTGGACGTCCCCAACGCGACCGCGATGGTGATCATGGACGCGCACCGGTTCGGGCTCTCGCAGCTGCACCAGCTGCGCGGGCGCGTCGGCCGGGGCTCCGCCGCCGGGGTCTGCCTGCTCGTCACCGACGTGCCCCCGGGGACGACGGCGCGCGAGCGCCTGGACGCCGTCGCGGGGACGACGGACGGCTTCGAGCTGGCCCGGCTGGACCTGGAACTGCGTCGGGAGGGGGACGTGCTCGGCGCCGTGCAGTCCGGGCGCCGCTCGGGGCTGCGGCTGCTGTCCCTGCTGCGCGACGAGAAGATCATCGTGGGGGCCCGCCGGTACGCCGGGGAGATCGTTGCCGCGGACCCGGACCTGCGGGAACACCCGGGGCTCGCCGGCCTCGTGCGCGAGACCCTCTCGGCCGACGAGGCGGAGTACCTGGCCAAGTCCTAAGGCGCCTCGGTGGCCCTATCGGGCCAGCCCGCGCCGGCTGCCCCGCCGCCGGCGAGACACCCGCCCGACCCATGCCGAGCGCGACGTCGGGTACACCTGCTCTCCATTGTTCTGGGCAACGACCGGTGGTGTCGCCCGGTCCACAGTCCAACTGCTTCCCCCACCGCCCCGGCCAAAGAACTCGACTTTCGTGACGGCCTGCGGGGGGAAACCTGCACCGACCGTTCCGCGTGACATCATCGGAGCCTCCAGTTTGAGCGACCTCGATGCCGAGGTGACGGCGCATCGTAGCGCGCGTGACGCATGCCCTTCAATCCGGCACGGGCCGGTGGGTGTTGCTTCCAAGCTGTCTATTGTTTCGGTTCGATGACGCGCTCGTCGAGCGTGATCAGCGACCTGTTCTGTAGTTCGTCGAGGATTATCGACAGCGCGTTCTCAGCGTCGACTCTGCGGAGGTTCCGGCGGGTTTCCAGTTCGCTCACGGCCGCAATGAGAGGCTGCTCTCGGCGCAGGAAATCGAGCACGAGTCCGGAGTCGCGCCCGAGGACGTACAACGCCGGCGGTCGGCCGGGAATGGTGGCGACCGCACACGGCGCCTTCTCATCGAAGCGAAGTGTTAGGTTCGGAACCACCGTGGCCCTGCCTGAGACGGCGAGAGCGGGGGCTGAGGGCGGCGGCCGAGTCGATGCCTCTATGCCGACAAGGCCGCTGACCAGGTCTGTCGCGTCGGGTCCGAAGTGCCGGAGTCGGTCGAGGACCCACTTTCCGATCATGTTTCGCCGCACCGAGGCGTGTGGGAGTAGTGAAGACGAACCTGCCTGTTCGACGACCGATTGACCACCCGCATCGGCGAACTCGCTCAGGATCGCATACGCGTGGAGTGCTGCCAAGGTCTGCTCGAGCGGCCACTCTGTTCCGCGAGCTCGCCAGGGTGGCTTGAACGGACCGCATCCATCGTTTCCGGCGAACATAATGTGATGGCAGATCAACATGTCGTATAAGCGCGCGTGTGCCGACTCGTGCAGTAGCATCTCGGCGGCATCGACTGCTGACTGCGGTCGGGATACGAGCAATAGGCCCGGAAACTCGCGAAGCGACCCGGAATGGACCGGGCTGTTTCCTCGGGCACCGTCGAGCATCGCGATCAGGCCGACATGTGGAAAGAGGTCGAGAACCAGGTCGGGAACGATGCGGACGGCGAGGTCAAGACCTTCCTGAAGGAGTTTGCAGGCCGAGTTGAACGCTTCCGGGGCCGACCGGGTGAGAAAGCCGAGCTCGCCTGCGTGCAGTGCATCGATCACGTCGGCGAAGCGCAGGTCGGCGTCCGACGTGCTCACGACCGGCATGTCGATCGGTCCGGCATGCACCGCGGCGCGCCCTGACCGGGTCGCATTGACACGGGCCACGACGGTCTCCTCGACCGGCTGACCGGTAGTGATCGCAACCTCGACAGCGTGCCGGAAGAGCGGGTTGTCCAACATGTCGTCGCCGACCGCGTCGGCATCGAGCAGGGCGTCACATACCGTGATCGTCCCAAGGGCGGCTCGGTACAGGTCGCGACGCGTGGCCAGCAGTGCCGACGAGGTCGACAGGCGGGCGTGCACAGCGGTCAGCATCGGACGTCAACGCCCGTCGCTGTCGACTCTGGTCTGCCAGCGCAGATCCACCGCGTGACCTGGGAGAACCCACGTCTCGACCGGCAGGTGACGGACCTCCTCTGCCGGGACCCACACGTTACGCGCAACGAGGTCACCGCCCGACAGATACGGGTTGACCATGAACTCGAGTTCGCCGCCGTCCGCATCGGTCGCGAACAGCTCGGCGCGGAACCCGATGCTCTCCAGATAGCAGGGGAACGCCGGCATCCAGTAGCAGCCTCGGTCGTCCGGGTGCAGGGTCGCCGAGCGCACGGTCAGTTCCCTCACGGACGCGATGCGGTGAGGTTTCACCATTGCCGCCAGATCGACCTGGTAGATCTTCAGCGTCCGCATGAGCTGGTCTGGCCGCAGCCACGGTGGGGTTGTGCCGTGCGGTTGTCGCAGGAACGACAGGTACTCCACCCATTGCTCGAACTTGACCCACGTCGGTTGGACGCGACCTATCGTCATCTCGCGCTCGTCGCCGCTGGCGTCGACGTACTGGAATCCGACATCGAGGCGGTTGATTGCGGCATGACCCTCGCGGAACTCGTGCTCGTCGGGGACATACCACCAGTCGAAGAAGGGATGGTCGCTGCACTCGACGAGCAACTCGCGCAGACGGTGGTCGCAGGTCACGAACAGGATGAACACGGTGTCCGGAACATCGTTGGCGAACGAGAATTCGACTGTCGAGGTGATCTCGATCGTGCCTGGTACTGCGGGCACGATGTCGTACACAACGCGGGTACGGGTGCTCACCGATAGGTCGTGGCAGTCGAGCTCCCGGCCGGCTCCACCGAGCACAGACCGGATCACGGCCTCGTTCGCGGGGTGGTCGCCGTAGGTGCGTCGCAGCAAACGGCCGAGCACCTCGCCTGGCGGGAGGCAGTCGATGAGTGCGAGACCCTGCGCTCGCTTCAGCTCGTCGGCATGTATCGCAGAGCGCCGGAGCTCGGTCTCGTGGAACCAGCGCCGCAGCTGGTCCCACCTGTCGTCAAGGACACGTTGAAGCACACCGACCAGGGTCCCGGCCAGCAGCGCAACCAGCCCTGCCCCGAGGAGTGTCCACGTCATCCACAGTGGCGCGGTCACCGTGCCGAGTACGATACCGATACCGATCAGCAGGGCCCCGCACACGACGAGCTGCCAGGCGATCCGGTGCGCGCGCGACCGGTCCCCATCCGGGTCGTCGGAGGACTCAACCATTGCCGGAGTCGTCGGAGCGGACGGCGCTAGCGTTACGCTTCGGGACTACGTTGTCGCGATCCCCGAGGGCGGACGGCTCGGCTGCTCGAGTCGCGGCGCGAAGGTCAGGATGTGGCTGTGCATGGCAGCGGCGGCACTCTCGTCGCGTTGCTGTAGGAAGTCCACAACCAGTGCGTGTCCGTGGGCGGACAGTCGCGCCCTATTCCGCGGATGGCTGAAAACCTCGACCCGATGATCGCGCACCTCGTCGAGCAGCATGTCGTACATCCGGCTCAGGAGCGGGTTGTGCGCCGCGTCCACGATTGCCCGATGGAATGCCTCGTCAGTCTCCACGAGCGCGTCGACGCCGCTTTTCTCGGCGGCGCGATGTTCGTTGTGGGCTTCACCGATCCGCTTGATCTCACGGGGCGTTGCGTTCCGGGCTGCCAGCCGGCAAGCCGTGCCCTCCAGCGCCAACCGAACCTCGACGGTCTGAGCGAAGGCCACGCCGCGCTCCTCAGCGCTCGGCGCCGTTGCGGGGGGGGATCGCACGACCCACCATCCGACCCCTTGCTCCACCTCGACCAGCCCGCGCAGCTGTAGGCGCTGCAGCGCCGAACGCACACTGCTGCGTCCGACCTTTAGCCTGTCGGCCAGCCAGTTCTCGCTGGGTAGCTGCTCGCCCCAAGGCAGCGTGCCGTCGTGGATGAGCGAGTCGAGCTTGTCCTCCACGACCTCGGGCTTCGGGCGGCGGAGATCGTGCGGCAGGCTCCAGTCGGCAGTGTCGATCGACACGACGTCGTCTCCAAGGTCGCGGGATGGGGACGCGTGGGCAACGCATCGGCGACAGGGGCCGTCGATGGCCGGGCGTGAGCGCGAGAGCGAAGGTTGCCCGCGCTTCCCCGGGCGGCGTACTTGCACGAACCGGCTTGTCCAGCAAGATGACCGACTTGTCTGACTAAACATACAGCTTGGTATAGTTGTCTGTCCAGTAGAACGGCGTATCGCGGGTCAGTGGGCTTCGCTGCTACGGAGCATCTGGTACTGCTGGGACAGCTCCATCACCTCGTGCTGATAGGCACGCTGCTGGTCAAGGTGGTTGTTGACAAGCGTGGTGAGCTGCTCAAGTTCGTCTCGCTCGGGGGAGCCGTCGCGGAACGCGGTCCAGAACACCAGTCCCGCGGAGATCAGCATGACGAGGGCCACGAGCGCCGCGAGGAGCACTGCGAGACCGGTGAGGCCGCTCAGGACGCCCTCTGTGTAGACGCGAACGAACATGACGACAGCGACCAGCGGGACCAGGAGCGCGACGGCCAGCACGGCGAGCACCGCCCCGGTCGACAGCTCCCGCCACGCGAGCTTGCCCGTGTCCGACTTGTGCTCGCGCAGATCGTGACCGATGTGGTGCAGGGCGGCCGCGGATCCGGCGGTCGCCAGCAGGGAGACGACGATGCTGATTGCGAGTGGCAGTCCAATCGGTGCACTCCAGTCGACGTTGAAGACCGCCGCGGCCAGCCAGAGCATGATCGGCAAGTCGATCAGGGCGAGGAAGAGCACAGCGCTTACCTTCGCGCTGGTCGTGACCTTGTCGTGGCGCCGGCTGCGCTGCGCCTTCGCGTGTGCGATGTCGGCACCGAGCGAGTGGCACCAGTCTTGTGCCTCCAGCAGGGTCATCTGCTGGCCGAACGGACCACGTACCGGCGCGTCGCCCATCCGATCGATGAGGTAGAGCAGTTCCGCGATCCGGCTGAGCTTGATCTCGTCCGGACGCGTGGCGGGTCGTGATGCGGCCAGTCGCGCGGGTGGACCGCCGGGCTGGTGTTCCTCGATGGACATGGTTCCGCCCTCAGTAGGTGATCTCGACTCGCCGCATTCGTGCGGCGAGGGCTTCGACGAAGCGGCCGTCGACAACGGCCGTCATGCCAGGCGCGACGCCGCCGCCCAGCGATCTGACCTCGGTGATCCCTGCTCCGGTGAGCGTGGCCGCCACAGCGTCCGAGCGGCGGCGGGCGAGCGCCGCCGTGCCCTCCGGCGTCCACCCAGGTGGGTCGGCGGTGAACCCGCGCACCTCGACGGGGGCCGCGGACCGGGCGAGAATCTCGGCTGCGACACGCGCCAGTAGGGCGCGGCCCGCGGCCGGGATCACCGCCGACTCCCCCCGGAACCCCAACACGTTGTCTGTGATGGTCGTCGTGGTCCGGCCGTCGGGGCCCACGACCGACCAGGTCGCTGGAACCGGCACGAGTGGCATCGACGCTCTGCTCGACGGAGGAGTGGCAGGTATCGGCAGGTCGTCAATGGTGTACGACTCGGCACCGGCCGCGGCGCAGATCTCGGACCAGTAGGCCACGAGCCGCTCGTGCTGCGGCTGGCCCGGAGCAGGCTGCGCGCCTGCGACCATGCCGAGGCCCACGAGCAGGACGCGCCACCCGCGCAGGGAGGGGAGGAGTCGACGGGACCGGAGCTCCGAGGCGACGTCAACAGGGTCGGCGAGCCAGCCGACCTGGCGCATGTCGAGCCCGCCGGTCGTCGACAGGCCGTTGCTCACGACAACAAGCAGACCGCCGTCGAGGCCGCGGACAGCTCGGGCAATGCCTTCGAGGAGGTCGAGGCCGTCACGCCGGGCGGCGAGTCGGCCCACCGCGGTCGCGACCGCAGTCACATTCTCGTCGATGAGCCGCGCGCGCTGGATGTGGCCGTTCTCGATGTCGCCGTTGGCGCGCCTGGGAACGAGGGAGAACTCGGTGAGGCCGGCGCGATCAGCGGTGCTGAGGAATGCGACACCAGATCCCGGGCGATGGCCGGACGCCGGGTGCTCCGCGATCGCCCGCAGTTCTGCTCGCGCCATCGGCGTCAGAGAGGGGGCGGGCTCAGCAGCCGTCGCGCTCGCCACGATCACCGCGCGTAGCGCAAACGGCGTCCGAGTTGGAGTCCGCCCGCATCCGGCGAAGAAGACCGCCCCGGCCATCGCCATGAGGAAACGTCGGCGAGGAAGGGAACGTGCGACCATCTCGACCTCCTCAAGAGCGGGGCTTGGAGGCCTGGGCGCGCAGCAGGGGTCTGCGTCACGACGTTGGCGCACCGCGGGCTCAGGTCTACGACGATGGTTGCAGCTTGTAGGTCAGGTTGTCCAGGTTTTCAGACAGGACGGACAGGGCAGGATTCCCTGGAGATAGGTGGGACAGGTATGCGATGTCACCACCCCCGCAGGTCGATCGGCCACGTCTCGAGCACCTCCGCGTCGTCCCCGGCGCCACGTACCAGGTGCATCCGCTCGTGCAGCGCCACCGTCGGATCGACGTGCGCGGGCAGCACGCGGATCCGGTCCCCGACGCGCAGCGGTCCGTCCGGCCCGAACGTGAGGTGCTCGTCGGAGCAGAACCACACGTGCCCACCCGGCACCGTCGGGTTGCCGTGGTCCATGCCCAGCGACTTCAGCCCGACGTCCGCGACCGCCCAGCCGGGCATGTCGCCGGCGGGAGCGGTCGCCGAGATCACGGTCGCGAGCACCGTCAGCGCCTGCCGGAACGGTAGCCCGGCGGCCGTGTACGCCGTGTCCATCAGGGCGTACGACCCGGCCTGGATCTCGGTCACCCAGGTGTTCACGGCGTAGGTCCCCGTCCCGCCGCCGGACACGACCTCGCCGCCGACGTCGGCGTGCGCCGTCACCAGCTTCGCCATGCACTCCTCGGTGAGCCGGGCGCGCTCGGTGGCGTCGGGGAGCATCTGGAGGTGCCCCTCGTAGCCCATCACCCCGCGGACGGTGAGCCCGGCGGCGCGGGCGTCGGCGGCGAGCCGGCCGGCCTGCGAGGGGGCGACGCCGCAGCGCGGCAGCCCCACGTTGACGTCGATCAGCACTTCTCGCAGCCCGCCTGCGACGGCGGCGGCGAGCGTCTCGGCCGAGTCGACCGCCACCGTCACCCGCGCGTCGAGCCCCCCGAGCCGGCGCGCGTCGAGGACCTCGTTCGCCAGCAGCAGGTCCGCCCCGAGCCCGGCGGCGGCCATCCCCTCGACCTCCCGGACCGTCGCGCACGTGAACCCCGGGTGGCGCGCGGCCTGCAACCGGGCCAGCTCCGTGCACTTGTGTGCCTTGACGTGCGGGCGCAGCCGCGCGCCCGGCAGCGCGGCGGCCATGTCGGCGAGGTTGGCCTCCAGCGCGTCCGCGTCGACGAGGACCGCGGGCGTCACGAGGTCGTGCACCTTCATCCCAGTACCCGTTCCCGGTAGGCGTTGGCGAAGCGTCGCTCGGGATCGAGCCGGTCGCGCAGGGCGGTGAACCGCGCGACGCCCGGGTGGCGCTCCCGCAGCGCTGCGGCGTCGAGCCCGTGCAGCTTGCCCCAGTGCGGGCGGCCGTCGAGGGCGAGCATCGCGTCTTCGACCGCGGCGAAGTACGCCTCGTGCGGACGTCCGCGCCGGACGTGCACGGCGAGGTAGGCGCTGTCGCGCCGGTACGCGGTGGAGAGCGGGATGTCGTCGCCCGCCGCGATCCGCACCTCGACCGGGAACGTCACCTCCTGCGCGTGCCGCTGCGCCGCCCGCCGGACCGCAGCGAACGCCTCCGGCAGCGCCTCGCACGCCACCGCATACTCCATCTCCACGAAGCGGACCCGCCGCGGGCTGGTGAAGACCCGGTAGGAGCGGTCGATGTACACACCCGCCGCGAACCGGGCCGCCGCGAACCGGTTGAGCACCGGCACCAGCCGTGGCGCGGCCTCGCCGACCCGGCACAGCGCGGCGAACCCGGCATTGCCGAGCAACTCGTCGCCGAGCCACTCCGCCCTGCGGCTGCGGCGCGGCCCGTCGGCGGTGGTGCGGTTGTTGCGCTTGGCCGTGACGACGTCCGCGTGCGGGAACCAGTACAGCTCCGCGTGGTCGTCCGAGCCGTCGAGGACTTCCAGGGCGGCGTCCAGCGGCAACGTCTCCTCGACGGCGTGCAGGTGGAACGCGGGCACGGTCGCGAGCGTCAGCGACGTGATGACGCCGAGCGCGCCGAGGCCGATACGTCCCGTCCGCAGCTCGTCGGAGCCTGGGCCCCAACGTTCGACCGTGCCGTCGGCCAGCACGATCTCCATTCCCCTGACCTGCGCCGCGAGCCCGGGGTGGTGCGTCCCGGTGCCGTGGGTGCCGGTGGAGATCGCGCCAGCGATCGTCTGGGCGTCGATGTCGCCGAGGTTGGGCAGCGCGCGGCCGTGGTGCCACAGCAGGTCGTTGAGGGTGCGCAGGGTCATCCCGGCGGGGACGGTGGCGAGGTCGCCGTCCATCGCGAGCAGACCGAGGTCGGACGGCGCCACGATCGCCACGCCGTCGGGCGCCCCGACCCCCGTGAACGAGTGGCCCGAGCCGAGCGCCGTGACCCGCAGTCCATCGCGTGCCGCCGCCGTCACCGCCTCGGCGACCGCTGCGGCGTCGCCCGCGACGACCGTCCGGGCAGGGCGCGCGCGCTGCGTGCCCGCCCAGTTGCGCCATCGCATGCGGCCAGCATGGCCGACCGGTTCGCAGGCGCGAACGCGGCTCGCGGATCACGCCGGCCCGCGTCGCCGCCCGGGCGCGAGACGCGCAACCCGGGCCGACCGAATGCGCAACTCGCGGACGCAGGATGCGCAACTCGCCCTGACGAAATGCGCAACTCGCGGACGCAGGATGCGCAACTCGCGGACGCAGGATGCGGAACTCGCGGACGCAGGATGCGGAACTCGCCGCCGCGGGATGCGCAACTCGCGGACGCAGGATGCGCAACTCGCGGGGTGGCTACGCCGCCGGGAGCTGTCCCCGGGCCGCGGCGTCCAGGATCGCCTGCGCCGGCCGGGGCACGTGCACCGCGCCGGCCTTCTCCAGCTTCGCCAGCTCGTTGCGGGCCAGGCCGTACGCTGCGAGCCGCTCGGCGTCGTTGCTCGAATCCCGGGCCGTGGTGAGCAGCTTGATGGTGCGCTCGACCGCGCCGCGCTCGGACGCGGAGAGTCCCGAGAGCCGGATCCGCTCGGCGGCGTCGCAGGCCGCGCGCCACGCCCGCTCGGCGCGGTCCACGGCGGCGACGAACTCGGCGGCGTGCTGCGGCGGCGGGAACGTCTCGGACTCGAAGGCCTGCGCGTGGGCGAACGCGTCGACGAACCGGGCCGTGCTCTCGACGGAGACGTCCGCGAGCGCGGGCAGGCGCAGCACGTTCATGGGCTCGCACTCGTAGGAGGCGTACTCGGCGCGCACCCGCGCGAACCGGTCCCGGGCGGCCCGCCACGCCAGCTCCGGGTGGGGCGCGCGCACTGCCGGGTGCGCCGCCCGCATGGCCGGGTGCGCGGCGTAGCGGTGATGGTGGTGATGGTGCAGCGCGCGACGGTACTGGCGTCGATGCTGGGCGATCGCGGCGACCGCCAGCCCGAACAGGAGGCCGGGCAGCACCGTGATCACGAAGAGCGCGAGCATCATGCCGGCCATCGCGACCCCTCCCAGGACGAGGATCCCACCGCCGACGATCACCACGGGGGGCAGCCGCCGGGCGACCAGCGCCGCGCCCGACACCGTCCCGCGCCGGCCCCGCCGACGGGGCCCGTACCCGTGGATCCGCCCGCCACGACGGCCGTAGGGGCGATGGCGGCGTCTCATCCCTCATTGGTACCGAAGCCGGGCGGCGGGTGCAGGGTCCGAACGAGTGTTCGCGGCGCCGAGCGGGCCACCCGGGCTGGCGCACCGGGCCGGGCGTACCGATCATTGCCCGGGACCGGTCCACGTGGGCCGGCCGGAAGGAGAGCCGTGTTCGCCAAGGTGCTGGTCGCCAACCGGGGCGAGATCGCGATCCGGGCGTTCCGGGCCTGCGCGGAGCTGGGGGCCTCGACGGTCGCGATCTACCCGTACGAGGACCGCAACTCGCTGCACCGCGCGAAGGCGGACTGGTCCTACCGGATCGGCGAGCCGGGCCACCCGGTGCGGGCCTACCTGTCGGTGGCCGAGGTGATCCGGGCGGCGAAGCTCGCCGGCGCGGACGCGGTGTACCCGGGCTACGGGTTCCTGTCGGAGAACCCCGAGCTGGCCGAGGCCTGCGAGGAGGCCGGCATCACCTTCGTCGGCCCGCCCGCGCGGGTGCTGCACCTGACGGGCAACAAGGCCCGCGCCGTGGCGGCGGCGCGCGAGGCCGGCATTCCGGTGCTCTCGTCGAGCGCGCCGTCCACGGACGTGGACGAGCTGGTGGCGGCCGCGGAGGCGATCGGCTTCCCGGTGTTCGTCAAGGCCGTCGCGGGCGGTGGGGGACGCGGCATGCGGCGCGTGCCGAGTGGAGCGCGGGCGGAGCGGGCATCGGCACCGTGGCCGGAGCAGCTGCGCGAGGCGATCGAGTCGGCGATGCGGGAGGCGGAGTCCGCGTTCGGCGACGCGACGGTCTTCCTGGAGCAGGCCGTCGTGAACCCGCGCCACATCGAGGTGCAGATCCTCGCGGACGCCGACGGTGACGTCGTGCACCTCTACGAGCGGGACTGCTCGGTGCAGCGGCGCCACCAGAAGGTCGTGGAGATCGCCCCCGCCCCGAACCTGGATCCGCAGGTGCGCGACCGGATCTGCGCGGACGCGGTCGCGTTCGCCACGCAGATCGGCTACGTCAACGCGGGCACCGTCGAGTTCCTGCTCGACGAGAGCGGGCACCACCACTTCATCGAGATGAACCCCCGGATCCAGGTGGAGCACACGGTCACCGAGGAGGTCACCGACAGCGATCTGGTGATCGCGCAGCTGCGCATCGCGTCCGGGCAGACGCTGCCCGAGCTGGGCATCCGGCAGGAGCTCGTCTCCGTGCACGGGACGGCGCTGCAGTGCCGGATCACGACGGAGGACCCGGCGAACGGCTTCCGGCCGGACACCGGCGTGATCGGCAACTACCGTTCGCCCGGCGGTCCGGGCGTGCGCCTGGACGGCGGCACGACGCACACCGGCGCGGAGGTGTCCGCGCACTTCGACTCGATGCTCGTGAAGCTCACCTGCCGGGGCCGCACGTTCGAGACGGCGGTGCGGCGCGCGCGGCGCGCGGTGGGCGAGTTCCGCATCCGCGGGGTGGCGACGAACATCCCGTTCCTGGCCGCGGTGCTCGCCGACCCGGACTTCCGGGCCGGGAAGGTCACGACGAGCTTCATCGAGGAGCGCCCCGAGCTGCTCTCGGCGCACCAGCCCGCGGACCGCGGCACGCGGCTGCTCACCTACCTCGCCTCGACGACGGTGAACAAGCCCAACGGGCGCCGTCCCAAGGTCGTCGAGCCGGTCGACAAGCTCCCCGCCTGCGACGTCCACGCGCCCGCCCCGGACGGCACCCGCCGGCTGCTGCGCGAGCTCGGCCCCGAGGGCTTCGCCGCCCGGCTGCGCGCGCAGAGCGCGGTCGCCGTCACGGACACGTCGTTCCGCGACGCCCACCAGTCCCTGCTCGCCACCCGGGTGCGCACGCGCGACCTCGTCGCCGTCGCCCCGTACGTCGCGCGGCTGACCCCGCAGATGTTCTCCCTGGAGTGCTGGGGCGGCGCCACCTACGACGTGGCGCTGCGATTCCTGCACGAGGACCCGTGGGAGCGGCTGGCCGCGCTGCGCGAGGCCGTCCCGAACATCTGCACGCAGATGCTGCTGCGGGGGCGCAACACGGTGGGCTACACGCCCTACCCCACCGAGGTGACGGACGCGTTCGTCGAGGAGGCCGCGGCGACCGGCCTCGACATCTTCCGGATCTTCGACGCCCTGAACGACGTCGACCAGATGCGCCCGGCGATCGACGCCGTCCGCGCCACCGGGACGTCCGTCGCGGAGGTGGCGCTCTGCTACACCGGCGACCTCTCGAACCCGGGTGAGGAGCTCTACACCCTGGACTACTACCTGCGCCTCGCCGAGCGCATCGTCGAGGCGGGCGCGCACGTCCTCGCGATCAAGGACATGGCCGGCCTGCTGCGCCCGCCCGCCGCCCGCCGGTTGGTCGCCGCGCTGCGCGAACGGTTCGACCTGCCCGTCCACCTGCACACCCACGACACCGCGGGCGGCCAGCTGGCGACCCTGCTCGCCGCGATCGACGCCGGTGTCGACACGGTCGACGCCGCCGTCGCCTCGATGGCGGGGACGACGAGCCAGCCCGCGCTCTCGTCGCTGGTGGCCGCCACCGACCACACCGACCGCGCCACCGGGCTGGACCTGCAGGCCTGCTGCGACCTGGAGCCGTACTGGGAGGCGGTGCGGCGGGTGTACGCGCCGTTCGAGTCCGGGCTCGCCTCGCCGACCGGGCGCGTCTACCACCACGAGATCCCCGGCGGGCAGCTGTCGAACCTGCGCCAGCAGGCGATCGCGCTCGGGCTGGGGGACCGGTTCGAGCTGATCGAGGACTGCTACGCCGCCGCGGACCGGATGCTCGGGCGGCTGGTGAAGGTGACGCCGTCGTCGAAGGTGGTCGGCGACCTCGCCCTGCACCTGGTCGGTGCCGGGGTGAAGCCCGCGGACTTCGAGGCCGATCCGGGCGACTTCGACGTCCCGGACTCCGTCATCGGCTTCCTGCGCGGCGAGCTGGGCGACCCGCCCGGCGGCTGGCCGGAGCCGTTCCGCACGCGCGCCCTCGAGGGCCGCGGCTCGGGCAAGGGCGTCGCCGAGCTGAACGCCGAGGACCGCCGCGGCCTGCGGGAGGAGCGCCGCGCCACCCTGAACCGGCTGCTCTTCCCTGGCCCCACCAGGGAGCTCCTCGCGCACCGCGACGAGTACGGCGACGTCTCGGTGCTCTCCACGAAGGACTTCCTCTACGGCCTCGAACCCGACGCCGAGCACACCGTCGAGCTCGGCCCCGGCGTCACGCTGCTCATCGGGCTGGAGGCCATCTCCGAGCCCGACGAGCGCGGCTACCGCACCGTCCTGACGACGCTGAACGGGCACATCCGCCCGATCCAGGTGCGCGACGAGTCGGTGGACAGCGAGGTCAAGGCCACGGAGAAGGCGGACCGCTCGAACCCCGCCCACGTCGCCGCCCCGTTCGCGGGGGTGGTGACGCTCGCCGTGGAGGAGGGCGAGAAGGTCGCGGACGGCCAGACCGTCGCGACGATCGAGGCGATGAAGATGGAGGCGTCGATCACCGCGCAGCGGGCCGG
>NZ_JBFWVQ010000107.1:0-19709 GCF_050246655.1 Pseudonocardia sp.
TCTACTCCACGGTTCGTCACGTCGCCGACCAGCCGTGGCCGGACTTCCCGGGGGTGGCCTACATCCGGGGCAAGGCCAACCTGATGGCCTATGCCGACCGGATCCGCGACGAGTTCAAGGTCTGACCCGGACCGGGCCGTCATGATCGACCTCTACTACTACCCGAGTCCGAACGTCCGGAAGATCGTCATCGCGCTCGAGGAACTGGCCCTCCCCTACGCCGTCCGCTGGACCGACATCACCGCGGGCGACCAGTTCACCGATGCCTACCGGGCGGTCAACCCGAACGGGAAGGTCCCGGCCATCGTCGATCATGACGGCCCCGGCGGGGAGCCGGTGACGGTGTTCGAGTCCGCGGCGATCCTGCTCTACCTGGCGGAGAAGACCGGCCGCCTGCTGCCCGCCGACCCGGTGCGGCGCTGGACGGCGGTCTCGTGGCTGGCCTGGCAGGTCGCCAACCACGGCCCGATGACCGGGCAGGCCACGCACTTCCTGCGGTACGCCCCCGAGCAGGGCATCGACGACGCCTACGCCCTGGACCGCTACGGCCGTGAGGTGCAACGCCTCTACGGCGTGCTCGACGAGCGGCTGACCGGCCGCGACTACCTCGCTGACGAGTTCTCCGTCGCCGACATCGCCTGCTTCCCCTGGGTGCGGGTCGCGAAGGGCCACGGCGTCGACCTCGACCGGTTCCCCGCCGTGCAGGCCTGGTCGGCGCGGATCGCGGCCCGCCCGTCCGCGAAGGTGCAGCTCGCCGACCCGGCGACGGGCAGCACCGAACGCACCACCCCGTTCACCGCCGAGCAGTTCGCCACGCTCATGCGCAGCGGACCGGCGCCACGACCCCGGTCCACCACGGAGCAGGCGCCATGACCCGAACCGTCCACGGGCTCTCCGCCCCCCAGCTCACCATCGACGGCGAGGGCGTCGGTTCGGTGCAGCGGCTCGCGGTCGTCGACCCGGCGACCGCGGAGCCGTTCGTCGAGGTACCGGCCGCCACCCCCGAGCAGCTCGACCGGGCCGTCGCCGCGGCGCGTGCCGCGGCCCCGAGCTGGCGGGAGACACCGCTCGCGCAGCGCCGGGAGCGGGTGCGGGCGTTCGCGGCGGTCGTCCGGGAGAACGTCGACGAGCTCGCCCGGCTGCTCACCCTGGAGCAGGGCAAGCCCCTGTCCCGGGCGCGGGGCGAGATCGGCTCCGGGCTCGCCTACGTCGAGGCGTTCGCCCGCATGGAGCTCGCGCCCGAGGTGCTCAAGGACGACGCGTCGGAGTACATCGAGCTGCAACGGGTCCCGCTGGGCGTGGTCGCCGCGATCACCGCGTGGAACTACCCCCAGCTGCTGTCGCTGTGGAAGATCGGCCCCGCCCTCGTCGCCGGGAACCCGGTGATCGTCAAGCCGTCGCCCTACACCCCGGTGTCGACCCTGCGGGTCGGCGAGCTCGCCCAGGAGGTGCTGCCCCGCGGCGTCCTTCAGGTGCTCGCCGGTGGCGACGACCTCGGCCGCGCCGTCAGCATCCACTCCGGTATCGACAAGGTCTCGTTCACCGGTTCGTCCCGTGCGGGCAAGGCGATCATGGCCGCCGGGGCGGACACCATGAAGCGGCTCACCCTGGAGCTGGGCGGCAACGACGCGGGCATCGTCCTGCCCGACGCCGACCCGGGCGCCATCGCCGCGGACCTCTACGCCGGCGGCATGAGCAACTGCGGCCAGGTGTGTGCGGGGCTCAAGCGCCTCTACGTGCCGGCGGGCCGCGCCGGCGAGTACGCCGACGCGCTCGCCGCCGTCGCGGCGAAGGTCGTCGTCGGCAACGGGTTCACCGACGGCGTCGACATGGGGCCGGTGCAGAACGCGCCGCAGCTGCAGCGGGTGCGGGGCCTGCTCGCCGACGCCCTGGACCGCGGCGGCGAGGTGTACTTCCGCGGCGATGCCCCGGACGGGCCGGGCTACTGGCACCCGGTCACCCTCGTCCGGGGGGTCCCGGACGGCGTCCCCCTGGTCGACGAGGAGCAGTTCGGTCCCGTCCTGCCGCTGCTCACCTACGACGACGTGGACGACGCGGTCCGCCGTGCCAACGCCTCGCCGTACGGGCTGGGGGCGTCCGTGTGGTCCGCCGACGTCGACGCGGCCACGGCGGTCGCGCGCCGGCTGGAGGCCGGGTCGGTGTGGGTCAACCAGCACCCGATGCTGTCGCCCGAAGCCCCGTTCGGCGGGCTCAAGCAGTCCGGAATCGGCGTCGAGTCCTCCCCGCTCGGGCTGCTCGCCTACACCGACATCTCGGTACTGCGCGTCAAGCGCTGATCCATCGAAGGGACTGACCGATGCTGCTCACCCGGGACGATTGGTACGAGACGTCACGCGACCTCGACTGGACGTTCACCGCCGTCGACGAAGCGGTCGCGTTCCCGGCCTCGTGGTCGGGAGCCGGCGGCATCCCACCGCAGGCGTGGCAGGGCTGGGAGGAGCCCTTCCGGGTCTCCTACCGCGACTACGTGCGCATCCAGCGGGAGAAGGAGTCCGGTGTCAAGGCGGTCAGCAACGCGCTGGTCCGCTCCGGCACCTACGAGAAGCTGGATCCCGCGCACGTCGCCGCCTCCCACCTGCACATGGGCACGACATGCATGGTCGAGCACATGGCGGTGACGATGCAGAGCCGGTTCTGCCGCTTCGCCCCGACGCCGAAGTGGCGCAACCTCGGCGTGTTCGGGATGCTCGACGAGACCCGCCATACCCAGCTCGACCTGCGGTTCTCCCACGACCTGCTGGGCAAGGACCCGCGCTTCGACTGGGCGCAGAAGGCGTTCCACACCAACGAGTGGGGCGTCATCGCGGTCAAGAACTTCTTCGACGACGTGATGCTCAGCGCGGACTGCGTGGAGGCCGCACTCGCCACCAGCCTCACCGTGGAGCACGGCTTCACCAACATCCAGTTCGTGGCCCTCGCTGCGGACGCCATGGCGGCGGGCGACATCAACTGGTCGAACCTGCTGTCCTCGATCCAGACCGACGAGGCCCGGCACGCCCAGCAGGGCTTCCCGACGCTCTCGGTGCTGATGGAGCACGACCCGCAGCGCGCCCAGACGGCCCTGGACGTCGCGTTCTGGCGCTCGACGCGGCTGTTCCAGACGCTCACCGGGCCGGCGATGGACTACTACACGCCGCTCGACCAGCGGAAGGTGTCGTTCAAGGAGTTCATGCTCGAGTGGATCGTCAACCACCACGAGCGGATCCTGGAGGACTACGGCCTGAAGAAGCCCTGGTACTGGGACGACTTCCTGCGCTCGCTGGAGCAGGGCCACCACGCGATGCACCTCGGGACGTGGTTCTGGAGACCGACGCTGTTCTGGAGGCCCAACGCGGGTGTGTCGAAGGACGAGCGCGAGTGGCTCGTCTCGAAGTACCCCACGTGGGAGGACGACTACGGCGTCATGTGGGACCAGATCATCGCCAACGTCAACTCCGGCGCCGTGGAGCGGACGCTGCCGGAGACGCTGCCGTCGCTGTGCAGCCTCACCCAGCTGCCGATCGGCTCGGCCTTCTCCCGCCACGAGGTGGGCAAGCACGCGACCGTCCACAACGGGCGGACCTACCACTTCGACTCCCACATCTCGAAGTGGTGCTTCGACCAGGACCCCGACCGCTACGCGGGCCACAAGACGGTCGTCGACCGCTTCATCGGCGGCGAGATCCAGCCCATGGACCTGGGGGGCGGCCTCATGTGGATGGGCATCACGCCGGACGTCATGGGCGACGACGTCTACGCGTACCGGTGGGCGAAGGACTACGTGTCGCCGGCGGCGACCAACGGCGCGCCCGCCCCGCAGCCCGTCGCGGTCGCGGGCGACTGAGAGAGGGCGACGAGATGGCACTGTTCCCGATCACCGCGTACTACACCGGTGACTTCATCCCGCACCTCGTGGCCGTCGACACCGACGACTCGATGGACCAGGTCGCGAAGAAGGTCGTCGTGCACACCCTCGGCCGCCGCCTCCCGGCGCTGCCGGGCGACCAGGAGTTCGACGTCTTCCTCGACGGCGAGCGGA
Source organism: Pseudonocardia sp. (assembly GCF_050246655.1). GTDB lineage: Bacteria > Actinomycetota > Actinomycetes > Mycobacteriales > Pseudonocardiaceae > Pseudonocardia. Next base: position 4,040 of record NZ_JBFWVQ010000107.1, read on the forward strand.
TCGAGCACGACCGCACCCTCGGCACGCTGGGCCTGGAGCCGCTCCAGTGGCTGGACGTGAAGCCCCGTGCCTGACCCGTCCGTCGCCGACGATCCCGACCAGTTCGTCGAGGTCGCCGACGACGACGAGCTCTGGGACGGCGAGATGGAGTCCTACGACGTCGGCGACACCGAGGTGCTCCTGGTGAAGATCGACGGGCAGCACTACGCCTACCGCGGCATCTGCCCGCACCAGAGCGTCGCCCTCGTCGAGGGTTCCCTGGACGGCCGGACCCTCACGTGCCGCGCGCACGAGTGGTCCTTCGACGCCACGAACGGCGCGGGGATCAACCCGCGCGACACCTGCCTCACCCGTCACGAGGTGCGGGTCCGCGACGGCGTCGTGCTCGTCAGCCGCCGCCCCGTGCCTGCGGAGGTGGCGGCGGGGCAGCGCTGCTGACCCGAAATCCCGGAGAGGACATCCCGACCATGGCAGTCATCGACATCGACGAGGACGCCGCACTGGATCACGACCTGGTGGGCCCCGTCGTGCGCTCCGGCACGCTGGCCGAGGCGGTCATCGAGGCGGTCGAGGCCGACAACCCCGGCCGCGACGTGCTCGTGCTCGACCGCGACGACTACATCCGCATCCACACAGCCAAGGAGTGCCGGCTCACCAGGGCGAGCCTGGAGCGGATCCTCGGCCACCCCTACCAGCTCGCCGCCCTGGAGATCGACATGCCGGCCTTCAAGGGCCGGCTGCGCACCCGGACCGACGAGTACGTCTGGTCCTACGAGAAGTGACGTCGAGGAGAAGATCGTGACCCAGCCCACCACGGGCGGCAGGACGCCCCGGGTCCGCAAGCGCGGCCTCAGGACCTGGTCCGCCTTCGGCAATCTCGGCCGCCGCCCGACCGAGTACGAGATCGTCACCCACAACCTCAACCACACCACCGGAGCGGTACCGCTCGAGCTCGGCGCCGACGTCCACGGCAACCGCTGGCTGCGCGAGCACCGCGACAACTCCGCGCTGGTGGTGCCGAGCTGGGACACCTTCCGCGACCCGGACGCCGTCACCTACGGCTCCTACGTCGTGATGCAGGACGACCAGGAGACCTACGTCGAGAAGCTCCTGGAGCAGTTCGACGGCGAGCAGCACGACGAGCTGCTCGAACCCGCCGCCCTGGCGTACCTGGCCCGGGCGCTCACCCCGACGCGGTACCTGGCGCACGGCCTGCAGATGCTCTCGGCCTACGTCCAGCAGCTCGCGCCGGGCAGCTACGTCTCCACCGCCGCGGCCTTCCAGACCGCCGACCAGCTCCGCCGCGTCCAGCTCGTCGCCTACCGGACCACGCAGCTCGCCCGCACCCACCCCGGTGCCGGGTTCGCCACCGGTGAGCGCGCCACCTGGGAGCGGGATCCCGACTGGACGGCCGTCCGGGAGACGGTCGAGCACGCCCTCGTCGAATTCGACTGGGACCGCGCGCTCGTCGCCACCCAGCTCGTCGTCAAGCCGGCGGCCGACGCCGTGCTGCTGGAAGAGCTCGGCCGTGAGCTCGCGGCCGCGGGCTCGCTGCTGGACTCGCTGATCGTCGAGAACCTGTTCCGCGACGCGCAGCGGTCCCAGCGCTGGACGGCGGCGCTGCTGGCCTTCCTCACCGGGGCGGACGCCGCGAACGCCGGTGTGCTCCAGGGTGTGCTGGACGACTGGGCACCGCGGGGCCACGCGCTGATCGACGCCGGTGCGCGCATCGTGAGCGCTGGCACGCGGACCCCGGAGGAGATCGCCAGGTCGGCCCGCGCCCGGTGGCGCGCCCTCGTCGAGCCGTCCGGCCTGCGCGTCGACCGGAGCTGAGCGTGGCCGGTGAGCACCTTCGCCCAGGCCCGTACCGGGAGGTGAGCCTTCCCGGCGGCTCACCGGGTTTCCGCTGCGGACCTGCCGACACCGTGCTGCTCGCCGGCCTGCGCGCGGGCTGGGATCTCTCCTACGAGTGCGCCAGCGGCGGCTGTGGGAGCTGCAAGGCCGTCCTGCTGGACGGTGAGGTGGAGTGCCTGTGGCCCGACGCGACCGGGCTCACCGCGCGGGACCGCCGCAAGGGCGGGCGGATCCTGCTCTGCCAGAGCCGCCCGCTGTCGGACTGCACCGTCCGCACGGCCGCGCCCCCGGCGCGGTCGGCGGATGCGGTGCCCCCGCCGTCGCGGCGGGCCGCCCGCATCGCGGCCGTCGAGCCGCTGGGCCCCGGCACCGTGCTGCTCTCCGTGGACTGCGGCAGGCCCATGCCGTACCTGGCGGGCCAGTTCGTGATCCTGGAGCTGCCCGACGGCACCCGGCGGGCCTACTCGATGGCCCGCGAACCCGGCCGCGCACCGTCGAGCCGGATCGAGATGCTGGTGCGGGAGAAGCCCGGCGGTTCCGCCAGCAGCTGGCTGTTCGGCGCGGCCGCTCCTGGTGCCCCGATCGTCGTGGAGGGGCCGTACGGCCGCGCCTTCGTCCAGTCACCCGCCGACCGACCGGTGGTCTGCGTCGGCGGGGGCAGCGGGTTGGGCCCGGTGCTGGCCATCGCCGAACGCTGCCTGACCGAGGCGCCCCGACGCCCCGTCGCGCTCTTCGTCGGGGCCCGCAACGAGGAGGACGTCGTGCTGCTCGACCGCCTGACGCGGCTGCACCAGCGAGGAGGCGAGGTGGTGGTCGCCGTCGAGAAGGACGACCCCGACGCCGGGCCCCGGCCCTGGGGACCGACCCGGCCGGGGCTCGTCACGGACGTCCTCGCGGCCGAGCGTGCGGACCTGACCGGCGAGGACGTCTACGCGGCCGGCCCGGACGGGATGATCGACGCGTTCCTCGCGGCCTTCGTGCGCACCGGCCGGGCCGCCGCCGACCGGGTGTACTTCGACAGGTTCGTCGCATGAGCCCGACCCTGACCCTGCCGACCGCCGCGGAGTTCGGCCGCAACCTCGTCGACGGGCGGTGGCGGTTCCCGGCCGCGCCGTACGAGTACGAGATCCGCAACCCCGCGGACAGCACGATCACCACGGTCGTCCCGCTGTCCAGCAGGCTCGACGTCGCCCGCGCCGTCGACGCCGCCACCCGCGCGGCGCCCGGGTGGGCCGCCGACCGCGACCGGCGCACCGAGTCGCTGCGCAGGCTCGCCGAGGCGCTGGCGCACCTCGCCCCGGAGCTCGGTGCGCTCCAGGCCACCGAGACCGGCCTCGACGCGGCCGACTCGCGGCGCGCGGCGACCGGGCTGGGGTTGCTCGCCGGGCACCTGGCCGGGTCCGTCCCGGAGCGGGCGTCCGGGGTGAGCGGGCACGTCCTGTCCTGGGGGCTGCCGCTGGCCGAGGTCGTTGCGGCGGTGCTCCCGCAGCTGGCCGCGGGCCGCACCGCGGTCGTCGCGCCGTCGCTGCGGGCCCCGCTGTCGGCGGTGGCCGTCGGGCACCTGGCCACCGAGCTGGGCTTCCCGCCCGGCGTGCTCAACGTCGTGCAGGGCACCGGCGAGGACGTCGGCGCAGCCCTGTGTGGCACCCGCGGGCTCGCGTTGCTGCACGTGCGGGGCGGGGCGCGGACGATCGCCCAGGCCGGCCGTGCGACGTCGACCACCGGGGTGCCGCTGCGGGTCCTGCGCGGCGGCGGCAACGTCGCCGTGGCCGGGCCGGACGCGGACGTGGCGGCGCTCGCCGCGGCCGTCGCCGACGCCACCCGCGTGCACGCCACCGGAGGCCCGCTGGGCCTGCCGACCCTGGCGGTGCACGCGACGGTCGCGGATGACGTCACCGGTGCCGTGGTCGCGGGACTGCGCGAGGTGCGCCCGGCGCCGTTGCCGACCGAGACGCTGCGCCGCCGCGCGCTCGACCGGCTCACCCTGCTGCGCGCCGAGGGGCTCGATCCGGTGCTGTCCGATCCGCTGCCCGACGACGTGCACCACCGCATGGGCTGGTTCATGCCGGCGGCGGTCTTCCGGGGTGTCACGGCCGGCGAGCCCGCCGGGCCGGTGGTCACGATCCGCACCTGGTCGCGGCCGGGGGACATCGCGGCGCTCTTCCCGGAGGCGAACCACCGCGACGGCATCGCGACGCTGTGGGGAACCGAGGAGGTCGATGCGGCGCTGCCGCACTCGCTGGTCGTGCACGAGTGCGGCCCGGCCGAGGTGCTCGGCGGCGGACGGCTGCAGGCGGCCTGGACGACGGCCGGCCGGCCGCGGTGAGCCTCACGATCGTCGTCGTCGCGGATCCGCTGCACACCCTCGACGCCGCCCACGACTCGACCGTGGCGTTGATGGAGGCCGCGCAGGAGCGCGGCGACCGGATCCTCACGACCACGGCGGCGGAGCTGCGCCTGCGCGGGCACCGCTGCTGGGCGCGGTGCCGGCCCGTCCGGCTCCGGCCCGCCACGCTCGAGGACGGCCGGTGGCGCGCGCCGTCGCCGTGGTTCGAGGCGGGTCCCGACCTCGACGTGCTCCTCGACGAGGCCGACGTCGTCATGATGCGGACCGACCCGCCCGTCGACGACGCCTACCTGCGCGCCACGTACCTGCTCGACCAGGTCGACCCCGGGCGGGTGCTCATGGTCAACGACCCGACGGGGCTGCGCGAGGCGAACGAGAAGCTGTTCACCCTGCGCTTCCCGGAGCTGGTGCCGGACACGCTCGTGTCGGCCGACGTGGCGGAGATCGTGGCGACCGTGCGGAGCTGGGGCCGGGCGGTGCTCAAGCCGACCGACGCGATGGCAGGGCGCGGGATCATGATGCTGCGCCCGGACGACCCCAACCTGGTCTCGATCGTGGAGAGCGGCACGCGGCGGGGCCACGTCCAGGTGATCGTGCAGGCCTACGTCGCCGAGGCCGCCCTGGGCGACCGACGGGTCGTCGTCGTGGACGGCGAGCCGGTGGGCGCGGTGCGCCGGGTGGCGTCGCCGGGGGAGTTCCGCTGCAACATGGCTGCGGGTGCCGCGGTCGTCGCGGACACGGTCACCGCGCAGGACAAGGAGATGTGCCACGTCCTCGCCCCGGAGCTGCAGCGCCTCGGGATCCGGCTGGCCGGTATCGATGTGATCGGCACGCGGCTCACGGAGGTCAACGTCACCAGCCCGACCGGCCTGCGGGAGATCGACGCGCTCACCGGCAGCAGGCTGCCGGTGACGGTCATGGAACGGTTCGCCCGGATCGCGGGAAGCGCCTCGTGAGGCTGCTCGTCGTCGGGGCGGACGCGGCCGGGGCGAGCGCGGCCTACCAGGCGCAGCGCACCGCGCAGCGGGCGGGCCGGCCGCTGGAGATCGTCCTGCTGGAACGCTCGCGGCACACGTCGTACTCGGCGTGCGGGCTGCCGTACTGGGTGGCGGGCGACGTCGGCGACCCCGACGACCTCGTCGCGCGCGACCCCGGGCGGCTGCGCGCGTCCGGGTTCGAGGTGCACACCGCCACCACCGCACGGTCGCTGGACCTGGAACGCGGCGTCGTCACGGCCACGGTCGAGGGCTCGTCCGCCGAGATGGAGCTCGGGTTCGACCGGCTCGTGCTGGCGACGGAGTCCGAGCCGATCGTCCCCGGCTGGGCCCGCGACGGTGCCGGCGGGCTCGTGCCGGGCGTCCTGCCGATCAAGACCCTGGCGGACGGGGCGGCGTGGGTCGACGTCCTGAGGGCCGAGCGGGCGCCGCGGCGCGCGGTGGTGGTCGGTGGCGGGTACATCGGCGTCGAGATGGCGGAGGCGATGCTGCGCCGCGGGCTCGAGGTCACCCTGGTCACCCGGGGTGAGGTGATGTCGGGCCTGGACCGGGACATGGGCGCCCGGGTGCGCGACCGGCTGACGGCGGCCGGGGTGGAGGTCTTCCCCGACGCCGCCGTGTCGGGCCTGGTCACCGGCCCGGGCGGAGCGGTGCGGGCGGTCGCGGCGGCCGACCAGGAGTGGGAGGCCGACGCCGTCGTCCTCGGCATGGGGGTCGTCCCGGCCACGTCGGTGGGCGTGTCCGGCGGCCTCCCGGTGGGCGCGAGCGGCGGCTACCTCCCTGACGGGCACCAGCGCGTCGCCGACGGGGTCTGGGCGGCGGGGGACTGCTGCGAGATCGTCCACCGGGTCACCGGCCTGCCGACCTACCTGCCGATGGGGACGCACGCCAACAAGCAGGGTCGGGTGGCCGGCACCGAGATCGCCGGGGGTTCGGCCCGCTTCGACGGCGCGATCGGCACCGCCGTCACCCGCTTCGTGGCGGGCGACGTCCACGTCGAGATCTCGCGGACGGGCCTGTCCACGCCCGAGGCGCGGGCCGCCGGGATCGCGGTGCGCGCGATGGTCACCGACGGGCGCACGGCCAGCGGCTACATGCCCGGAGCCGCGCCGATGGCGACGAAGGTCCTCGCCGACCGCGGTTCCCGCCGCCTGGTCGGCATGCAGATCGTCGGTGGGCCCGGGGCGGGCAAGCGGATCGACACCGCGGCAGCGGCGATCTGGGCCGGCTGCTCCGTGGACGACCTGGCCGGCATGGACCTCGCCTACGCGCCGCCGTTCGCGACCGTCTGGGAGGCCGTCCAGCTCGCGGGGCGGAGGTTGGCGGACCGGCTGTGATCCGCCCAGGCCACGCCGGTGGGTTCCCGCCGCCGCTCACCCGGCGCCTGCTGATCGGCGATCAACCGGCCCGGTCCGCCGTATCGTGTCGGTGGAACAGTGCGGCGGTTGAGAGGACGCCTGTGGACAGGAAGCGGTCCCAGCAGTTCATGCAGAAGCTGGTCGGCGACGTCGCGACGTCGCTCGCGGTCGCACTGCTGCTGGTCGGCGAGCGCAGCGGCCTGCTCGGCGCGATGGCCGGTGCGGGGTGGCTGTCTGCTGGCGAGCTCGCGGAGCGCAGCGGCGTCCCGGTGCGCTACGTCGAGGAGTGGCTGGCCGCACTCGCGAGCACCGGCTACGTCGAGCACGACCCGGCGGCGGGCCGGTTCACCCTGCCCGACGAGCACGCGATGTTCCTGGTCGACCCGACCTCCGAGTACTACCTCGGTGGGCTCGTCGAGGGCCAGATCGGCATGACGGCGATGGCGCCGCGGGTCGCGGAGGCGTTCAGCCGGGGCGAGGGCGTGCCGTTCACCGAGTTCGGCCCGGGCTTCCCGGGCGTCCTGGAACGGATGAACCGCTCCGTGTACGAGCGCAGGCTGGTGCGCACCTGGCTGCCGGAGCTGCCGGACGTGGTGGCGCGGCTGCGCGAGGGTGGGCGCGCGGTCGACGTGGGATGTGGCACCGGCGTCGTGCCGATCACCCTCGCCGCGGCGTTCCCGGCGGCACACGTGGTGGGCCTCGACCTCGACGAGCGTTCGGTCGCGACGGCGGCGGAGAACGCCGCGGCCGCAGGCGTCGACATCGAGTTCGTCCGGTCGTCGGTGGCAGAGCTGGCGCTCGACCCGCCGTGGGACCTCGTCACCAGCTTCGACGTCGTGCACGACCTGCCGGACCCGGTGGGCGCGCTGCGCCGCATCCGGGCGGCGCTCGCCCACGGCGGCACCTACCTGATGGTGGAGCCGCGGGTGGCCGGAACGCTCGAGGACGACGTCGACAACCCGTTCGCCCGGATGCTCTACGGGATCAGCACGCTGCACTGCGTTCCGCAGTCGCTCGCTCAGGGCGGACCCGGCCTCGGCGCGTGCTGGGGCGAGTCCCGGGCACGCGAGCTGGCCGCCGAGGCGGGCTTCGGGCGATGTGACCGCCTCGACATCCGCAGTCCGGTGATGGCGTTCTACGCACTCGGCCGCTGACGTGCGGCTACCAGGAACGCACGCCGCTCACCCGGCCTCGACGATCTCCCGGGCCGCCCGGTGGCCCGACGAGATCGCTCCCTCGACGTACCCCGCGTGCGCGGTCGCGGTCTCGGTGCCCGCCCAGTGGATGTCGCCCACCGGCTCGGACGGCACCGGCGGGATCCCGTCGGTGGTGCCCGGGAGGGGGAGGGCGAGGTAGCCGCCGCCGACGTGCTCGTCGCGGTGCCAGGACTTCTCGTGCCAGCCCGCCGGCGAGGCGATCCCGGGGCCGAGGTGGTGGCGCAGCGGGCCCAGGAGGGCGTCTCGGCGCGCGTCGACGTCGAGGTCGTCGAGGTCGTGTGCCTCCGGGCCGCCGACGAGCAGGCAGAGATGCCCGGGGCCGCCCGGCGGGGTGGTGTCGAAGACACCGGTGCCGGGACGGCGCAGCGTCAGGAACTCGCCGGCGCCGCGCTCCCGCCAGAAGGGCCGCTCGTACACCGCGATCGCCTTGTACACCGAGCCCATGGCGGTGTTCTGCTGGAGCGCGACCCGGCCCGGCGGGAGCGGGGGCACGTGGACGATCCGCGCGGCCACCGGCGGCGGGACGGCGACGACGACCTTGGCCGCCCGGACCGCGCCCGAGGTCGTCCCGACGGTGACCCCGCGGCCGTCGCGGACCATCGAGGTGACGCGTTGCCCGGTCCGCACGCGCGGGCCGAGCTCGGCGGCCAGACCGTCGGCCAGCGCCCCCATCCCCTCGACGAGCAACGACTCCTGTGCCCCGCCGCGGGTCGAGAGCATCCCGCGCAGCCCGCCCTGGTGGCGGACGGTCCGCGCCAGCGCGTGGACCGAGAGCCGCTCGGGGTCGGCCGTCGTCGCCGTCGTCGCCACGACCTCCAGCAGCCGTCGCGCGGTGCGCCACGGGAGCCGCCGCAGGCAGGACGCGACCGTCAGCGTGTTCCACCGCTCGGGCGTCCCGACCCGCGACGCCACCTCCAGGACGGCGAGGACGGCCCCGGCGGCCAGCACCGGTGGCGACGCCGGGGACAGCCGGCGGGGACCGTCGAGCAGGCCGGGCACCACCGGGGTGTGCATCGGGAACCGCGTCGCGCCCAGCTCGGCCGCCAGCGCCGCGGCGAGGTGGTGGTCGTGGCCGATCCACTGGCCGCCGACGTCGAGCCGCGACCCCAGCGCCGACGTCTCGGTCAGGACCCGGCCACCCACGCGGTCCGCGGATTCGAGCACGGTCACGTCGATCCCCCTGCGGTGCAGCTCGCGCGCCGCGGTGAGCCCCGCGAGGCCCGCGCCGATCACCACCACCGGCGCCCCGGCGGGGGTCATCCCTGCTCCGCGGCGAGGATCTCCAGGATTTCCGCCGCTGCCCGGTACCCGGAACGGACGGCCCCGTCCATGTAGCCGTTCCAGGTCTCTGCGGTCTCGGCGCCGGCCCAGTGGATGCGCCCCACCGGCGCGGCGAGCGCGCGGCCGAACTGGGTCCACACACCCGCGCCGAGCCGCCCGCCGTAGCAGCCCCGCGTGAACTCCTCGGCGGTCCAGTCCTGCTCGACGAGGTCGAACGGGTCGGCTGCGGCGGGGCCGAAGTAGGCCACCAGCCGGTCCACGACCAGCTTGCGGCGCCCATCGGGTCCGAGCTCGGCCGCACGGCGGGCGTGGGCGCCCTCGACGAACGCGACGAGCACCCCGCACGACCCGTCCTCGGGGGAGTTGTCCAGCACGACGCCGACCTCGCCGTCGAGGCTCAGGACGAAGCCGCTGAGGCCGGTGTCGCGCCAGAACGCGGTGGGGTAGCCGACCTGGAACTTGATCACGGATCCGGCCGGGATCTGCTGGGTGAGGGCGTCGCGCAGGGCGGGCAGCGGCGGGCTGTAGCGGATGCGGCCGGCCAGCATCGGCGGGATCGCGACGACGACGTGCCGCGCGGCGACCGCACCGCCGCCCCCGCCGGCTGCGTTCTCGTAGCGCACGACCACGCCGTCGCCGTCCTGCACGATCGTGTGCACGACGGCCCCGAGCCGCACGGCGTCGCCGAGCTCCTCGGCCATCCGCTCGGAGATCCGGTGCGTGCCGCCCACCACCCGGGATTCCTGGGCGCCGCCGGTGGTGGCGACGAGGGTGTCCAGGCCGTTGCCGGACTTCGCGTAGAAGAGGAAGTGCAGCAGGGAGAGTTCCGGGGACTCGGCCGAGAACAGGGCGGGCACGAGCAGGCGAAGGAAGCCCAGCGCGAGCGTGTCGTCGGTGCGGGCCGTGAGCCACTGGTCCAGGGTCTGGCGGTCCAGGTCCTCGGCGCCGTCGGTCTCCCAGGGCGCGTGCGTGTCCACCGTCGACGCCAGCTCCTCGATCTCCGCCAGGAGCTTTCCGACCTCCGCGGCGGACGCCTCCGGCAGGCCGAACGTCTCGTCGGCGTAGCGGGTGACGGTGCCGTCGTACGCGGTGAGCCCGTCCCCCTCGTCGTGGGTGCGGAAGGTCTCCAGCCCGAGCTCGTCGACGAGCGCGAGCACGGCGTCCTGGGTGGGGCCGACCCACTGGCCGCCCAGCTCGACCGGGACGCCGTTGCGGAGGAACCCGCCGAACGTGCGGCCGGCCACGCGGTTGCGGGCCTCCAGGACGACGACGCTGCGGCCCGCGTTGCGCAGGGTGCGGGCGGCGCTCAGGCCGGCGAGCCCGGCCCCGACGACGACGATGTCCACGGTATCCATGACGCCTCCTTTTCAGTCAGTCGTATGACTGACGAGACGGTAGCGTCGCGCCCGCCGAGATCGCAAGGGTCGGTCCGTCAGGTGTCGTCGGCCCGCCGCACCCCGGCCAGTGCGACGAGCATCGCGACGACGGCGTCCAGGTCCGCCCGCGACCGGGCCGGATCCGGGCCGCACACGTGCTGGAGGATCAGCCCGTCCACCCCGGCCACCAGCAGCCTGCCGAGCTGGGCGAACGGGATCGCGCACGTCTCGCCCGCCCGGGCGGCGGCCTCCTGGCACAGCCCGGCGACGATGTCGACGTAGCGCGCGTACTGCCAGCGCGCGAGGTTCTCCTGGCCGGGGGTGCGCAGCGCGTAGGTGGTGAGTTCGTACTGCATGACCTGCAGGTCCGCGCGCCCCGCTACCAGCTGCGACCAGAAGCCGGTGACGCCGGCGCGGATCGCGTGCTCGAGGCCCCCGTCGGGCCGGACGGCCGCCCGGAACACGTCCGCGATCTCCTCGGTGACGTCCTCGATCACCGCCCGCAGCAGCAACTCCTTCGAGGGGAAGACGTACTGCAGCGTCCCGAGCGGGACCCCGCCCTCCGCGGCGACGGTGCGCAGCGACGTGCGGGCCACGCCCTCCCGGGCCATCACGCTGCGCGCGGCCGCGACGAGCTGCCTGCTCCTGGTCGTGGCGTCGATGCGCGCCATGTGCACACTCCTGATTCGGTCGGTCGACCGGAAGTGTGCCACGATGCCCTCGTCGTGCGGGTCGTCGTGCGGGAGAGGAGCCGTCCGATGCCCGTCCGCCCCTGGCTGTCCGAGCGTCGGCGCGCCGGCGTCAGCGTCGCGTTCGCGCTGCTCGTGGCGGGCGTCCTCGTCGTCGTGTTCGGGGCCGACGCGCTCGCGATCTCCGTGGCGGACGCCGCCGTGCTGGTCCTGCTGGCCTACCTCGTCGGGTACCTCGCCGTCACCACGGCGGCGTTCGTGGCGGCGCTGCCGGGGCAGATCCACGACTGGGCCCGCCGCGAGAGCCGCGGCACGGTGCTGCAGCGCTACGTCCTCGGGTCCGCGCCCGGACCCGGAGTGTCGATCTTCATCGCCGTGGCCGCCCTGGCCGTCGCGATGCTCTGGCTCCCCGGGTACGGCGGGACGAGCCTGTCCGACGTCGCGCGGGTGACGGTGGCCGTGGCGCTGGTCGTCGTGGGGTGGGTGTGCGTCGTGGTGTCGTTCGCGGTCGCCTACCACGCGGACGACCTCGTCGAGGCCGGGCAGGCGCTGGACTTCCCCGGCGACGGCCCGCCGCAGTGGGCCGACTACGTGTACTTCGCCGTCGCGGTGATGGCGACGTTCGGCACGACGGACGTCACCGTGATCTCGCGGGAGATGCGGCGGACGGTGACGGCCAACGCGGTGATCGCGTTCGTCTTCAACACCGTGACCGTGGCGACGGTCGTCTCCGCGCTGAGCGGCTGAGCCGCTGTTTTCATCGCTCCGTGAATTCCCGCCCGCCCTGTGCCACTCTCGATGGGGAGCCACCGAGACGGAGGGACCGATGACGATCGACCTGGACACGCCGGTTCGGCTCGGCGAGGCGTTCCTCGCCGACCCGGACGCGCTCTACCGCGAGCTGCGGGCCGAGCGCCCCGTCGCCCGAGCGGTCCTGCCGAACGGGCCGACGGTCTGGCTGGTCACCCGGTACGCCGACGTCCGGCAGGCGCTGAACGACCCCCGCCTGGCCAAGGACGCCCGCAGGATCCCGGAGCTGATGGCCCGCACCGAGTCGGCGCCGCCCGCCCGGGCCTTCGCCGAGTCGCTCGTGCAGCACATGCTCAACGCCGATCCGCCCGACCACACCCGGCTGCGCAAGCTCGTCGGGAAGGCGTTCACCATGCGCGCGATCGCGCGGTTGCGTCCGAGGATCGAGGAGCTCGCCGGCGAGCTGGCCGATGCGATGGAGGCGGCCGGGCCCACCGTCGACCTGCTGGACGCGTTCGCCTTCCCGCTGCCGATGACGGTGATCTGCGAGATCCTCGGCGTCCCCCGGGACCGTCGCGACGAGTTCCGGGAGTGGTCGAACACGCTGCTCTCCGGGGCCGCCGACGAGGAGCGGGGGGCCGCCGCGCTGGCCATGGCGGGTTTCCTCGCCGAGCTGGTGGCCGACAAGGCGGCGCATCCGGGCGAGGACATCCTCTCCGACATCGTCCGGGCGTCCGAGGACGGCGACTCGCTCAGCCCCGGCGAGACCACGGCGATGGCGTTCCTGCTGCTCGTGGCCGGGCACGAGACGACGGTCAACCTGATCGGCAACGGCATGCTCGCGCTCCTGCGCCACCCGGACCAGCTCGCCCGGCTCCGCGAGGACCCGGAACTGGTCCGCAACGCCGTCGAGGAGTTCCTGCGCTACGACGGCCCGGTGAACCTCGCGACCTTCCGGTTCACCACGGAGCCGGTCACGATCGCCGGCACGACGATCCCCGAGGGTCAGTTCGTGCTGGTGTCGCTGATCGGGGCCAACCGCGACCCCGAGCGCTTCCCCGGCGCCGAGCGGCTCGACGTCGAGCGGGACGCCTCCGGTCACCTCGCCTTCGGCCACGGCATCCACCACTGCCTGGGTGCACCGCTGGCGCGGCTGGAGGGCGAGATCGCCTTCCGCGCACTGCTGGCCCGGTTCCCGGACATGACGCTCGACGGCGAGCCGGGGCCGTGGCGGGCCAGCATGCTGATCCACGGGCTGAGCCGGCTGCCGGTGCGCCTCTAGCGGGTGCGCAGGCCGCCAGGGGTCGCGGACGGCCTGGCGGAGGTCTAGTATCCGACCCAGGCGATGGGGCTCGCCTTCAACCGCCCGTTTTGCGGGCTGATAGCTCCTACCGACAGGGCTGATCTGTGGGTAGGAGGTGGCGATGTCAGCCCAATTCTTCCCCTCAGTTCCGCCGCGGTGGCCGTGGTGTGCGCAGTGGTGTGCGCAGTGGTGTGCGCCCCTGAGCCGGGGCGGTGACCGGCCGTGTTGAGCCGTCGCGAACGACGGGTGCTGCGGCGGATGGAACGGCAGCTGGACGCCGACGAGCCCGACCTGGCGAGGACGCTGCGCTCGCTGCCGGCACTCCCCGTCCGGCCGGAGGTCCGGGCGGCGTGGATGGTCTGGTCGGGGATCGGCCTGGTCGTGCTCGGGATCCTGTGCGCCGCGCCGCTGTGGGTGCTGCTCGGGATCCTGATGCTGGCCGCGTTCCCGGTCGTGGTCGCGGTGTCGCGCGGATGAGCGCGGCAGGTGACGAACCGGGCCCGGCGGTACAGCCGGCGCCGCGCCCGCGGGTGGCGTTTCCCGTGGACGTGCTGGTGGCGATCGCCGTGGGCGGGGTGATCGGCGCGGAGGCCCGTTTCGGGCTAGGCCTGTGGTGGCCGCACGAGACGGGCGGGTGGCCGTGGGCGACACTGGTGATCAACACGACCGGGTGCGTGCTGATCGGCGCCCTGATGGTGGTGCTGCTGGAGGTGGTGGTCACGCCACACCGGCTGGTGCGCCCGCTGTTGGGGGTCGGCGTGCTGGGCGGCTACACGACGTTCTCCACCTACAGCGTCGAGGTGCTCCAGCTGCTCGACGCGGGCCGGGCGGGGGCCGCAGCGGGCTACCTGGTCGCGACGCCGGTCGCGGCGGTGCTCGCCTGCGCGCTCGGGATGGCCGTCACGCGCTGGCTGTGCGGCCGCAGGCGGGCCGGCGAGGTGGGGCGGTGAGCGCGGCGACGGTCGCCCTGGTCGGCGCGGGTGCGGCGATCGGGGCGCCGATGCGCTACGTGATCGACCGGCTCGTCCAGGCCCGGCACGACCGGCGCTTCCCGTGGGGGACCTTCACGGTCAACGTCGTGGGCTCGTTCGTGCTCGGCGCGCTCGCCGGGGCCGCCGCGGTACTGCCGGCGGCCGTGGCGGCCGCGGTCGGGACGGGATTCTGCGGCGCGTTGACCACGTACAGCACCTTCGGCTACGAGATCGTCGCCCTCGCGGAGGGCCGGGCCAGGCTGACCGCCGCCGCCTACCTCGTGGCCAGCCTCGTCATCGGTATCGGCGCCGCCGCGGTGGGCTGGACGCTCGCGGCACTGGCGCTCTGAGCGGAAGGGACCGGAGGAGGAGACGATGAGCGAACGGGAACCCTGCCTGGTCGTCGCGTACGGCCACGAGCCGGACGGCGAGCGGGTGCTGCTCGTGGCCGCGGACCTGGCCGCCATGATCGGTGCCCGGCTGCACGTCGTGCACGTCGTGGACCTGCGGGACTACCCCGCCGACCCCGACGCGTCGGACTGGGAGGAGCGGGCAGGCGGGCAGGTCGCCGAGCACCGGCGCCGCGTCGACGCCCTGCTCGACGCCCGTGAGCCGCCGCCGAGCCGGGCGCAGGAGGTGCGCCGGGGCGACCCCGTGGCGGAGATCGCCGCCGTCGCAGGCGAGCAGGGCGCTTTCATGATCGTCGTGGGCAGCCGGGGCGAAGGCGTCGGCGCGGCCCTGTCGCGGCTGGTGGACCCGTCGGTGTCCCACGGGCTGATCCGCCGCCAGCACCGGCCGGTCCTGGTCGTCCCGCCCGCGTGACGGTCAGGCGGGGCGCGGCGCGTACATGATGACCGCGACGCCGACCAGGCAGATCAGCGCGCCGGTGACGTCCCAGCGGTCCGGGCGGAAGCCGTCCATCAGCACGCCCCACAGCAGCGATCCGGCGACGAACACCCCGCCGTAGGCGGCGAGGATGCGCCCGAAGTGCGCGTCCGGTTGCAGCGTCGCCACGAAGCCGTAGAGGCCGAGCGCGATCACGCCAGCGCCGACCCAGGCCCAGCCGCGCTCCTCGCGCACGCCCTGCCACACGAGCCACGCGCCGCCGATCTCCGCGAGCGCCGCCAGCAGGAACAGCACGACGGAACGCGCGATCGTCATCCGGCGAGCCTAGATCCGGACAGCCCGCCCCCGGCGTGGCCCTCCACCCGGCGGCGTGAGGTGTCCGCCCTCAGCCCTCCGGCGGGCGGGCCGTCCCGAGCCGCACGCGCGCGACGTGCAGCCGCCTGCCGATCTCGCCGGTGATCCGGTCCGCGTTGCGGGCGAGGCTGTCGGCACGCTCGTCGTCGGGGAGCGCCGCGTACTGCGCGACGAGCCGCTCCAGGCCGTGCAGGAGATCGACGATCGCGTCGGCGCGGGTGGGACGCGGCATGCCGGAGACGGTCATGCCTCCCTTGTACGCCCCGCAATCGTGTCGCTCTGTTACCCGCATTGAGCGCACCGGTGAACGTTGCCCGCGACGTGAACGG